>NZ_CP065037.1:1211959-1817938 GCF_019924635.1 Leifsonia sp. ZF2019
GCACCAAGCACCCGCATCCCGGCGTTCCCGAGATGGGGATCGTCGCGGAGTCGCGGCAACTGGCGCGGGACCTCGGCGTGCTCGACTCCGCCGTGTTCTTCAACAGCTCGTGGGTCGACTACGCGGACCGCCAGAACTACCTCACCGAGGCGGACGCCGGGGTGAGCACGCACTTCTCGCACGTGGAGACGACCTTCTCGTTCCGCACGCGCATCCTCGACTATCTGTGGGCGGGTCTGCCCATGGTGGTGACGGAGGGCGACCACTTCGCCCAGCTGGTGGAGGAAGAGAAGCTCGGCGTCGTCGTCCCGTCCGGGGACGTGGAGGCGCTCGCCGACGCGCTCGAGACGGTGCTCTACGACGAGAAGTTCATCCGTGCCGCGCGCCGCAACATCGCCCGGGTCCGCCAGCGCTACTTCTGGGGGGCGGTCCTGCGGCCGCTCATCGACTTCGTCGCGGCTCCGGCTCACGCGGCAGATCTCGTCGCCCGCGGCGTCGTCGGGACGGGAAAGCCGGTGCGTCGCCCCACGACCCGCCGCAAGAAGCACGGTCTGCGTCACGACGTCGGCCTGTTCTTCCACTACATGAGCAACGGCGGCCCCGCGGTCGTCGCGAAGAAGGTCCGAAGCCGCTTGAAGCGGCGCTGACCCTTCTCCGATCCGCTCCGCGCACGCGCTTTCCGCGCCGAACAGGGCGGTCGTCGGCGTGTTCGCAATCTGAAGTGTTCGCATACGGTGTGCCGCAGCATAGACTGCACAGACCTGCATGCGTTTCCGGACGGACCCGACCGACGGAGACCTCCACTCTCCCGATCCCCACACACAGAGCGGATGTCGACGATGAAATTCGGCCCGATCCTGACCACCGCGGTGGTGCTGGCGCTTCTCGGCGCCGCACCCGCACAAGCCGAGACCGCGACGACGCCCACACCGGCGCCGTCCGCATCCGCGAGCGCCACGGCGACTCCGGAGCCGACCTCGTCGGCGACCCCGACACCGACACCGACGCCGTCCGCCACGGCCGACGCCTCAGAGGGTGCGGGCGAGAACCCGAGCCTCGCCGAGCAGAACGCCGCGGGCAACCACGTCATGGGCTCCACGATCGCCGCGGAGGAGGGAACGGCGAAGTCGAGGTCCGGACTCAGCGCCTCCGCCGCCCTCGGCGTCGGAGGCGTCCTGGGACAGGACGTCAGCGGCTGGCAGCCGAACGTCGACTGGGGCGCCCAGTGGGCGGCGGGCTCGCGCTTCGCCTACATCAAGGCGTCCGAGGGAACCTACTACACGAGCAGCCATTTCCCCTCGCAGTACGCGGGCGCCCTCAGCGTCGGGATGATCCGCGGCGCCTACCATTTCGCCACTCCGAACACGACGGACGGCGCCACCCAGGCCCGGTTCTTCTACCAGCACGGCGGCGGATGGAGCCCGGACGGCCGCACTCTCCCCCCGCTGCTCGACATCGAGTACGCGACGGACGGCTCCGGCACCTGCTGGGGACTCTCGACCGGCCAGATGACACAGTGGATCTCCGACTTCGTGAACACCATGCGGGCGCTCACCGGTGTGAACCCCGCCATCTACTCCACGGCCAACTGGTGGAACACCTGCACCGGCTCCAACACCACATTCGGGGCGTACCCCCTGTTCGTCGCGCGCTACGGGACCAGCACGCCCGGAGCGCTGGCGGCCGGCTGGCTGGACTGGACCATCTGGCAGTACGCCAGCTCCGGGACGTTCGCCGGTGACCAGGACATCTTCAACGGCACACAGGCTCAGCTGCAGCAGTTCGCCTTCGGTGCGAACGTCCACCCGCCGATCGGCACGTACGACGCCGCGACGGTGACGGCGAATCAGCCCTTCACGCTCTCGGGATGGGCCTTCGATCAGACGAGCATCGCCGCGCCGGTGCAGGTCCAGATCACCTGGAACACCCCGGCCGGCATCACGTCGACGACGATCACCGCCAATGCGAGCAGACCGGACGTCGGAGCGGCGTATCCCGGCGTGGGGAACAACCACGGCTTCGTCGCCCAACAGGCGTGGAGCGGGTACGGCCAGTACGGGGCGTGCGTCACCGCGATCGCCCTCCCCGGCGACAGAGCCGGCAACGCGCCGCTGGGCTGTAAGACGGCCTTCGTGTCGCCGGTGACGAACGGCCCACCGCCGGTCACGCGTGTCGCCGGCGACGACCGGTTCACGACGGCCATCGCCGTCTCGAAGCAGTCGTTCCCGACGCCGGGCGTGCCGGTCGCGTACGTCGCCTCCGGGCTCGACTTCCCGGACGCTCTCGCGGCGGCTCCCGCGGCCGGCGCACAGCACGGACCCGTGCTCCTGACGACCCCCGGACAGGTGCCCGCGGGCGTGCTCGCAGAACTGACGCGGCTGAAGCCGACCACGATCGTCGTCGTCGGCGGCGCCGAGGCCATCTCCGACGCGGCGTACAACCAGCTCGCGGGCCTCGGGTCGAAGATCGTCCGGATCGGAGGATCCGACCGCTTCGAGACGTCGCGCCTGGTGGCCTCGTACGCGTTCCCGTCGGCCACCTCCGTCTATGCCGCGTCGGGTATGAGCTATCCGGATGCGCTCTCGGCGGCCCCGGTCGCCGCCAAGCAGGGGCGCCCGTTGATCCTGGTCTACGGGACCAGCCTCGACCAGGGCACCCGCGCGTACCTGACCGGCAAAGCGGTGAAGACCGTCACGGCGGTCGGCGGCACGACCGTCATCCCGGCGACGTGGGCGTCGGACGTGCAGACCGCGGGCATGACGGTCAGCCGGATCGGGGGCACGACGCGCTTCGAGACGAGTTCGCTCCTCGTCTCGTCGGCGTACGGCTCCAACAGCTCGCCGTCGCTCTACTTCGCGTCGGCTGTGGCATGGCAGGACGCCCTCGTGGCCGCTGCGGCGGCAGGGTCGAGCTCGCAGCCGGTGCTGCTGGTCAAGCCGGAGTGCGTGCCGCGCACCATCGGCGACCAGCTCATCCGGCTGGGTACGACCTCGCTCAAGATCGCGGGCGGCCCGGCTGCCGTCACGACCGCAGTGGACCAGATGGCCGTCTGCTATTGAGCCCCGCCCGCGGCGGGGACGACCTCAGTCCTCGTCGCGGGTCAGCCGGGTGACCTGCTCCTCGAGGCGCGCGATGCGTATCTCCTGGAGGGCGCTGCGCTCGGCGAGGGTGCGCGACTTGCTCTCCAGCGTGGTGAGCTCGGAGCTGTGCTGGATGCAGACCAGGAACAGCACCGCGATGCTGACGAAGAAGACCAGGTTGACCGGCGCTCCGACGCCGATCAGATGCGCAGCCCAGTCGAGGATCGCGGGGAAGACGCCGATCACGAGTGCGAGCACGCCCGCGATGATCCACCAGATCGCGTGACGCTCGCGCATCCGGCCGCGCCGGAGCATCTCGATCACGACGTACAGGGTGAACAGGGCGGCCAGGATGCCGAAGATGTAGCTGGTGATGGACATCAGGCGGTCGCCGTCTCCTTCAGAGCCGTCCGGGGCCGCATCAGGGCCACGAGCAGGGCGACGAACGCCCTGCCGAGGTAGACGGCCGCTTTGATCGGGTTGTGCGAGGGCTGGCCCGTCGTGCGCGGTCGCATCGCGACAGGCACCTGAGTGACCGTCAGCCCGGCGCGGGCGGCGATCACCAACGCCTCGACGGTGTCGCCGAGGTACTCGGCGGGGAACGAGTGCGCGAAGAGCGCGACGGCTCGGGGGCCGTTGGCCTTGAACCCGCTCGTCGTGTCGCGGAGAGAGGACTGGACGACGCGGCTGAGGACACTGGACAGCACATTCATCGCCCAGCGTCGGGGGCCCTTGACCTCGTAGTCGCCTTGGCCGGAGAACCGCGCGCCGATGACGAGGTCGGCACCGTCGAGCGCCGCGAGGAGGCTCGGGACGCTGGCCGGGTCGTGCTGGCCGTCCGCGTCGATCTGGACGACGACCGGGAAGCCATTCTCCGTCGCGTACTGGAACCCGAGTCGCATGGCGCCGCCGACTCCCATGTTGAAGGGCATGGAGGCGACGAGGGCACCTGCACGATGAGCCTCCTCCGCTGTGCGGTCGAGCGAACCGTCGTCGACCACCAGGCAGGTCACGCCGGGTAGCTTGGCCTGGACTTCCGCAACGACGGCCGCGACGGACTCCTCCTCGTTGAACGCAGGCATCACGACGAGCGTGTCGGAGAGAGCGAAGGGCATGGCAATCACGGTACTAGATAGGGGCGCGGACAGGCCGAGGGCCGGCACCATTGTCGCACGCCCGCCTGCGCGGACGGCGTGAGGCGATTGATAGGATCGGGGTTCTGCAATCGATCAGGAAGGCGAGCATGCCGAACCTCCGAGGGGGAGCCTGGATCGCGCGCGTGCTCAGAGGGGTCCTCGTCCCCGTGCTCCTGCTCGTCGCCGCGAGCATCGGTCTGGTCGCACATTCTGCCTCCCAGCACCGCGCCATCTCGCCCTATGACGAGTACGTCTACATCGACTACCTCGCCAAGATCCCCACGCAGGGGATCGTGCGAGGAGGCGAGGAGACGGGGGAGGTGGCCCGCCAGGCGCTGGCGTGCCGCGGCGTGCTGAACTACGTCGTGACGACGGACCGCTGTGACGGGCACGACTTCGGGTCGGACGCGAAATACCCGTACGCGGGAGGGACCGGGGCGGACATCTACTCGCCCGTCTACTTCGCGGTCACGTGGACTCTCGCGCAGCCCCTCATCGGGCTGGGGGTCGATTTCGTCGACGCGGGCCGGCTCGTCGGCGCCTTCTGGCTGGCCCTGGGGGCGGTCGGTGTGTGGGCGCTGTTGCGCGCCCTCCGTGTGGACGGGCTCTCCGCGCTGGGGCTGGGTCTGCTCGTCGTGGCGACGCCCGTCGCCTATTGGTCGAACACGTACATCAGCACCGACGCTCCGTCCGTCGCGGCCGGCGCGTGGCTCGGCGTCGCCGGGGTCGCGGTCTGGGAGCGGAGGAGGGCGGCGTACGTGCTTCTCCCCGTGGCGGCCGCGATCGCCACGCTGCTCAAAGTCCAGAACATCGCGGCGGTCGGCGCCGTCTCGCTGGCGCTCATGCTCGGTGCCCTGACGCGGCCGGCGGGGGAGGGCGAGGCCCGACCGACGCTCGGCCGGGTACTGCGCGATCGACGCCTTCTCGTGGCGGTCCTGACCGTCGCCGTCGCCGTCGTGGCGCAAGCAGCGTGGCTCGTCATCAGGGCGCGGGCGCAGCTTCCCGGCGAACGCCCGTCCGTCGACACAGCGCAGCCGCTCTCCGTCCACGCGATCGTGGCCGAGTCGCTTCGATTCATCACGAACATCGGCGTCCCGGGGTTCCAGACGTCGATCGTCACGGCGGCCGTCGTCGGGGTTCTGGGTCTGCTCTCGGTCGCGGCCGTGATCGGGCTGATCGTCGATCAGCGATTCCGATCGGGCCGGGGGCTCGTCGCCGCCGTGTCGGTCCTGGTCGTCTCGCTTCTGCTCGGACCGCTGCTGGCGGTGTTCACCCGAGTGTCGATGGGCTACTACACGCCGTTGAGCGAACGCTACGGCATCGTGCTGCTGCCGCTGTTCCTCGCCCTTATCGGCCTCTTCCTGGCTCACCTGCGCCGGGTGGTCCCGTGGGTGGTCGTCGGGGCGGGAGCGCTCGCCGCGGCGGGCGCGATCATGGCCGGCACGATCTGACCCGCGCGTCGCGGCGACGCGGCCTCACCTCCACCCGGTGAACACGTGGCGCAGCAGCGCGCGCAGGCCCGTGCCGTCGCGCTTCGCGAGCGCGCCCGGGATCTTCGTCGCGGCGTTGAGGCGGGACGACCAGTGGGCCGCCGCGGCCCGGGAGGCCGTGCGCCAGCCGCGCGCCGCCAGCCGCCTGCTGACGGCGAGGAAGAACGCGCGCTCCTCGTCGAAGCGGGTGCCGTCCTGCGCCGTCCAGGAGGACACGCTGCCCGCGTGGCGGCGGTAGCGGAAGACGCGGTCGGGGAGGGCCACGATCGAGCCGTCGTCGAGGGTGATGTCGAGCTGGAGCTTCAGATCCAGCACGACGTCGAACGCCGGGTCGAAACCGTGCGCGCGCACGCTTTCGGTGTTCCAGCAGATCGACGGGAAGTAGGCCCAGTTGCCGCGGAGCAGGCTGACGGCCATCCGCTCGCCGGTGAGCACGAACTCGGTGGTCGCGTCCGGCCGGTACCAGGTCTTCACCCGGTCGGCCAGCGGGAGCGACGGGGTGCCGTCGTCCGAGATGACGACGACCCCGGGCTGGAAGTACGAGGCTCCGGGATGCCGCTCGATGGCGGAGGTCATGACGGCGAGGTAGTCGGGCTCCAGCAGGTCGTCGCAGCCCATGAGGACGAAGTGGTCGCTCTGTACGAGCTCGACCGACTTGCTGAAGTTGCCGCTCACGCCGAGGTTCGTCTCGTTGCGCACGTAGACGATGCGGGAATCGCCGAGGGACTGGACCCAGCGGCCCGGCTCGGTGTCCGGGTAGACGTCGTCGATCACGACCAGCCGCCAGTCCTGGTGGGTCTGGTCCCGCACGCTCTGCACGGCCGCGCGGAACAGCTGCGGGTCGCCATAGAACGGCATCATGATGTCGATCGTCACTGCTTCCAGTCTTTCATCGTAGGGTTGGGCTGCCGCCGCGGCGGCGCCGTCCATCCTGCCACGCCCTCCCTGGAGTTCCTCATCACCGCCTACGAGCCGCTCGACGAGCCCCTCCCCGAGATCCGCAGCGGCGCGGAGGGACGCTCCGCCCGCTCGTCGGTCGCACTCATCCTGGGGGCGACGGTGATCGCCGGCGTCGCGGGGTACGTGGTGACGTGGCGCGTGTACACGACGGTCGGGGCCGCAGGATACGGCGTCTTCTCGGTCTTCTGGTCCGCGCTCTTCCTCGTCGTCGGCATCCTCTTCGGGCTGCAGCAGGAGTCCACGCGGGCCACCGCCCAGACGCAGGTCGCGCGCGCGGCGGGACCCGCTGCGGCTTCGGCCCGCACCGTGTCGATGTGGGCGTTCGCGGGCGTCACGGCGCTGGTCGTCGCCGCCGTCGTGATGGTGACGAGCCTGCTCTGGGCCGCCCCGAGTCTCGGCGCCGAGCACCAGGGTCTCGCGTGGTTCGTCGCCGTCGGCGCCGCACTGAACTGCCTGGTCGCGGGGGCCTCCGGGGTCATGGCGGGCGCCGGCATGTGGCGGCAGCTCGCCGCGATCGTCGCGATCGACGGCATCCTGCGCGTGCTCGGCGTCGTGACGGTCCTGTCGTTCTCGCACGACCTGGTGCTGCTGGCCGTCGCGGTGATCCTGCCGTTCCCGCTGTCGCTCGCGATCGTCTTCCTCAGCGCACCGCGCGCGCTCGTCCGCAACGCGCGTCTCACGATCGGCGTCCCCGCCCTCATCGCGAACACCGGCCGCACGATGCTCGCGGCCTCGGCGACGGCCGTGCTCATCAACGGGTTCCCGCTCGTGCTCTCGTTCTTCGCCGGGAGCGACAACCATGCGCAGCTGGGCTCCCTCGTCCTCGCCGTCACCCTCACCCGGGCGCCGATCCTGGTCCCGCTGACGGCGCTGTCGAGCATGCTGGTGAGCCGGTTCTCCCACCAGCCCGAACAGGTCGGACGCACGGTCGCTCTGCTGCTCGCCGGCATCGCCGTCGTCATCCTCGTGCTGTGCGGGGCCGCGTGGCTGTGGGGGGAGCCGGTCATGCATCTCGTCTTCGGTGCGGAGTTCGATCTCGGGGCCGGCGTGCTGGTCGCGCTCATCGCGTCGTCCGGGCTCATCGGCGCCCTGTTCGTCAGCGGATCCGCCGTCCTCGCCCGCGACGCCCACGGCCTTTATGCCACGGGCTGGGTGGTCGCGTCCGTCGTCACCCTGGTGCTCCTGTTCCTCCCGGTGGAACTGCCGACCCGGGCGGCACTGGCTCTGGCCGCCGGCCCGGCGGTCGGCCTCGTGGTGCACCTGATCGGGATGCGGGTCCGGGCGCCCCGCGCCGAGGCTCCCGCGTCGTGAGCGCACGATGAGCCATAATCCGACTGTGCCCCGCGTCCTCCGCCCCGTCCGCGTCTTCTGGATCGCCTTCGCGCTCTTCGCCGCCCTGGCCGGCTGCTGGGCGCTCGCCACCCCGGTGCTCTCGGTCCCCGACGAGAACGCCCACGTCGTCAAGGCTGTCGCGCAGGTGCACGGCGAGTTGATCGGCCACCGCGTGCCCGACCAGCGTCAGCTCGTCATGGACCTCCCGCAGGGCTATGCCTACACGCAGCAGGTGCTGTGCTTCGCCTTCCACCCGGCACAGTCCGGAGACTGCGGCGCCGAGCTCGGCGACGCGGGCGGCAGCGTGGAGGTCGCGACCTGGGTGAGCGCGTACAACCCTCTCTACTACTACGTCGTGGGCTGGCCGAGCCTGTTCATCGACGGCAACGCCGGCGTGTACGCGATGCGGATCGTCAGCGGGCTGGTCGGGGCGCTGTTCTTCGCCTGGGCGGCGCAGGCCGCGATCGCGACCGTGCGCGCGCGCTGGATGCCGGCCGCGCTCCTCTTCGGCGCTCTGCCGATGGTCGTGTACCTGACCGGTGCGGTGAACCCCAACGGCTTCGAGGCGCTCTCGGCCTTCGCCCTCGCCATGGCACTGCTGCGGCTGCTCGAGCACCACGATCCCGGGTATCCCGTCCCTCTCCTCTCGCGGCGTTCCTTGTGGATCGTCGTGACGGTGTCGTCCATCGCCCTGGCGAACGCGCGCGCGCTCGGTCCGCTCTGGCTCGTGGTCGTGGTCGGGCTCTGCCTGTTCGCCGTCGGCTGGACGGCAGTGAAGAACCTCTTCGTCGCCCGTTCGAGCTGGCTCTGGCTGGCGCTCATCGCGGCGGGCGGTCTCTTCTCCCTCCTCTGGACGCTGGGAGGCGGAAGCCTGTCCGGGCAGGCGGAGAAGTCGGACGCGCCGCTGGTCGGGGCCGGCTTCCTCCCCGCCGCCGCCTACATGGTGCGCATGATCCCCACCTTCGCGGTCCAGACCCTCGGCTACTTCGGCTGGTTCGACACCCCGCTTCCGGGCTACGCGCTCTGGCCCGCCGTCGCCGCAGTGACCCTGCTGGTGGTGCTGGCGTTCGTCACCGCCCGCCGGCGCGAGGTGCTCACGCTCGCCGTGACCGGCGCCGTGGTCGTGCTCCTCCCGATCGTCGTGCAGGCCTACTCGGCGCGGCAGACCGGCATCATCTGGCAGGGCCGCTACGGCCTCTTCCTGTACCTCACGGCGTTCGCGATCGCCGCCTGGGCGCTCTCCCGGCGCGGCGGCGAGCGCGTCGACTTCCTCGCCCCGCGGATCACCTGGACGATGAGCGCGCTCCTGTGGGTCTTCGTGAACCTGTCGTTCGTCCTCGTCCTGCGCCGGTACGTGACAGGCCTCGACGTCCCGATCGGCGGATTGTTCAAGGACCCGCAGTGGCAGCCGCCGCTCGGCTGGTTCGTGCTCGCGGCGCTGTACGCGCTCGTGAGCGCCGCGCTCATGGCCTACCTGGCGCGGCTCTCGCAGCGGGCCGCCCCGACGGCGACCCTCGTCGAGCGGCCGGAGCCGGAGCACGCCGGCCTCGTGGCGGGACCCACGCGATGACGGAGGTCGCACCCCTCCGGATCGCGATCGTCTACGACTGCCTCTATCCCTACACGACAGGAGGCGGCGAGCGCGTGTACGCCGAGCTCGCCGCCCGGCTCGCGAATGCCGGCCATGCCGTCGACTTCCTGACCCGGGTGCAGTGGGACGGGCCGACGCCGACGGAGCAGCCGTTCCGCGTCGTCCCGATCTGGGACGGCCCGATCGCCGACGAGCAGGGGAACCGGCTCACCTCGTCAGCCGTGCGCTTCGCGACGCAGGTCTTCACGCGACTGCGCCGCACGCGGCGCGACTATGATTTGGTGACCGTCAGCGCGCTGCCTCCGCTCAACGTCTTCGCCGCCCGCGCGGCGCTCGGCCGGCGCGGTCCCTGGCTGCTGGCGGACTGGCTCGAGGTGTGGCCCGCGCGCAAGTGGCGCGAGTATTCGGGTGCGGCGGTCGGCACGGTCGCCGCTGTGCTGCAGGCGCTCGGCCTGCGTCGCAGCGATGACGTGAGCGTGAACAGCCTGTTCACCCTGGGCCGTGCGCGGAGCCGTCTGCGGGCGGGGACCGGATTCGTCCTGGGGCTGGTCGATCTCGCCGGTGCGCCGCGACCGGCGTCCGACGACGTCGACCCCGGCCTCCTGCTCTTCGCCGGCCGGCACATCCCCGACAAGCAACTCACCGTGCTCCCGGCGGCGCTGGCCGTCGTGCGTGAGCGCGTCCCGGGAGCCCGGCTGGTGGTGACCGGGACGGGTCCGGAGACCCCGGCGCTGCTCGAGGCCGCCGAGGCGGCCGGTGTCCCGGTCGATGTGCGCGGCCGGGTCCCGGACGACGAGCTCACCGCCTTGATGGGCCGGGCCGCGGTGCTGGTCAACCCGTCCCGGCGTGAGGGGTTCGGCCTCGTGGTGGCGGAGGCGGCGGCCTCCGGCACGCCCAGCGTCGTGGTCGCCGGCGACGACAACGCGGCCGTCGAACTCATCGATCCGGGGGTGAACGGCTTCGTCGCGGCGTCGGCAGAGCCCGAGGAGCTCGCCGACGCGATCGTCCGCGCGCTGGAGGCCGGGCCGGAGCTGCGCGCATCGACGCGGGCCTGGTACGCGGAGGCGAGCGTGCAGCGCTCTCTCGACGTCTCGATCGCCGAGATCCTGGACCGCTACGCGTCCGCCCGGGGCTAGGCCTCTTCCAGCGCCCGTTGGAACGACGCGAGCGTCCGCTCGGCCGTCGTCCGCCAGGAGAACTCCTCGGTGCGTCGCAGGCCGGCGGCGATGAGTCTCTCGCGCTCGGCGGAATCGCCGAGCAGTCGCGACAGCTCGGCCGCCCACGCGCGCGGGTCCGTCGCCGGGACATAGCTGGCCGCGGGCCCTCCGGTCTCGTGCAGCACGGGCAGATCGGAGCACACGACGGGGCGGCCGCGCGACATCCCCTCCAGCACGGGTAACCCGAAGCCCTCGAACAGGCTCGGGACCGCCACCACGGTGGCGTCCGCGTACAGCCGCTCGAGTGCATCGGCCGAGACCCAGCCCACGAAGTCGACGTCGTCCAGTACGCCGAGCCGCTCGGCCAGCCGGTGCAGCGGATCGACACCGTCGGTCTCGCCCGTCACGACGAGCCGGGGGCGCGTCTCGGCGGGCAGCTCCGCGAGGGCGGCGACGAGCGTCTCGCCGTTCTTGTGCGGGAGACGGTTGCCCATCGTCAGCACGGTGGGCCGACCGGACAGGGGCACCGGTCCGACCGGCACGTCGGCGCCGCCGGCGAGCGGGATGACGTCGATCCGTTCCTCGGGCACTCCCAGGTGCCGCACGATGTCGTCCCGGGACGCGTCGCTGATGGTGATGACCCGCGCCGCATTGCGTGCGGCCCGACGCACCAACCACCGCAGCACGGTCGCGTGCCGGCCGGGCACCCACTCCGGGTGGGCGAACGGCAGCGCGTCATGCACCGTGAGCGCCACCGGCACGGAGGAGCGCACCGGCCCGACGTTGGCGGGACTGTGCACGAGCGCGGCGCCCGCCTTGCGCGCCCAGGGTGCGACGGAGCGCAGTTCTCCCAGCGCCCACGCGACCCTGTCCTCGCCGGCGATCCCCGAGCGCACGGTCTCGCCGGGGAACCAGCCGAGATCGAGGGCTTCGGCCTCGCGCGAGATCACCCCGACGAACTCGACGCCCGCATCCTGGGGCATGGCCGAGTACAGCCGGCGGAGGTACGACTCCATGCCTCCCTTGCGCCCGGTCAGGAACAGGAGGTCGACGAGGATGCGGGGCACCGGGTCAGCCTATCCGGCGGCCGGAGGAGCGACCGCCCGCCGCCGCCGGTGCGCGATCTCGTAGGTGGCGGCCTGCAGCAGCTCGCCGCCGAGGAGGACCGCGAACACCCCGGTCAGCGACCCGGTGCCGACCACGGCGATGGCCGCGCCGAAGGTCAGGACCGCGACAGCGGCGCGGAGGATGGTGAGCAGCTTGGCTTCGCCCATGCGCCGCAGCGAGGCGAACGGGATCGTCGTCGCGAGCGAGGCGGCCCGCCAGAGGCAGGCGACGAACAGGGGGAGGGCGGTCGCGCTGGAGGTCCAGGCCGACGAGAACAGGAAGCCGAACACGCCGAGCCACTCGGCGATGAAGATCACGATCACGGCCGCCGTCACCGATCCGGCGGCGAGCAGGATGTCCAGCCGCGAGTGCGTCTTGAGCAGGCGCAGGCGCATGTAGTTGAGCGGGATGGCGAGCAGGCCGGACACCGTCGAGATCGAGGTGAACAGCACGGCGGTGACCGGCCCCAGCAGACCGAGGATGGTCGCGTTGAGCAGGGGGTACACGCCTCCTGTGACGGCCACGTCGGTGACGACCCAGCCCATCACCCGCGGGTGCGGGCGCGAGGCGCGGTGGGCCACCGGCATCGATCGCACGATCGTCGCGGCCGTGATGCCGGCGACCAGGGGGATGAGGGCCCACGTCGCCCCGGCGAAGGCGCTGAGCACCCCGACCAGGGCGCCCGCGCCGACTGCGATGGCCGACCACATCTCGCGGACGTCGAGGTGCTCGGCGACGGAAACGCCCCTCCCGACTTCGAGGGAGGCGACGAGCACGGGCAACGCGACGCAGAGTACCGCGGCGTTGGTGGGCAGGATCACGACGGCCACGGCGGCGAGGATCGACAGGGCTGCGAGCCACAGCGGGAAGGTGACCCGGCGCTCCGTGCCCGCGGAGCTCAGGCGCGACTCCACCACGACGGCGAAGGTGACCTGGCCGGCGAAGGTCGCGACCATGCTCGCGACCGCGACGGCCCCTTGCTGGTCGAGGGCGAAGACACGCGAGGCGATCGAGATCGTTGCTGCGGGGATCACGGCGAGGGAGACGCCTCCCACGAGCGTGACGAACGACATCGCCGCGCGGCGCAGGGAGATCTCGGGGGGCAGCTGATCGCTCATGTCAGCCCCGCCGATCGCCGACGCGGAGCAGGAGGGAGGCCACGAAGCCCAGCTCGCGGTCGACGCCCGGGATGGACCGCGACCGCCGGTAGGTGTTCGCACCGGCACGCCAGCCGCTCGATCGCCCGCGCAGCGAGGCCAGATCGCGCGAGAGCACCAGATCGCCCGCGCAGACGATGACCTCGGTGATCACGGCGCGCGCCCCGGCGAAGCTGCCGAGCACGCCGTAGGCGCGCAGCAGGTAGCCGCGTCCGAACCCGGCCCGTCGGCGCTGCGTCGCCGACGCCTTGCCGGAGGTCCCGCCGCCCAGGTGCACTCCCCGCGCATCCGGGGCGGCCGCGCAGCCCCAGCCGGCCGCACTGAGCCGGAGTGCGAGGTCGAGCTCCTCGCCGTACATGAAGATCCCCTCGTCGAGCAGACCGACCTCGTCGAGCGCAGCGCGGCGGAAGGCGGCCACCGCGCCGTAGGGACCGAGCAGCCGGTGACCGGGGGAGGCGATCACCTCCTCCGGCGTCCGCCCGACACCGCGCACGAAGCCGGCCATCGTGACGTCGGCGCACAGCCCGTACGAGTCGACCCGGCCGTCCGGCCGCAGCAGCAGGGGGGCGGCGCTGCCGAGGCGCGGGTGCGCCCCGAGAGCGGCGACGAGCTCCTCGAGCATGCGCGGGTCGGCCGTCACATCGTTGTTGACCAGCACCACGATGTCTCCGTCGCCCGCGGCGATCCCGTGGTTGCAGGCAGCGGCGAATCCACGGTTGCTGCCGAGGGCCTCCACCTGCACCTCCGGGTGCTCGCGGAGGCGGTCGAGGGTGTCGTCGGGACTCGCATCGTCGACCACGATCACCCGATGCGGCACGGTCTGGGCGGCGAGGGCGGCCAGGCAGGCCGCGGTCAGCTCCCATTTGCCGTGCACGGGGACCACCACGTCGATGGTCGGCGTCACCGGGCTGGATTCCTGTTCACGACTCCACTATCGCATCACGCGAGCCGTGGCCGGGCCGTACGGCATCTGCGGCTAGTATCGGTACGCCCACGAGAGAGCAAGGAACGCCCACCCGCATGCAGAAGACCGACGTGATCGAGCTGTCGATCCTGATGCCGTGCCTCAACGAGGCGGAGACCCTGGCGACCTGCATCGAGAAGGCGCTGGGCTATCTGGAGCGCAGCGGCGTGTCCGGTGAGGTCCTCATCGCCGACAACGGCAGCACGGACGGGTCGCAGCAGATCGCCTGCGATCTCGGCGCCCGCGTCGTCGATGTCGCCGAGAAGGGCTACGGCGCCGCCCTCATCGGCGGGATCGCCGCCGCGCGGGGCACCTACGTGATCATGGGCGACGCCGACGACAGCTACGACTTCGCCAACCTCGACCCCTTCGTCGAGCGGTTGCGCGCCGGCGACGAGCTGGTGATGGGGAATCGCTTCCTCGGCGGGATCGAGCCGGGCGCCATGCCGCCGCTGCACAAGTACCTCGGGAATCCGGTGCTCTCGGCGGTCGGCCGCATCTTCTTCCGGTCGCCGATCCGAGACTTCCACTGCGGGTTGCGCGGATTCAACCGCCAGTCGATCCTCGACCTCAAGCTCCAGACGACCGGCATGGAGTTCGCGAGCGAGATGGTCGTCAAGGCCTCACTCGGCGGCTCGCGGGTCAGCGAAGTCCCGACGACCCTCAAGAAGGACGGACGTTCGCGCCCGCCGCACCTGCGCAGCTGGCGCGACGGGTGGCGTCACCTGCGGTTCCTGCTGATCTTCAGCCCGCGCTGGCTGTTCCTGGTGCCGGGGACGGTCGCGTTCGCGATCGGGATCCTCGGGACGTTCTTCCTCAGCCTCGGGCCTCTCGTCATCGGAGACGTCGGCTTCGACGTCTCCAGCCAGATCTACCTTGCGGCGCTCTCCGTGGTCGGCTACCAAGCGGTGCTGTTCGCCATCCTGACGAAGATCTATGCCCAGCACGAGGGCTTCCGCATACCGCGCAGTCGCAACTTCGACCGGCTCGAACGCCGCATCAGCCTGGAGTCGGCCGCGGTCGCCGGCGTCATCCTCTTCGTACTGGGCCTTGCGATCGCCGTCGTCCAGTTCTCGTTCTGGGCGAGCGGAGGGTTCGGCGCGCTCGACGCGAACGCGACGCTCCGGATCGCCATCCCCGCCTCGCTCCTGATGATCCTGGGAGCCCAGACCATCATGGCCGGTATGTTCCTCGGCGTGCTCTCGGTGGTCCTCAAGCGCCGATGAGCGGGTTCCCGACGGTCGGGATCGCGCTCTGCACTTACAACGGCGCCCGGTTCCTCGACGAGCAGCTGGCGAGCATCCTCGAGCAGGAGCCGCCGGCCGAGCAGGTCGTCGTCGCCGACGACAGCTCGCGCGACGGGAGCCTCGAGATCGTCCGGCGCGCCGCCGACGGCACCGGCGTGCCGATCGTGGTGCTCGAGGGGACGGGCGCGCCCCTCGGTGTCACGGCGAACTTCGAGCGCGCGGTGAGCGCTGTGACCCAGGAGCTCGTCGCCTTGAGCGATCAGGACGACCGCTGGCATGACGACCGTCTTGCCGTGCTGCGCGAACGCTTCGCAGCCGACCCCGACCTCGTGCTCCTGCACACCGATGCCGACCTGGTGGACGCGGACGGTCGTCCGCTCGGGCGCACGCTGTTCGAGTCGCTGGAGATCCAGCCGCACGAGTTCGCCGCCGAGGAGTCCGGGAGGGCGTTCGAGGCGTTCCTGCGCCGCAACCTGGCGACGGGAGCGACCGTGGTCTTCCGGCGCTCGCTGCTCGACCTCGCGACCCCGTTCCCGGCGGACTGGGTGCACGACGAGTGGCTCGCCATGATCGCTGCGGCGACCGGTCGCGTCGGTGTCGTCCGGGCGGCAACGATCGACTACCGGCAGCATGGTGCCAACCAGATCGGCGTCGGAGCACCCACCCTGTCCCGCAAGATCGGCCGCGTCCTCGAGGCCCGCGGGGAGCGCAACCGGACTCTCGCGAGCCGGTTCGCCGTGCTGGCGGATCGGCTCGCCGCTCTCGGCGATCGCGTCTCCGCCGAGCAGCTGGCCGAGGCCAGGGCCAAGGCGTCGTTCGAACGCACACGGGCCGAGTTCCCGGCGAATCGCCTGCGCCGGGCGCTTCCCGTGCTGCGTCTGGCGAGGACCGGCCTCTACGAGCGCTATGCGAGCCGGGGCAGGGCGGATGTGCTCCGCGACCTCCTGCAGCCCGCCTGATCCCGCCGTCGCGGCATCACGCGGCGTCGCGGCGCGGCAGCCGCAACCGCCAGCTCATCCCCTGCGACGCCTTCACCGTGCAGACGATGAGCAGCAGCCAGCCCGCCTCCACCAGGATCGAGCTCTCGAACACGCTCGTCACGAGCAGGGCGACGAGCACGAGCGGCGCCCAGGCGTAGACGACGCTGCGCCGGTTCGAGGCCAGGAGCCATGAGCGGACGAACGCCAGCGCGATCAGGGCCACGAAGAGCAGCAGCCCGATGATGCCGACCTGGAGGTAGACGTCGAGATAGGCGTTCAAGCCGTCGGAATGGTAGACCCCCGTGGCCGACTGGATCGCCGTGAACGGGTACAGCTCGGTGGGCCACGCCCCGACCCAGCCCCAGCCGACGCTCTGCTGCACCGGGATGAGCTCCCAGATCTGGATCCAGAGCCGGTAGCGCACCTGGAAGTCGGCGCGCGCGTTGAGGAGGTCGATCACGCGGGTGCGGTACAGGTACGCCAGCACGAGCGCGGCGACGGTGAGGATCGCGAGGCCCCACTGCACGAAGGTGCGCTGGTGCACGGGAACCTTGCGCATCAGGTACAGGGCGAAGGTCGCGAGTCCGACGACGAGTGAGACCGCCGCGATGACGGGCGAGTGGGCGAGCAGGATGCAGAGCACGGCGAGGGTGATGGAGAACGCCGCACGCGGCGGGCGCACCGAACGGGTCCGCAGCTCGACCAGGAAGGTCACGAACGCGATGAGGGCGACGATGCTGAGCTGGTTGCGGGTGCCGAAGAGGCCTTGGATCGGTCCGCCGACGGCGATGTTGCCCTGGATGCCGAGGAACGTGATCGGCAGATCGATCAGCAGCCCGCTGAGCACCTCGAGGGCGAGGGAGACGGTCAGCAGGAAGCGCAGGGCGTCGCCCACCACGCGCACGATCTGGATGGCGTCGCGGACCAGAGCGATGTAGACGGCGAGGAAGGCGAACAGCAGCTGGTAGATGACGCCGGCGAGAGTCGCCCACTGGTATTGGCTCCACAGCAGTGACAGCGCGCACCAGCCGACGAACAGCAGCGCCGACACCGGGAGCAGGCCGTGCCATTCGATCAGCTTCCACTGCGCGACGAACGAGATCGCGGCGAGCACGGCGAGGCCGCCGAGCACGCCGATCAGACCGGGCCAGCCGATCAGGGCGCGGATCGCGTGGGTCGAGAACGCGGTGCCCACCGCGACGAGCGCGAGAGCCGAGTTGAAGCGGGCCGACCCCAGGAACTCGGTCACCGCGGCGGGGACCCGGGGGGTGCGCGGTTCGGCCATACCTGGAATCCTACGGTGCGGCTTGTTTCGTCTTCACCGCGAGCACGACGAGGAGGGTCCATCCCGCCTCGATCAGGATGCGGCTCTCGGCGAGGGACTGGGCGAGCAGGGCGGCCAGGAGCAGCAGAGGCAGCAGCGCGGTAGCGGTGTACGGGAGCCGGTCGGCGACGTCGACGCGCGGCCGGTCCACGGCGGTGAACCACGAGCGCCACAGCGTGCTCACGATGAGCAGGCCGAAGAGGATCAGGCCGATGACGCCGAGCTGCAGCCAGACGTCCAGCCAGGCGTTGTGGGCCTGCAGGTAGACCACGCCGTTGCGCTCGGCGAGGTCGTGGAACGGCGAGACCCAGGGCGCCCAGTAGCTCACCCATCCCCACCCAAAGACCGGGCGCTGCTGCGCGAGCCCGATCACTTTCTCCCAGATGTCGAGCCGCCCGGTCAGATCCTCGCTCTTGCCGAGGAGTGCGGGGATACGCGGAGCGAAGATGGCGATGAGCGCGACAGCCGCGATGGCCGTCGCCGCGGCCGTGAGATAGACCGGGCGGCGCCGGCTCGGGGCGACGCGGCGCGTCCACAGCGCGAAACCGAGCACGACGGCGGTGACCAGCGTCGCGACGATCACGGTCGACGACCGGGTCAGCGCCAGCGTCAGCGCGGCGACGACGAGCCAGGTGATCACGACGCCGCGGCGGGGCGCGCGATCGGCGAGCTGGATTCCGAAGACGATCAGCGCGAGCAGCGCGACCATCGCGAGGAGGTTGCTGTTGCCCAGGATTCCCTGGATCGGTCCGCCGTGGAACAGCAGATCCCGGCTCCAGTAGAACGCGGAGGGCAGTTTGCCGGACGGGACGGGCTGGATCGGCGTGAGGGGGAGCACCGGCCGCCGCACGAACACCGCGACGATCAGCTCGAAGACGAGGGAGAGGCCGAGGATCCACTTGAACGCGTTGCTCAGCGCGGACACCAGCCCCGGCCAGCTGAGGCAGAGCGCGAGGAAGACCGCCGCCGCCGTCGTCGCCAGCTGGGCGAGGACGCCGAGAGCGCTGGCGCCCGGATAGGAGGACCACGCGATCGACACCACCGCGAGCAGCAGAAACAGCCCGAGTGTCTTCGGCGCCTTGCGCCAGCGGAACGCCGGCCGCAGCCGCACCAGGAACAGCACGCTCCCCGCTGCCAGAAGCGCGGCGAGCACGAAGTAGCCCGGCCAGCTGATGAGGTTGCGCCAGAAGTCGCCGGCGAAGAGCGTGAAGAGCAGGAGCGAGGCGAAGACGGACGCCGCGGTCCCGGTCGTCGTCCGGGCGGCGCGGCTGCGCGCGGCGAGCGGCGAGGAAGCGGTGGTCACCCGGGCAGGATAGCCGACCCGCGGGTCGCCGGGCCCCGAGCGGTCCGTCACCGGTTGGGTGTGGCGACGAAGAGGGTTCCGGCGCCGGTGGCGGTCAGGTCGCCCTCGTCGGCGGTCACGACGGCCGCCTCCCCCCGCTGCAGGGTGAGCGTCCCGCCCTGCGTCCCGGTCAGCTCGACGGCGCCGGACGTGCAGAGCGCGATCGCGGTCCCGGGCAGGTCGATCGGTGCGGACGTGACGTCCCCGCCGACCACGATGTGCTCGAGTGCGAAGTCCGGGACGTCGGGCCGGAAGACCTCGACCCCCGCCGCCGGGTGCTCGGGAGCCAGCGGCGTCGCGACGATCGGCGCGAAGTCGAGGATGGAGACGAGCTCGGGCACGTCGATCCGCTTCGGGGTGAGACCCCCGCGCAGCACGTTGTCCGACGCGGCCATGAGCTCGATGCCGAGACCCGAGAGGTACGCGTGGATGTTGCCGGCCGGCAGATAGAGCACCTGGCCGGGTGCGAGTGTCGCGCGGTTGAGCAGCAGCGCGAGCACGATGCCCGGATCGCCGGGGAACGCCGCCGAGAGCATCCGGACGGTGTCGGCGTCGCGCCCGTCGGCGTCTCGTGCGGCGGAGACGACGGCGTCGACGAGCCCCGCGACGGCCGGGTCGCCGCCGAGCAGCCACTCGGTGGCCCGGCGGAGCACGGCGCCGGCGTCGCCGTCGAGCGTGGCGGCGAAGGCCGAGATCCGCCCGTCGCCGGAGACCGCGGCCAGGGCGTCGAGGGCCCGCCTGCTCGCAGCCGGGTCGCGGAAGCCGCAGAGCGCTTCGAACGGATCCGAGAGGGCGAAGATCAGCTCCGGTTTGTGGAACGGGTCCTTGTAGTTGCGCTCGAGGGAGTCCGCAGCCAGCCCGGCGGCATTCTCCCGCTCGAAGCCGGCGCGGGCCTGCTCGGACGACGGGTGCGCCTGGAGCGAGAGCGGGCCGGCGGCGGCGAGGACCTTCAGGAGGTACGGCAGGTGTGCGGTCTCCGCCCAGGCCGCGAGGTCGGCGGCCCCGCCGGTCTGCGCGGGGTCGAGGATCCGAGCCGGCGAGCCGGCATGTGCGCCGAGCCACAGCTCGGCCTCGGGGTGTCCGCTCGGCGGAGTGCCCAGCAGCTCGGCGATCGCGGTGCGCGATCCCCAGGCGTAGTCCCGCGGCGTGTTGCCGATGCGCACAAACATCCGTCGTGATCCCTTCGGTCCGGTTAGATCAAACTACCAACCGCTTTGTGCGACGGCGCACCGCTGCCTAGGCTGGCGCTGGCCGCGCGGCGGCCCGCCGACCCCTGGACGCACTGGAGCAGACATGGCCTTCGAGACACTCGCGAGCGACTTCTACGGCTTCGAGAGCCTTCTCGGCGAGCGGGAGAAGGACTTCCTCGTGAACCTCCGCTCGGAGCTCGAGACGAAGATCAAGCCGATCGTCAACGAATACTGGGAGCGCGCCGAGTTCCCGCACCAGATCGTGGAGGTGCTGCACGGCACGGGCACGATCGGTCTCGGCTTCCCCGAGACGGCCGCGTTCGAGAACTCGGCCGTCTTCCGCGGCTGGGTCGCTCTCGAGCTCGCCCGGGTGGACGCCTCGGTCAGCACCTACGTCGGCGTGCAGAACGGTCTCGCCCTCGGAGCGGTCGGGGTGTGCGGCTCGCCGGAGCAGCGCGCCGAGTGGCTCCCCAGGCTCGCCAGCGGCGAGGTGATCGGCGCCTTCGGACTGACCGAGCCGACCTCCGGGTCCGACTCGGCGCAGGGTCTGCAGACGGTCGCCACACGGGACGGCGACAACTGGATCCTCAACGGGTCGAAGCGCTGGATCGGCAACGCCACCTTCAGCGACATCACCGTGATCTGGGCGAAGAGCGCCGATGACGGCCAGGTGAAGGGCTTCATCGTCCCGACCTCCACGCCCGGGTACACGGCCACGAAGATCGAGGGCAAGCAGTCGCTGCGCATGGTCCAGAACGCCGACATCACCCTCGAGAACGTGGTCGTCCCCGAGTCCCTGCGCCTGCAGAACGCCAACAGCTTCCGCGACACGGCGGCCGTGCTGCGGCTGACGCGCGCCGAAGTGGCGTGGGCGGCGGTCGGGGTGGCGGTCGGTGCCTACGAGGCCGCCCTGCGCTACGCGCAGGAGAGGGTCCAGTTCGGCAAGCCGATCGCCAAGCACCAGCTCATCCAGGACCTCCTCGTGAAGTCGATCGGCAACATCACGGCCTCGATCGCACTCTGCACCCGGGTCTCCCAGATGCTCGACGACGGGCAGCAGCGCGACGAGCACTCGGCGCTCGCGAAAGCGTTCGCGACCGCCCGGATGCGCGAGACCGTCGCCTGGTGCCGCGAGATCCTCGGCGGCAACGGCATCGTGCTCGAGTACGACGTCGCGCGCTTCTTCGCGGACGCGGAGGCGCTGTACTCGTACGAGGGGACCCGCGAGATGAACACCCTGATCGTGGGCCGCGCCATCACCGGGGAGGCGGCATTCGTGTGATCCGCCCGCGATAGGGTTCTCCTGGACTCGACAGTCGAGCAGATCGGGAGGATCGTCCGTGGCGTGGTTGGTGACCGGAGGAGCGGGCTACATCGGCTCGCACGTGGTGCGGGCGTTCCGCGACGAGGGCATCGACGTGGTGGTGGTGGACGACCTCTCCAGCGGACATGAGGCGTTCGTCCCGGCCGGAGTCCCTTTCTACCGCGGCACCATCCTGGACGGCGCCCTGCTCGAGCGCGTCTTCGCCGAGAACCCCATCACCGGCGTCGTGCACGTGGCCGGCTTCAAGTACGCGGGGGTCTCGGTGCAGCGGCCGCTGCACACGTACGAGCAGAATGTGACCGCCACGGCGGTGCTGCTCGCGGCGATGCAGGAGGCCGGGGTCGACGCGATCGTGTTCTCGTCCTCCGCGGCGGTGTACGGGACGCCCGATGTGGACATCGTCACCGAGACGACGCCCAAGAGTCCGGAGTCGCCGTACGGCGAGTCCAAGCTCATCGGCGAGTGGCTGCTCCGTGACCAGGGAGTCGCCGCAGCGCTGCGGCACACGTCGCTCCGCTACTTCAACGTGGTCGGCTCCGGGGACATCGCGCTGCGTGACACCAGTCCGCACAATCTCTTTCCGCTGGTCTTCGACGCCCTCGTCGACGGCCGCACTCCGCGGATCAACGGCACCGACTATCCGACGCCGGACGGCACGTGTGTCCGCGACTACATCCATGTCGCCGACCTCGCCGTGTCTCACGTGGCGGCCGCGAAGCGCCTGGACGCAGGGGAGTCCATCGAGCCCGTCTACAACCTCGGCAGCGGCGACGGTGTGAGTGTGGGACAGATCATGTCCACCGTCGCCGCGGTGACCGGGATCGCCTTCACCCCAGAAGTGGGGCCTCGACGGGCGGGCGATCCCGCGAGGATCGTGGCCTCAGGTGAGCTCGCCGCGCGCGATCTCGACTGGAAGATGCGCCACACCCTCGAGCAGATGGTGCGCAGCGCCTGGGAAGCACGCCAGGCGGCGTCGTGACACCGCCTCCGCGGGGGTAGAACGCCCGGGCGTGTCGCGATTGTTGTCGACGGTCGGCGCGTCGTGAAGTCTCGACCATGGCTTAAGGCTTTACGATTCGCGACTTGACGGACGCGAATGACAACGGTGTAATTATTCCGACACGTCATAATGCGTGCGCTAGCAGTCGACAGTAGGAGGGGTGGGGGAGACCGATATGACAGTTCCTGAATATCGTTCTGGGGTACCCGACGACTGGTTCATCGATCCGGTCCGGCTCGGAGTCCCGGGTGTGCGGGCCAACGCCGACGACGCGGAGGAGAATCCTCTCGCCTGGCAGTCGGACGCGCTGTGCGCGCAGACGGACCCCGAGGCGTTCTTCCCCGAGAAGGGCGGATCGACGCGCGACGCGAAGCGCATCTGCACCTCCTGCGAGGTGCGGTCGCAGTGCCTGGAGTACGCGCTGGCGAACGACGAGCGCTTCGGCATCTGGGGCGGCCTGTCGGAGCGCGAGCGACGCAAACTCCGTAAGCGCGCCGGCTGAACCCGATCGAATCCACGCCGCGCCCGAGGCACTACCGCGATCGGCGTGACCCCAACCTAGGCTGACTCCCGATGTATCCGAGAGTCACCGCCATCGTCGTCGCCCACAGCGGCGGCCCCCGTCTCGAGCGCACTCTCGACGCCCTCGCGGCCCAGACGAGAAGACCGGACGCCGTGATCGCCGTCGATTGCGCGACGAGCGACGACGCAGCGCGCCTGCTGTCCGAGTCCGGCCCGACCCAGCTGCTGAGCGTCCCCGAGCGCCTCCCGTTCGGCGCCGCCATCGCCACGGCCGTCCGTGTGCTGCCCCCCACGACCTCCTCGGACGAGCTGATCTGGCTGCTGGCGCACGACACCGCGCCGGAGCCCGAGGCGCTCGCCGCCCTGCTGGGTGCGCTCGAAGTCTCCCCGTCGGTCGCGGTGGTCGGACCGAAGCTCGTCGACGCGGACGACCCGGCGTTCATCCGGGAGTTCGGCGAGACGATGACTCCGTTCGGCGCCTCGGTGCCGCTGGTCGAGAACGAACTCGACCAGGCGCAGCACGATGGGCTGACCGACGTCCTCGCGGTCTCCTCCGCGGGCATGCTCGTCCGTCAGCAGCTGTGGGAGGCGCTCGACGGCTTCGATCCCGCCCTGCCGACGGCCGACGACGGCCTCGACTTCTGCACCAGAGCACGGCTCGCCGGCTTCCGCGTCACGCTGGTCGCGCAGGCCCGCGTCGCCATCGGCGGCGACGGCCTGGCCGGCCCGAACCTCTCGCCGAAGTGGCGCGTACGCCGCCGTCTGGTGAAGGAGCGTCGCGCCGCCCAGCTGCACCGTCGCATGGCCTACGCGCCCGGAGGGGCGGTGCCGTTCCACTGGCTCAGCCTCGTGCCGCTCGCCATCCTCCGCTCGCTGCTGCGTCTCCTGCGCAAGGAACCGGGATCGATCGGCGGCGAACTCGCCGCGGCCTTCCGGGTCGCCTTCTCCGGGCTCGCGGTGAGCACTGCGCGACGGCGACTCGCGCGGAGCCGCACCGTCACCTGGGCGGCAGTGGCGCCGCTGCGCATCCCGTTCTCAGAGGTCCGGCGGGCGCGCGCGCTCAAGCGGGAGGCCGCTCTGGTCTCGCAGCAGGGCGAGAAGCAGGAGCTCGACTTCTTCGCCACCGGGGGCGGCTGGACCGTCCTGATCGCGCTCGTCGTCGGCGTCGCGATGTTCTTCCCGCTCGTCGGCTCGGGCGCCCTCTCCGGCGGCGGGCTGCTTCCGCTCGACACGTCCGTGGGACAGCTCTGGGCCAATCTCGGCTACGGCTGGCGGGATGTGAGCCTCGGGTTCACCGGAGCGGCCGATCCGTTCTCCGCGGTGCTCGCCGTTCTCGGCTCGCTGACCTTCTGGCAGCCGTCGCTCTCCCTCGTCGTCCTCTACCTGGCCGCTCTGCCGGTCACCGCGCTCGGCGCCTGGCTGGCGGCCGCGCGCCTGACGTCCCGCACGATGCTGCGCGTGTTCGGCGCCCTGGTCTACACATTCGCCCCGACCCTCCTCCTGGCCATGCAGGATGGCCGCCCGTCGGCCGTGCTCGCCCACCTGCTGCTGCCGTGGCTGTTCTTCGCCGGGCTCGCGGCGCGCCGATCGTGGGCCGCGAGCGCGACGACCGCCCTGCTCGCCGCGGCGACGGCCGCATGCGCACCGATCCTGATCCCGGCCCTGGTGGTCGCCTGGATCGCCGCGATCGTGTTCGCCGGGCGGCGTGCCGCACGTATAGCGTTCATCCCCCTGCCCGCCGTCGTGCTGTTCGGCCCGCTCGTCTGGCAACAGGGCGCGCGCGGAGCCTGGCTGTCGATCCTGGCCGATCCCGGCGTGCCGCTCGACACCCGGCAGACGCCGGCGTGGCAGCTGGCGCTCGGCTTCCCGGACGGCCTCCTCGGCGGCTGGCACGAGCTCCTCGCCGGGAACGGCTTCGCCCAGGCGCCCACCCTCGTGGTGGCGGTGCTCCTCGCCCCGCTCGGCATCCTGGCCCTCCTCGCGCTCTTCCTGCGCGGGACGGTCCGTGCGATCGTCGCCCTCGTCGTCGCGCTGACCGGATTCGTGACGGCCGTGGCCGCTCTGCACCTCCAGGTCGCCGTCACGGGAGGGACGGTCGTGCCGATCTGGCCGGGGACCGCCGTGAGCCTCTACTGGCTCGGGCTGACGGGCGCCGCAGTGCTCGCGCTCTCGGCGCTCGGGCGCGCGGCGGTCTACCCCGCCTGGGCCGGCATCGTCGCGATCGCGATCGTCGCGACGCCCGTGGCCCTGATGGCACACCGCGACGACGCTGTGGTGAGCGAGAGCGACGGCCGCACCATGCCGGCCGTCGTCACCGCCAAAGCATCGACCCAGCCACGCACCGGGACGCTCCGGATCACCCCGCAACCCGACGGCGGCATCGCCGCCGAGGTCGTGCGGGGCAGCGGGCAGACGCTCGACGACCAGTCCACGCTGAGCACGACCGAACGCTCTCTGACCGCGGACCAGAAGCGCCTCGCGACCATCGCAGGAAACCTCGCATCGCGCAGCGGATTCGACGCGACGTCGCAGCTGAAGCAGCTCGGCATCGACTTCGTCCTGCTCGCCCCTCCCGCGACGGCTCTCGACGAGCGAGCCAGCACGACGGCGTCGGCCACCTCCACCCGCGCCACCGTCGCGCTCGACGCCAACCCGGTGCTCTCCAGCGTCGGCACCACGTCGAGCGGAGTGCTCTGGGCGTTCGACCGGGGGACGAGCGCCGTGCCCGCCGCCGCGCAGATCCCGACCGACGCCGGTGGGATCTGGCGAGTGCTGGTGCTGCTCGTCCAGGGCATCGTGATCGGTGTGACGCTCCTGCTGTCCATCCCCACCACGCGTTCCGCCGACCGCGTCGCCGAGCTGAACGCCCGCCGCGCCCAGGGCAGAGGGGTCGACGACGACATCACGGCCGTGGAGCCCGACGACCGCCCCGATGCGCCCGTCGCGGGCGAAGAGACCATCGCGGAGGAGAGCCTCGACGAGTACGAGGCCGAGCCGGAGGACGAGGCCGCCGTCGAGTCCGCGGACGAGGACGAGGCCCGTGCGGTCGAGCCGGAGCCGGATCCCGGGCACGAGCCGGAAACAGAGCACGAGCCTGAGACAGAGCACGAGCCTGAGTCCGAGCACGGGCCGAAGCCGGAGTCGGCACCGGTCATCCCCGCACTCCCGCCGACGTCGCCGGCCGAGCAGCGTGCAGGCGCGGACCGCGTCCCGCTCGTCGGGCCGGCGCCGGTCGCCGTTGCCCTGCCGGACGCCTCCGAGCAGGAGACGGCCGACACGGCCATCGCGGGCGGCGCGACGCCGTCATCGGAATCCAGGCTCCCCACCCGCCCCGTGCCGGTGGTGGACGAGCCCACCACTCTCGACGACGGACTCGAGGAGACGATCATCCGACCCCGACGCGTGACCGAGCCAGGAGGCGACCGTGGCTGACAAGCGTGGAATCGCCCGCATCGGAGCGCGCGCGCTGGGCGGCCTGATCGGCGCCGGGGTGGCGGTCGTCGCCATCGCGGGTGCGACCCTCCTCCCGCTGCCCGACTTCGCGATCGGCGCCCCGGCGGCCACCGTGCGCCCGGTCCCGGCCGATCAGCAGCGGGTGTGCCCCGGTCCCGTCCTGGCCCTCGCCGCCGACTCCGGTTCCGCCACACAGGCCAGCCCGATCGGCGAAGCGACGACCAGCTACGGAACGGACGGGCCCGACGTGCAGGTCACTGATCTGAAGCCGGACTCCGACGGGGGGCACGGGTCGGAGACGCCCCAGGCTCTCACGGTGAGCACCCCGCACGGATCGCGCACGCCTCCGCTCTTCGCCGGTGCACAGCTGCAGAACGCGGCCTCCGACGACCTCGCGGGCCTGACCTCCGCGGCCTGCGCAGAGCCCGCCGCCGACACGTGGCTCGTGGCCGGCGCCACCTCGCTCGGCCAGACGAGTCTCGTCCTGCTCGCCAACCCGACCTCGGTCGATGCGACCGTGTCGCTCAGCATCTACACCGAGACGGGCACCGTCAGTGCGCCGGGCGCCACCGGCATCGTCGTGCCCGCCGGCGGGCAGAAGGTCGTCCCGCTCGCCGGGCTGGCCCCTGCCGCCGCCGCGCCCGTCGTACACGTGCAGACGACGGGCGGCGAGGTCGTCGCCACGATGCAGCAGAGCTTCGAGCAGGGCATCCAGCCGCAGGGTGCCGAGCTCACGGGAGGCACCGGCGCTCCCTCACGGCAGCAGGTCATCCCCGGCATGACGATCGCCGGTCTCGCGAAGGTGACCGCGGCACAGTCGGGCGAAAGCGTCGGCGTGGAGTTCCCCGCCGTGCGGATCTTCGTCCCGGGAGACAAGGACGCCGAGGTCACCATCGGCGCGGTGGGGGAGGAAGCCACCGCAGCCGGCACGTCGTACGCGCAGACGGTGAAGTCCGGCAACGTCGCCGAGATCCCGCTGGAGAACCTCAAGGACGGCAGCTACACGGTCACCGTCAACTCCTCCGTCCCGGTCGTCGCGGCCGCGCGGACGACGTCGATCGGCACGAAGACGAGAGACTTCGCCTGGTTCGTCTCGTCCGAACCGCTCCGGGACACGTTCCTCGCCGCGATCCCCTCCGGGGCCGGTGGGACGCTGCACCTGACCAACGCGTCGGAGAAGGACCAGAAGGTGACGGTCACGCCCGACGGCGGCAAACCGACCGACCTCGTCGTCCCCGCGGAGGGGGCGGCGAACATCGGGCTCAGCGCGAACCGCTACACGGTCACCAATGCGGACGGCCTGCGTGGCGGGGTGACTTTCGCCGGGGACGGCCTGACGAGTGCGTTCGCTCTCGCACCGCCCGGGCCGCTCGCCGCACCGATCGACGTCTACGCGCACTGACCCGCGACAGGCGGTCCCGGTGCGAGCGGGGACTCCGGCCTGTCAGAAGTGGCGGAAGCGGTCGGGAGCCAGGTCCCACGGATCCTTGCCGAGCAGCTCGGCGACGGCCCGGAACACGCAGCCCTCGATGTACATGCGCCGGTGGATGTCGTCCTCACGGTGCAGTTTCGTCAATCGCTGGATCGGCACACGGTAGAGGACGATCCGGCGGCGGGAGTGGTCGACGCGCCAGCGGTCGACGCCATCCGTCCCGGAGTTGCCGATAGGGGTCGCGGCGACGTCGAAGTGGACGTCCGCGAGCTCCTGCGGCCACACCCCTTTGAGGTAGTCGGCCGTGGAGGCGACGGTCATGTCGAAGAAGTCGATGCGGTTCTGCAGCATCGGCAGATGCGGACCGGTGACCGGCCCCCGGGCCCCGCGCCCGTGCCGGCTGCGCCACCTGCTGGTGGCCGGCGGCTGGCTGCTGGTGCGGCGGTTGCGGGGCATGTCGCCATCCTACGTCGGACGCGCTCCGGTATCCTGACCCCGATGTTGAGCCGTCCGTGTTCCCGTGTCGCGTGCCCTCGCGACGCTGTCGCGACCCTCACCTACGTCTACGCGGACTCGATGGCGGTGCTCGGCCCGCTCAGCCTCTCGCACGAGCCGCACACCTACGACCTCTGCGCCATCCACGCCGAGCGGCTCTCCGCGCCGCAGGGGTGGAGCATCGTGCGGCACGAGGTGTTCGGTGAAGTAGGTTATGGGGCGTGAACAGTCGCAACTCTGACACCCTCCGCTCCTCGCTCGACGCCGTCGTCAAGGCTTACGACATCCGGGGTCTGGTGGGCGACCAGCTGACGCCGGAGGTCGTCGAGGCGATCGGCGCCGCCTTCGTCGACGAGGTCGGCGCGGCCGGTGGGGACCTGGTCGTCGGACACGACATGCGCGACTCGTCACCGGGTTTCGCCGCCGCATTCGCACGTGGCGCGCAGGCGCGGGGTGCAGACGTGGTCTCGATCGGGCTCTGCTCGACAGACGAGTCCTACTACGCCTCGGGGGCCCTGGCCGCGCCCGCGGCGATGTTCACCGCCAGTCACAACCCCGCCACCTACAACGGCATCAAGCTCTCCCGCGCGGGAGCGCAGGGGCTGAGCATGGAGACCGGGCTCGCCGGGGTGCGTGAGCGTGCGGCCGCCTACCTGGCCGAGGGGATCGCAGCGGTGGCCTCGCCGGGCACCTACCGCGAGGAGGACGTGCTCGCCTCCTACGCCGCCTATCTGCGGTCGCTCGTCGACCTCTCCGGCATCCGGCCCATCACCGTCGTCGTCGACGCGGGCAACGGTATGGGCGGCCTCACGGTCCCGGCGGTGCTGGGCGAGGCGGCCGGTCTCCCGGCGCTTCCGATCACGATCATCCCGCTGTACTTCGAGCTCGACGGCACCTTCCCGAACCATGAGGCGAACCCGCTCGAGCCCTCCAATCTGGTCGACCTGCAGAAGGCGGTCGTGGAGCACGGCGCCGACCTGGGGCTCGCGTTCGACGGAGACGCCGACCGCTGCTTCGTCGTCGACGGCAACGGGGACCCGGTCACGCCGTCCGCCGTGGCGGCGATCGTCGCGCTGCGCGAGATCGCCCGTGCGCGCGCCGCCGAGCCGGACGCCGAGATCACGGTCATCCACAACCTCATCACATCGAACATCGTCCCCGAGACGATCGAGGCCGCGGGCGCGACCCCGCTGCGCACGCGCGTCGGCCACTCGCTGATCAAGGACGCCATGCGCGCGTCGGGCGCGGTCTTCGGCGGCGAGCACTCGGCGCACTACTACTTCCGGGACTTCTGGAGCGCCGACAACGGGATGCTCGCCGCGATGCACCTCCTCGCCGAGTTCGGCGGGCAGGACCGCCCGCTGTCGGAGCTGGCCGCCGCCTTCTCGCCCTACGCCATGTCGGGAGAGATCAACTCGACCGTCGACGACGTGCCGGCCGCCTTCACCCGCGTCGTGGAGGCGTTCGCCTCCCGAGCCGAGTTCGACGAGCTCGACGGGCTGACGGTCATCGGGCAGGTCGGCCAGGACGACCCGTTCTGGTGGTTCTCCGTGCGCTCCTCGAACACCGAGCCGCTGCTGCGGCTCAACGTGGAGGCCGCCGACGCCGCGACGATGGTGCGCATCCGCGACGAGGTCCTCGCGCTCATCCGCGCCTGACGGCGACCCGGCCGTCACGGATCGCCTCTTCGGCGCGGTCCGATGCGAGAATGGGTACCATGCCTGCTTCGACCGTGTCCGAAACCGCCCTGCCCTTCAAGGTCGCCGACCTCTCGCTCGCCGCGGCGGGCCGCCACCAGCTGCGACTCGCCGAGAACGAGATGCCCGGCCTCATGGCGCTTCGCGAGGAGTTCGGCGCCTCGCAGCCGCTCGCAGGGGCCCGCATCGCCGGATCCCTCCACATGACCGTCCAGACCGCGGTCCTCATCGAGACGCTCGTGGCCCTCGGCGCCCAGGTGCGCTGGGCGAGCTGCAACATCTTCTCCACCCAGGACGACGCCGCCGCCGCTGTCGCCGTCGGCCCGACCGGCACCGTCGCCGCGCCCGCCGGAGTCCCGGTCTTCGCCTGGAAGGGCGAGTCGCTGGAGGAGTACTGGTGGTGCACCCAGCAGATCTTCGACTGGAGCGCGGAAGCCGAGGCGGCGGGAGCCGATTGGACCGGCCCGAACCTGATCCTCGACGACGGCGGCGACGCCACGCTGCTCGTGCACAAGGGTCGTGAGTTCGAGGCCGCCGGCGCCGTCCCGGACGACACTGAAGGGGACAGCCACGAGTACCGTGTCATCCTCGCCGCGCTCCGCGCTTCGCTCGCGATGTCGGCCGACCGCTGGACGCGGATCGCGGACGGCATCATCGGCGTGACGGAGGAGACCACCACCGGCGTCCACCGTCTGTACGAGCTCGCCAAGGCCGGCGACCTCCTGTTCCCGGCGATCAACGTCAACGACTCGGTCACCAAGAGCAAGTTCGACAACAAGTACGGCATCCGCCACTCCCTCCCGGACGGCCTCAACCGGGCCACCGACGTCCTGATGGGCGGCAAGGTCGCCTTCGTGGCCGGATACGGCGACGTGGGCAAGGGGGCCGCCGAGGCGCTGCGGGGCCAGGGTGCGCGCGTCATCGTCAGCGAGGTCGACCCGATCAACGCGCTCCAGGCCGCCATGGACGGCTTCCAGGTGGCGCGGCTCGAGTCGGTCATCGACCAGGTGGACATCCTCATCACCGGGACGGGCAACCTGAACGTGGTGACGCTCGACCACCTGCTCGGGCTCAAGCACCTCGCGATCGTCGCCAACGTCGGACACTTCGACAACGAGATCGACATGGCCTCACTCGAGGCACTCCCGGGTGCCGAGAAGATCGAGATCAAGCCGCAGGTGCACGAGTGGCGCCTGCCGACGGGCCGCAGCATCCTGGTGCTCTCCGAGGGCCGGCTCATGAACCTCGGCAACGCCACCGGCCACCCGAGCTTCGTGATGAGCAACTCGTTCGCGAACCAGGTGCTCGCGCAGCTCGAGCTGTACGTCTCCCGCGAGAACTACCCGGTCGGCGTGTACGTGCTGCCGAAGCACCTCGACGAGAAGGTCGCACGCCTCCACCTCGCCTCGTTGGGCGTCGAGCTGACGGTCCTGACCGAGGAGCAGGCCGCCTACATCGGTGTGCCCGTGGACGGCCCGTACAAGGTCGACCACTACCGCTACTGATGACGCTCGAATTCGCCGACCGCGAGCTGCCCGGCGGCCTGACCCTGCGCGTGCGCCGCGAGCAGGACGCCGCGGCGCTCGCGGCGGCCTACGTCCGCAATCGGGGGCACCTCGCCCCGTGGGACCCCACCCGCACCGAGGAGTTCTTCACCGAGGAGGGGCAGCTGGCGCGCACCCGCGAGCTTCTCGCGATGCGCGATCTCGGCACCGGCCTGCCGCTGGTGCTGGTCGACGGCGCCGAGATCGCCGGCGCGATCGACCTGAGCGCCATCGTTCGCGGCGCCTTCCAGAGCGCGATGGTGGGCTACTGGCTCGACAGGGCCCATACCGGCCAGGGGCTGGCCTCGACAGCGCTGGCGGCGGTTCTGGAGGCGGCGCTCGGGTTCGGTCTGCACCGTGTCCAGGCGGCCACCCTGCTCGCGAACCACGCTTCGCAGTCCGTGCTCACGCGGGCGGGCTTCGAACGCATCGGCGTCGCCCCGGCCTACCTGAAGATCGCGGGGCGCTGGCAGGACCACGTGCTGTTCCAGCGCATCCTCCACGACTGAGACCAGGCGGGCCCGCCGGTCCTCAGAGTTCCGCGAACGCCCGTACGGGGAAGGTCCCGAACCCCTCCACCGCCGGCGGCGCCGCTGTGAAGCGTGCGCCGCGCGCCGGGAGCTCGCCGAGGCGGGTCAGGTGCTCGACGACATGCACGCCGGCGGCCAGCAGGCGCGAGTGCACCGGGCGTGCGCCGCCGCCCTCGGTGTCGTCGATGTTGAGGGAGTCGATCCCGACGAGGACGGCTCCCTGCTCGACGAGGTGCGCCGCCGCGTCGTCGGTCAGGTACGGGGCGCCCGCGGCGTAGGCGGGGGTGCCGAAGTGCGCATCCCAACCGGTGTGCACCAGCACCGCGGCGCCGGCGACATCCCGGTCGAAGAAGACCGATGCGGGGACCCCGCGCTCGATCGCGTCGGGTACGTGGATCACCTCGGCGCGCAGGCCGACGAGCGACGACAGGTCGAGGGACGCGAGGTCGCCGCCGTCCGCATAGCGGTGATACGGACTGTCGAGGTAGGTGCCGGTGTTGCCGATCATCGTGATGACGTCCATGGCGAACTCTGTCCCGGGCGCGTACCTCGCGCGTGAGTCCTCCCGCGTCAGGTGCGGGGTGATGACCGGTGCCGGGAGGCCGGGATAGGTGATCAGGCCGGCGCGGATGGGGTGGCTGAGGTCGATGACGCGGCGGCTCGGATCGCGCTCGCTCCGCTCGGCCGCCCCCACTCCGCGACTGCCCCGGTGGGCCTCCTCGACGATCCGCAGGTCGCCGAGACGGACCTCTCCGACGAGCGCCAGCCCGAGGTGCTGGACGAACAGGCGGGCGATCTCGCCCTCGCTCAGGTCGGCGGAGGGGAGGTCGAGACGGAATCCCTCCGCGGTGAGGCCGCCGCCGTTCACGAAAGCGACGGTCGCGTCGAAGTGGGCGCGGTACTCGGGGGTGCGGGCGTCGGTCACCGGGTCTCCTAGCGGTCGGGAAAAGCGTGGGGGAGCCCGTCGAGCACGGGCGCCAGCCGGTCGAGCCGCTCCTGTTCGAGCGCCAGGCCGCGGGCGTCCCGCTGACGGCGCAGCACGGCGACGCCGACGAGGAAGGTCTCCGCGTCGACATCGGGCAGGGGCGAGACGTGGGCGGATGCTTCACGGGCGAGCTCGGTGCTCAGACCGTAGCGCGCGGCCGGCGTGAGCTGCGGCGCTTGCCGGACGAACTGCGCGATCCGCCGCGAGAGGCGATCGGGGAGACGTGCGACGTCGGCGGTCACCGCCCACCCGGCAAGGGCGGGGGAGAGGTAGAGGTCGAGCGGGCGCGGCTGCGGGACGCGGACCAGCTGGCTGTAGGTTCCGGCGAGCAGGTCGCCGAGCCGCTTCGAGCGCGCGTTGAGCAGGCCGGTCAGCGCCGCGATGCCGCCCACCGTCAGGAAGATCTCGAGCACACCGGTGAGCGCGCGGATGAACGCGTGCCGGAAGCCGATCGCGCCGCCGTCGTCGCGCACGATCCGGGCGCCGACCGCGAGCTTGCCGAGAGAGCGACCGCGCGACGCCAGCTCGACGGTGGTCGGGAGGACGACCGTGCCGAGCACGAGGATCAGGATGACGAGAGCGCGGACGAGGGCCTCGTCGAGGCCGCCGCCCGTCGCGACGAGCAGCAGTACGCAACCGAGCATCACCAGCATGGAGACGAGCCAGTCGATGATCGTGCCCGCTGCGCGCAGGATGTAGCTGACCGGCTTGACATCGAGGGTGACGGCCTCGCCGGTCACCAGTTCGCGCTCGACCGGCTCCGGGAACCCGTCCGCCGCTGCCGTCATGGCTATCATTCAAGCAGATGGATCTCGACGCATACACCGCAGCGCGCAGCGCCGACTGGGACCGACTGGCCCGGCTGGCCGCCAAGAGACGACTCGACGGCAAGGACGCCGATGAGCTCATCGATCTCTACCAGTCGGGTGCGGCCGATCTCTCGGCGATCCAGACCAGCGCGGGATCGACGGCGGTGGGCGACCGGCTGTCGCTGACCCTGTCGTCCGCACGACTGCGTTTCACCGGCGCCGGCGCCAACCTCTTCTCGCAGATCCCGCGCTTCTTCGCCCTCGAGCTCCCCGCGGCCTTATACCGCATCCGCTGGGTCGTGCTCGGAGTGACCGTGTTCACCGTGATCGTCGCGACCCTGTACGCGCTGTGGATCACGGGGAACCCGGATGTGCTGCGCAACCTCGGGAGCGATGCGAACCTGCGGCGGTACGTCGACCACACGTTCATCGACTACTACTCGAACAACCCGGCTGCGTCGTTCGCCGGGCAGGTCTGGACCAACAACGCGTGGATCGCCGCGCAGTGCATCGCGTTCGGCATCACCGGCCTCTGGGTCCCGTACGTCCTCATCCAGAACGCCGTCGGCGTCGGCACAGCGGCCGGGGTGATGTTCGCCTACGGTCGCGGCGACGTGATGTTCTCGTACATCCTGCCGCACGGTCTCCTCGAGCTCACCAGCGTCTTCGTGGCGGCGGCGGCCGGGCTCCGCATCTTCTGGGCGTGGATCGCGCCGGGCGCCCGCACCCGTGCGCAGGCTCTGGCCGAAGACGGCCGCGCGCTGTTCACGGTGGCGGTCGGGTGCGCGATCAGCCTGTTCGTCTCCGGTCTCATCGAAGGCTTCGTCACCCCGTCGGGCCTGCCGGTCTGGGCCAAGGTCGCCATCGGATCCCTGGCGCTCGCCGCGTTCCTGTTCTACATGCTGTTCGTCGGACGACGCGCCGTCCGTCTCGGTGAGACCGGCGACCTCGGGGAGTTCGACGCAGGCGCACGCCGGATCGTCGCCGCCTGATCCGACGGCCCGACCGGGCGGGCTCCCGGAGCGCGTTCCTCGGGTGTCAGAGCCGCCCGGCGGCCTTGAGAGCGAGGTAGCGGTCTGCGAGAGCAGGGGGGAGATCCTCGGGCGAACCCGTGACGACGTCGCCGCCCAGCCGCCGCACGGCCGCGGTCACGCGCGCCAGGTCGAGCAGAGACCGTTCCGCCGCCGCCGCGCGGTAGACGGCGGAGCGGTCGCCGCGTTCGCGCGTCGCCGTCAGCGTGTCCGGGTCGGTCACGCTCGCCACCACCACGAGGTGCTTCCTCGTCAGCTGCGGCAGGACCGAGAGCAGGCCGCGCGCGGCGCCGGGGGCGTTGAGGGAGGTCAGCAGCACGACCAGGGAACGCTGGCTCGTCATCGCTCCGACCTGTGCGGGGACCGCGGACCAGTCCATCTCGATGAGGGCGGGATCGATGGCGGACATGGCGTCGACCATCCGGGAGAGCAACTCCGGGCCGTTCGCCCCGTGGACCCGGCCCCGGACGACCCGGTCGTAGGCGAGGAAGTCGATCCGGTCACCGGCTCTGGTCGCGAGTGCCGCGAGCAGGAGCGAGGACTCGAAAGCGGTGTCGATCCGGGGCTCGTCGGCGATTCGGGCGGCCGACGTGCGCGCCGTGTCCACGACGATCACGACACGGCGATCCCGCTCCGGCCGCCACGTGCGCACCATCACCCGGGCGCCGCTCCCGCCGGTCGGATCGTGCCGCCGGGCGGTCGCGCGCCAGTCGATGGAGCGCACGTCATCCCCACGGACGTATTCCCGGAGCGAGTCGAACTCGGAGCCCTGACCGCGCAGGAGCACGCTGGTGGTCCCGTCGAGCTCGCGTAGCCGCGCCAGTCGCGACGGGAGATGCTTGCGGGAGGAGAACGGCGGAAGCACCCGGATGCGCCCGGGCGCGGAGAGCGTCGCCTGCCGCGCCCACAGGTGCAGCGGCCCCCATGCCCGCACGGTGATCTGCGCGACCCGGCGCTCGCCCCGCCGCCACGGCTTCAGCGTGACTGCGAACCGGCGACGCTCGCCGGACGGGAGCACCAGCCGGTGCCGGGAGGGCGCCGCCCCGGCCGACGGCTCCCACGCATCGCGCAGGGTTCCGCGGATCGTCCGCCTGCCGGTGTTCGTAATGACGAGCTCTGCCGTCGCCTCGGCGCCGAGACGGACGCGCCCCGGGATCGAACGCTCGATGCGCACGCGTCGTGGGGAGCCCGCGATCGCGAGGTCCACGGCGCCGAGCAGGAGGCAGAGCAGCACCCAGCCGCCGAGCGCGGCATAGGCGGGCGCAGCCTCACGCCCCAGCAGCACGATGGGAATGACCCCCAGCGCGAGCAGGGCGACGAAACGTCCGGAAACCGTCATGGTCGGTCAGATCGGGACCTGGACCTGCTGGACGATCGAGCGCAGGATCGCATCCGGTCCCACGCCCTCCAGCTCCGCCTCGGGCCGCAACTGGATACGGTGCCGCCAGACGGGGACGAGCATCGCCTGCACATGATCCGGCGTGATCGAGTCGTAGCCGGACAGCCAGGCCCACGCCTTCGCGGCGGCGAGAAGGGCGGTGGTTCCGCGCGGACTCACGCCGAGGCGCACGGACGGGCTCTGCCGGGTGGCGCGGGCCAGATCCACGATGTACGCGAGCACGTCCGCGTTCGCCCCCACCGCGGCGGCCGAGTCGCGGGCGGCCTGCAGCTCGGTGGCGGTGAGGACGGGCATGACGCCGGCGGCGGCCAGATCCCGCGGATTGAAGCCGGCCGCGTGGCGGCGCAGCACCTCCACCTCGGTCTCGCGTTCGGGGATGTCCAGGGTCAGCTTGAGCAGGAAGCGGTCGAGCTGTGCCTCAGGCAGCGTGTACGTGCCCTCGTACTCGATCGGGTTCTGCGTCGCGGCGACGATGAACGGGTCGGGGAGGCGACGGCTCAGACCGTCGACGCTCACCTGGCGCTCCTCCATCGCCTCGAGCAGGGCGGACTGCGTCTTCGGGGGAGTGCGGTTGATCTCGTCCGCGAGCAGGATGTTCGTGAACACCGGGCCCTCGCGGAAGACGAAGCCGCCGGTCTGCGCGTCGTAGACGAGGGAGCCCGTCACGTCGCCGGGCATCAGGTCGGGCGTGAACTGGACGCGTTTGGTGTCGAGGCTGAGCGCGTGGCTGAGCGAGCGGACCAGGAGCGTCTTCGCCACCCCGGGGACCCCCTCGAGCAGCACGTGCCCGCGGGCGAGGAGGGCGATGATCAAGCCCGTGACGGCGCCGTCCTGGCCGACGACGGCCTTGCCGACCTCGGTCCGCACGCGGGCGAGGGTCTGCCGCAGCGCCGCAGCGTCTTCCGGCGGGGCGGGGGATACGGGGACTCCGGTCGTGACGTCGGTCATGGCTCCATTCTTCCGGTCGAGCCCGCCTCGGCGGGCGAGGCGGCGGCAGCGGTCGCCCGTTCGAGCGCCGCGAGGTCGTCGGAGAGGGCGATCAGGTCGCGGTCCGTGCGGGGGATGTCGTCGACCAGCAGATCGCGGACGCGAGTGCGATCCTGGGCGGTGAGCGCCGCGACGGCCTCGGCGAGTTCTGTCGCGCTCGCCGAGGCGGGAAGGCCGACCAGGGCGGCCAGGCGCCCGAGCGTGCCGATCCGGAGGGCATCGGCCGCGCGCAGGTGCGCGGACGAGCGCTGGTACAGGCGGGCGCGGCCCTCCCGCGTCTCACCGGCGCGCACGACGACGGGGAGGTTCTCGACCACGAGCGGGCCGAACCGACGCCCGCGCCAGACCGCCGCCGCCACGACGACGAGGACGAGAAGGAGGAGCACGGGCGTCACCCAGCCCGGCGTCAGGGCCGCGAGGTCCGGCGGCCCGGTCACCGGGCGGTCGTCGATCCCCGGCAGGTACCAGACGAGGGTGCCGTGCTGTCCGAGCAGGTTCAGACCCAGTGCGGCGTTCCCGGCACGGTCGATCCCGTCGTTCATGAGCAGCGGCGCCGACCCGACCAGGTAGACGGTCGCACCCTTGAACATGGTGCGGACGAGAGAGGCCGCGCCGGTCGCGTCGGCGAAGCAGGAGGCGCCGTCGTCCTGCACGCGGAAGGTGCCGGGGACTGTCGCCCCGGAGGTGTTGCCGGTCGGGCGCGGGTCGATCCGCGCGGCCCGCTCCGCGGCGGGGACACCGCAGCCGGCGTCCGCGGGCCCCCTCGGCTCGCCGCTCGCGTGGACGCCGGGCGCCACCGTGCGGAGGGTGCGGAAAGTCGGCTCGACGATCACGATCGTCTTCGCGAGCCGCGCGAGCTCGTCGTAGGCCGACGATTCGAGATTGCCCGCGTCGTCGAACACGAAGAGGGTCGTGTCGCTTCCGGCGCCGACCGCTTCGCGCACCTGATCCAGAGACGATGCGTCGCGCACGTCCACACCGCGGGACCCGAGGACCTGTGCGAGCGCCTTGCCTCCGGTCGGCCCGGCATTGCCTGCATCCAGCGGGACACCGGACGAGGAGCGGCCTCCGGTCAGGAAGATGCCCGCCAGCGCGACCAGGACGGCGACGGCGCCGAGCACGATCCACGGCACGGCGCGACGGCCGCTCTGCCGGAGGGTGGGGGAGACGGCCGACGCATCCGCCGGCGTCGTGCTCGTCTCCGGTGTCATGTCGACGGGAGGTGCGGGCGTCATGGCACCGCCACCGGGATCGCCGGACGCACCTGCTGCAGCCGTTGGTCGAGAGCGACGAGCTGCTGGTAGGCAGCGGGGGTTCCGGGACGGTCGAGGTAGCGCACGGCATCGAACGAGCGCGCCGCCTCGCTCAGCTGCTCCCGTTCGCCCGGGACGACGGTGGAGGCGGTCGCGGCGAAATGGGTCGCGGTGGTCCCGGGCGTGACCGCCACGAGGGTCCGCTCGTCGAGCCCGACCGCGATCGCCCGGAACTGCTCCTCGATCGCCAGCACCCAGTCGCCGGCGCTCGCCGCCTCCGACGCGGAACGCCGCAGTTCTGCGGCGGAGCGCCCGTCGTCGTCCCCGAAGACGGGCCGCCTGTCCAGGGCCGAGCGGCGGTTCACCCGCGGGCGGCCGAAGATCACGAACGCGGCGACGACGAGCGCCGCGATCACCAGGACGACGACCAGCAGGAGGACCGGGCCGGCATCGCCTGTCGGTCCCTGCAGCAGCGAGTCGATCCAGTCCTGCACGGCCTTGGAGGCGAGGTCGAACCAGGTCGGTTTGGCCGCCTGGTACTCCGGCCTGGCCAGCTCCTCCCTGATCCACTCCTGAGCCTGCGGCCCGGACGGGTCGACGGGGATGTCGAAGCGCACGATCCTCAGCTGCCCGGCCAGGGCGGGGTCGCCGAGGGCGCCGCCGGGGCTGCGGGGGCGGGGACCAGGTACGGGTCGGGCAGCTCCTGCCCGGTCTGGCGTGCCTCGACGAAGCGGACAAGCTGGAGGTCGAGACCCTCCTTGCGCATCCGGAGGTCGATGTAGAGCAGCGACACCGCCGCCGTCTGGACCACGCTCCCGATCGCACCGACGACGGCGCCGACGATGCTCGACAGCACATTGACGCCGAGCTGTCCGACGAGGATCTGAGTGAACGACGATGGATCGTTCGTGCTGAGCGAGGTCGGTGCGAAGATGCCGCCGAGCATCCCGCCGACCACGCCGAACGGGATCGACACGATCTGCGCGACCGCGTAGATGATGACGGTCATCAGGGCGATGAGCCCGAAGGTCTTCCAGAAGTACCCGGTCGTGAGCCGCCACGAGCGCGTGAGGGCCTCGCCGATCCGGAGCCGTTCGAGCACGATCGCGCTCGGCACGAGAGCGATCTTGGTGTTGACCCACACGGCCAGCGCGATCAGTCCGAGGCCGCCCAGGATCCCGACGAGCGCGGCCCCGATGATGCCTGCCGAGCCGCCGACGGCGGCCAGCGCGACGGCGATCGCCACGACGAGGGCGATCGCGACGAACCAGGCGAAGGACACCAGGAAGGTCCAGCCGATCAGCGGACCGATGCGGCCGCGCACGAGCTGCCAGAGGGACCGGAAGGTGAGCTTGTCGCCGAGCGTCTCGCGCGCGACCTCGCCGACCACGACGCCCTGGAGCAGTGCGCTGGAGATCGCCGAGACGACGATCGAGAGCAGGCCGAGCACGACCGCGCCGCCGACGGCGCCCGCGAGCAGAGTGCTCTGATCCGACGTGTCTGCGTTGATGGCGCGCTGGAGCAGGAAGTACACGGCGCCGGCGAGGATGACGGTGACCAGGATGGTGGGGATGCCCTGGATGAGCAGCGCCGCGCCGACGGTGATCTTCGGATTGCGCCGCAGCGCCTGGAACGGAGCGCCGAGAAGCGTTCCGAACGGCAGCGGGCGCAGGGGGACGAGCCCCGGTTTCGGCGGCGGCGCCCAGCCGGGCTGCTGCTGCCAGCCGGGCTGCTGCTGCCAGGTCGGAGGCTGCTGCTGCCACGCCGGCGGCTGCTGGCCGTAGACCGGCGGCTGCTGGCCGTAGACCGGCGGCTGTGCCTGACCGGGCTCCTGTCCCGGCGCGTACTCCCCGTATCGCGGCCGCGGTGCCTGACCGTCTTGTTCGTCGCTCACGCCGTGCCCTCTCATCCCCGCCCGTCGTGCGTTGCTCCCATGCTGGCACATCTGTCACCGCCGCACGGTCCCGTCCACAGGGAACGGGCAGGCTTCCGACTTCTCCACAGCGGCCTCGCGGCGGCCCTCCACGGCTCGACCAGGGGACTCGACTATGGTTGTGCCGTTGCATCCGCGGCCGCCGGCCGCCCGAGAGGGGTTCAGGGGAACTTCGCACATGACTAGTCGCATCCTGGTGGTCGACGACGACACCGCCCTCGCCGAGATGATCGGCATCGTGCTGCGCACCGAGGGCTTCGACCCGGTCTTCTGCGAGGACGGCGCCCAGGCCGTCGACACGTTCCACTCGGCACGACCCGACCTCGTCCTGCTCGACCTGATGCTGCCGGGGCTCGACGGCATCGAGGTATGCAGCCGGATCCGGGCGGAGTCGGGCACGCCGATCATCATGCTGACGGCCAAGTCCGACACCGCCGACGTGGTCAAGGGGCTCGAATCCGGCGCGGACGACTACATGGTCAAACCGTTCAACCCGAAGGAGCTCGTCGCGCGGATCCGCACGCGGCTGCGTCCCGCCGCCTCCACGCCGCCGGCCGAGCAGCTGCGCATCGGCGATCTCGTGGTCGACGTCGCCGGCCACGAGGTGCGTCGAGGCGAGCAGCGCATCGCACTCACCCCGCTCGAGTTCGACCTGCTCCTGGCGCTCGCGTCGAAGCCGCAGCAGGTGTTCACCCGCGAGATGCTCCTCGAGCAGGTGTGGGGCTACCACTACAAGGCCGACACCCGGCTCGTCAACGTCCACGTCCAGCGCCTGCGTGCCAAGGTGGAGCAGGATCCCGACAACCCGAAGATCGTCATGACCGTGCGCGGCGTCGGCTACCGCGCCGGCGCGGCGACATAGCGCGGAGCCGGTCGCGATGCGGTTCCGGTGGCCGGACAAGGAGTGGTGGCGACAGGCGCCGTCGCGGCTCGCCCGACTGTGGCGCCGCTCCCTCCAGCTGCGCACCGTCGCGATCACCCTCGCCCTCACCGGGGTCGCGATCCTGGTGACGGGCGTCTACATGGCGCTCAGCATCTCCAACGACCTGTACCAATCGCGGCTGGACCAGGCGCTTCGCGACTCCAGTCGGGCGACGACGGCTGCGCAGTCGACCATGAACGCCTCCGACGTCTCGTCGGCGGACGGCGGCCGCAACCTCCTGAACTCGGCGCTGCAGTCGGTGCAGACCTCGACCTCCAGCCGGCTGGTCGCAGCGTACCGGGTGCCCGGACAGGACACGAGCGTTCTCGCGCCGCCGGACCGGGGGAGCCCGGCGCTCAACTCGGTCATCTCCGACCAGCTCCGCGCCAAGGTGCAGACCGGCGGGACCGAGCAGTTCTACCAGTCCGTCGCGCTGCCGGCGGGTTCCGACTCCTCCGATCCCGGGATCGTCGTCGGAACCCAGCTGACCCTCCCGTCCTACGGGCGGTACGAGCTCTATATCGGCTACAACCTGCGCGACTCCGAGAACACGCTGCTGTTCGTGCAGAACACCCTGCTGCTCGCCGGGCTCGCGCTCATCGTCCTCATCGGAGCGATCACCTGGGTCATCGTACGGTTCGTGGTCGAACCGATCCGCGTAGCCGCCCGCACCAGTGAGCGTCTGGCGGCGGGCGACCTCGCCGTCCGAATCCCGGAACGCGGCGAGGACGTCTTCGCGTCGCTCGCGCGGTCGTTCAACGGGATGGCGGACAGCCTCCAGAGCCAGATCAACCAGCTCGGGACGCTGTCGCAGCTTCAGCAGCGCTTCGTCTCGGACGTCTCCCACGAACTGCGGACGCCCCTGACGACCATTCGGCTCGCCGGAGACGTGATCTACGACCAGCGGTCGACGTTCCCACCCGCGACGGAGCGGACGGCCGAGCTGCTCCACACGCAGATCGAGCGGTTCGACCGGCTCCTCTCCGACCTGCTCGAGATCAGTCGGTACGACGCGGGCTCCGTCGTCCTCGACCCGGAGCCCACCAATCTCGTCCGGCTCGCCGAGGATGTCGTGGACGAGCTGCGAGCGCTGTCCGAGCAGAACGGTTCCCCCCTCACCCTCGACGCGCCCGGCGGCTACTTCGACGTCGGGATGGACCCGAGACGGATCCGGCGCGTGGTGCGCAACCTGATCGGGAACGCGATCGAGCACGGCGAGCGGCGGCCGGTCGTGGTCACCGTCGACAGCAATGAGAGCGCGGTCGCGCTGACCGTGCGCGATTACGGCATCGGGATGAGCCATCACGACGTCAACCACGTCTTCGACCGGTTCTGGCGAGCCGATCCGTCGCGCAAGCGCACGCTGGGCGGCACGGGGTTGGGGCTCGCCATCTCCCTCGAGGACGCGACGCTGCACTCGGGCTGGCTGCAGGTGTGGTCGATGCCGGGGCAGGGGTCGTGCTTCCGGCTGACGCTCCCGCGAGTGCCGGGACGTGAGATCGCCGGATCCCCGCTGCCGCTGCCGCCGGTCGACGCGGGCGAGCTGCCTGCGGCCTCCACGCCGCCCGACGCGCCCGCGTCGCCGGACGCCTCCGCCGACGACGTCCGCCCCATTCCGAAGCGGGAGGCCCGCGCATGAGCAGACGACCGATCCGGTTCATCGCCGCGGCCGTCGCGGTGGCGGTCGCCCTCGTGCTCTCGGCCTGCGCCAGCATCCCGGACAGCGGTCCCGTGCGGCAGGGCGGCCCGGTCGCCCAGGTGGACGACCCTCTCGACCTCGACTTCAACCCGTCCCCACCTGAGAAGGGCGCCTCCCAGCAGCGCATCGTGCAGGGGTTCATCGATGCCGCCTCGAGCCCGAAGAACAACTTCGGGATCGCTCGTGAGTATCTGACCGACGCCATGGCCGCGAGCTGGAACCCGGACGAGTCGGTCACCGTGGACGATGGTCGTAACCGCACCTACGACAGCGATGGCGACCAGTGGGGGGTGGAGGTCAATCCGGTGGCGAGCGTCGATTCGGTCGGCGCGTACCACCCGGTGACGAGCCGGGCGCCGATCGGCCTGCGCTACGAACTCGTCAAGCAGAGCGGTGAGTGGCGGATCGCCGTGGCGCCGAACGGCATCGTGATCGACGACCCGACGTTCCGTGCCGTCTTCACGCAGCAGACGCTGTACTTCTACAGCCCGGACTACAGCTACCTCGTGCCGGACGCCCGGTGGTTCCCCGCCCGAGTCGCGACCTCCGCGACCCGGGTGGCGAGCGCGGTGCTCGCCGGACCGGCGAAGTGGCTGAACGGTGCGGTGGCCAACGCGTTCCCCGAAGGCACACAGCTGGCGGTCCCGTCGGTGACCACCGTCGGCGGCGTCGCCCAGGTCGACCTCAGTTCCGAAGCGGGACGGGCCGACACGCTCCAGTTGCAGCGCATGCAGCTGCAACTGGAGCAGAGCCTCGGGAGCCTCGCCCAGTCGGTGCAGCTCTCCATCGAGGGCAATGTCGAGCAGATCGCCCCGCTCAGCTCCGGGGCCGCACCCCAGCAGGACCCGTCGGTCGACACCCACGCGATCGTCTCCCGCGGGGACACGTTCGGACTGCTCTCCGGTTCCACCGTGGCCCCGCTCAGCGGCCTCAGCGACCGGGTGGTCGCGCTGCAGCCGACGGCGGTGGCCCTCGACGCAGCCCGTGACGAGGCCGCCGTGCTCTCCGCCGGTGGCGCGTACCTGGTGCGGCGCTCCGGCGACACGATCCGCGTCGACGCGCGGGCCGGGCTGATCGCACCGGCCATCGACAACACGGGATTCGTCTGGTCGGTGCCGGCCGACGCGCCGGGCGCGCTCCAGGCGACAGCGGCGAACGGCGAGGTGCACGCGGTGGCGACGGACTGGCCGCAGGCGGTCGGGATCCAGTCGTTCGCCCTCTCCCGCGACGGCACGCGTGTCGTCGCCCTGCTGCGCACCTCGACGGGGTACGCACTCGTGGCGGCGGGGATCGTGCGCGGGTCCGGATCCGTCCCCACCTCGCTGACCCAGCCGGTGGAGCTCGCGGTCGGCTCCGGCACGCCGCTGGCCGTCACGTGGACAGGCGAACTCACGGTCGCCGTGCTCAACGCGACGAACGGGGACGCGACGAGCATCGTCGAGCAGACGATCGGCGGCGAGCAGACCATCACGACCGGGCCGGGCGGAGGCCGCACGATCGTGGGAGCGGACGGTCTTGCGCGCTATCTCGTCCTGACCGCGGATGGAAGCCTCCAGGCGCCCACCGGGACGGGATGGCAGGCGCAGGCCGACAAGGTGGGTGCGGTCGCCGTCCAGCTCGGACAGCCGTAGCGCGTTCTCCACAGGGGAGAGGCTCGGCGCTGTTCTCCACGAAGATCCTCCCGGCGGCCCGGGGCCGCGCGAGCGCCGCGATGCTGGAGCCCATGACAACCACATCGATCCTTCAGGAGTCCCTCCGCGACGCGGCCGCCGTGCTGCTCCCCGTCCGCTGCGCCGGCTGCGGTGAGCCGGACCGGAGTCTGTGCGCGCGATGCAGGCACGACCTGGCCCCTCGCGTAGCGACGACGTCGGCCGGGGGCGTGCGCGTGTGGGCGGCTCTCGAATACGCCGAGACTCCGCGGCGGGTGATCCTCGCCTTCAAGGAGTCCGGGCGGGTGGACGCTGCGCCGGCCCTCGGTCGTGCACTGCGGGCCGCCGTGGTCGACGCTCAGCGAGCCGTGAGCGACCGAGCGGAGACGGGGCGCGGGCGCAGCGATGGCAGGGGCGCGGACGCCTTGCTCCCCGTCCTGATCCCGTCGACCACCGAGGCACGCCGTCGACGGGGGTTCCACCCGACGGGGATGCTGCTCCGCCGTGCCGGCATCCTCGTGCCGCCGCTGTGGCGCGCCCTGCGGCTCACCCGGCAGACGCAGGACCAGGCCGGTCTCTCGTCCGCGGGACGGGCGGCCAATCGTGCGGAGAGCCTGGCCGCGTCCACGCGGCTCCGGGGAAGACGATGCCTGATCGTCGACGACATCGTGACCTCGGGGTCGACGGTCGCTGAAGCCGCTCGCGCGATCCATGCCGCGGGAGGGCTGGTGGTGGGTGCCGCAGCCCTGGCGCGGACGCCGCGCCGCGAGGGCGCCGACCTCACAGCGAGACCTCGGAACGTTCCCAGTCAATAACAGGCGTTGTCCGGTTCCGTTCCCCGTGAGGGAGCACTACGGTAGTCCAAAAGGCGCACGGGTCGCCCGGGATCAGGACGACACCGCGTCGGATCAGGGAGGTCTCCATGGACATCAACATCATCGGACGCAACCTGGGAATCACTGATCGCTTCCGTGAATACGCGACCGAGAAGTCGGACAAGATCGCGCATCTGGCAGAGCGGGCCATCTCCCTCGAGATCAAGGTCAGCCGCCACAACGAGAAGCTCGGTGGCCAGAACGGCGATGATCGGGTCGAGCTGACACTCGTGGGGCCGAAGGCGGTGGTCCGCTCGGAGGCGACGGGCACCGACAAGTACGCGGCGTTCGACATCGCCCTGGGCAAGCTCCTCGAGCGCGTGCGTCGCGCGAAGGACCGTCGCAAGGTCCATCGCGGGCAGCATCGGCCGACCTCGCTGCGCGAGGCGAGCACGGACGGCTTCAGCGCCGTGGGGCTCGCAGCGGCGCCGGTCGCGGTGCTCGACCAGGTCAGGACGGGCAGCGTCCCGGTGGTGCAGGACTCCGAGGCGACGGAGGAGGCCGCTGACGAGGAGTACTCGCCGGTCGTCATCCGCAAGAAGGTGTTCGCCTCGCTTCCGATGACGGTCGACGACGCGCTCTACTACATGGAGCTCGTCGGTCACGACTTCTACCTGTTCGTCGACCAGGAGACGCAGCGACCGAGCGTGGTCTACCGCCGCAAGGGCTGGGACTACGGCGTGATCGCGCTGGACGACGACGCGGATGAGCTGCAGGAGGTGGCCACCGCCAGCCGCAAGCTCGGCTGACGACCCCGCGCCGATGGCGTCCGCCCGGGCGGCGGACGCCATCGGCGCCTCCGTGCGCGGATCCACCCTCCATTCGGCCGGCTTTCAGCTTCCGCTGGAGGAACCCGACGGCTGATCCCGTACGATGTCTCTAACGTCGGCGGTGCCAGCCGTCCGGCGTGCGTCCGACACGGGCGCGGGCACGATCGGCCCGAACGAACACAAGTGGAGTGCATCAGTGGCCTCAGTTCTGGAAAAGGTTCTCCGTCTCGGCGAGGGGCGCACCCTCCGTCGGCTCGAGGCGTACGCGAAAGCGGTCAACGCCCTCGAAGACGACTTCGCCGCGCTCTCCGACGAAGAGCTCATGCACGAGACCGTCGAACTCCGCGAGCGCTACAGCAACGGGGAGTCGCTCGACGACCTCCTGCCCGAGGCGTTCGCCGCCGTCCGCGAGGCGGCGAAGCGCACGCTGGGCATGCGCCACTTCGACGTGCAGCTCATGGGAGGCGCCGCGCTTCATCTCGGCAACATCGCCGAGATGAAGACCGGTGAGGGCAAGACCCTCGTCGCGACGACGGCCGCCTACCTCAATGCCATCGCCAGCCGCGGCGTTCACGTGATCACGGTCAACGACTACCTCGCCAGCTACCAGTCGGAGCTGATGGGCCGCGTGTTCCGCGCCCTCGGCATGACGACCGGCGTCATCCTCTCCGGACAGACCCCGGAGGAGCGCCGGGAACAGTACGCCGCCGACATCACGTACGGAACGAACAACGAGTTCGGCTTCGACTACCTGCGCGACAACATGGCGTGGCAGGCACAGGACATGGTCCAGCGCGGACACTACTTCGCCATCGTCGACGAGGTCGACTCGATCCTCATCGACGAGGCACGTACCCCGCTCATCATCTCGGGACCCTCGTCGGGCGAGGCGAACCGCTGGTTCGTCGAGTTCGCCAACCTCGCCAAGCGCCTCACCGCCGGTGAGGACTTCGAGGTCGACGAGAAGAAGCGCACCATCGGCGTGCTCGAGCCGGGTATCGAGAAGGTCGAGGACTACCTCGGCATCGACAACCTCTACGAGTCCGCCAACACGCCGCTGATCTCGTTCCTGAACAACGCCATCAAGGCCAACGCCCTCTTCAAGCGCGACAAGGACTACGTCGTGATGAACGGCGAAGTCCTGATCGTGGACGAGCACACCGGCCGCATCCTGGTCGGCCGCCGCTACAACGAGGGCATCCACCAGGCGATCGAGGCGAAGGAGGGCGTCGAGGTCAAGGCCGAGAACCAGACGCTCGCCACCGTCACCCTGCAGAACTACTTCCGCCTCTACAAGAAGCTGTCGGGCATGACCGGTACGGCCGAGACCGAGGCGGCCGAGTTCATGAGCACGTACAAGCTCGGCGTCGTCCCGATTCCGACCAACAAGCCGATGCAGCGCATCGACCAGCCAGACCTCGTCTACAAGAACGAGCAGGCGAAGTTCGAGCAGGTCGTCGAGGACATCGTCAAGCGCCACGAGAAGGGCCAGCCCGTCCTGGTCGGCACGACCAGCGTCGAGAAGAGCGAGTACCTGTCGCGCTCTCTCGCCAAGAAGGGCGTCCGTCACGAGGTCCTGAACGCGAAGAACCACGCGCGCGAGGCGGCGATCGTGGCCCAGGCCGGCCGTCTCGGCGCCGTCACCGTCGCCACCAATATGGCCGGTCGAGGCACGGACATCATGCTCGGCGGCAACGCCGAGTTCATCGCGGTCGCCGAGATGAACGCGCGCGGGCTCTCCCCGGTGGAGACGCCCGACGAGTACGAGGAGCAGTGGGACGCCGTCTTCTCCGAGGTGAAGGAGAAGGTGCAGGAGGAGGCCGACAAGGTCATCGAGGCGGGAGGACTGTACGTGCTCGGCACCGAGCGCCACGAGTCCCGTCGCATCGACAACCAGCTCCGCGGTCGTTCCGGCCGTCAGGGCGACCCGGGCGAGAGCCGCTTCTACCTCTCCCTCACCGACGACCTCATGCGACTCTTCAACGCCGGCGCCGCCGAGAGCCTCATGGGCCGGTCGAGCGTCCCGGACGACATGGCGATCGAGTCGAAGGTCGTCAGCCGGGCGATCCGCAGCGCGCAGTCGCAGGTGGAGGCGCGCAACGCGGAGATCCGCAAGAACGTCCTCAAGTACGATGACGTCCTCAACCGTCAGCGCGAGGCCATCTACGGCGACCGCCGCCACATCCTCGAGGGCGACGACCTGCACGAGCGGGTGCAGAAGTTCCTGACGGACGTCATCGACGACATCCTCGACCAGCACACCGGCGAGGGCAGCGGGGACGACTGGGACTTCGACGCCCTGTGGGCGGAGCTCAAGACGCTCTACCCGGTCGGCGTCAGCATCGACGAGGTCATCGCGGAAGCGGGCAACAAGGGCCGCATCAACCGCGAGTTCATGCGACGCGAGATCATGTCCGACGCCCGCCTCGCGTATCAGCGTCGCGAGGAGTCCCTTGGTTCGCCGGCGATGCGCGAGCTCGAGCGCCGCGTGGTGCTGTCGGTCATCGACCGTCGCTGGCGTGAGCACCTGTACGAGATGGACTACCTCAAGGACGGCATCGGCCTGCGCGCGATGGCGCAGCGCGACCCGCTGGTCGAGTACCAGCGCGAGGGCTATGCGATGTTCCAGCAGATGATGGGGGCGATCCGCGAGGAGACCGTCGGCTTCCTGTTCAACCTGGAGGTCGAGGTCAACCAGGCTCCGGGCGAGGTCGAGTCCCCGTCGGTGGCGGCCAAGGGTCTGGCCCGTGGCGAGAGCGAGCAGCAGCGTCTGAGCTACTCCGCCCCGGGCGAGGGTGGCGGCGTCGAGGTCCGCAACCAGCGCGGTCAGATCGAGCAGGCCGCGACGGCTCGAGCCCAGAAGGCGCAGCAGCAGGCGGCGCCTCAGGCCGCCGCTCCGCAGCAGGCGTCCGCGCAGCGCGGCGCCTTCGGCCAGCGCGTCGAGTCCGACGGCGACGATGCTCCCGCGAACCGCGCGGAGCGCCGCGCCCAGTCCAAGAAGCGCTGAGCCCCGCACGACCTGGCCCAGACCGGAAGGCGGCCCCTCTCGAGGGGCCGCCTTCCGGCGTTCCGGTGTCGTGCAGCTGATCCGGTCGGGGTCAGAGGACGCTGATGGCCGTCGCGCGCCAGCGGGAGCGGTGACGCTCGAGGCGCACGGCGACGGCGCGGGAGCGGGAGGTCTGGTGCACGACCACGACCGCCTCGATCACGCCGTCGGCGGGGCGACCGAGCACAGGAGCGCCGAGCCGGAAGCGCGGACGCATGGCCTCCTGCGCGGCGACGCTGCGGGCACGCGCGGCCAGCACCGTCCGCCGCAGGAGATGCAGGAAGACCGCGTCGGTGACCCAGCGGCCGATCTGGTCGAGCGCCCGCGCACCCGCGAGGATCTCGACGACGCAATGGGCGAGATTCAGGCAGAGGAGCTCCGGATCGTCGTCCAGGGCGGCCAGCGCGTCGTACGCGCCGGGATCCGACGTGGTCAGCGGAGGAGGCGGGACGGCGCGGGTGGCACGGGGTCGCTGTGACGTCGGCGGCCGAAGGTCGGCGGGCCGCGCGGGGGAGGCGTCCTCGGCTTCGTCTGCCTGAGTGCGTCCGGTGGCGGAGCGACTCGCGCCGCCCTCGACACCCCGCGGCTGTTCGCGATGGATCGTGGGACGGGCCGGACAGGACTTCTGGACGGCGCCGACCGGAGCGTTCGACCGGTCGTGTCGCGGCGAGGCCGTTCGCTCCGGGGCGTTCGTCCGCGCGGGAGCGGGCGAGCGGTCGGTCGTCGTCGCTGTGGTGGGCATGGGTCTCCTTGTGATGTGATTCGGTGTCGTGCTGCGTCGTCCGCTCCCGCGGGGAGGGGAGGCGGTGGAGACCGTCCGCCGCCGCGAGGACCGCGCTCACGGATGTCGACGCGCGCCGGATTCCCTGTGCTCACGGTTCCCCCCGATCGTCGACGGCCCCCGGCCGGTGTTCGCACGACCTCACTCAAGCAGCGGGGAGCGGGGGAGTCCAGGGCGTCGACGCGGGTGTGGATAACCGCCGTCAGGGCGCCGGGGGTCCGCCTACACTAGGGGGGTGTCGACGCTCAGTGATCTCATCCATGCCCAGGGTCGTTCGTCCGAGGCCGACGTGGAATGGCTCCACGGACTCGTCGGCGACTGGCAGCTGCTCGCCGACCTGGCGTTCGCCGACATCGTGCTGTGGGTGCCCACGTCCGACGATGACTTCGTCGCCGTCGCGCATGCGCGGCCGTCGAGCGCTGCGACGCTGTTCTACCGCGACTTCGTAGGGCAGCGCATCAAGCCGGAGTGGAAGCAGCAGGTGACCGACGCCTTCCGGACCAAGACGATCATCGACACGTCGGCCCCCGACTGGTACGAGGAGACTCCGACGCGCGTGCGTGCGGTTCCGGTCATCCGTCGCCTCACGGTGCACTCGCCCGACACGGCCGACGAGCCGATCGCGGTGATCACCCGGCACACCAACCTCAGCGAGGCGCGCACGCCGAGCCGGCAGGAGCTCGTGTTCAACGAGTGCGCCAACGACCTGTTCAGCATGATCGCCTCCGGCGACTTCCCCGACCTGGGCGCGCCGGCCGCCCCTCGGCGCGGCCAGCCGCGCGCCGCGGACGGGCTGATCCGTCTCGACGTCGACGGGATCACGACGTTCGCCAGCCCGAACGCCCTGAGCGCGTTCAACCGTATGGGCTTCACCGGCGAGCTGGAGGGTGAGTCGCTGGCGACGGTCACGACCGGCCTGGTGGTGGGCACGCTGACCGTCGACGAATCGCTCCCGCTCGTCGTGACCGGCCGCGCCCCGTGGCGGACCGACATCGAGGCACGCGGGGTGACGGTGTCGCTCCGCGCCATCCCGATCCGCAATCGCGGAGAGCGCGTCGGCGCGATCGTCCTCTGTCGCGACGTGTCGGAGCAGCGGCACCAGGAGCGTGAGCTCATCACCAAGGACGCGACGATCCGCGAGATCCACCACCGGGTCAAGAACAACCTGCAGACGGTCGCTTCGCTGCTGCGCATCCAGGCGCGCCGGACGCACTCGGAGGAGGCCCGCGAGGCTCTCAGCCAGGCGATGCGCCGAGTGGCGGCCATTGCGGTCGTGCACGACACGCTGTCGACCGGTCTGGCGCAGATCGTCGACTTCGACGACGTGTTCGACCGCGTCCTGCTGCTCGTCGCGGAGGTGGCCGCGAGCCACACCACGACGGTCCATCCCAAGAAGTCGGGCTCCTTCGGCACGCTGCCGAGCGAGTACGCGACGCCGCTGGCCCTGGCGCTGACCGAGCTGGTCACGAACGCCGTCGAGCACGGCCTCGCCGGCCGCGAGGGCCAGGTCGAGATCATCGCGAACCGCTCGGCGGAGTCGCTGACGGTCAAGGTCGTCGACAACGGGTCGGGACTGCCGGAGGGCAAGGTCGGCTCCGGTCTCGGCACGCAGATCGTGCGCACGCTCATCCAGGGCGAGCTCGGCGGAGCGATCGACTGGCACACGCTCATGGGGCAGGGCACCGAGGTGACCATCGAGGTCCCCCTGCGCTACCTCACGACGGTTTGACGCCGTCGGCGGCCCCTCGGCAAAAGAAAGGCCGAGGGGCGCTCCGCCTCGTCGGTGCTGTGCGGGGTGCTAGGTGTCCGTCCAGCTGGTGCGGAGCGCCGCCTCGGCGGTGCTGTGGTGCGATGAAGAGTCTGTGGTGTGGCGGTGCCGCGCGCTCAGGAAGCGCGGCGGGCGCGGGCGGCGCGACGCTTGAGAGCGCGGCGCTCGTCCTCTGAGAGGCCGCCCCAGACGCCCGAGTCCTGGCCGGTCTCGAGGGCGTACTGCAGGCAGATCTCGGTGACGGTGCACCGCGCGCAGACCGCCTTCGCCTTGTCGATCTGGTCGACGGCGGGTCCCGTGTTTCCGACGGGGAAGAAAAGCTCGGGGTCCGCGGTCAGGCAGGCGGCTTTGTCGCGCCAATCCATGAAGATATGCTCCTTGTTCGCTGAATGTCTCCTGGCCTGAGTGGCCTAGAATGCAGGTAAGCAGTCGGGTTACAGGGTTCTTCAGATCCGTTGGGGAAAAGACCTGCCCACCACCCTGTGAGCACTAACTCGACCTCCAATATGCTCCCATAGGGCCCAACTCGAATCAATAGTTTTGTATGGGATAACCCTGGGAACACATGACGGAAATAGTGGAGTGATATAGTGCCCGACTCGAACTCCCGACCGCCCGCGCTGATCGCCCTCGCGGTGATCCTGTTCCTGGAGGCCGCTCTGGTCACCGGGCTCGCCGGCTGGCTGCTCGTCGAACTGCTCACGGTGACACCCGAGTCGTTCGCGACCGCGATCGCGATCTTCATCCTGACGCTGCTCGCGGCGATCTGGGTCATCGTCACCGCCGCGGGCATCCTGCGGAGGCGCGGATGGGCACGCGCGTCGACGGTGACCATCCAGATCCTGCAGATCGCCGTCGCCGTCGGCTGTTTCCAGGGTCTCGTCGCGCGGCCGGACCTGGGCTGGGCGCTCCTCATCCCCGCCCTGGTCGCCGGAGTCCTCGCCCTCACGCCGTCCGTCGTCCGTGCCACGGTGCGCAACACAGAGCAACACGATTGAGCACGAGTCGGGAACAAGACGCAGACTGAGTGCGTTATGCCCGAAATCGTGACTGATCTCTCCGCCCCGCAGGCCCCCGCATTCACACCCTCTTCGCCCGCGTCCGTCGACGCGGCACGCGCCGGCTACGACGCATGGCGACAGGCGCGGCTCGCGAGCGTCGCCGCCCCGACCGGCAACCTCGCCCTCGTGGAGACGCGCTGGCTCGCACCCGACGATCAGACCACGGCGGAGGACGCGCTCGCCGGCCGGCCCGCCACCGTCACCGCCACGGAGCTGACCCGTCGCAACCTGGAGACCGGGGAGCCCGAGCGGGGAATCCGCCTGTGGGACGCCGACTCGCCGGCCATCCGGGCGTTCGAGACCATCGACGCGTTCCCGTTCGATCCGGAGTGGGTCGTCGAGGCCGAGTTCCGCCCGGTCGCGGCCGACCGCACGGTGCCCTTCGAGCACCTACGCGACAACGGGCTCACCCGCGATCTCGTCGTCCCCGGTGACATCACCTTCCGGCTCGACGGCGTCGACCACACCCTGAGCGCGTTCGACGACGACGGCACTCTTCTGCTCGTCTTCGCCGACGCCACCAACGGTGCGGAGGGGAACGACGGAACGTACGCGTCCGGGCGCTTCCTCTTCGTGCAGCGCGACGGAGACCGCGTCGTCCTGGACTTCAACCGCGCCTTCGTGCCTCCCTGCGGCTTCTCGGACCAGTACAACTGTCCGCTGCCGCCGCGGAACAACCGCTTCGCCGTGCCCGTCCTCGCGGGCGAGAAGCGCGTGGTGCTCCGCTCGGGCGGCGCGCGATAGCGCATCCGGTCCGTTCCACCCTTCCCTTCCCCCACCTCCACAGCACAGGAGAACTCCGTTGAGAAAGACCCCCCTGCTCGCCACTCTCGCGATCGGCATCGCCGCGGCGTTGACGCTCGCCGGATGCTCGGGCGCCTCGTCCTCCTCGTCGGCGTCCGGAACGGACGCGACGATCGCCGTCGGCTCGCAGAACGAGCCCGTCCACCTCGACAACACCGCCGGCAGCGGCAGCGGAGTCACGGAGGCGTTCAACGGCAACGTCTACGAGGGGCTGTTCAAGCTCACCGACGACGGCAAGGTCGAGCCGCTGCTCGCGACCAAGTACACCGCCAGCGAGGACGGCCTCACCTACACGTTCACGCTCCGCGAGGGCGTGAAGTTCCACGGCGGCTCCGCGTTCACCAGCGCCGACGTCAAGCGCAGCATCGAGCGCGTGACCGCCGCCGACTCGCAGTCGGCCCGCAAGTCGCAGCTCGCGGTGATCTCGGGCATCGAGACCCCCGACGCGCACACCGTCGTCATCACACTGAAGAACCGGTCGATCTCCCTCCCGTACAACCTCAGCTACGTGTGGATCTACGGTCCGGGCGTGAAGGACTACAAGACGGCGGAGGACGGCACCGGCCCCTACACGCTCGGCACGTGGAAGCGCGGCAGTTCGCTCAGCATCGAGCGCTGGAGCGGCTACTGGGGCGAGAAGGCGAAGAACAAGGAGGTCGTCTTCGACTACTTCACCGACGCCTCCGCTCTCTCCAACGCGCTCGTGACGAACCAGGTCGACATCGTCACCAACATCCAGAGCCCGGACGCGCTCGACCAGCTCAAGGGCAACACGGACTACACGATCAACGACGGCAAGTCGACGGTCAAGGAGCTCCTGGCGTTCAACGACCGCGTCGCGCCGTTCGACAAGGCTGAGGTCCGCAAGGCCGTGTACTCCGCGATCGACACCAAGAAGCTCCTCAACTCGATCTGGGGCGACTACGGCACCCTGATCGGCTCGATGGTCCCGCCGAGCGACCCCTGGTACGAGGACCTCACCACGGTGAACCCCTACGACACGGCCCTCGCGAAGAAGGAGCTCGCCGACGCGGGCTATGCGAACGGCTTCACGTTCACGCTCGACACCCCGAGCTACGACCCGCACCCCGCCGTCGCCGAGTTCGTGAAGAGCGAGCTCGCCAAGGTGGGCATCACCGTGAACATCAACACCATCTCGGCGGACGAGTGGTACTCGAAGGTGTTCAAGGAGAAGAACTTCGAGGCGACCCTCCAGGAGCATGTGAACGACCGCGACGTGGTCTGGTACGGGAACCCCGACTTCTACTGGGGCTACGACAACCCGCAGGTCACCCAGTGGGTGGACGAGGCCGAGCAGTCCTCGACCACCGCCGAGCAGACCGCGAAGCTGAAGCTGGTCAACGAGCAGATCGCGAAGGACGCTGCGAGCGTGTGGCTATACCTCACGCCGCAGATCGTCGTCGCCTCCAGCGACCTCTCCGGCTATACCGTCAACGGGCTGAACTCGACCTTCTACACGTACGACATCGTCAAGAAGTAGCGCCGAGAGCACACCCTCCTCGCCCGGGGAGTCCGTGACGGACTCCCCGGGCCTCTACGCTGAAAACACCATGGCCCCGTATCTGTTGCGTCGCACCGCGTTCCTCGTGGTGTCGCTGCTGCTCGCCATGGTGGTCCTGTTCTTCCTCCTGCGCGTGCTCCCGGGCGACCCGGCGAATGCGCTGCTGTCGGTCAACGCGACCCCGGAGCAGATCGCAGCCGCCCAGAAGCAGGTGGGCAGCGACAAGCCGCTGATCGACCAGTTCTTCGCCTGGTTCGGCAGCCTGCTGCGGCTCGACCTCGGCACGTCCTTCATCAGCTCTCTGCCGGTCGGGCCCGAGATCGTCTCCCGGCTGGCGGTCACCATCCCGCTGACACTGCTGTCGTTCGCTCTCGCGCTCGTCCTCGCCCTCCCGATCGGATTCGTCGCGGCGTGGAAGGCCGACCGCTGGTACGGCATCGCCCTCTCCGCGTTCTCGCAGCTCGGGATCGCCGTGCCGGTGTTCTGGGTCGGCATCCTGCTGGTCAGCGTCTTCTCGATCAACCTCCGCTGGTTCCCCTCGGGCGGCTTCCCGCGCGACGACTGGGCCGATCCGGCGGCGGCGCTGGAGTCGCTCGCGCTGCCGATCATCACCATCGCCATCGTGATGAGCGCCTCCATCGCGCGATACGTCCGCAGCGCGACGCTCGACGTGATCGGGAGCGACTACCTGCGCAACTCGCGGGCGCTCGGGTCGACCTTCGGCGGGGCGATGTGGCGGCACGGCGTGCGCAATGGAGCCGTGCCGGTCATCTCCATCCTGGGCATCGAGCTCGCCACGACCTTCCTCGGCGCCGTCGTCGTCGAGAGCGTCTTCACCCTGCCCGGGCTGGGGAGCATGCTGCTGCGGGCGATCGAGCAGCACGACTTCCAGAGCATCCAGGGCATCCTCTTCGTCTCGACGTTCGCCGTGCTGATCATCGGTTTCGCCGCCGATGTGGTGCAGCGCCTCGTCGACCCGCGCCTGCGGCACAGCATCTCGGGGAACCGATGAGCGCGGTCGTCGATCAGGCGGCGGCGCAGGGCGCCGCACCGCAGCGGCGCGGCCGACGGCGTGCCCGCCGTTCGGTGACCCTCGGGATCGGGCTGACGCTCGTCGGACTGATCGCGCTCGTCGCACTGGTCTCGTTCTTCTGGCTGCCCTACGCGCCCAGCGACACGTCGGGCGGGAGGCTCGAGCACCCCGGGCCGGAGCACTGGCTGGGCACCGACAAGCTCGGGCGCGACCTCCTGTCGCAGCTGATGGTCGGCGCTCGCATCGCCCTGGCCGTCGGGCTCGGCTCGGTCGCGATCGGCGCGCTCATCGGCGTGACGATCGGTCTTCTCGCGGCGTTCGCCTCGACGTGGCTCGACGACACCATCTCCGCCGTGCTGGACATCCTGATCGCCTTCCCGACGCTCCTGCTCGCCATGCTCATCGTGGCGGCGCAGGGCGCCTCGCTCGGCACGGCGATCCTTGCGATCGGGCTGGCGATGTCTGCCGTCATCGCGCGTCTCACCCGCGTGCTCGCCAAGCGTGTGCTGGGGCACCAGTACGTCACGGCCGCGCGCACGTCCGGCACAGGCTGGCCCGGCGTGGTCGGCCGGCACGTGCTGCCGAACATCTGGCCGACGCTGCTGGTCAATCTGGCGCTGCAATTCGGCATCGCGGTGCTCGCCGAGGCGAGCCTGTCGTATCTGGGCCTGGGTGCACCGCCGCCGAACGCATCGTGGGGCCGCCTGCTGCAGGAGGCCCAGGGCACTGTGGCGGTCGCCCCGGTCGGCGCCATCGCGCCCGGCGTCGCGCTGGTCGTGCTTGTGATCGGCGTCAACCTGGTCGCAGACGGTCTCCGTGACGTCGCCGACCCGACGAGGAGGCGCTCCTGATGATCCTCGACGTGAGATCCCTCTCCGTGGCGGCGCGCGACGGCGCACCACTCGTGCGCGACATCTCCTTCTCTCTGGCGGCCGGGGAGCGGCTGAGCCTGATCGGCGAGTCCGGTTCCGGCAAATCGCTGACGTCGTTCGCGGTGGCCGGCCTCGTGCCGGACGGCCTGACCGCCGCGGGATCGGTGGAGCTCGACGGTGTGCAGGTCGTCGGGGCGAAGGAACGCGATCTGGTCCCGCTGCGCGGACGTGTCGTGTCGTTCGTCTTCCAGGAGCCGCTGACCGCGCTCGATCCGCTGATGCGACTCGGGCAGCAGGTCGCGGAGCCGCTGCGCCGCCACCTCGGCCTGCGCGGGAGCGCGCTCCGAACGGCGGTGCGCGAGGCCCTCGACGAGGTGCGGTTGCCGGATCCCGACCGCATCGCGCGTGCCTACCCGCACGAGATCTCCGGCGGTCAGCGGCAGCGCGTCGCGATCGCTGCAGCGCTCGCCTGCCGCCCCCGGCTGCTGATCGCGGACGAGCCGACGACCGCGCTCGATGTCACCGTGCAGGCCGATGTGCTCGCCCTGCTCGACTCCCTCGTCGCCGAGCGCGCGATGGCGCTGCTGTTCGTCAGCCACGACCTCGCCGTCGTGTCCCGCATGACCGATCGCGCTCTGGTGCTGCGCGGAGGGCGCGTGGTGGAGGAAGGCAGCATCCAGCGCCTCCTCGACGCGCCGACGGACCCGTACACGATCGAGCTCGTGCGCAGCGCCCGGGAGCTCGACGCCGCCCTGGAGGTGGAATGACCGCCATCCTCGAGCTCCGCGACGCAGGCTTCCGCTATCGCCGCGCCACCGCTCCCGCGCTGGAGGGCGTGTCGCTGAGCGTGGAAGAGGGACGCAGCGTCGGTCTCGTCGGCGAGTCCGGCGCGGGCAAGACCACCGCCCTCTCGCTCCTGCTCGGCCTCAGCAGCCCGAGCAGCGGCGCCGTGCTCTTCGACGGCGCCCCTCTCGACCGCCGGGATGGACGGGTCATGCGCGTGTTCCGGCGGAGCGTGCAGACGGTCTTCCAGGACCCCTACTCCTCGCTCGACCCGCGCCAGAGCGTCGGCCGCATCGTGGGCGAGCCGCTCGCGTCGCTCCGGATCGCGTCGGGAGCCGACGCCCGCGACCGTGTCGCCGCGGCGCTCGAAGCCGTGGCTCTTCCCGCGGATGCGGCCGGACGCTACCCGCACGAGTTCTCCGGCGGGCAGCGGCAGCGCATCGCGATCGCCCGCGCGATCGTGTCGCGGCCGCGGGTGCTCTTGGCCGACGAGCCGGTGAGCGCCCTCGACGTGACGACGCGCGTCCAGATCGTCGAGTTGCTCGGCCGGCTGGCCGAGCAGGACGGCATGACCGTCGTCATGGTGTCGCACGATCTCAGTGTCGTGGCGTCGCTCTGCGCCGAGACCGTCGTGCTCCGCGGCGGACGGGTGGTGGAGCAGGGGCCGACCAGGGCGGTGCTGCGCACCCCGGCCGACCCCTACACGCAGCGCCTGCTCGCGTCGGTTCCCCGCCTCCCGGCCTGAGCGGGTCTGCGGGTCTAGTCGAGGCCGAGCTTCTTGCGGAGCGACGCCACGTGGCCCGTCGCCTTCACGTTGTAGAGCGGCAGGCGCACCGAGCCGTCGGGGTCGATCACGAACGTCGAGCGGATGACGCCCTGCACCACCTTGCCGTAGAGCTTCTTCTCGCCATAGGCGCCGTACGCGTTGTGGACGGCGAGGTCCTCATCGGAGAGCAGCGGGAAGTTGAGGCCCTCCTGCTCCTGGAACTTCTTGTTCTGTGCCGGGGCGTCCTTCGAGATGCCGATGACCTGGTAGCCGGCCGACTTCAGCGAGTTGAGGTTGTCGCGGAAGTCGCACGCCTCCTTCGTGCACCCCGGCGTCATCGCCGCGGGATAGAAGTAGACGATCACGTTCTTCCCGGCGTAGTCGCCGAGGGAGACGGGGGAGCCGTCCTGGTCGGTCAGGGTGAACGCGGGGGCCGGCCGGCCGGCTTCGAGTCGCACGTCAGTCATGCGTCCATTCTCGCTCAGCGCGCGAAGGTCGTGAGCAATCTCTGGAGGGAGTCGAGCCGTGCGCGCCCCGCCTCGCCCAGGGCGCCGGCCTCCACTGCCTCCACGATGGCGCAGTCCGGAGCGTCCGGCAGGTGGGTGCAGCCGCGCGGGCAGTCCTCCGCCAGCTCGGCGAGGTCGGTGAACGATTTCAGGATGCTGTCCGTGTTCACGTGCCCGAGCCCGAACGAGCGCACGCCGGGGGTGTCGATCACCCAGCCGTGTCCCTCGCGGCTCTCGACGCGGAGCGAGACGGTGGACGAGGAGGTGTGCCGGCCTCGCCCGGTGACGACGTTGACATGGCCTGTCGCTCGGCGTGCGCCGGGCACGAGCTCGTTGACCAGGGTCGACTTGCCCACACCCGAATGGCCGACGACGACCGTGTCGTGACCCACCAGAGCCGCCCGGATCTCGTCGACCGGGATGCGGTCCTCACGACTGGTGAAAACCGGCAGGTCGAGTCCGGCGAAGTTCGCGAGGAACGGGGCCGGATCGGCGAGGTCGATCTTCGTCACGCACAGCATGGGCGCGATCCCGGCGTCGTACGCGGCGACCAGGTAGCGGTCCACGAGTCGCGTGCGCGGCTCGGGGTTGGCGGCCGCGACGACGATGAGCATCTGATCGGCGTTCGCCACGATCACCCGCTCCACATCGTCGGTGTCGTCGGCGCTGCGGCGCAGAAGGGTCGAGCGCTCCTCGATCCGCACGATGCGGGCGAGGGTGCCCTCCTCCCCGGTGGTGTCGCCCACGACGGCCACGCGGTCCCCGTTCACGATCGGCTGGCGGCGCAGCTCGCTGGCTCGGGCGGCGACGGCCTGGCGTTCGTCGTCGGTGTCCTCATCGAGGAGCACGGTGTATCGGCCGCGGTCCACGCCCAGCACCCGCGCGATCTGCGCGTCGGAGTGCCCGGGCCGCGTCTTCGTGCGCGGCCGGTTGCCCTTCGGGTTCGGCCGCGAGCGGACGCTCGACTCGTCGAAGGCGTCGTACTCGTCGTCGTCGTCGCCGTCGTCCCACCAGGCCCCCGTGTTCTCCGTCACTGAGTAGCGGTGCCTTCCGCGAGCATCCGCGTCCACAGCTGGGTGAACTGAGGCAGGGTCTTCGCCGTCGTGGCGACGTTCTCGATCTCGACGCCCGGGACGACCAGTCCGACGATGGCGCCGGCGGTCGCCATGCGGTGGTCTTCGTAGCTGCGCCACACGCCGCCGTGCAGCGGCCGCGGCTCGATGCGCAGGCCGTCCTCCAGCTCGGTGACCGCACCGCCGAGGCCGTTGATCTCGGCGGCCAGAGCCGCCAGCCTGTCGGTCTCGTGGTGGCGGATGTGCCCGATGCCGGTGATCTCGCTCGGCCCGTTCGCGAGAGCGGCGATGGCGACGAGTGCCGGGGCGAGCTCGCCGCCGGTGGTGAGGTCGAGCTGCACGGGGCGGATGCGCTCGGGCCCGGCGACCGTCAACCGGTCGCCCTCGCGCGTCACGGTCGCGCCGAACAGAGGCAGCAGTTCCGCCAGGTCGGCGCCCACCTGCGTGGTCGACTCCGGCCAGCCGGTGATGGTCACCGTGCCGCCGGTGACAACCGCGGCCGCGAGGAACGGCGCCGCATTGGAGAGATCGGGCTCGATGTCGACGTCCCGCGCGGCGATGGCGCCCGGCCGTACGACCCAGCGTCCCACCTCGGGCGACTCGACCTCGACGCCGCGGGCCGCCAGGGTGGCGATGGTCATCTCGATGTGCGGGAGGCTCGGGAGGCGCTCGCCGGAGTGGGTGAGGTCGAGGCCCTCAGTGAAACGGCTCGCCGAGAGCAGCAGCGCGCTGACGAACTGGCTGGAGCTGGAGGCGTCGACACTGATCGCGCCTCCGGCGACCGAACCCGTCCCGTGCACCGTGAACGGGAGCGAGCCGCGGCCGTCGTCGTTCACATCGACGCCGAGCGCCCGGAGGGCCGCGATGATCGCCCCCATGGGCCGACCGCGCGCGGAGTCGTCCGCGTCGAACGACGTCGGCCCGAGGGCCAGACCCGCGATCGGGGGGACGAAGCGCATGACGGTGCCCGCCTGGCCGCATTCGATCGTGGTGCTGCCGAGCAACTCCTCCGCGGGCGTGACGAGGAGGTCGGCGCCGAACTCGCTGTCGCCGTGCTTCTCGTCGATGCCGACGCCGAGAGAGCGCAGCGCCTCGATCATGTTGGCGCTGTCTCGCGAGTGCAAGGGAGCCCGCAGCAGCGAGGGCCCGTCGGCGAGGGCCGCGAGCACGAGCTCGCGCGCGGTGAGCGATTTGGATCCGGGGAGCGACACCGACGAGGAGACCGGCCCGGACGCGACGGGCGCGGGCCACAGCGTGTTCGGCTCCTCCGTGCGGGCGTCGCCGTACGGGTCGAAGTCGGGAGCGGAATATTTCGAGATCAGCATTGTTGTCAAGGGTATCCGTGTTCCCGACCGAAGGAAGGACATCCCGTGGCATCCAGGACCGCCGTTCTCGACGCTCCCCGCGCGACGACACGTCGCGTGCCCCTCGGGACCCGATCCCTCCGCCGCTCGGACACCCGTCGAGACGTCGTGGCGGCGGCACAACTAGACTTGCCCCCGATGAGCACCGAAACCGAGGACAGCGGTCGCCTCTTCGAGGAGCAGGCCCTGCCGTTCATGGACCAGCTGTACGCAGCGGCCCTCCGCATGACCAGGAATCCGTCGGACGCACAGGACCTGGTCCAGGAGACGTATGTCAAGGCGTACGCCGCCTTCGCGCAGTTCCAGCAGGGCACGAACCTCAAGGCGTGGCTGTACCGCATCCTCACCAACACGTTCATCAACACCTATCGCAAGAAGCAGCGCGAGCCGTATCAGGGGACGATCGACGAGCTCGAGGACTGGCAGCTGGGAGGCGCGGAGTCGATCTCCGCGTCGTCCAGCCGCTCGGCCGAGGCGGAGGCGATCGACCATCTGCCCGACAGCGCCGTCAAGGACGCGCTGCAGGCCATCCCGGAGGACTTCCGGCTGGCCGTCTACCTCGCCGACGTGGAGGGGTTCTCCTACCAGGAGATCGCCGACATCATGAAGACCCCCATCGGCACGGTGATGAGCCGGCTGCACCGCGGTCGCAAGATGCTGCGGGAACTCCTCACCGACTACGCGCATGAGCGCGGGCTCTCTGCTGTCCAGCCCGCCGCCGTGCAGACCACCAGGAGCACGAAATGACGGACTGCGGCTGCGAGAAGGCCAAGAAAGACCTCGAGGAATACCTGCGCAACGAGTTGTGCCGCGAAGATGCGGCGGACATCCGGGAGCACCTCGCGAACTGCGACGGGTGCACGAACGAGGCGCACCTCAACGTGGTGCTGACCGAGGTCGTGCAGCGGGCGTGCAAGGAGACCGCGCCGGAGACGCTGCGCACCGAGGTGCTGCTGCGCATCCGGTCGTTCCAGGCGACCGCCCACTGACGACCGCCGGAGGCTAGTCGGTCCAGCGCGGAGCCGGGTCGCCCGCGGAGGCGAAGCGTGACTCCCAGATCGCGTCCAGCTCGGCCGTGGTCGCCGGGTCGAGGTCGATCCCGCCGACGGCGACATTCTCGGCCAGGTGTGCGGCACTCGACGTCCCGGCGATGATCAGGGCGACGGGGGAGTGAGCGAGCAGCCACGCGAGTCCGATCTGCGCCGGGGTCGCTCCCAGTCGTTCGGCGGCAGCGATCACCTCGGGCTGCTCGGTGGCTTTGGGGATGCCGGGGAAGCCGGAGCCGAGCGGGAAGAACGGCACCCACGCGATCCCCTGGTCGGCGCACAGCCGCAGGAGAGGTTCGAAGCGCCGGTCGACGACCCCGTAGGCGTTCTGCACGCACACGATGCCGGCGGGGAGGGCGCGCCGCAGAACGGGCTCGTCGACCGCGCTGAGACCGATCGCGCCGACGGTGCCGGCGTCGCGCAGGGCGATGAGCGCCGCCAGCTGATCGTCGAGGTCGACCACCTGCTCGCCCTCCGCCACGATGCCGGGTCCGACGTCGAGACGACGGAGGTTCACGACGTCGAGGCGTTCGCGCCCGAGCGTGCGGAGGTTGTCCTCGACAGCCTGCCGGAGTTGCTCGGGCCGTTGGCCCGGCCGGAGCGGAATCGGGCCGCCGGGATTCTTCAGCGCGCCCACTTTCGTGACGACCACCACGTCGTCCACGGGCCGGATCGCGCGGCGGATGAGGTCGTTGGAGATGCTGTCGCCGTAGAAGTCGGCGGTGTCGATGTGGTCGATGCCGAGTTCGACCGCCCGGCGCAGAAGGCGCACGCCCGCTTCGGGGTCTGCGGTGAACCGTTCCAGCGCCATCGCGCCGTAGCCGATGCGCGCCACGGAGTGACCGGCCAGGTCCGCGGTTCCGCCCGGGCGGATGATCGTGTCGTTCATGGGGGACTTCCCTATACTCGAGAGAGAGCGGAGGAGCCTCCGCTTAGCTTCACTATACGGAGGAGCCTCCGCTTTGTCATCTCCTGAGACGACCTCGACGCGATCCCGCGCACCTCGCGCGGATGCCGCTCGCAACCGCGCCGTGCTCGTGGAGGCCGCACGGTCCGCGTTCGCGGCCGGCGGGGAGCAGGTCTCCCTCGAAGCCATCGCGCGGGCGGCCGGGGTGGGGATCGGAACCCTCTACCGCAACTTCCCGACCCGTGAGGACCTCGTCGCCGCGGTGTACGCCCAGGAACTCGACGCGGTCATCGCCGCAGCGGAGGACCACCTCGACGCCGTGCCCGCCGATGCGGCACTCCGCAGCTGGCTGGACCGCTACGCCGGGTTCGTGACGACCAAACGCGGCATGGCCGAGTCGCTGCGAGCCGGCGCACTCGCGGACGCGGCCAACACCCTCCACACCCGCGAGCGCGTGAACAGTGTGATCGCGCGCTTCCTCGAGGCGGGGGCGGCGACCGGGGCACTACGGGGCGACCTCGAGGCCGACGACGTCACGACCGCGCTCGTCGGCGTCTTCCTCGCCACGCGGAGTACCGCGGACACGGCCCAGATCGCGCGCCTGCTCGACCTGCTCGTGGACGGCCTCCGACCGCGAGCCTGACGCGGGCGCAGACGGCGGGCCGCGACGGTCGGTCAGCGCACCTGGTGGAGGAAGAAGAGCGCGCCGAGCGGGTCGGTCGCCTGCGCGAAACGGCCGAACTCGCTGTCCCACGGATCCCGCACGATCGTGCCGCCGAGTTCGGCGACCCGCTGCGAGGCGGCGTCCGCATCGGCGACGCCGAAGTACACGACCCAGTGCGATGGCACGCCGGGCGGCAGCATCCCGTCGGCGTCGTAGATCCCGCCCGCTGGCATCTCCGGGTCGCCGAACGTGGAATAGCGGAAGTCTGCCGTGTCGCCGAGCACTTGGGTCTGCCACCCGAAGACCCGCGTGTAGAAGTCGACCTGCGCGGGGTAGGCGCGCGCATAGAGCTCATGCCAGGCGATGCCGCCCACCTCCGCGACAAGCTCGAAGCCGCGGTGCTGCTCCGGTTCCCACAGCCCGACGACCGCGCCGCCGGGGTCCGCGATCACCGCGAGACGGCCCTGGTCGCCCACTTCCATCGTCGGCGCCAGCGCGTGCGCGCCGTTGTCGACGGCATCGCGCTCGGCCGCGTCGGAGTCCTCGACCAGCAGGTACGTGAGCCACGCATCGGGCTGCGCGCCCGGCATCGCGGGGCCGAGCCCGGCGACGGTGCGGCCGTCCTTGCGGAGGGTGACGTACCCGCCGTACTCCTCACCGGCCTCGTCGGCGGTCCAGCCGAACAGGGACGTGTAGAACGCGAGCGCGCGGGGGACGTCGGAGGATGCGAGGTCGACCCAACAGGGCTCGCCGAGGCGGTGGGTGGTCAGCACGGTCATGGCCACAACGTACGCCCGAGAGCGCGCCCGGCAACAGGCCCCAGGCGGCAGGGGTGCGTGAACGACGGAGGCCGGCCGCACCCGAAGGTCCGACCGGCCTCGCACACCGTCCGTGCGCTAGAGCGTCAGCGCACGCTGGATGAGCACCGACTGCTCCTGCGCGTGGCGCTTCGCCGAGCCGGCGGCCGGGGAGGCCGACGGCGGGCGGGAGACGACGCCGAGCGGGCGCGGGCCCAGCTTGGAGGTCTCCAGGATCATGTACGGCCACGCGCCCTGGTTCTCGGGCTCGTCCTGCACCCACACCAGCTCGGCGTTGGGGTAGGAGTCGACGACCGCCTTGAGTTCGGCCCCGGGCAGCGGGTAGTACTGCTCCACGCGGACGAGGGCGATCTCCGGGTTGGGATTCTTGTCGAGCTCGTTGAGGAGGTCGTAGTAGAGCTTGCCCGCCATCAGGAGCACACGCTTGACGGCGCCCTTGTCGGAGATGCGGGCGTCGTCGATGACCGGCTCGAACTTGCCGTTGGTGAAGTCCGCGACGTCACTGGTCGCACCGCGCAGCCGCAGCATCGCCTTCGGAGTGAAGACCACGAGCGGACGGCGCGGGCGGGCGTACGCCTGACGACGCAGCAGGTGGAAGTACGACGCCGGGGTCGACGGGCGGGCGACGGTCATGTTGTTCTCGGCGCACAGCTGCAGGTACCGCTCGATGCGGGCACTGGAGTGGTCCGGTCCCTGGCCCTCGTAGCCGTGCGGAAGGAGCAGGACGAGCGACGAGCGCTGACCCCACTTCTGCTCGGCCGACGAGATGAACTCGTCGATGATGATCTGCGCGCCGTTGGCGAAGTCGCCGAACTGGGCCTCCCACAGCACGAGGGCGTCCGCGCGCTCGACCGAGTAGCCGTACTCGAATCCCATCGCGGCGTACTCGCTCAGCAGCGAGTCGTAGATCCAGAACCGGGCCTGGTTGTCGCTGAGGTTCGCGAGCGGCAGCCACTCCTGGCCGTTCGAGCGGTCGTGCAGCACGGCGTGGCGCTGCACGAACGTCCCGCGGCGGGCGTCCTGGCCGGCGAGGCGCACCGGGGTGCCCTCGAGGAGCACGGAACCGAGGGCGAGCAGCTCGCCGAAACCCCAGTCCACACCGCCGTTGCGGCTCATGTCGCTGCGCTTGTTGAGCAGCTGCTGGAGCTTGGGGTGCACGGTGAAGCCCGCGGGCGGGTTGTTGAACGCGTCGCCGATGAGCTGGATGACCTGCTCCGAGACGGCGGTGCTCTCCGGCTCCCCGACATTGTCGTCGTTCTGCTGCGCGTTCGGCGCCTCGAGTCCGGCCGCGACGCCGTCGGCGGTCACGATCGGGGTCGAGTTGGTCTGCGCCGCGTGCGTCTCCATGAAGGCGCGCTCCAGGCGCTCCTGGAAGTCGCGGTGCGCCTGCTCGTACTCTTCCTCGGTGATGTCGCCGCGGCCGACGAGGGCCTCGGTGTAGAGGCGGCGCACGGAGCGCTTAGCCTCGATCAGGTTGTACATGAGCGGCTGCGTCATCGACGGGTCGTCGCCCTCGTTGTGACCGCGGCGGCGGTAGCAGATGAGGTCGATGACGACGTCGCGCTTGAACTCCTGGCGGTACTCGAACGCCACCTGGGCGACGCGGACGACGGCCTCCGGGTCGTCACCGTTCACGTGGAAGATCGGCGCCTGGATGGTCTTCGCGACGTCGGTCGAGTACACCGACGTGCGGCCCTCGCCGGGAGGGGTGGTGAAGCCGACCTGGTTGTTGATGTTGACGTGGATGGTGCCGCCGGTGCGGTAGGCGCGCAGCTGCGACATCTGCATCTGCTCGACGACGATGCCCTGGCCCGCCATCGCGGCGTCGCCGTGGATGAGGATCGGCAACGTGAGGAAGGTCCCGGCGGGTCGGCGGTCCTGCTTGGCGCGGACGATGCCCTCGAGCACGCCGTCGACGGCCTCCAGGTGTGACGGGTTCGCGGCCAGGTAGACAGCGATCTCCTCGCCGCCCGAGCCCTTGAAGGTGCCCTCGGTGCCGAGGTGGTACTTGACGTCGCCCGAGCCCTGGACCGTACGCGGATCCTGCGTGCCCTCGAACTCGCGGAAGATCTGGCCGTAGGTCTTGCCCGCGATGTTGGTCAGCACGTTGAGGCGGCCGCGGTGGGCCATGCCGATGGCGGCCTCGTCGAGCCCCGCCTCCGCCGCGCCCTGCAGGATCGTGTCGAGGAGTGCGATGGTGGACTCGCCGCCCTCGAGGCTGAACCGCTTCTGACCCACGTACTTCGTCTGCAGGAAGGTCTCGAACGCCTCCGCCTCGTTGAGCTTGCCGAGGATGCGCAGCTGCTCGTCGTGGGTCGGCTTCTCGTAGGCGCGTTCGAGCTTGTCCTGGAACCACTTGCGCTGGGCCGGGTCCTGGATGTGCATGTACTCGATGCCGACCGTCCGGCAGTACGAGTCGCGCAGCACGCCGAGGATGTCGCGCAGCTTCATCGTGCGCTTGTCGCCGAACTGGCCGGTGACGAACTCGCGGTCGAGGTCCCAGAAGGTGAGACCGTGCGTCTCGATCTCGAGGTCGGGGTGCGATCGCTGCTTGTACTCGAGCGGATCGATGTCGGCCATGAGGTGGCCGCGCACCCGGAACGAATTGATGAGCTCCTGCACCCGGGCGGTCTTGTCGACGGCGCTGGCGAGGTCGACGCTGATGTCCGGGTTCCAGCGGATCGGCGCGTACGGGATGCGCAGCTCGGCGAAGATGTCCTCGTAGAAGCTCCGCTTGCCGATGAGCAGCTCGTGCACGATCTTCAGGAACTCGCCGGAACCGGCGCCCTGGATGACGCGGTGGTCGTAGGTGCTCGTGAGCGTGATCGTCTTGCCGATCGCCAGGCTGGCGAGGGTCTTCTCGCTCGAGCCCTGGAACTCGGCCGGGTACTCGAGGGCGCCGGCGCCGATGATCGCGCCCTGCCCCTTCATCAGGCGGGGCACCGAATGCACGGTGCCGATGCCGCCCGGGTTCGTCAGGGAGATCGTGGTCCCGGCGAAGTCGCCGGCGGTCAGCTTGTTGGAGCGCGCCTTCTGCACCAGCTCTTCGTACGCGGTCAGATAGTCGCCGAAGTGCATGGTGTCGGCCCGCTTGATGCTCGGGACGAGCAGGGCACGGCTGCCGTCGGGCTTCGGGATGTCGATCGCGATGCCGAGGTTGATGTGCGCGGGGGCCACGACCGACGGCTTGCCGTCGACCTCGTCGTAGTAGACGTTCTGGCTCGGGAACTCCTTGAGGGCCTTGATCAGCGCCCAGCCGATGAGGTGGGTGAACGAGACCTTGCCGCCGCGGGCGCGCTTGAGGTGGTTGTTGATGACGATGCGGTTGTCGATCATCAGCTTCGCCGGGATGGTGCGGACGCTGGTCGCGGTCGGGACCGTGAGGGAGGCGTCCATGTTCGTGGCGAGCGACTTCGCCATGCCGCGCAGCGGAGTGACCTTGTCCTCCGCCTCCTCGCCGTCGCCGACGACGGCGTTGGGGGAGGTGACGGGGGCGTCGGCCGGAACGGGCGCGGGCTTCGGCGCCACCGACGTGGTGCGTGCGACGGGCTGGCTGCCGATCACGGGGATCGGTGTGGTCATGGGATGGGCGTCGGACGGGGTCGTCGGCTCGGACGGTGCGGGGACGGCGGGCTCGGCCGGGCTCGGGGCGGTCGGCTCGCTCGGGGTCGGCGCGACCGGTTCGGAGGGGGTCGGTGCGGGGGTCTCGTCGGGGGAGGGGATCGAAGCCTCGCCGTCGCCCTCCGCGACCGAGGGCCGGTAGCTCTCGAGGATCGGCCACCAGGACTTGTCGACCGAGTTCCTGTCCTTGACGAACTGTTCGTACAGCTCGTCGACGAGCCATTCGTTGGCTCCGAACTCGCCCGACGATCCGTCGTCGGTTCCCACTCCGGTCAATTGGCTCGACACAGCCGATCGCCCACTCTCTCCATTGATTTCGTCCGTCCGGGCGGCTTGTGGCCACCCGCTTCCATCCGAGCATCAAGCCTAATCCCATCGGCGCATCCGTGCAGTCGCCCAGCCGGGGGCGATACCGTTATTCCCATGCAGTTCTATGGAACGACGCCACGCCACGACCTCACCTACTCCGACGTCTTCCTCGTCCCCTCCCGATCGGACGTGACGAGCCGGCTCGACGTCTCGCTGGCGCCGGGCGACGGCACCGGGGCGACCATCCCGATCGTGTCGGCGAACATGAACTCGGTGACCGGCAAGCGTCTCGCCGCGACGCTCGCCCGGCGCGGCGGTCTCGGGGTGCTCCCGCAGGACATGCACCTGCAGGACCTCGACGAGGCGATCCGCTGGGTGAAGGCCCAGCCGGTCGCGTTCGACACCCCGTATCCGGCCGCCCCGGAGGAGACCGTCGCAGACGTGCTCCGCCGCATCCCCGCCGTCGAGGGGCACGGCATCGTCGTGCACGACCAGTCGGGGGAGTTCCTCGGCTGCCTCGCCGCCGTGCAGCTCGGCTCGGCGCTTCCCGACGCGCGGATCGGCGACCTGCTCCACGGCACCCTGACCTCCCTCGACGCCGAGGACCTCGCCGACGGCCGCTCCGCGTTCGCGGTGATGGACGCCGCCGGCCTCGAGTTCGCCCCGGTCCTGGACCACGGCCGCCTCGTGGGCACCCTGAGCAAGAAGAGCGCCTTGCGCTCCACCATCTACACGCCCGCCGTCGACGCTTCCGGCCGGTTGCGCGTCGCCGCCGCCGTCGGCATCAACGGCGATGTCGCGGGCAAGGCGAAGGCGCTCGCCGCCGCCGGTGTCGACGTGCTCGTCATCGACACCGCCCACGGCGACCAGGACGGCATGCGTCGTGCCCTGCACACCGTCAAGGGACTCGGCCTCGGGCTGCCCATCGTCGCCGGCAACGTCGTCACCGAGCAGGCCGTTCGCGATCTCGTCGCCGCGGGGGCGGACATCCTGAAGGTCGGTGTGGGCCCCGGCGCCATGTGCACCACGCGCATGATGACCGCGGTCGGCCGCCCGCAGTTCTCCGCCGTGCTCGAGACGAGCGAGACGGCACGCGAGCTCGGCGCCCACGTGTGGGCCGACGGCGGCGTGCGCTACCCGCGCGATGTCGCGCTCGCCCTCGCCGCGGGAGGTGCCTCGGTCATGATCGGCTCCTGGTTCGCCGGGACCATCGAAGCCCCGGGCGCGCTCGACCGCGATGCGAACGGCGCCCTCTACAAGGAGAGCTGGGGGATGGCGAGCACCAAGGCGGTCAACGGCCGCTTCGAGCGCCTCGACGCCTACGAGCTCGCGCGCAAGACCCTCTTCGCCGAAGGCATCTCGAGCTCCCGCATCTACCTCGACCCCCTGCGCCCGTCGGTCGAGGACCTCCTCGACATGATCACCACGGGCGTCCGCAGCTCCTTCACCTACGCGGGCGCCCGCAGCGTCGAGGAGTTCCATGAGCGCGCCCTGGTCGGTATCCAGTCGGCCGCCGGCTACGAGGAGGGCAAGGCGCTGCCGGTCAGCTGGTAGGCGAGGTCGGAGCGGGCGCGGCTGGCAAGACGCTGTGAGCGCCGGCCCGGCGGAATGTCGGTCGCCCGGCTGCGGGTTGCCCCTGATGACCCCACCCCCGTCGGAGCGCCGCTCCACGTCGAAATGAGGCCCACCCGTGACCCCATCCCCGTCCGCCCCGAACCGCAAGCAGAAGCAGGCAGAGGCCCGCGCGGCCAAGCTGGAGCAGTTCAAGAAGGAGCAGGCGCGCCGCAAGCGCAACCGCTGGATCGGGATCGGGTCGGCCGTCGTCGGTGCGGTCGCCGTCGCCGCGCTCATCACCACGATCATCGTGACCGCGCCCAAGGCGGCCACCTACGAGGCCGGCGGCAAGAGCATCTCCATCGAGGGAGTGAAGACGTTCGACAACACGGCGGGTCACGTGACCGGAGCCGTCGACTACCCGCAGAACCCGCCGGCCGGTGGTGAGCACAACCCGATGTGGCTCAACTGCGGCGTCTACACCCAGCCGGTGCCGAACGAGAACGCCGTCCACTCGCTCGAGCACGGCGCGATCTGGGTGACCTATTCGCCCGACCTCTCGACGGAGCAGCTCGACCTGCTGAAGACCAAGCTGCCGCGCACGTACGCGGTGCTGTCGCCGTACGACGGCCTCCCGGCCCCGATCGTGCTGAGCGGATGGAACGTCCAGCTCCAGGTGCAGGAGGCGGACGACCCGCGTATCGCGAAGTTCTTCGAGGCGTACTGGCAGAGCTCGTCCGTGCCGGAGCCGGGCGCGTCCTGCACGGGCGCGTACGACGCTCCCGGCAAGGTCTCCTAGCCGATGAGCCGCGCGCCGGGACGGGCGTGGCCGATCGCGCTCGCGGGTCTGGTGGTCGTCGCGGTCGTGGCGGTGCTCGCCTTCTCCGCGGGGCGGTTGAGCGTCGGTGCGCCCCGGACTCCGGGGACGACCAGCGCCGAGGCCGGATTCGCCCGCGACATGCAGGAGCACCATCAGCAGGGCGTCGAGCTGGCGATGATCGTGCGCGACCGCACCGGCGACCCCGAGACGCGCCTCCTCGCGTACGACATCGCGACGGCGCAGAGCCAGCAGGCCGGACAGCTCTACGGCTGGCTGACGGGCTGGCGACTGCCGCAGGCCGCGTCCGAGCCGTCGATGACCTGGATGACGCGGCCGGCGACGGTCGGGGCCACCGCAGGGTCCCACGAGCACGACAGCGGCGCGCACCGACCCGGGGAGCCGATGCCGGGACTCGCGACGCCCGAGCAGCTCGCGCAGCTCCGCGCCGCGACCGGCGTCGATGCCGAGCGGCTCTTCCTCACGCTGATGATCGCCCACCACCGCGGCTCGCGCGCAGCGAGGACGCGACGGTGCGGACATTCGCCCAGGGCGTGGTCGCGAGTCAGACATCCGAGATCGAGCTGATGGAGTCGATGCTCGCGGCGCGGGCCTAGGAGCCGGCGGCGCACAAGGGTTCCGGTCGCCTCAGCCGGCAGCACTGCGGGAGCACTACGCCCGGCTAAGGGGAACGCTGGGAATCCGCCCCGGATCCGCCCCGGTCCGCGCGGATCCCGTCGGTATACTTGCCGGGAAATGGACGACCCTCCCTCTTGTAGCCCATTCCAGTTCCCGAATCCGCCGTCACGGCGCGAGCGGGGTGACCACCGTGCTCACTGAGTGGCTCCTGCTCGGCGTCGGATTGCTGCTGACCATCGGCACCGGCCTCTTCGTCGCGAGTGAGTTCGCGCTGGTGAACCTCGACCGCGGTGACCTCGAAGCGCGGCGCGCCCGCGGCGAGTCCCGCCTCGGCATGACGATCGCGGCGCTGAAGATCACCTCGACGCACCTTTCCAGTGCGCAGCTCGGCATCACACTGACGACGCTGCTGACCGGCTACACGATGGAGCCGGCGATCAGCTCGCTCCTGCGCGGGCCCCTACTCGCGCTCGGGCTCCCCGGTGCAGCGGTGACGCCGATCGCGACGATCGTGGCCATCCTGGTCGCGACGCTGCTCTCGATGATCCTCGGCGAGCTGGTGCCCAAGAACTTCGCACTCGCGCTCCCGCTCGCCACGGCGAAGCTCGTCATCCCGTTCCAGACGGTGTTCACGACCGTGTTCCGCCCCTTCATCGCGCTCCTGAACGGCACGGCGAACGGCTTCCTCCGCCTGCTCGGCATCGAGCCGAAGGAGGAGCTCTCCGGCGCCCGCACGGCCGAGGAACTGTCCTCCCTGGTGCGCCGCTCGGCGAGTGCCGGCGTGCTGGAGGCCGACACCGCGACTCTCCTCAGCCGCACCCTCGCGTTCTCCACCCGCACCGCCTCCGACGTGATGACGCCGCGCCCCCGGATAGAGACCGTGCGCCGCACCGATCCGGCCCAGGCGGTCATCGGGCTGGCGAGGACATCGGGCTTCTCGCGCTTCCCGGTGGTGGACGAAGACGTCGACGACGTCGTCGGGTTCGTGCACGTCAAGCAGGCGGTCGCGGTGCCGCGAGAGCGACGCGCCAAAGTGCCCGTCTCGGCTCTGCAGACCGACGCGCTCCGTGTTCCCGAGACCATGAGCCTCGAGACGCTCCTCGGCGAGCTGCGAGGCCGCGGCTACCAGATGGCCGTCGTCGTCGACGAATACGGCGGAACCTCCGGGATCGCCACCCTCGAGGACCTCGTGGAGGAGATCGTGGGCGAGGTCGCCGACGAGCACGACCGCACCCGCGCGGGCGTCGTACGCGGCCGCGGCTCCATCACCTTCCCCGGCATCCTGCGCCCCGACGAGCTCGAGGAACGCGCGGGTGTGACCGTCCCCGAGGAGGGCCCGTACGAGACCGTCGCCGGGTTCGTCATGAACGAGCTCGGCCGTCTGCCGAAGGTGGGCGACGAGGTGGCGATCGAGGGCGGGACGCTGCGCGTCGAGCGCCTGGAGGGGCGGCGCGTCGACCGCATCCGGTACACGCCGGACCCGGCCCCCGCCCCGGGCGGAGAGGGGGCTCGCCATGAGTGACTGGGTGGGAATCCTCTGGCTGGTGATCCTGCTGCTGGTCAACGCCTTCTTCGTCGGCGCCGAGTTCGCCGTCATCTCCGCGCGCCGCTCGCAGATCGAGCCGCTGGCCGAGCGCGGAAAGCGCAGTGCCAAGACCGCGCTCTACGCCATGGAGCACGCGACGCTCATGCTCGCGACCACACAGCTCGGCATCACGGTCTGCTCGCTGCTCATCCTGAACGTGTCCGAGCCGGCCATCCACCACCTGCTGGAGGTGCCCCTCCACGCGACCGGATGGTCGGAGGAGGTCATCGGCACCGTCGCGTTCATCGTGACGCTGGTGCTCGTGTCGTTCCTGCACGTGGTGTTCGGCGAGATGGTGCCGAAGAACATCTCGTTCTCGATGCCCGACCGCGCCGCGCTGCTCCTCGCCCCGCCGCTGGTCGCCGTCGGCCGGGCCGTGCGCCCGATCATCGTCGCCCTGAACGCGACGGCGAACGGCGTGCTGCGCCTCTTCCGCGTCGAGCCTAAGGACGAGGCGGCGAGCACCTTCACGCTCGACGAGGTCGCGACGATCGTGAGCCAGTCGACGCGCGAGGGCGTCCTCATGGACCGCACCGGCGCGCTCACCGCGGCGTTCGAGTTCACCGAGAAGAAGGTGCGCGACGTCATGGTGCTGCCGGAGACGCTGGTCTCCCTGCCCGCGTCGCCCACCCCGGCCGATGTCGAGCGCGCCGTGACCAAGCACGGCTTCTCGCGCTACGTGGTCCCGGACGCCGACGGCGAGCCCACCGGCTACCTGCACCTCAAGGACGTGCTCGACCTCGAGGAGACCGGCTTCGAGCTCCCCGTGCCCGCCAAGCGGGTACGCCGGCTCGTCACGGTCTTCATCGACAGCGATCTGGAGGACGCCCTCGCGACGATGCGCCGCTCGGGCAGCCACCTGGCCCGCGTCGTCGACGCCGAGGGCGAGACGGCCGGGGTGCTGTTCCTCGAAGACATCATCGAGGAGCTCGTCGGCGAAGTGCAGGACGCGACACGGAGGTCGTAGACCTCAGCGCCGCCACTGCGCGCGCAGGTACTGCGCGGGCCAGTAGTCGATGTCCACGCCGAGCTCGTGCGCGGCCCGCAGAGGGAAATGCGGGTCGCGCAGGATCTCGCGGGCGAGCATGACCGCGTCCGCGGCGCCGCTCTCGACGATGTCCGCCGCCTGCTGCGGCGTGGTGATGAGACCGACCGCGCTCACGTCCACCTCGGCGGAGGCGCGGACGTGCTCGGCGAACGGGACCTGGTAGCCCGGGCCGAGGGGGATTCGGATGCCGGTCTGGATGCCACCGGAGGAGATGTCGAAGAAGTCGGCCCCGGCCTCCTGCGCCCAGCCGGCGACGGTCGCGGTCTGCTGTTCGTCCCAGCCTCCCGGCGTCCAGTCGCTACCGGAGAAACGGACGAACAGGGGGACGCCGTCGCCCACCTCCTCGCGCACCGCGGCGACGATGCGCAGCAGCAGCCGGGCGCGATTCTCGAGGGAGCCGCCGTACTCGTCCTCACGGTGGTTGGCGAGCGGGGAGAGGAACTGGTGGAGGAGGTAGCCGTGCGCGGCGTGCAGCTCCAGGATGCGGAAGCCGGCGTCGACGGCGCGGCGCGCGCCGGCGCGGAAATCGTCCACGATCTTCTCGATGCCGGCGAGGTCGAGGGCGCCCGGCACGTCCAGGTCGCCGAAGGCCTCGGCGGAGGGGGCCACCGTCGGCCAGCCGCCCTCGGCGACGGGGACGGACCCCGTGCGGTCCTCGAAGCCCCAGGCGGGCCAGCTCGACGCCTTGCGGCCGGCGTGGGCGAGCTGGATGCCGGGAACGGCCCCCTGCGATGCGACGAAGTCGACGATCGGGCGCCAGGCGCCCGCCTGCTCGTCCGTCCAGATGCCGGTGTCGCGCGGCGAGATGCGGCCTTCGGGACTGACAGCAGTCGCCTCCGTGAAGACGATGCCGCTGCCGCCGGCGGCGATCGAGCCGAGATGCACGAGGTGCCACTGCTGCGGGACGCCCGAGTGGTCGAGCACCGAGTATTGGCACATCGGGGACGTCCACAGGCGGTTGCGGGCGGTCACGCCGCGCACGGTGAAGGGATCGAAGAGAGAAGTCATCGTCTGTACTAAGCCGCCAGGGTCTCGAGATATGCCCGGAGATCCGCCGCCGTCGTGAAGACGTGGCCGGCGATGCCGACCGCCTCCGCGCCGCGCACATTCTCCTCCTTGTTGTCGATGAAGACCGCCTGCTCGGCCGTCACATCGAGGGCCTCCAGCACGTGCCGGAAGATCGCCGCGTCGGGCTTGATCGTCCCGAGCTCGCCGCTGACGAACACCTGCTCGAACAGGTCGCCGAGCGTCCCGTGGCGGAAGTAGGAGCCGAAGTCGCGCCCCGCGTTCGAGAGAAGCGCCAGTCGCGTGCCGCCCGCCCGGAGGTCGAGCAGCACCTCGAGCGTGCCGGGGTCGATGGTGAGCCAGCTGCGGAAATCGGCCAGCCACAGCCGGTGCACCCGCTCGTCCTCCCACTGCTCGCCGAGCTCGCGTTCGATGCCGCGCCAGTACTGCTGGATTCCGAGGGTGCCCTGGTCGAGATCGTGCCGGTGCCGCCAGTACGCGGGCCAGAAGACCTCGCCGTCGCCGCCGGCCAGCTCCACCAGGGCGGCGCGGTCCTCCTCCGACGGTGTGACCGAGATGACCTCGCCGTAGTCGAAGACGACGACCCTGCCGGGGATGTGGATGCCCATGACTTCAACCTATCGCGGGAGGAGAACCTATCGTTGAGGGGTGGAGGTGCGATGAACGAGGTGCGCGGGACGCAGGTTCGGCAGTGGGGCGAGGCGGACTCCGCGGGATGGATCGCCGTCCCGGCGGAGGACAGCGACAAATACTCCCGCGGGGTGCTCGGGGTCGTCACCGGCTCCGACCGCTACCCGGGCGCGGCCGTGCTGGGCGTCGAGGCCGCCGCTCGCACGGGGGTGGGGATGGTCCGCTACCTCGGCGCGCCGCGGCCGGCGGAGGAGGTGCTGCGGCGCCGCCCGGAGACGGTGTCGGCGGGCGGACGCGTACAGGCCTGGCTGATCGGCTCGGGGATGGACGCGAGCGCGCCTCCCTCCGACGACCTCCTGCGGCTGCGCGCGGCGCTCGCCGACGGCACGCCCGTCGTCGTGGACGCGGGGGCGCTCGACCTGGTGCGCTCCTCCTCCGCGCCGGTCGTCGTCACACCGCACTACCGGGAACTGGCCGGAATGCTCGCGGCCCGTGCCGACGACGACTCCGATGCGGTCACCGCCGCCGAGATCGCCGCAGACCCGGCCGCATGGGCGGAGCGCGCCGCCCGCAGCCTGGGGGTCACTGTGCTCCTCAAGGGGCACACCACGCACATTGCCGTGCCGTCCGGCTCCCGTTATACGGTGAGCGCCGGACCGGCCTGGCTCGCGACCGCGGGCAGTGGGGATGTGCTGGGCGGCATCCTCGGTGCGCTGCTCGCCACCCACGCCGACGAGATCGGATCGGGCGGTCACGAGGCCCTCGCCGCGCTCGCCGCCACCGCCGCGTGGGTGCACGGGCGCGCGGGGGAGCGTGCCTCCGACGGCGGCCCCATCGTCGCCCTCGACATCGCCGAGGCCGTCCCCGCCGTGATCCGCGATCTTCTCAGGGAGCGCGGCCGTGCTCCCAGGGGCGGAGCCTGAGGCATCCCCTAGGATGAGCGGCATGGGGATGGACGCGCCGCCGATATCGGCGTCGACGACTCCGGAATCCGCCCCCGGCGGCCTCCGCCGGGCGCTCTCCCATGCGCTGGCGCTCTGGATCGGGTTCCTGCTCGTCCACCTCGTCATCGGGGCGCTCGCCCTGCACCAGGGCAAGGGCCTCGGCGACGTGTACTTCGTCTACAAGCCGTGGGCGCTGATGGCCGCCCAGGGGACCGAGATCGTCGGGGTGAACGCCGATTGGGTGTACCCCTTCGGGGCGCTGGTGCCCATCATGCTGCCGCTGCTGCTCGGGGCGGACAACTACGTGGGCGGCTGGCTCACCCTCGTCCTGCTGCTCGACGCGGCCGCCTTCGCCGCGCTCGTCGTCGGCCGTGACCGGCGCCGCATCGTCGCCGCGTGGTGGTGGCTGGGCTTCCTGCTTCTGCTCGGCCCGGTAGCCGTCGGCCGGCTCGACTCGGTCGCCGCCGCGCTTGCCATCGTCGGACTGCTGTGGCTCGCCGTGCACGAGCGCGCTGCGGTCGTCGTGCTGACGGTCGCCACGTGGATCAAGGTGTGGCCCGCCGCCGTGCTCGTCTCCGCGGTCGTCGCGCTCAAGAGCCGCTGGCACATCGTCGTGGTCGCCCTCGTGACCACCGCCGTCATCGTCGCCGTCCCGCTGATCTTCGGAGCCGGGATGCACCTGGCGAGCTTCATCGCGATGCAGACCGGTCGTGGCATCCAGATCGAGGCGCCGATCAGCACCTTCTGGATGTGGCAGGCCGCCTTCCACGTGCCGGGTGCTGCCGTGTACTACGACCGAGAGCTCGTCACGTTCCAGGTGAGTGGAGCCGGCACAGAGCTCGCGGGCTCCCTGATGAACCCGCTGCTCGCGATCACCGGGGTGGTGGTCGCCCTGCTCGGCGTGCGCGCGCTCCACCGCGGGACGCCGTACACGCGGATTCTGCCCGAGCTGTCGCTCGCCATCGTCACGGCACTGATCGCGTTCAACAAGGTCGGGTCGCCGCAGTACGTCACGTGGCTGGCCGCCCCGATCGTGATCGGGCTGGTCTACCAGGGCAAGGGCTTCCGCACCCCCGCGATCCTCGTCCTGATCACGGCCGGGCTGACCCAGGTCTTCTACCCTTTCCTGTACGACTGGCTGCTCATCCCCGATCCGGGCCTCGTCGCCGTGCTGACGGTGCGCAATCTGATGTACTTCGTGATCCTGGGCTGGGCGATCGCAGCGCTGTGGCGGACGCGTCACGCCGCCGAGGCCGTGTACGACACCGTCCCGACCCGCGTCTGGCCGTTCCGCGCTCCCGTCGCCCCGGTGGCAGGAGCGGCACTACGAGAGGAGACACCATGATCGTCGCGTTCTCCGTCGCACCGAGCGGCGGCCCGGGCGGTTCCGATTCCGTGCACGACGCTGTCGCCGCCGCCGTCCGCGTCGTCCGCGAATCGGGCCTCCCCAACCGCACCTCGTCGATGTTCACCGAGATCGAGGGGGAGTGGGACGAGGTGATGGATGTCGTCAAGCGCGCCACCGAGGCCGTCGGCGCCTACGGCTCCCGCGTCTCCCTCGTGCTGAAGGCGGACATCCGCCCCGGTCACACCGGCGAGCTCGACGGCAAGCTGGAGCGCCTCGAGGCCGCGCTCGACGCCCAGTAGGGCTCCCGTCCGCCGAGGTTCACGTTATTGCGCCTATCCCGGCGTCGTGAGCGCAACCACGTGAACCTCAAGGTGTGTACGTCGGGTCGAAACGATTCGATATATGCTGTCGGAGTGAATCCCGGAATCGACGGGCCGACGCAGCTGTCGTCGGCCCGTACTCGTCTTGCGCTGCTGGCCCTCGCCCTCGGCGGGTTCGGCATCGGCTCCACCGAGTTCGTCGCGATGGGGCTGCTGCCCAATATCGCGCACGACCTCCTGCCGCAGCTGTACGCCGCGTCGTCCACCGACGCGATCGCGCAAGCGGGATGGATCATCTCGGCGTACGCGCTGGGCGTCGTCGTCGGCGCGCCCACCATCGCGGCCGTCGCGGCGCGGCTGCCGCGCAAGAGGCTGCTCCTCTGGCTGCTGGTCGCGTTCACGCTCGGCACGATCGCCTCCGCCCTCGCTCCGACGTTCGGGACGGTGCTGGTCGCCCGATTCGTCTCCGCCCTGCCCCACGGCGCCTACTTCGGCATCGCGTCGCTCGTCGCGGCGTCGCTCATGGGGCCGGGCAAACGCGGGCAGGGCGTGGCCTTCGTGCTCTCCGGGCTCACGATCGCCAATGTGATCGGCGTCCCGTTCATCACGTGGGTGGGCCAGACGACGAACTGGCGCATCGCCTACCTCGTGGTCGCGGCGATCTTCGCGCTGACGTTCGCCGCCGTCGCCTTCCTGGTGCCATGGCAGGCCGGCGACCCGAAGGCGACCCTGCGCAACGAGCTCCGCGCGTTCGGGCGCCTGCAGGTCTGGCTCGCGCTGCTGATCGGTGCGATCGGATTCGGCGGATTCTTCGCGGTCTACACGTACATCTCCCCGATGGTGACGACAGTCACCGGGCTGTCCGAGTCCGCGGTGCCCCTGGTGCTCATCCTGATCGGCATCGGCATGACCGTCGGCAACATCCTGGGCGGCCGGATGGCGGACCACAGCGTCGAGCGCAGCATGATGCTGTTCTTCGCCGTGCTTCTGGTCGGATTGGCGGCATTGTTCTTCTCGGCGGCGACGCTCGCCGGGCTGCTGATCTCGGTGTTCGTGATCGCGGCGGCGGCCTCGGCGCTGTCGCCGACCATCCAGACCCGTCTGATGGACGTCGCGCACGACAGCCAGTCGATCGCGGCGGCGCTCAACCACTCGGCGCTCAACATCGCCAACGCGTCGGGCGCGGCCCTCGGCGGCCTGACGATCGCCGCCGGTCTCGGCTATCTGTCGCCGGTCGCCGTGGGCGCGGTGCTCGCTGTCGCGGGCATCGTCCTCGCAGTGATCTCGTTCGGCATCGATCGCTCCCGCGTCCACCGCGGGGTGGACACCGGCGTCGTGCACGCGCAGCGTCCCACGGTCCCGATCGACTGAGCGCCGTGACGGCGGAACGGGGCGCCCGGTCCGAGGGTCAGTCGTTCTGGAGCAGGATGCCGTCCTGGATGGCGCGCTTGCGCAGGGCGACCTTGGTGCCGACGTCGTAGCCGGCCACACGGTACTTCTCGCGGATGCGCTTGAGGTAGCTCTTGGCGGTCTCGTCCGAGATGCCGAGCTGGAACGCGACCGCCTTCACGGGTTCGCCCGCGCCGTAGAGAGCCATGACCCGACGCTCCTGGGCGCTCAGCTTGGGCGCGCCCCCGACCTCGCCGGCGTTGAGCGCCAGGTCGAGCTCTGCCGAGATGAACGACTCGCCGGTGCTGGCGGCGCGGATCGCCTCGACGATCATCTCGGCATCCTCGCTCTTCACGAGGTAGCCGAGCGCACCGGCGGCGAGGGCCTCGCGCACCACGGCGGGCTCGGAGTACGTGCTCATGAGCACGGTGCGCACGCCGGTCGTCTTGAGGGTCGACAGTTTGAGCGAGACGGGGATGTTGTCTTTGAGATCGAGGTCGAGCAGCACCACGTCCACCGGGAACTCCGGATGGGTCAGCAGCTCGGGCCAGCTGGCGACGGCCGCGACCATGTTGATGTCGTCCGCGGCGTTGCGGATCCATTCTGTCAGAGCACCGAGCAGCATCTTGTGATCGTCCACGATGGCGATTCTGATGGGGGGAGCCTCGCTCACGAGCAGCCTCTCTTCGGTTCTGATGCGGTCGGCCGGTCAGGTCGGGTCGGCCGTGGCGTCGCTGACGGTCGTGATGTCGATCCGGAGCGTCGAGCCCGAGAACGACTCGACGAATCGACCCACTTTACGGATAGCTTGCCACGCTGCGGGGTCTACCCCGTTTCGCGGCACACCGGTAGTCGCGATCGAGATCGTCATCCTCGTGCCGGACGTGGGAGCGCCCGGCTGCTCGACCGCGGGGCGGGAGAGGTCGAGCGACAGGCTGCGCGCCTGGCCGGCGCCCGCCCGGACCGGGTCGCTGATGAGCAGCCAGACGGCGGTGAGGAGGCCGTCGCGCTGGTCGCGGGTCAGACCGGCCGCGAGGCCATCCGGATCGCTGAGCATCACGGTCGGACCGAGCAGGGCGGACTCCGTGACGGCGTGGTAGAGCCAGGTCTCCTTTCGGCCCTGGATGAGGTGGAGGCGCAGCTCGGTCGCGATGGTGGCCGCGGTGTCGGCGGTCGCCTCATCGAGCGGAAGCGGGGTGCGGCCCGTTGCGACCCCGTCGAGGAGGCGCTCGGCGGCGAGGTCGAGACGGGCGAGCTCCTCGGAGGCCATCATCCCGACCGCGTAGCCGGGGGACGACACGGTGCTCTGCACTTGCACGAGGTCGAGCTCCAGCTGCACGAGCGTGCGCAGGGAGCGGATGATCTGCACGCTGATCAGGGGAGGGCCGACGGCGATCGCTATCGTCACGGCGCCCGGGCCGAGCATCCGGATATCGCCCTCGGAGCGCACGACCAGTACGGCGGCGAGCACCAGCCCGAGTGCTGCGGAGACGATCACGATGTCACGGGGCGGGCGCACCGGCACGCAGAGCAGGAGCGACGGTCCCACCGCGGCCGCGGCGGTCAGCGGCACCCAGGCGCGCGAGGAGGTGCCGGCGATGTCGAGGGCGACGGCGGCCGCCCACAGCACCAGCGCGCTGACGAAGAGCCAGAGCGGGAGCTCCTCCGGGAGCCGGAAGCGGAGCACGAGCGCGGCGACGAGCGTCGCCGCGATGAGCGCCCACGCCGAGATCCCCAGCGGCAGCACCGGATACGCGCTCAGGTTCAGCACGAAGAGGACGAGCAGGAACGCGATGAGCGCCAGCGATGCGATGTTGAAGCCGAGATCGAGCCGCGCGCGGCCGAGGGCGTCGCGCTCGTCGCCGCCCGGCCGGCCGAGCGGCGAGCGCGGCATGGTGGCCTCGTCGACGCGTCTCACTTCGGGACCTCCAGCACCACGGTCGTCCCGCTGCCGGGGGAGGAGAAGAGCCGGGCGTTGCCCCCCACGTCGCGCAGTCGCGCGACGATCGACTCCGTGTAGCCCAGCCGGCCCTCCTCGATGGTCGCGACGTCGAAGCCCTTGCCCGCGTCGGTGACCATGGCCCGCACGGTCGTCTCGTCATCCGTGATGGTCACGTGGGCCTCGTTGACGCCGGAGTGACGGCGCACGTTCTCGAGGCACTCCCCGAGCGCGAGCAGGAACGAGTCGAGCACATCGCTGGGCAGCAGCACCTGCCCCGAGCCGTGCCAGTTGACCTCCAGGCCCATGCGGCGGAAGCGCTGCTTCACGGACTCCAGCGTGTTGCCCAGGGTCGACTCCTCCACCGGTTTCAGCCGGTAGTCGCCGGAGCGCGTGGGGTCGGGTGTGAAGCCGAGGCGCAGCTGGCGCAGCAGGGCGGCGTCCTCCGCCGCCTGCTCGCGCAGGGCGGCGACGCTCACGCCGACACCCGAGTGGGCGAGCAATGTGAGAGTCGCGAGCACCGTGTCGTGCAGCAGCCGGGCTCCCTGGCGGCGGCGCGCCTCCGTCTCGCTGGCCTGGCGTTCGACGCGGTACGCGCGGCTCATCGTCGAGATGCGCTTGAGCGTGCGGGGGACGGTGCGTGACAGCCACACGCCGGTCGCGGTGAGGGCGACCCAGCCGGCGCCGATCAGCAGCAGCGGCTCGGCGAGCCGGGACCCGGTCACGAGCAGGGTCGTGACCGCAGCGGCGACGGTGACGGCGGCGGCCGCGATCAGGAGCGCCAGTCCGGAGCGGGAGGTCACCGACTGCACCGACAAGCAGGCGATGCCGACGGCGCCGACGACGCCCACCGCGCTCAGCGCGGACGGGCCGAGCGGGGTCATCGGCAGGAGGTTCAGCAGGATGATGGCGGTGCCGGCCACCACGATGACGCACATCCAGAGCGCGGAGCGCGCGAGCCCGGCGAGCTGGAACTGCGCGTATGCCAGGCACGCGAGGAGCACCAGGGAGGCGAGGTAGAGGGGCAGAGGCAGGGTTCCCGGGATGCTGAGGCAGACGAGGGCGGTCGCGCTCGCGGTCAGTCCGACGGTGCGGGCCGTCGCGGCGAGGAGCCGATCACGCTCCTTCTGGATGCGCGACATCCTCCTCCGTTCCGCTCAGGACGCGAACAGGCGCCTCAGGTGCTCGCTGACGGCGTCGTCTTCGATCAGGAACCCGTCGTGACCGAAGTCCGACCGGATCACCACAGGAACTCTACCGTCGATCGTGTCGGGCAGGTGGGAGGCGATGACCTCCTGCCCCTCGACCGGGAACAGGCGATCGCTGTCGATCCCGAGCACGAGCGTGCGCGCGGTCACCCGTGCCAGGGCGGCGGCAACGCCTCCCCGGTCGCGGCCGATGTCGTGCGAGTTCATCGCCTGCACCAGGGTGATGTAGCTGTTCGCGTCGAATCGCCGGGTGAACTTGTTGCCGTGGAAGTCGAGGTAGGACTCGACGGCGAAGCGGCCGCCGCCGCCGAGAGGGCTGATGCCGCTCTGCCACGTGCGCTCGAAGCGCGCGTTGAGCTCGGACGGGCTGCGGTAGTTGAGGAGGGCCATGCGGCGCGCGAGGGCCAGCCCCTGCGAGGGGCCGTCGCCGTCGCCGGCGTCGTAGTAGAGGCCGCCGCGGAACAGCGGGTCGGTTCGTACGGCCTCGATCTGCACCGAGTTGAGCGCGATCTGGTCGGCCGTCGAGAACGGGGGAGCGGCGAGCACCGCCAGGCGCTCGACCCGCTCCGGGAACGACACCGCCCACTCCAGAGCCTGCATGCCGCCCATCGAGCCGCCGACGACGGCTGCCCAACGGTCGATGCCCAGCGCGTCGGTGAACGCGGCCTGCGCGTTCACCTGGTCCCGGATGGTGGTGAACGGGAAGCGCGGGCCCCACTCGGCGCCGTCGGGGGCGATGGAGGCCGGTCCGGTGGTGCCCTGGCAGCCGCCGAGCATGTTCGGGACGACGACGAACCAGCGGTCCGTGTCGATCGCCTTGCCCGGGCCGATGATCCCGGACCACCAGCCCGCGGTCTGCTGCCCGGGTCCGGCCGGCCCGACCGCGTGGCTGTCGCCCGTCAGCGCGTGCAGCACCAGTACGGCGTTGTCGCCGGCGGGAGAGAGCTCGCCCCAGGTCTCGTAGGCGATCCGCACGTAGGGGAGGGATTCGCCGCTCTCGAACGCGAACGCCCCGATCCCGGCGAACCGCCTGCCCGCCGGCGGGTCGGTCTCCTTCCACGCGCCGCTGGCCGGAGGCTTGCCGAGCAGCGAGCGCGCCTGGGCCTCCGTGATGAAACTCGACGGGGCCGTGTCGGCGGATGTCTGCCACTCCATGGGTTCATTCTCGCGGAGCGGGAGGGGCGTCCGCGCTCTGTTACGTCGCCAGCGGTGCTGTAGGCTTCCTGGGACTCGGCTTTCAAAACGATGAAAGTCTTTACATGTGTTGCGGGGTGGGCGGATCATGATCGTCTTCTTGATCATCGGCGGCGTGGGGCTGGCCCTGCTGCTGATCTCGATGCTCTTCGGCGAGCTGCTCGACCTGCTCGACGGCGCGCTCTCCGGCACCGGGCTCGGCGCCGGTCTCACGATCTTCGGCGCGTCCGGGCTGCTGGTGCTGGCCAACGACTGGCCGGTCGGCTTCGCGTACCTGATCGCTGCGGCAGCCGGCGTCGTGACGCTCATCGGCGTGCAGCTGCTGGTACGCCGTTTCCAGAGCAGCGAGGACGGCACCCCCTCCGATCCCTCCGACCTCACCGGCGTGACGCGTACGCGCGTGACGCCGAACGGAGGCGAGGTCAGCCTCGACGGGCCCCACGAGCTCGAGGCGCGGCTGGCCTACTCCGATGAGGAGATCCCGGCCGGCACCGTCATCCGGGTGGTGGAATCCCACGGCGCCCGGGTGAAGGTCGCACGGCTCGCGTCCGCCTCCATCCCCGCATCCACCGACCCTGAGAAGGACTGAGACATGAACACTCCCTCCTCCATCGCCGGCATCATCGCGGTCGTCGGCATCATCGTCGCCGTCCTGGCGGTCTTCCTCTTCATCGCCAGCCGGATCCGGCGCGTGGCCCCCAACGAGGCGCTCGTCATCGTCGGCCGCGGCGCCGGGCGCGCGTCGGCCGCAGCGGTGGCATCCGGCGAGCACGAGGGCGGCCAGCGTGTCGTCATCGGCGGCCGCGTGTTCATCTGGCCGATCCTGCAGCAGGGCTTCGCGATCTCGCTCGAACAGCGCCAGATCGGCATCGTGGTCGAGGGCGTCGACGCGAACTTCATCAAGCTGGCCATCCAGGCCAGCGTCAACTTCAAGGTCTCGGGGACGCCGGAGGGCGTCCGCCGCGCCGCGCAGCGCTTCCTCTCGCAGCAGAACTCGCTGACCGAGATCATCCAGCAGTCCCTCGAGGGCTCCCTGCGCTCGATCATCGGCAACATGCCCGTCAAGGACATCATCTCGAACCGCAACGCGCTGTCGGAGGCGGTCGTCGAGGCGACCAAGGTCGACCTCGCCGAGCAGGGCCTCCAGGTCGACCTGCTCAACATCTCCGACATCTCCACGCCGGGCACCAACTACCTCGCCGACCTGGGCCGCGCGGAGGCCGCGCTCGCCAAGCAGAACGCCGAGATCCGCGAGGTCGAGACCGCGCGCGCCAGCGAGTTCGCCCGCATCGACGCCGCCGAGCAGATCGCCGAGCGCCAGAAGGCGCTGAGCCTCAAGCAGGCCACGATCAAGGCCGAGACCGATCGTGCCAACGCCGAGGCGGAGGCCGCGGGGCAGCTCGCGCAGGCCGAGCAGCAGAAGCTGGTCGCGACGCAGGAGCGCGACGCCCTCGCCGAGAAGGCGAAGGTGGAGCAGGAGCGTCTCGACATCGAGGTGCGCAAGCCCGCCGAGGCCGACGCGTACGCGACGGTCCAGCGCGCCCAGGCCGAGCGCGACGCGGCCAACGCCGCCACCGAGGCCGACGCCTACAAGCGCCGCACGATCGCCGAGGCCAACAAGGTCGCCGCCGTGCAGGACGCCCAGGCTGCCGCGGAGTCCGTCCGCCTCGCCGGTGAGGCGGAGCGCGACCGGCAGATCGCGCTCGCCGCCGGTGTGCGTGCGGACGGCGAGGCGCGGGCTTCGGCGATCGAGGCCGAGGGTCTCGCGGAGGCACGGGCCACCGACGCCAAGGCCGAGGCGCTGCGGAAGTTCGGGGAGGCGGGCCTGGCGTCCGAGATCATCGACCGCCTGCCCGAGATCACGCGCGCCGTCGCGGAGCCGCTGGGCAATATCGACAACCTCACGGTCATCAGCACCGAGGGCGCGTCCGCGGTCACCAAGACGATCGGCCAGGTGACGAGCGAGGTGCCGAAGGTCGTCAAAGACCTGACCGGTCTCGACCTGGGGGCGATCCTCGGCTCCCTCGCGGGAGGGGCGCTCGGCGCGACCGCGCTCGGCGCTGCAGCTCCGGGCACCGCGACGCGCGTCGAGCGGCCGACGTCCCCGGCGACGACGGCCGGCGAGTAGCCTCCAGCGACGACGACGACGACGGCCGGCCGGCCGGCGGGACTACCCGTCGGTGTCCGGCCGTGTCGCTTCCCGGGAATCCGCCTCACCCGGGTCTGCGGGCAGCGGCAGCTCGCGGCCGAGTTCGCGCGGGCTCGAGTGGTCGTGGCGGAGGTACTGCGTCCGCTCGTTGAGGAAGGAGACGACCGTGGCGCTAGCGGTGCCGACGATGGCGATGCCGCCGATCATCAAGACCACGGCGAGGACGCGGCCGGTGATCGTCACCGGGTAGAAGTCGCCGTAGCCGACGGTCGCCATCGTGACGCACGCCCACCAGACTGCATCGCCGAAGCTGTGGATGTTGCCGCCCGGCGCGTAGCGTTCGGCGCGGTAGACGGCGAGGGCGATCGTGTAGATGAACATCACGACGAAGGCTCCGGCGATCACCAGCACCCGTCGTCGCACGTGGGCGGGGGAGTCGCCGCGGAAGCCGTGGATACGGCTCAGCCCGGTCAGCAGCCGGAACGGCCGCGCCATCGGCAGAAACACCGAGAGCAGATCGACCTTGTTGCGGCGCACGAAGCGCACCTTGTCGTCGGCGAGCGCGAACCGGATCACGTAGTCGACCAGGAAGAACAGCCAGACAGCCAGGAGAACCCCCACGAGCAGCGCGTGCAGCCACCGTGCCGGGCGCTCGTCGAGGATCTCCCAGCTGTAGGCGATCAGGAAGACGACGCTGGCGACCACGCCGGGCCAGGCGGTCGCCCGCTCCCAGCGCTCGCGCCCGGCGTCGTCGCCCACGCCTCAGCCCTCCCTGACCTGCAGCGGGCCCTTGTGGAAGCGGTACGGGGCGGCCTGGGCGACGGGCTTCACCACGATGAGGTCGAGGTCGACGTGCCGCGGCAGCTCCAGGGCGTGCACGATGGTCTCGGCGATGTCCTCCGCGCTGAGCGGCTCGGGAACGTCCTCATAGACCGCGTCGCGCTTCTCCTTGTCGCCGCCGAAGCGCACCAGGGAGAACTCCTCGGTCGCGACCATCCCGGGCGCGACCTCGACGACCCGGATGGGCTCGCCGTTGAGCTCGAGCCGCAGCACCTCCGTCAGCGCGTGCTGTGCGAACTTCGCGGCGTTGTAGCCTCCGCCGCCGACGTACGCCTGATGGCCCGCGATGGAGGTGAGGTTGAGGATGTCGGCATGGCCGGTCTCGGCCGCGCCCGCCCGCAGCAGCGGCAGCAGCGCGCTGATCACCCGCTTGGTGCCGAGCACGTTGATCTCGTACATCCAGGCCCAGTCGTCGACGCTCGAGCCCTCGACCGAGTCGAGCCCCTTCGCCCCGCCGGCGTTGTTGACGAGGGCGTGCACGCTCCCCGTGGCCGCGAGATGGTCGCGGAGCGCGTCGACGTCGCTCTGCTTCGTGAGGTCGGCGGCGAACACGTCGGCCCCGGTCTGGTCCGCCAGCGCGCGCAGCCGGTCCGCGCGGCGGGCGACGCCCACGACATCCCAGCCCCGCTCGCGGAAGAGGCGGACCGCCGCCGCCCCGATGCCCGAACTCGCTCCCGTAACGACCACACGTCTGCTCATGGATCCCATTCTCACGGGTTACGGCGTGTTTCGGGCGCGTTGCCGCCCTGCGAGGCGCCCTCTACCCTGGCAGGGAGGCGGTGGCAGGGCCGCTCGACGATTTTCACCCGAAGGAGCTACGCCATGACCGACGCCGCTGACTGGCAGTTCGAGACCAAGCAGATCCACACCGGCGCTGCGCCCGACCCCGTGACGAACGCCCGGGCCACGCCGATCTACCAGACCACCTCCTACGTCTTCAACAACGCGGAGCACGCCAAGAACCTGTTCGCCCTCGCGGAGTTCGGCAATATCTACACCCGCATCCAGAACCCGACCCAGGCCGTCGTCGAGGAGCGCGTCGCCGCGCTCGAAGGGGGCACCGGCGCCCTCCTCGTCGCCTCGGGCCAGGCCGCGGAGACGTTCGCGGTGCTGAACATCGCCCAGGCCGGCGACCACATCGTCTCGTCGAGCTCGATCTACGGCGGCACGTACAATCTCTTCAAGTACACGCTGGCCAAGCTCGGCATCGAGACCACGTTCGTCGAGAACCAGGACGACGCCGAGGAATGGCGCCGTGCGGTCCGCCCGAACACCAAGCTCTTCTTCGCCGAGACCATCGGAAACCCCAAGATCAACATCCTCGACATCGCGCTCGTCGCCGACGTCGCGCACGAGGCCGGTGTGCCGCTCATCGTGGACAACACGATCGCGACCCCGTACCTGATCCGCCCGTTCGAGCACGGCGCCGACATCGTCGTGCACTCGGCCACGAAGTTCCTGGGCGGCCACGGCACCGTCATCGGCGGCATCGTCGTCGACGGCGGCCGCTTCGAGTGGTCGAAGAACGTCGAGAAGTTCCCGGGCCTCACCGAGCCGGACCCGTCGTACCACGGCGCCAGCTACACCGCCGCGGTCGGCGACGGGATCGCCTACATCATCAAGGCGCGCGTGCAGCTGCTCCGCGACCTGGGCTCGGCGATCGCCCCGGCCAGCGCCTGGCAGCTCATCCAGGGCATCGAGACGCTCTCGCTGCGCGTCGAGCGCCACACCCAGAACGCGCAGGAGATCGCGGAGTTCCTGGAGGCGCATCCCGACGTCGCCACGGTCAACTACTCGGGCCTGCCCACCAGCCCCTGGTACGCCGCCGCCAACAAGTACGCTCCCAAGGGCGTCGGCGCGGTGCTCTCGTTCGAGCTCAAGGGCGGGGTGGACGCGGGCCGCGCGCTCGTCGACAACCTCGCGCTGTTCAGCCACCTCGCCAACATCGGCGACGTGCGCAGCCTCGTCATCCACCCGGCATCGACCACGCACTCGCAGCTGACCCCCGAGCAGCAGCTCACCGCGGGCGTCACGCCCGGCCTGGTGCGCCTCTCGGTCGGCCTGGAGAACATCGACGACCTGAAGGCCGACCTCTCGGCCGGCCTCGCCGCTGCCCGGTCGGTCGCCGAGGCCGCGCGCGCGTAACCTCCGAGAAGTTCCCGAGACGTGAGTCGTTGCGGGTCCCGGACACTCCGGTCCCGCGACGACTCACGTCTCGTTCGTCAGACGACGGGGTCCGCGAGCATCGGCTCCGCGTCCGAGAACGCCAGCTTGGGCACGAAGAAGAGGAGCACGGCGGCGGCGATCGCGCCGAGGCCGCAGATGGCCCAGACGAGCATGTAGCCGAACAGGCTCGCGGCCGTCGCCGTGACGGTCGCGGCGCCCGCCAGAAGGACGACGCCGAACACCGCGGAGGCGAAGGAGCCCCCGACCGTCTTCGTCGTGTTGGTCATGGCCGTGGCGACACCGGTCTGGCCGCGCGGGGCAGCTGCGGCCGCCGCGGCGGGGAGAGCACCGACGAGCGCGCCCGAGCCGATGCCCGCGATCGCCATGTTGGTGAACACCTCCCACGTCTCCAGGTGGAACGGCAGGAACATCAGGTAGCCGATCCCGACCAGGAAAGCGGCGATGATGAGCGTGATCCGCGGGCTCAGCCAGGACGAAACGAGCGGGAAGAGCACCGCGCCGACGATCATGGAGATCAGGTAGGCGCCGATCAGGATGCTGCGCTGGCCGGCCGTGAGACCGAGGCCGTAGCCGTTCACCGGGTCGGTTCCCGCATACGTGCTGAGCGGTGCCTGCGCGCCCAGGAGGCTGATGCCCACGAGACCGGCGGTGAGCTGGATGGGCCACATGTTCGGGCGGCGCAGCACCCGGAGGTCGATCGCCGGGTCGGACTGCCTGAGCTCCCACCGGCCGAAGGGCACGAAGGCGAGCACGCCGACGACGATGAGCGCCCACACCCACCACGTGCCGACACCGTTGATGCGCAGGAAGGTGAGTCCCGAGGTGATGAGCAGGAGCGCGAGGGTGAGGAGGACGAACCCGACGCCATCGAGCCTGCGGTCGGGCGTCGGCTCCGACTCCGGCACGCCGAAGAGGATGGCGAAGAAGACGAGGGTGACCGCGATCGCCGGCACCATCAGCGTGACGCTGAGGTTCTCGCCGACCGCCTCGAACAGCAGCCCGGCACCGACCGCGCCGAGGATGGCCCCGAGCTCGAGGGCGACGACGAGCAGCCCCGCCGCGCGCCGCCTCTGCGACGCCCCGGTGCCGGAGCGGCGTCCGCGGTCGAAGATGAGCGCCACCTCCAACGGCAGCCAGACCACATAGAACCCTTGCAGCGCGAACGCGATGAGGAAGGTGACGAAGTTGCCGGAGAACGCGAGGGCCCACGTGGAGAGTGCGGTGATCACGGTCGCGATGAGCAGGACGCGCTTGTGCCCGAACATGTCGCCGAGCTTCGCGAGCGGCGGCACGACGAGGGCGGAGAGCAGCAGCTGCGCGGCCTCGAACCAGTTGTAGTCGGCGTCGTGGATGCCCAGGTGCTTGACCGTGTCGGAGATCAGCGGAACGTAGTACCCCTGCAGGATCCCGCTGGTGAGCTCCACCAGCGCCAGCCACCCGATGAGCCCGGCGGTCACGCCGATCGCGACGGTCGCCCGGCGGGACGAGACGGTCTTCTCTGAGGTCATGCTGGATGCTAGCACCGCTCGCGGGCGGGTAACGTAGGGGGGTGGCCAGCGAACTCGACGACTCAGGTGCAGGTGTTCTCGCAGAGACCGAACGGGAAGTGCTGGGCTGGTTGGAGTTCGGCGACGCCGCCCGCCACCTCGCTGGCGAGGTGCTCGAATCCGGGTTCGAGCCCGACATGGTCATCGCGATCGCGCGCGGCGGTCTGCTGCTCGCCGGGGCGATCTCGTACGCGCTCGGCATCAAGGCGTGCGGCGCACTCAACGTCGAGTTCTACAGGGGTGTCGACGAACGTCTGCCGGAGCCGGTCGTGCTCCCGCCGATGCTCGACTCGTCCGCTCTGGAGTCCAAGCGCGTGCTGCTCGTCGACGACGTCTCCGACTCGGGCCGCACCCTCGCCATGGTGGTGGACCTGATCGCCGCCTCGGGTGCCGACGTGCGCACGGTCTGCCTGTACTCGAAACCGCGCACCGCGCTCGAGCCCGACTTCGTCTGGCGCCGAACCGACCGCTGGATCACGTTCCCGTGGTCGGCGCTGCCGCCGGTCACCGCGGCGCACTGACCACGACGATGGCGAAGACGCTCGCCGAGCTGGCCGCCGACGGTTCGATGGATCCGGGCTGGGCGAGCGCGCTCGAGCCCGTCGCCGATCGCATCGCGGCGATGGGGGACTTCCTCCGCGCCGAGGTCGCGGCCGGCCGCCCGTACCTCCCGGCCGGAGCGGATGTGCTGCGCGCGTTCCGTGCCCCGCTGGCGGATGTGCGGGTGCTCATCGTCGGCCAGGATCCGTATCCCACGCCCGGGCATCCCATCGGTCTCTCGTTCGCCGTCGAGCGGCACGTACGCCCGGTGCCGCGCAGCCTGCAGAACATCTACCGCGAACTGCGGGACGACCTGGGCGTCGTCCCTCCGGCGCACGGCGATCTCAGCGCCTGGGCGGACAACGGCGTGATGCTGCTCAACAGGGTGCTCACCGTGCGTCCCGGAGCACCCGCGTCGCACCGCGGGGCCGGCTGGGAGGCCGTCACCGAGCACGCCATCCGCAGCCTCGTCGCGCGGGGCCGCCCGTTCGTCTCCATCCTGTGGGGCAGGGACGCGGCCACGCTGAAGCCGCTGCTGGGCGGCAACCCGGTGATCGAGTCCCCGCACCCCAGCCCGCTGTCGGCCTCGCGCGGGTTCTTCGGCTCGCGTCCGTTCTCGAAAGCCAACGCGCTGCTCGAGCAGCGCGGGGAGAAGCCGGTGGACTGGACGCTCGAACCGTAACGCGCCCGCAACGTGTGCGACGTAGGCTTGTCGTCGTGCTGGAAGAGGAATACGAGACGCGTCGCGAGCTGCCGCGCCACCTGCGCAAGCGGGAGGCGCCGGAGCCCGTGTTCGAGTACACCATCCGCGAGGCCCGCGCGGAGGACATGCCCGACGTGCGCGCGATCTACAACCATTACGTCGCCAACAGCACCGTCACCTTCGACGAGGACGCGATGACGCTCCGCGAGTGGCGCAGCAAGTATGCCTACCTGCAGAAGCTCGGGATGCCGTTCATCGTCGCCGAGTCGCCCAGCGGCCAGATCCTCGGTTACGCCCTCGTCTCGCCGTGGAAGCAGAAGCGCGCCTACCGGTTCACCGTGGAGAACTCGATCTACCTCGGCGCGGCCTCCACGGGCAAGGGTCTCGGCCCGGTGCTGATGCAGGAGCTGATCGACCGGTCCAAGGCCGCCGGGCTCAAGGAGATGATCGCCGTCATCGCCGACAAAGGTGCGGAGGCGTCGATCAAGATGCACGAGAACTTCGGTTTCGAGGAGATCGGCAGGATGGGCCGCGTCGGCTTCAAGTTCGATCGCTGGCTCGGCACCGTGCTGCTGCAGAAATCGCTCAAGTAACGCGGCCTCCCGGGCTGATCCGGACGGCGGGTCTAGGCTCGCGCTGTGAGCACACTGACCCCCGGCACGGACCAGGTCGCCCTCGCCGCTGCCGCGACGCCGGCGAACCTGCCGCTGCGCAGACGCCCGATCGACATCTTCTTCCTGGTGATGTTCTCGCTGTTCGTCGTCACCTGCATCATCAGCGACGCCATCCCGACGCTCGGCATCCCGCAGACGGCGACGACGACGAACATCCTGGCGCAGTGGAACTACACGTATTCATCGCAATACGACCCGCTCTACCAGGCGGAGCCGTTGTGGCTGCGCTTCATCACGGGGACCAGCGCGTTCGTCTACTTGCCGTTCTACGTGCTGCTGATCGTGTGCCTGGTCAAGGGCTACAACTGGATCCAGCTGTTCGCCGTCATCTACGCGACCATGATCATCAGCCTGACCGCGATCCCGATCTTCGGCGTCGAGTTCTTCGGCCCGGTGGGGGAGCGGACCCCGAACCCGGTCGTGTTCCTGCTCTACAACGGCCCGTACGTGCTCGTGCCGTTGCTGCTGCTCATCCGGATGCGCAAACCGCTCCCGTTCACGAGGAGGTTCTGAGATGCCCCTGCTGGAAGACCTGACCGTCTACGAGGACGGCGACGTGTACACCGTCTACGACCACTCCTTCCTCCCCGAGGGGGAGGCGGGGAGAGGGCGCGCGCTCGGCCGGATCTCGCGCGCTGCCGACGGCACCTATGAGCCGTCCGGAGTCGGCGCGGTGTTCGAGTACATCGCTCCGGCGACCACTCTCGATGAGGCGCTGGAGGCGTTCGTCGGGTCCGCCTGACCCGGGGTGTTCCTCGGTGTTCCCTTTGTGTCCACGAGGGATGTGCCGAGCGTTCCGTCCGGCGTCGCCCCGCCTCTCTATGGTGAAGAGGACGACATCGTCGGGCGGCGCACGACACGGCGCCGGCCGAGTGAGGCCGATGAACAATCGTGGCCCGGGCGTCCCGTTGTGCGAGGCGGGAGACCCGGGCCACGTCCATGTCCGGTCCGTGGTGGAGGCGGCGTCAGCTCTTCGGGGTCGCCCGCCTCAGCACGGCGTATCCGGCGAGGCCGGCCAGAAGGGTCGGGAGCAGCAGCCAGGCCGTCACACCCAGGACCCCATTGTCGTCGAACCACGCTCCCACCGCCGGCCAGCCGTCGGTGAGAGCGATGAGGGCGAGGGCGCCGATGACGAGAAGGGTCAGCGCGGCGCCCGCTGCGATGATCCCGTACATCCGCCAGCGCATGAACAGCGAAGCGGAGAACGCGCCGACGAAGAAGAAGAACAGCATCCCGACGAAGGCGATGAACAGGCGCCCACCGTAGCCCTGGCCCTGGAAGTAGACCGAGGTGAAGATGTGCCCGCCGAGGCCCCAGCCGTTCGTCCACTCCTCGATCGATGCGAGGGTTGCGAAGCCGATCGCGTAGCCGGCTCCGAGGATCAGGAAGGTGAGCGCGGACCCCAGGGCGAAGTGACGTCGGGTGACGCTGAGACCGAGCGCGAACGGGAAGGTCGCGGCGATGACCTGGATGCCGACGACGCACATGTACACGAAGATGTAGAACGCGCCGCCGCTCCATTCCGTGCCTTCGAGGGCCGTCGCGCGCCCGGCTGGCGGGGTGGCCGCCCAGATGATCCACCAGATCAGCCAGTTCACCAGCCAGATGAAGAACATGATGATGATGGGCAGCCAGATGACGGTCCACTTGTTCACGAGGTTCAGGCGCACGACGCGCCAGATCCGCTGGCCGGAGGTCGGTGCCGCCCCGGGGGCCGCTGAAGATGCGATGGTCATGCGCTCTGCTCGAATTCTGTCTCTCGGACGTTGGTCTTGCGGACGATGAGCTGCTGGAGGGAGACCGGCGCGAGCTCGAGGCCGGCGGAGGCGGCGGCGGCCCGGTCGGAGGGGCTGAGGCCCGAGACGGTCACCGAGGCGAGGCCGCCGATCCCGTCGCGATGGAGCACGTCGTGGCGGGCGACGAACGCGTCCACCGCCGTGCGCGGGCCGACGACGGTGCTCGCGGAGCTGCGGAGCGCTTCGGCGTCCTCGTCCATCAGGATGCGGCCCTGGTCGATGACGATCACGTGTTCGAGCAGGTTGGCGACCTCGTCGATCAGGTGGGTCGAGAGGACGATGGTGCGGGGATGCTCGGCGAAGTCCTCGAGCAGGCGGTCGTAGAAGATCTGCCGCGCCACGGCGTCGAGGCCCAGGTACGGCTCGTCGAAGAACGTCAGGGGCGCCCGGGAGGCGAGACCGACGATCACGCCGACGGCCGAGAGCTGACCGCGGGAGAGCTTCTTGATCCGGCGGTTCAGCGGGAGCCGGAAATCGTCGACGAGGCTCTCCGCGAGGTCGGCGTCCCAGTTCTCGAAGAACCAGGGGGCGCTCCGGAACACGTGCTTCGGTCGGAAGTCCTCCGGGTAGCGCTGGCTCTCCTTGATGAAGCAGACGTGGGAGAGCACGTTCGCGTTCTCGGCCGGCGGCTCGCCGAAGACGCGGATCTCGCCCGAGGTGGCGAAGTCCTGGCCGGTGAGGAGCTGCATCAGCGTGGTCTTGCCCGCGCCGTTGCGGCCGAGCAGACCATGGATCAGCCCGGGCTTGATGGTGACGGAGATGTCGTCGATCGCGGTGAACGACCCGAATCTCTTGGTGAGTCCCGAGACCTGCACCGCCGGGGCGATGGAGGTCGGGGCGGGCACGACGCTCATGCGCGCACTCCTTCCGTTTCGATCATCTGGGCGAGCTGGGACGGGTCGATGCCGAGCTTGGCGGCCTCGGCGAGCAGCGGGCGGAGGTATTCGTCGCGGAACGCCTCGCGCCGTTTGGCGACGAGCCGTTCCCGAGCCCCCGTGGAGACGAACATTCCGATGCCTCGTTTCTTGTAGAGGATCCCCTCGTCGACGAGGAGGTTGACGCCTTTGCCGGCCGTGGCCGGGTTGATGCGGTAGAAGGACGCGAACTCGTTGGTGGACGGCACCTGGCCCTCGGCGGGGTAGACCCCGTCGATGATGTCGTCCTCGATCTGCTCGGCGATCTGCAGGAAGATCGGCTTGCCTTCTTCGATCATGTGAACCTCTTTGGTTCGTTACTCATGTAACTAACCAACCAGGTGGGGTCCCGTTTGTCAAGAGCGGGACGGCGGGAGCGGGATAGCCTGAGCCGTATGGCGGACCTCCATGAGCTCACGGCGCTCGCCCTCTGGCAGGAACTGCAGAGCGGACGCATCTCCCCGCGCGAGCTGGCCTCGCACTACCTGAACCGCATCGAGCGGCTGAACCCGGAGCTGGGCGCCTTCGTCACGGTCACGCGCGACCTCGCGCTCGACCGCGCCGACGAGGTCGCCGAGCGCGTGCCGAAGTCGGCACCTCTGTGGGGTCTGCCCTCCGGCGACAAGGACCTCTGGCTCCGGGCGGGGGTGCCCGCCGGCTTCGGGTCGCGGGCCTTCGCCGGCTACGTCCCCGACACCACCGACGAGATCGTCGAGACGCTCGACGCGGCGGGCGCCGTGAGCCTCGGCAAGACCAACGCGCCGGAGTTCGGGCTCCCTGCGTACACCGAGTCGCTCGCCGCGCCTCCCGCCCGCAACCCGTGGGACCCCGCGCTCGGCGCAGGCGGATCCAGCGGAGGTGCGGCGGTCGCCGTCGCCGCCGGGATGCTTCCGTTCGCGCCCGGCTCCGACGGCGGCGGCTCCGTCCGCATCCCGGCCGCGGCGTGCGGCCTCGTCGGCCTGAAGCCGACCCGCGGGCTGGTCCCCGCGGGCAGCGGCATCCCCTCGCTCGGCGGGCTGGTCGTCGACGGCCCGCTCGCCCGCACCACTGCCGACGCCGCGCTCCTCCTCGACGGCATGATCGCCCGGGTCGGCGGCCGCATCGACCACCACTACTCGCTCCGCGCCCCCTACGACGACGACGGCCCCTTCCTCGGCACCGCCGTCCGCGGCGAGGGCCGCTTCCAGCTCGGCGTGATGACCACGTCCGCCTGGGACGACGCCTACGACATCGTCGTCTCGCCGGAGGCCCGCGCCGCCCTCGATGCAGCCGTCGGGGCTTTCAGCGACATGGGGCACGGTATGGAGGAGACCGCCCTCCGCCCCGACCCGACCTATGCGCCCGCCTTCCGCACCATCTGGCAGGCAGGCGCCGCCCGGGTCCCCCTGGAGGGGGAGGCGCTCGACCTGCTGGAGCCGCTCACTTCCTGGCTCGTCCGCCGCGGCCGCGAGCTCGGCGCGCGCGAGCTGAGCGAAGCGCTGTCGGCCCTGACCGCCTACGAGCGCTCGTTCATCGCCCAGCTGTCGTCGTTCGACGCCGTGCTGACCCCCGCCCTCGCGATGACCCCGCGCCCGGTCGGGTGGTACGACGCCGAGGACGGCGAGCACAACTTCGAGCAGCAGGTGCAGTACACGCCCTTCACCTCGATGGTGAACGTCACCGGCCTTCCCGCGATCGTGCTGCCGATCGCGCAGACCGACACCGGCCTCCCGATGGGCGTGCAGCTGATCGGCCGCCCCGGCGGAGAGCGCACGCTGCTGTCGCTCGCCGCGCAGCTGGAGCGCCGCGTCGGGTGGGAGAGGCGGCGCCCGGCTGGCTGGTGACCTCAGGCGGTCAGAAGGACTCGGCCCTACTGGTGGCTCCCGGTCGCTCTGCACGGTCCCGGCGGCCGAGCACCCAGCCGAGCGTACCCGCGACCAGTAGGAGGCCCGCCAGACCTCAGAGTGCCCCGGCGATCCGCGCCGGAGTGATGAAGACCATGCCGGAGAACGTGCAGGCCGTCCCGCCGATCCCTCCCGTGCAGGTGAACGAGGCGGCGCCTTCCGGCGTGAGGAACAGGAGCGCGCCCCCGAGCAGCACTAGCACCACGGCCGCGATCACGAGCCCCCACGTTGTGATCCTCCCCGGCATGGGCTCACGTCAGCCGAGGCGTGCGGGCGGGGCAACGGCCCATGCCGCAGACACAGGTCGGCTCGATCCGGCCGGCGGCGCCGCGGCGTCAGTTGACGGGTCCGGTGTACTTCTCGCCCGGGCCCTTGCCGATCTCGTCGGGGATGGGGGAGGCCTCGCGGAAGGCCAGCTGGAGCGAGCGGAGACCGTCGCGCAGGCTGCGTGCGTGCTGGTCGCCGAGGTGCGCGGCGCTGGCGGTGACCAGGCCGGCGAGGGCGTCGATGAGCTTGCGCGCCTCGTCGAGATCGGTCTGCGCGTCGGGGTCGTCGGCGAGCCCGCACTTGACCGCAGCGGCGCTCATGAGGTGCACCGCCGTGGTGGTGATGACCTCGACCGCCGGTACGTCCGCGATGTCGCGGGTGGCGTCGGCGATGGCCTCGTCGTGGTGCTGGCTGTCGGCCTCCTGGTAGGAGAAGGACCCGGAAGTGTCGCTCACTGCATTCCTCTGTTAGAATCGTTCGGGCTCCGGGGCATCTGTCCCGGTACGAAAGTGGAGATTCCTCCCACCCGCGCTTGACCGCTTACAGGTTACCGGGTTGTTGCACTCCGCCGACGCGCTTCGGCGCGGAGGTAGTCAGGGTGCTGTACCAGGCCTGCGATTCCGTCGCAGACCGTGCTGGTGCGTGGAACCTCCTCTTTCGCCGGATCGTCTCCCGACGGTTCGCGGCTCTGTGAAGCATCGCTCGATCAGAGGAGACAAACATCAGCGATCCCCGTACGAATGACCGTATCCGCGTCCCCGAAGTTCGACTCGTCGGCCCCAGCGGAGAGCAGGTCGGTGTCGTCAAGATCGAGGTCGCCATCCGGCTCGCGCAGGAGGCGGACCTCGACCTCGTCGAGGTTGCACCGAACTCCAAGCCGCCGGTCGCGAAGATCATGGACTACGGCAAGTTCAAGTACGAGGCTGCGCAGAAGGCCAAGGAGGCCCGGCGCAACCAGGCGAACACCATCCTCAAAGAGGTGCGTTTCCGCCTCAAGATCGACAAGCACGACTACGAGACCAAGCGCAAGCGCGCCGAAGGCTTCCTGAAGGCCGGCGACAAGGTCAAGGCCATGATCCTCTTCCGCGGTCGCGAGCAGTCGCGCCCGGAGCAGGGTGTCCGCCTCCTGCAGCGCTTCGCGGAGGATGTCGCCGAGTTCGGCCAGGTGGAGTCCAACCCGACCATCGACGGCCGCAACATGGTGATGATCATCAGCCCGCTCAAGAACAAGTCCGAGGCCAAGGCTGAGGCCAACGCACAACGTGCCGCATCGAAGGCTCGCGCCCAGGGGCGCGACACCGATGAGGTTGCTGCCGCAGACGACTCTGCGCAGTCCGACGAGAGTTCGCCCGCCCAGGCGACCAACGAGGAGAAGTAATGCCCAAGCAGAAGACCCACTCCGGCGCCAAGAAGCGCTTCAAGATCACCGGCACCGGCAAGGTCATGAAGCAGCAGGCCGGCATGCGCCACAACCTCGAGGTGAAGAGCAGCGACCGCAAGCGCCGCCTCAACGCCGACCAGGTCGTGCCCGAGGTGGACGCGAAGGTCGTCCGCCGGATGCTCGGCAAGTAACCCACCCGACGTACTTTAAGGAAGTCTGACAAATGGCAAGAGTGAAGAGGGCTGTCAACGCCCACAAGAAGCGTCGGGTCATCCTCGAGCGCGCCGAGGGCTACCGCGGTCAGCGGTCGCGCCTCTACCGCAAGGCGAAGGAGCAGGTCACCCACTCCCTCGTCTACTCGTACCGTGACCGCCGCCAGCGCAAGGGCGACTTCCGCCGCCTCTGGATCCAGCGCATCAACGCGGCGAGCCGCGCCAACGGCCTGACCTACAACCGCTTCATCCAGGGCCTCGGCCTCGCGGGCATCGAGGTCGACCGTCGCATCCTCGCCGAGCTGGCCGTGACGGAGCCGGCCACCTTCGCGGCCCTCGTCGAGAGCGCCAAGAAGGCCCTCCCCGCCGACACCTCGGCACCGAAGGCCGCCGCGTAAGGCGCGCACTGCACCACGGGGAACGGCCCGGTCGACTCCGGTCGGCCGGGCCGTTCTGCGCGTGCGCGGGTGCCCGTGGTCGCTCCGGAGATCTTCCGCGGCGCGCCGCTCAGCTCGCCGTCGTTCCGGCGTTCTCCGCCTCGGCCGGGCAGATCTCCGGATCCAGCCGGGAGGGGCGAGGGGCGTGGCCCTAAGCTGGTCGCATGCTTGACAATCCGCGCTCCCCGCGCGTCCGGGCCGTGGCGAAGCTGGCGAAGCGCGCCGCGCGGTCCGAGACCGGTCTCTTCCTCCTCGAGGGCCCCCAGGCGGTCGCCGAAGCGCTCGGGTTCCGTCCGGAGCTCGTCGTCGAGCTGTATGCGACGCCCACGGCCCTCGAGCGCTACACCGACATCGCGCAGACCGCCGTGGAGGCCGGAGTCGACGTCGAGTTCGTGACGGAGCAGGTGCTCGACACCATGGCGGACACGGTCACCCCTCAGGGCTTCGTCGCCGTCTGCCGCCAGTTCCCGACGTCGGTGAAGGACATCTTCGCCGACTCCCCGACGCTCGTCGCCGTGCTGGAGGAGGTGCGCGACCCGGGCAACGCCGGCACCATCATCCGCGCTGCCGACTCCGCGGGGGCCGACGCGGTCGTCCTCACCGGGCGCACGGTCGATCTCTACAACCCGAAGGTCGTCCGCTCCACGACCGGCTCCCTGTTCCACGTGCCGGTCGCAGTGGGAGCCGACCTCGCCGACGTGGTGGGCCGTGCTCGCACCGCGGGCCTCACGGTGCTCGCCGCGGACATCAAGGGCGAGGACCTCCTCACCGCCCGCACCGACGGCCTCCTCGCCCGCCCGACGGCGTGGGTGTTCGGCAACGAAGCGCACGGTCTCGCCGACGAGCACCTCGGCCTCGTCGACCGCGCGGTGACAGTCCCGATCTACGGCAAAGCCGAGTCGATGAACCTCGCGACCGCGGCCTCCGTCTGCCTCTACGAATCGGCTTTCGCGCAGCGGTCCTGACCCCTGCTCCGCGGCCTGTGCGCGCGGTGCCCGGCGGCTAGACTTGGGAACCGTGTCTGAAACCACCGAAATCACCGAAGGATCGGTCGAAGCGGCGGTCGAGGCGGCGCTCGCTGCCATCGACGCCGCGGGCGACTCGGCCGCGCTCAAGGCCGTGCGGCACGAGCACACCGCGGAGGGCTCGCCGCTCGCCCGCCTGAACGCGAGCATCCGCTCCCTGCCGGGCGACCAGAAGGCCGCCGCGGGCAAGCTCGTCGGCGGCGCGCGCGGCCGCGTCAGCCAGGCCTTCGCCGCCAAGGAGCAGCAGATCGCCGCCCAGGAGGAGGCCGCCGCGCTGGCCGCCGAGACGGTCGACGTCACCGCGCTCCCCTCGCGCTGGACCCCGGGCGCGCGCCACCCGCTCGCACTGCTTCAGGAGCGCATCGGCGACATCTTCGTCGGCATGGGCTGGGAGGTCGCGGAGGGCCCCGAGCTGGAGAGCGAGTGGTACAACTTCGACGCGCTGAACTTCGACGCCGACCACCCGGCGCGAGCGATGCAGGACACCTTCTTCGTCGAGCCGACCGATGCGCACCTCGTGCTGCGCACCCACACCTCTCCCGTGCAGCTGCGCGCGCTCCTCGGCGACGAGCTGCCGGTCTACCGCATCGCGCCCGGGCGCGTGTTCCGCACGGACGAGTTCGACGCGACGCACCTGCCCGTCTTCACCCAGATCGAGGGCATCGCCGTCGACAAGGGCCTGACGATGGCGCACCTGCGGGGAACACTCGACCACTTCGTGAAGACACTGTTCGGCGAGGGCGCGAAGGTGCGCCTGCGGCCGAACTACTTCCCCTTCACCGAGCCGAGCGCCGAGCTCGACCTGTGGCACCCGACCTTCAAGGGCGGCGCCCGCTGGATCGAGTGGGGCGGCTGCGGCATGGTCAACCCGAACGTCCTCCGCTCCGCCGGCATCGACCCCGACGTCTACTCGGGCTTCGCCTTCGGCGTGGGCGTGGAGCGGGCACTGATGTTCCGCAACGACGTCAAAGACATGCGCGACATGGCCGAGGGCGATGTCCGGTTCTCCCAGCAGTTCGGAATGGTGGTCTGATGCGCGTCCCCCTGAGTTGGCTCGGCGAGTACGTCGACCTCGAACCCGGAACCACCGCCGACGAGGTGCACGCCGCGCTCGTGGCGGTCGGGCTGGAGGAGGAGGACGTCCACACGTTCGAGATCTCCGGCCCGGTCGTCGTCGGCGAGGTGCTCGACTTCGTCGAGGAACCGCAGAGCAACGGCAAGACCATCCGCTGGTGCCAGGTGCGCGTCGCCCCCGAGGGGCGGAGCGCGGCCGACGGCGGCGAGGACGTGCGCGGCATCGTCTGCGGCGCGAGCAACTTCCTGCGCGGGGACAAGGTCGTGGTGACCCTTCCCGGCTCGGTGCTCCCCGGTCCGTTCCCCATCGCGGCGCGCAAGACCTACGGCCACGTGTCGGACGGCATGATCGCCTCCACGCGCGAGCTGGGCCTCGGCGACGACCATGCGGGCATCCTGCGCCTGGTCACCCTCGGGCTCGACCCCGAGGTCGGCACCGACGCGATCTCGCTGCTCGGGCTCGACGACACGGCGGTGGAGGTCAACGTCACCCCGGACCGCGGCTACGCGTTCTCGATCCGCGGCATCGCCCGCGAGTACTCGCATGCCACGGGCGCCGCCTTCCGCGACCCGGCCGACGCCGTCGCCGTCGCCCCGGCCGGTGCACACGCGCACGGGTTCTCCGTCGCGATCGACGACCGTGCCCCGATCCGCGGGCGCATCGGCTCCAGCGTCTTCGTCACGCGCGTCGTGCGCGACGTCGACGGCAGCCGCCCGACGCCGCCGTGGATGGTGTCGCGGCTCACGCTCGCCGGCATCCGCTCGATCTCGCTCATCGTCGACATCACGAACTACGTGATGCTGGAGCTCGGCCAGCCGATCCACGCCTACGACCTCGACAGGATCGCCGGCGGCCTCGTCGTGCGCCGCGCGCACCCGGGCGAGACCCTCGTCACGCTGGACGAGCAGGCGCGCGCACTGCACGTCGAAGACCTCCTCATCACAGACGACTCGGGGGCCATCGGCCTCGCGGGTGTGATGGGCGGCGCCTCCACCGAGATCGGCGAGGGAACGACCAACGTGCTCATCGAGGCCGCGAATTTCGACCCCGTGTCGATCGCCCGCACCGCGCGCCGGCACAAGCTGCCGAGCGAGGCGTCCAAGCGCTTCGAGCGCGGCGTCGACCCGCGCGTGGCCGTTGCCGCCGCGGCGCGCGTGGTGCAGCTGCTCGAGCAGCTCGCCGGCGGTCACGCGGACGAACTGGGCTCGCTCTACGACGAGGCCGCCGACGCCCAGGCGATCACCCTTCCCGATGGTTACATCGCCTCCCTCATCGGCGTCGACTTCACCGACGACGAGGTGCGCGGAGCGCTCGCCGAGATCGGCGGCTCCGTCTCCGAGGGCGCCGGTGCACTGCTCGTCGTGCCGCCGAGCTGGCGCCCCGACCTGCTCGACAAGTCGGACCTGGCGGAGGAGGTCGCACGCATCGTCGGCTACGACCGCATCCCGTCGGTGCTGCCGGTCGCCCCTCCCGGGCGCGGGCTCAGCCGCGAGCAGAAGCTCCGTCGGGCGGTCGCCCAGACCCTTGCCGACAACGGCTCGACCGAGGTCCTCGCCTTCCCGTTCGTGAGCGCGGCGCAGAACGACCTGTTCGGCGCCCCGGAGGCGGGCGGCGTGCGGGCGGTCAAGCTCGCGAACGCCCTCGATGCCACCGCGCCGTTCCTGCGCACGTCCCTGCTCCCCGGTCTGATCGATGTCGCCAAGCGCAACATCGCCCGCGGGCTCGTCGATCTCTCCGTCTACGAGATCGGGACGGTCTTCCTCCCGGGGGACGCGCCGCTCGGCAGTGCGTCCCTCCCCGTCGGCGCGGCCCTGCCCGACGAGGGGACGCTGGCCGCTCTGAACGCGGGCATCCCGGCCCAGCCGCGGCACCTCGCGGGGCTGGTCGTCGGCAACCGGGTCGAGAAGCAGCCGGGACAGGACGCCGTTGCGGCGGGCCTGGCGGATGCGCTGGCGATGGTGCGGCAGGCGGCGGTCGCGGCCGGGGTGGAGGTCCGCGTCGAGCAGGCCCGCCACCAGGCGCTCCACCCGGGACGGACGGCACGCGTGGTCGCACGGGCCGGCGACGGCACGGAGACGGCCGTCGGCTACGCGGGCGAGCTGCTCCCGGCCCTGTCGGCCGAGCTCGACCTGCCGCGCGTGGTCGCGGTCTTCGAGCTCGACCTCGACGCGCTGATCGCCGTCGCCCCGGCCGATGTCGTCGCGCGTGTGATCGCCGGCTTCCCCGCGGCGACGCAGGATCTGTCCCTCGTCGTCCCCGCCGAGGTCCCGGCCGCCGAGGTCCTCGCCGCCGTGCAGACCGGTGCCGGAGCCCTCCTCGAGGACATCCGTCTGGTCGACGACTACCGCGGAGCGGGGCTGCCGGAGGGGGCGAAGAGCCTCACCTTCGCTCTGCGCTTCCGCGCGGAGGACCGCACCCTCACCGCCGCCGAGGCCAGCGAGGCCAAGCTCGCGGGAGCGGCGCTGGCCGCCGAGCGGTTCGGCGCGACCGTCCGCGAATGACCCCGTGCGGCGCCCGCCGAGTGGCGGCGGGCGCCGCACGCCCGCTAGGGTGGACGCATGCTTTCCGTCCGGTGCACCGCGAGTTCGCGTGCGGCCCTCGCCGCCCGTGCCCTGCGCCGACGCCTGCGCGACCGCCGAATCTAGGCGGCGCTCGGGCGACCCTTCGTGGGTCGACGTGGGCGTCGCCGTCGCCGAGGCCCCTGTCGTCCACTCACTAAGGAAGTAGCATGACCTTCTCGGTCGCCGTCGCCGGCGCCTCCGGATACGCGGGTGGGGAGCTCCTCCGCATCCTCGCCGACCACCCGGACTTCGAGATCCGCACCGTGACCGCCCACCAGAACGCCGGTCACCCCCTCATCGCGCACCAGCCGCACCTGCGGTCGCTGGCGCACCTCACCCTCGTGGAGTCCACGGCGGAGAACCTCGCGGGGCACGACATCGTGTTCCTCGCGCTGCCGCACGGAAAGTCCGGCGAGATCGCGGCGCAGCTGCCCGCCGAGACGCTCGTCGTCGACTGCGGTGCGGACCACCGCCTGGAGGACCCGGCCGACTGGGCGGCGTTCTACGGCGGCGAGCACTTCGGCTCGTGGGCATACGGCGTCCCCGAACTGCCCGTCGGCGCGGGCCGCCAGCGCGACCACATCATCGGCGCGAAGCGGATCGCGGCTCCCGGCTGCAACGCGTCCGCCGTCTCGCTCGCACTCGCTCCGGGCATCCAGGTGGGGCTGATCGACGACCAGGACATCGTCGCCGTCCTCGCCGTCGGGCCGTCCGGTGCGGGCAAGAGCCTCAAGACGATGTACCTCGCGAGCGAGATCCTCGGCTCGGCCAACCCGTACGCGGTCGGTGGGACGCACCGCCACATCCCGGAGATCCAGCAGAACCTCCGGAAGGCGGGCGCCGCCGAGCCGACGGTGTCGTTCACGCCGGTGCTCGTGCCGATGTCGCGTGGCATTCTCGCCACCTCGACCGCCCGGGTGAAGCCCGGCGTCACCGCCGAGCAGGTGCAGGAGGCCTGGGCGCACACCTACGCCGACGAGCCGTTCGTGCACGTGCTGCCCGCCGGAACGGTCCCGCGCACGGCCGATGTGCTCGGGTCGAACACCGTCGCGATCGGCGTGGCCCTCGACGAGGCCGCCGGCCGGGTCGTGACGGTGCTCGCGATCGACAATCTCTACAAGGGGACTGCGGGCGCCGCCATCCAGTCCGCGAACATCGCCCTCGGTCTCGACGAGACCGCCGGGCTCAGCGTGAATGGAGTAGCACCCTGATGAGCATTTGTGTCACTGCGGGCATCGTCGAGGTCGGAGCCACATCATGAGCGTCACCGCAGCATCGGGATTCAGCGCGGCAGGCGTCGTCGCCGGGCTCAAGTCCAGCGGCAAGCGCGACCTCGCGCTGGTGCGCAACCTCGGCCCGCTCACCGCGGCCGCCGCCGTCTTCACCACCAACCGCTGCAAGGCCAACCCGGTGCTGTGGAGCGAGCAGGTCATCGCCGACGGCGTCGTCTCGGCCATCGTGCTCAACTCTGGCGGCGCCAACTGCTATACCGGTTCGCAGGGCTTCCAGACCACCCACTCGACCGCGGAGGCCGTGGCCGAGCGGCTCGGCGTCTCGGCGGGCGATGTGCTCGTCTGCTCGACCGGGCTGATCGGCGACCAGCTCGATCTCGCGAAGCTCGTCGCCGGCGTGGAGTCCGCCTCGGCCGCTCTCGCGACGGATGCCGGTCTGGGCGCGGCCGAGGCGATCATGACCACGGACACCCGCCCCAAGGAGGCCGAGCACCGCGCACCCGAGGGATGGACGGTCGGCGGCATGGCGAAGGGCGCGGGGATGCTCGCCCCCGGCCTCGCCACGATGCTGGTCGTGCTCACCACCGACGCCGTGCTCGACTCCGGCCAGCTGGACCGCGCACTGCGCGCCGCGACCCGGGTCACCTTCGACCGTCTCGACTCCGACGGCTGCATGTCGACCAACGACACCGTGGCCCTGTTGGGCTCCGGCGCCAGCGGCGTCGTCCCGGACGAGGCCGCCTTCGCGCTCGCACTCACCGATGTCTGCCGCAGTCTGGCCGAGCAGCTCCAGGCGGACGCGGAGGGCGCCTCGCACGACATCGCCATCCAGGTCGTCAACGCGCACTCGGAGGACGACGCCGTCACGGTCGGCCGCGCCGTCTCCCGCAGCAATCTGTTCAAGGCCGCGATCTTCGGCAACGACCCCAACTGGGGCCGGGTGCTCGCCGCCGTCGGCACGACCGACGCGGAGTTCGACCCGTACGGAATCGACGTCGCCATCAACGGCGTCCAGGTGTGCACGGCGGGGGAGCCGGACCAGCCTCGCGACCTCGTCGACCTGCACCCGCGCGCGGTCCACGTGCTCATCGACCTCCACGCCGGCGACGAGACCGCGACCATCCTGACCAACGACCTCACGCATGACTACGTGCACGAGAACAGCGCCTACGCGAGCTGACATGACGACGAACGCAGACACCGACACCGAGGCCGTCGACGACGGGGCGGAGCAGTCCGCCGCCGCGGCGAAGGCCGCCACCCTCATCGAGTCGCTGCCGTGGCTCAAGCGGTTCCACGACCAGATCATCGTGATCAAGTTCGGCGGGAACGCCATGGTCAGCGAGGAGCTCCAGCGCACCTTCGCCGAGGACATGGTGTACCTCCGCTACGCCGGCATCCGCCCCGTGGTGGTGCACGGCGGTGGCCCGCAGATCTCGGCGATGCTCGACCGGCTCGGAATCCACTCCGAGTTCCGCGGCGGGTACCGCGTGACGACCCCGGAGGCGATGGATGTGGTCCGCATGGTGCTCACCGGGCAGATCAGCCGCGACATCGTGAGCAACATCAACAAGCACGGGCCGCTCGCCGCCGGCCTCTCGGGGGAGGACGCCGGCCTGTTCCAGGGCCGTCGCCGCGGCGCGATCGTGGACGGCGAGGAGGTCGACCTCGGTCTCGTGGGCGATGTGATCGGCGTGAACCCGGAGGCGGTGCACGCGCAGATCGCGGCCGGCCGCATCCCGGTCGTCTCGTCGATCGCGCCCGACGTGGACGACCCCGGTCAGGCCCTCAATGTGAACGCCGACGCGGCGGCCGCCGCCCTCGCCGTCGCGCTCGGAGCCGCCAAGCTCGTCATCCTGACGGACGTCGCCGGCCTCTACAGCGACTGGCCGGACCGCGACTCGCTGCTGTCGAAGATCGACGCGGACGACCTGCGGGCGCTGCTGCCGTCGCTCGAGTCGGGCATGATCCCGAAGATGGCGGCCTGCCTCGACGCGGTCGACGGCGGAGTGCCGAAGGCGGCGATCATCGACGGGCGCGTGCCGCACTCGATCCTGCTCGAGGTGTTCACGCAGTCCGGAATCGGAACGGAGGTGGTGCCCGCGTGAGCGAGCTGACTCAGGGGCAGTGGAAGGGCCGGTACGGCGATGCGATGATGCGCACGCTGGCGACGCCGAAGCTCATGCTGGAGCGCGGCGCGGGCTGCCGCGTCTGGGACATCGACGGGAACGAGTATCTCGACTTCCTCGCCGGGATCGCGGTGAACTCCCTCGGTCACGGCCACCCGGCCCTGGTGGAGGCCGTGAGCAGCCAGATCGGCTCGCTCGCCCACGTCTCCAACTACTTCTCGACACCGCCGCAGCTGGAGCTCGCCGAGCGCCTCCGCACCATCACCGGCGCCGGCGATCAGGGACGTGTGCTGTTCGGCAACTCGGGCGCCGAGGCGAATGAGGCCGCGTTCAAGCTGGCCCGCCTGAACCGCGGCCCGCACGGCAAGCGCACCCGCGTGCTCGCGCTGAACAACGCGTTCCACGGGCGCACGATGGGCTCGCTCGCCCTGACCGGCAAGCCGCCGATGCGCGAGGCGTTCGAGCCGCTGCCCGGGGGCGTCGAGCACATCGACTCCACCGTCGAAGCGCTGGAGGCGGCGATCGACGACCGCGTGGCCGCGCTCTTCGTCGAGCCGATCAAGGGCGAGGCCGGCGTGCTCGAGCTGCCGGACGGCTACCTGGCCCGGGCGCGCGAACTGACCGAGCAGCACGGGGCGCTGCTGATCCTCGACGAGATCCAGACCGGCGTCGGCCGCACGGGACGCTGGTTCGCGTACCAGCACGCGGACATCCTGCCCGACGCGGTCACCGTCGCGAAGGGCATCGCCGGAGGGGTGCCCATCGGCGCGCTCGTGACCTTCGGCTGGGCATCCGAGCTGTTCAGCCAGGGCCAGCACGGGTCCACCTTCGGCGGCAACCCGCTGGCGACCGCCGCGGGCAACGCCGTGCTCGGCGAGATCGAGCGCGCGGGGCTCGTGGAGAACGCAGCCCGCCGCGGGGAGGAGCTGCGCGCGATCATCCGCTCGTACGACTCCCCCCTCATCGACGCCGTGCGCGGGTCGGGCCTGCTGATCGGCATCGGCCTGACCGGCGGGGAGGCGCACCGCCTCTCCGACGCCGCGCTCGCCGAAGGGCTCATCATCAACGCGCCGAACGAGTCGAGCATTCGGCTCGCGCCGCCGCTGATCGTGGGCGACGCCGAGCTCGCCGAGTTCCGCGAGCGCTTCGGCCGCGCGCTCGCGGCCCTCTGACCTCCCGAGACGAACCGCCCCCTGTGGGACGAAAGGCACCGATGACCAGGCACTTCCTTCGCGACGACGACATCAGCCCTGCCGAGCAGGCCGAGATCCTGGCCCTGGCGGCCGAGCTCAAGCGCGACCGGTTCGCGCGCAAGCCGCTCGACGGCCCGCAGACCGTCGCCGTGGTCTTCGACAAGACATCGACGCGCACACGCGTCTCGTTCGCGGTCGGCATCGCCGACCTGGGTGGCAGCCCGCTCATCATCTCGAGCGCCGACAGCCAGCTCGGCGGCAAGGAGTCGATCGCCGACACCGCCCGCGTGCTGGAGCGCATGGTCGCCGCCATCGTCTGGCGCACGTTCGCCCAGGCCGGACTGGAGGAGATGGCCGCGGGGACACGCGTCCCGGTCGTCAACGCGCTGTCGGACGAGTTCCACCCCTGCCAGATCCTCGCCGACCTCCAGACGGTGCAGGAGCACAAAGGCTCGCTCGCCGGACTGACGATGAGCTACTTCGGCGACGGCGCCAACAACATGGCCCACTCGTACCTGCTCGGTGGCGCGACCGCCGGCATGCACGTGCGCATCGCCGCCCCCGCGGAGTACGCGCCGGATGCGGCCATCCTCGCCGACGCCGCCCGCATCGCGGAAACGACCGGAGGCTCCGTGCGGGTGCTCACGGACGCCGCAGCGGCCGCCGAGGGCGCCGACGTCGTCGTGACCGACACCTGGGTGTCGATGGGTCAGGAGGCCGAGAAGGCGCAGCGCCTCGCCACGTTCGGCGACTACCAGGTCGACGAGGCGATCATGGCGAAGGCCGCGCCCGACGCGGTCTTCCTGCACTGCCTGCCCGCCTACCGCGGCTACGAGGTGGCGGCGGAGGTCATCGACGGCCCGCAGTCCGTGATCTGGGACGAGGCCGAGAACCGCCTCCACGCGCAGAAGGCCCTGCTGACGTGGCTGCTTCAGAAGAACCAGGAGGAGGCCGCATGAGCCAGGACGACAACGGCACCGGCGTCGGCAAGACCGGAGAGGGCTCCCTCTGGGGCGCCCGGTTCGCCGGAGGGCCGTCGCCCGAGCTCGCACTGCTGAGCAAGTCCACCCACTTCGACTGGGCGCTCGCGGCCTACGACATCGCAGGCTCGCGTGCCCACGCCCGGGCCCTCGCGGCGGCGGGCTACCTCGACGACGCCGAGCTGGCGGGCATGCTCGACGCGCTCGACCGACTCGACGCGGACGTCGTCTCGGGAGCCTTCGCCGCACTCGAATCGGACGAGGACGTGCACGGCGCGCTGGAGCGCGGACTGATCGAGCGTGCAGGCGCCGATCTCGGCGGCAAGCTGCGCGCCGGTCGCAGCCGCAACGACCAGATCGCCACCCTCGTCCGCCTCTACCTGCGCGACCACGCCGGGGTCATCGCGGAGCGCATCATCGGTCTGATCGACGCCATCGCAGCGCAGGCGGACGCGCACCCCACGGCGATCCTGCCGGGTCGCACCCATCTCCAGCACGCGCAGCCCGTGCTGCTCGCCCACCACCTGCTCGCGCACTGCTGGCCGCTGGTCCGCGACCTCGAGCGCCTGGCCGACTGGGACAAGCGCGCGGACGTCTCGCCGTACGGAGCCGGCGCGCTGGCCGGCTCGACCCTCGGCCTGGACCCGCTCCTGGTCGCCCGCGAGCTGGGGTTCGCCGCCAGCTCCGAGAACTCGATCGACGGGACGGCGGCGCGGGATGTCGTGGCCGAGTTCGCGTTCGTCGCCGCCCAGATCGGCGTCGACCTGTCGCGCTTCGCCGAGGAGATCATCCTCTGGAACACGCGCGAGTTCGGTTTCGTCACCCTCGACGATGCCTACTCGACAGGGTCGTCGATCATGCCGCAGAAGAAGAACCCCGACATCGCAGAGCTCGCCCGTGGCAAGTCGGGCCGCCTGATCGGCAACCTGACGGGGCTGCTGACCACGCTCAAGGGCCTCCCGCTCGCCTACAACCGCGACCTGCAGGAGGACAAGGAGCCGGTGTTCGACTCGGTCCAGACCCTCGAGGTCGTGCTCCCCGCCTTCGCCGGCATGGTCGCGACCCTGCGCTTCCACACCGACCGCATGGCCGAGCTCGCGCCGCAGGGCTTCTCGCTCGCGACGGACGTCGCCGAGTGGCTGGTGAAGCAGCACGTGCCGTTCCGCACCGCGCACGAGATCACCGGGAGCCTGGTGAAGTTCGCCGAAGAGAACGGACTGGAGCTGCACGAGGTGGGCGACGATCAGCTCGCCGCGGTCTCGCCCCTGCTCACCCCGGAGGTGCGGTCGGTGCTCACGGTCGAGGGCTCGGTCGCCAGTCGCGCCGGCGCGGGCGGAACCGCGCCCGACCGCGTCGCCGAACAACTCGCGACTCTCACCGAGCGCGTCCGCACCCTCACCGGTGCGTTCGCCGCGAGCCGACGGGACCTCGTCTGATGGCCGGCCCCGACAAGACCCCGGCCAAGCGTCCCTGGCTCATCCCGCTCATCGTGGTGGTGGCGGCGGCGGTCATCGTCGTCGGCCTGATCGTCGCAGTCGCCGCGGGCGGCCGGATCTTCTGACGGCCGCCGCACCGTGATGCCGTTGCACCACCCCCGACGCGAGGCCTTCGCGACGTCGTCGCTGGAGGTGGCGCCGCGGCTCCTCGGCGCGGTGCTCCGTCACACCACCGCGCAGGGCACCGTGGGCCTCCGCATCACGGAGGTGGAGGCGTACATCGGCGATGGGCTCGACCCCGGGTCCCACGCGTTCCGCGGACGCACCAAGCGCAACGCGGTGATGTACGGGCCACCCGGCCATCTCTACGCGTACTTCACCTACGGGATGCACGTGTGCGCGAACGTCGTCTGCTCGCCCGAGGGCGAGGCCACGGCCGTACTCCTGCGCGCTGCGGAGGTGATCGAAGGGCAGTCGCTGGCGGAGGAGCGCCGCATCGGCGCCTCCCGCCGGGCCATCCCGCACCGGGACCTCGCCCGCGGCCCGGCGCGCCTGGTCGTGGCGGCGGGCATCGCGCTCGCCGACGACGGGGCCGACCTGTTCGGCGGTCGCTTCGAACTGCTGCTGCCGGACGAGCAGGCCGAGTACGCGTCCGGGCCGCGGACGGGCGTCTCCGGCCCGGGTGGAGGAGCGGCGTTCCCCTGGCGGTACTGGTTGCCGGGAGACCCGACGGTGTCGCCCTACAAGCGGCACCCGAAAGCGGACGACTGAGGTCAGGGCTCGTAGCGCTCCGCGCGCACGAGTGCTGCGCTACGGGACGACCGCTGCGCGGCGCGCAGCCGCGCTCGTCCCCGCCGGTGGCAGTCGGGGCGAGCTCAGGCCGCCACGAACCGGAACAGGCCGGCGCACACGCAGGCCCACACGATGCTCACGAGGGTGCCGATGATGAACCGTTCACGCGCCTCCGCGGCGTCCAGCTCGGTGAAGCGGCCGACGCCCTTGATCGCGACGATGATGCCCAGCGCCTCCGGGAATCCGGCCATGATCGCACCGGTGGTGGCGAAGCGTTCGAGGAAGCCGATGGTCGTGCCGCCGCGCAGCACCTCCCTGGTCGCGTCGGCTCCAGTGGTGCGGTCGTGGACGACGATGCCGCCGTGGTCGCCCGAGACGGTCGTGCTGCGCGTCGCCAGGGCGAGGACGAGCTGCGAGGCGGGGCCGCCGCCCGCGACGCTCAGGGCCAGCGTCGCGATGCCGATGAGCACGCGGAACTCGATCGGCGCCTCCTGCTGCGGAAAGGTCGCGAGGAGGAACGCGAGCGCGAGGAGGCCGGTGCCGGTATAGACCAGCGGGCGACGCGGCGTGCGCAACGTCGCGACCATGCAACCGAGGGCGCCGATCGTCAGCAGCAGGATGAGCACCCACAGCACGTGCGGGAACCAGAACGCGAGGAAGGCCGGCGGCAGTGTCGTCATTCGTCCTCCGAGTCGGCGGCGGTGGGGGAGGCGCCTGCGCGTGAGGCGTCGGCGCTCGCCAACAGCCTAGTCAGGGCGGGCACGGCCGCCAGTTCGACACGGAGGCCGGCGGCACGGGCGCGGTCGCTCACCGACTGCGGGGTGATGCCGAGGCGCGCGCCGGCCTGGGCCTGTGTGAGACCGGCCGTCACGAGGTCGTACAATTCCCAGCCCGCGGCGGAGCGGCCGTCGCGGAGGGTGAGCAGCAGATCGGTGAGGGCCTCGACATCGGCGGCGGCCTCGGGAGCCGTGAGGGAGTCCACCGCGAGGCGGGTCGGGGATCTCTTCGCCCGGCCCACGGCCGTGCGCGCGGCGACGAACGCGTCCCCGCTCGCCGCGCGCGTCTGAGCGGGCAGCGGGCTGCGCACGGCGCCGATGCCGACCCCGACGCTCCAGAGGCCGTCGCGGGTCAGCTCGAGCACGAGTGCCAGCGCAGTGGCCGGGTCCGCCGTCAGCGCCTGGAGCTCGTCGCCGGCGTTCCGGTCGACCGGCAGGGCGAGGCGCTCGCCGTGGCGTTCCTGCACGACGGTCATCGTCTCGGCGGCCAGATCGGGACCGGTGCGGCTGCCGACCTGGTCGGCGGTGATGACGAACATGCTGCCTCCTCGATCAGGACTCCAGACCTGATGGCAATGATATCAGGCTTGGGGACCTGATGGCAATCAGGTCAGGCCTTCAGGCCTGTTGTCGCGAGAGAAGGAGAGCATCCTCCCGCTGATAATCTGAGCAGATGTCCGACTCCGTGACCCTCGAATCGCAGACCATCGACCCGTCCTTCGACACCGTGTGGGACGAGCTCGTCTGGCGCGGCCTCGTCCACGTCTCCACCGACGAGGCCGCACTGAGAGAGCTCCTGGCGGGCGGACCGGTCACGTATTACTGCGGTTTCGACCCGACGGCGGCGAGTCTCCACCTCGGCCACCTCGTGCAGCTGCTGACCATGCGCCGGCTGCAGCTGGCCGGGCACAAGCCGCTCGGGCTGGTCGGTGGCTCGACCGGGCTGATCGGCGACCCGCGGCCGACCGCGGAGCGCACGCTCAACACGCGCGAGACGGTCGCCGAGTGGGTCCGCTCCCTGCAGGCGCAGGTGTCGAAGTACCTGAGCTTCGAGGGCGACAACGCCGCCCGCCTCGTCAACAACCTCGACTGGACGGCTCCGCTGTCGGCCATCGACTTCCTGCGCGAGATCGGCAAGCACTTCCGCGTCGGCACCATGCTGAAGAAGGACGCGGTCGCCGCGCGCCTGAACTCCGACGAGGGCATCTCCTACACCGAGTTCAGCTACCAGATCCTCCAGGGGCTCGACTTCCTCGAGCTGTACCGCCAGTACGGCTGCGTGCTGCAGACCGGCGGCAGCGACCAGTGGGGCAACCTGACCAGCGGGACGGAGCTGATCCGCAAGGTCGAGGGCGTGCACGTCCACGCCATCGGCACGCCGCTCATCACCAACAGCGACGGCACCAAGTTCGGCAAGAGCGAGGGCAACGCGATCTGGATCGACGCGGCTCTCACCAGCCCGTACGCGTTCTACCAGTTCTGGGTCAACACCGACGACGCCGATGTGATCGCGCGCCTCAAGGTCTTCACCTTCCTCACCCGCGACGAGATCGCCGAGTACGAGCGCGCCGTGGCGGACGAGCCGTTCCGCCGCGCGGCCCAGCTGCGGCTGGCGCGCGACGTCACCGCGCTCGTGCACGGGGTCGAGCAGACCGAGGCGGTCATCGCGGCGACCGGGGCCCTGTTCGGTCAGGGCGACCTCGCGTCGCTCGACCGCGGCACCCTGGAGTCGGCCCTGCGCGAGCTGCCGAACACCACGACGGCGCCGAGCACCACGATCGCCCAGGCGCTCGTCGACACCGGCCTCACGAAGAGCCTCGGGGAGGCGCGTCGCGCCGTCGACCAGGGTGGCGTCTACACCAACAACGCGAAGGCGGAGGACGCCGAGGCGCCGATCGGCGGGGCTGCCCTCGACGGCGGGATGGTCGTGCTGCGCCGCGGCAAGAAGACGCTCGCCGGGGTCTTCGTCGAGTAGCCGGGCCCGGACGGAGGGGTAGCCTGAACGCATGCCCGAACAGGACCGCGACCACGGAGACGACGCGCTGGTGGAGCGCCTCGAGGTGATCGAGGAGCAGCCGCTCGCCGCGCGCGCCGACGCCTACGCGCAGCTGCACGCCGAGCTCTCCGACCGGCTCGAGGGAGCCGACGTCCGCCGCGATGGCTGACCGGCTCGACGTCGCCCTGGCCGCGCGCGGGCTGGCCCGTTCGCGCACCCACGCCGCGACGCTCGTCGCGCAGGGCCTCGTGACGGTGGACGGCGTCCCCGTCGTGCGTGCGTCCGCCAAGGTCGGCGAGTCCCAGGCGATCGAGGTCGCGGGCGCCGATCACTACGTGAGCCGTGGCGCCCACAAGCTGATCGCCGCGCTCGACGCCTTCGCGGTGCCGGTGGACGGGCGGCTCGCACTCGATGCGGGCGCCTCGACCGGCGGCTTCAGCCAGGTGCTCCTGGAGCGCGGCGCCGCGCGGGTGATCGCCGTCGACGTCGGCCACGGCCAGCTCGCCCCCGAGCTGCGGCAGGAGCAGCGGCTGTCGTCGTTCGAGGGCGTCAACGTGCGCTCGCTGACGGCGGGCCAGCTCGCCGGGCTGACCGGGAGCGAGGTCCGTCCCGACCTGGTCGTCGCCGATCTCTCCTTCATCTCCCTCGGGCAGGTGCTGCCCGCGCTACGCGAGACGGCGGTGCGGGAGGCCGATTTCGTGCTCCTGGTCAAACCGCAGTTCGAGGTCGGTCGCACGGGAGTGCGCGAGGGGATCGTGCACGACGCCGGGCTGCGGGCGGACGCCCTCACCGGCGTGCTCTGGGCGGGCTTCGACCTCGGTCTCGGCACGGCCGGAGTCATCGCGTCGCCGATCGCCGGATCGCACGGCAACCGGGAGTTCCTCGTGCATCTCACGCAGCGCGGCACGAACCCGACCGGGTGGCTCGACCGGGCGCAGGAGCTCGCCCGCTGAGCCCGGAGCGCACGCGGCGCAGGGCCGGCGGAACATCCCGTGAATTCTCCACAGGTGACGCCGATCCGACCGGATCGCGCCGATTCTCCGACAGAATGGGATGACGACCACACGAGCAAGAGGAGTGACGGGTATGGGAGCAGCGACGCGATACATCCTCGTCGTCGCGCACACCGGTCGTCAGGACTCGCTCGAGGCGGGCGTGCGCGTGTGCACCCAGCTGCTGGAGGCGGGCGTGATCCCGGTGCTGAGCGCCGACGAGCGCCGCGACCTGCTGGCGGCCGAGCCCGGTCTCGACCGGATCGCCCTGCTCGGCGACGAGGTGAAGCCGAGCGAGCTCGAGCTCGTGATCGTGCTCGGCGGCGACGGGACCATCCTGCGCGCGGCCGAGCTGGTCAGAGGCTGTGCGGCTCCGCTGCTCGGGGTGAACCTGGGTCATGTCGGCTTCCTCGCCGAGAGCGAGCGCGACGACCTCGAGATCGCCGTCGCCCGGGGCCTCGCCAAGGACTACGAGGTCGAGGAGCGCATGACGCTGTCGGCCCGGGTCAAGGTGGGCGACGAGGTCGTCTACGAGAGCTGGGCGCTCAACGAGGCCACGGTCGAGAAAGCCAGCCGCGAGCGGATGCTCGAGGTCGTCATCGAGGTCGACGGCCGCCCGATGTCGAGCTTCGGCTGCGACGGCGTCGTGATGTCGACGCCGACCGGCTCCACCGCCTATTCGTTCTCCGCGGGCGGCCCCGTCGTCTGGCCCGGCGTCGCCGCCCTGCTGCTCGTGCCGCTCAGTGCGCACGCGCTCTTCTCGCGGCCGTTGGTGGTCGACGCGGAATCGTCGCTGGCGGTCGAGCTGCTCGACCGCGCCGGCGGCGCCGGGATCCTCTGGTGCGACGGGCGACGGGCGTTCGACCTCCCGAGCGGTGCGCGCGTCGTCGTCCGGCGCTCGCCCATCCCGGTGCGCCTCGCCCGGCTGCATCCCGGGCCGTTCACCGACCGGCTCGTGCACAAGTTCGATCTTCCCGTCACGGGATGGAGGGGACCAGCGGGCCGTGACTGACGTGCGTGGAGCGATCGAGGAGATCTCGATCAAAGATCTGGGCGTCATCGCGGACGCCTCCCTGCCCCTGGGGCCGGGATTCACGGCCATCACCGGCGAGACCGGTGCGGGCAAGACGATGGTGGTCTCGGCGCTCGGGCTGCTGCTCGGCTCGCGGGCAGACACGGGCGCGGTGCGGTTGGGCAGTGGTCAGGCCTGGGTCGAAGGCCGCTGGCGCGTCGCCGACGCGGGCGACGTCGTCGAGCGCGTCCGCGACGCGGGCGGCGATGTCGACGCCCTGGGCGGGGGAGAGGCGGAGCTGGTGCTGAGCCGGGCCGTCTCCGCGGAGGGCCGGTCGCGCGCCGTCGTGGGCGGCCGCAGTGCGCCGGTGAGCGTGCTGACCGAGCTGGGCGAACAGCTGGTCGTCGTGCACGGCCAGTCCGATCAGATCCGCCTGCGCTCCGCGGTCGCGCAGCGTGAGGCCGTCGACCGCTTCGCGGGGCCGGACTTCGCCGCCGCCGTCGAGGCGTATGCGCAGGTCTTCCATCGCTGGCGCGACGACCGCGCCGAGCTCGACGAGCTGATCACCGACCGCGACCGCCGCTCGCGCGAAGCGGAAGACCTGCGCGTCGCCATGTCCGAGATCGAGACCCTCGCCCCGCAGCCCGGCGAGGACGACGAGCTGGCGGAGCGCTCCGAGCGGCTGACCAATCTGGAGGAGCTGCGGCTCGCCGCGGCCGGCGCACGCGAGCTGCTCTCGGCGGAGGAGTCGGAGGGCGCCGACGCGCTCGGGCTGCTCGACAACGCCCGCCGCCAGCTGGAGCGCATGGCGCCCCACGACACCGCGCTGGGGCCGCTGGCGGAGGCGGTGGCCAACGCGAACTACCTCGTCTCCGACATCGCTGCCCAGCTGTCGACCTACCTCGACGGGCTCGACACCGACGGCGCCCGCGAGCTGGAGATCGTGCAGGAGCGGCGGTCAGAGCTCGCCGCCCTCGTGCGCAAGTACGGTCCCACCCTCGACGACGTCATCCGCACGCTCGAGACCGGCAGCCTGCGACTGCTGGAGCTCGACGGCGACGCCGACCGCATCGAGGCGCTGAGCCGGGAGGTCGAGGCCGACGAGGCGCTCGTGGCCGAGCTCGCCGCCGACCTGGGCGCGCGCCGGCGCGAGGCCGCCGAGCGTCTCTCCGCCGCGGTCTCCGACGAACTCTCCGCCCTCGCCATGCCCGACGCCCGAGTGGTCGTCGAGGTGACCGAGCGCGAGGAGTACTCCTCCACCGGGCGCGACCAGGTGTCCATCCTGCTGCAGCCGCATCCCGGCGCGGAACCTCGACCGCTCGGCAAGGGCGCCTCCGGGGGCGAGCTCTCACGCGTCATGCTCGCGATCGAAGTGGTCATCGCCGGGGCGGACCCGGTGCCGACGTTCATCTTCGACGAGATCGACGCAGGCGTGGGCGGCGCCTCCGCGATCGAGATCGGCCGGCGGCTGGCGCGGCTCGCCGAGCGCGCGCAGGTGATCGTCGTGACGCACCTGGCCCAGGTGGCGGCCTTCGCGACCAACCACCTCACGGTCGTGAAGGGCAACGACGGATCTGTCACGGCCTCCAGCGTGCGCCGCCTCGACGGCGACGAGCGCATCGCCGAGATGGCCCGTCTGCTGTCCGGCCTCCCGGACTCCGAGAGCGGCCTCGCGCACGCCAGGGAGCTCGTCGAGATGGCGGCCGCCGCGCGCTGATCCGTCGGGCGAGCGCGGCATCCCGTGCGGCGGGGACCGAGCCGATGGTGATAAGCTGCAAGCCCGTGGTGGATAAATCTGAAGCGGGCATCTCGAACGGCACTACCAAGCACATCTTCGTGACCGGTGGTGTCGTTTCTTCGTTGGGGAAGGGCCTCACGGCGGCCTCCCTGGGCAACCTTCTGACCGCGCGCGGGCTCCGCGTCGTGATGCAGAAGCTCGACCCCTATCTGAACGTCGATCCGGGGACGATGAACCCGTTCCAGCACGGCGAGGTCTTCGTGACCGACGATGGAGCCGAGACCGATCTCGACATCGGCCACTACGAGCGATTCCTCGACATCAACCTCGGCCAGTCGGCCAACGTGACCACCGGCCAGATCTACTCGAACGTGATCGCCAAGGAGCGCCGCGGCGAGTACCTCGGCGACACGGTCCAGGTCATCCCGCACATCACGGACGAGATCAAGCGCCGTATGCGCCTGCAGGCCCAGCCCGGCCCGGACGGCGAGCCCGCCCCCGACGTGATCATCACGGAGATCGGCGGCACGGTCGGCGACATCGAGTCGCAGCCGTTCATCGAGTCGGCCCGCCAGGTGCGTCACGAGCTGGGCCGCAAGAACTGCTTCTTCGTGCACGTGTCGCTCGTCCCGTTCATGAACGCATCGGGCGAGCAGAAGACCAAGCCGACCCAGCACTCGGTCGCGGCGCTCCGCTCCATCGGCATCCAGCCCGACGCCCTCGTTCTCCGCAGCGACCGCCCGGTCTCCGAGAGCAACAAGCGCAAGATCGCGCTCATGTGCGACGTCGACGAGGGCGCCGTCGTGAACGCCGTGGACGTGCCGAGCATCTACGACATCCCCACGATGCTCCACGACCAGGGCCTCGACGCCTACATCATCGACCAGCTCGGCCTCGACAAGGCGAACGACGTCGACTGGGACGGCTGGGCGCGCCTGCTCGAGGCCGTGCACGACCCGAAGCACGAGGTCGTCATCGGCCTCGTCGGCAAGTACATCGACCTCCCCGACGCCTACCTGTCGGTCACCGAGGCGCTTCGTGCGGGAGGCTTCGCGCATCAGACGAAGGTGAAGCTCAAGTGGATCCCGTCGGACGAGTGCCAGACGGCGGAGGGGGCGGCCGCGCAGCTGAGCGACGTCGACGCGATCTGCGTGCCCGGCGGTTTCGGCGTGCGCGGCATCGAGGGCAAGGTCGGGGCGCTGCGCTTCGCCCGCGAGAACGGCCTCCCCGCGCTCGGCCTCTGCCTCGGCCTGCAGTGCATGGTCATCGAGTACGCACGACACGAGGCCGGTCTGGGCGGCGCGTCGTCGTCGGAGTTCGACCCCGAGACCGAGTTCCCCGTCATCGCGACGATGGCGGAGCAGGTGGAGATCATCGCCGGCGGCGACCTGGGCGGCACCATGCGCCTCGGCCTCTACCCGGCCGCTCTCGCCGAGGGCTCCCTCGCCGCCGAGCTGTACGGCGCCACCGAGGCCAGCGAGCGCCACCGCCACCGCTACGAGGTCAACAACAACTACCGCGAGCAGATCGCCGACGCGGGCCTGTGGTTCTCGGGCACGTCGCCCGACGGACACCTGGTCGAGTACGTCGAGCTGCCGCGCGACGTGCACCCGTTCTACATCGGCACGCAGGCCCACCCGGAGCTGCGCTCGCGACCCAACCGCGCGCACCCGCTCTTCGCCGGCCTGGTCGGCGCGGCGCTCGAGCGCCAGAAGGCCAGCCTCCTCTTCGACGTCGCCGCGGAGGGCTGATGGGGGACCGTCTGCTGTCGGACGAGCCGCTCCACCCCGAGGTGGTCTCCTCCGAGAGGGTCTTCGAGGGCAAGGTCTGGGACCTGCGTCGCGACGTGTTCCGCTACAACGGCGAGGACATCACGCGCGAGTATGTGGACCACACGGGCGCTGTCGCGGTGTTCGCGCTGGACGAGCAGGACCGAGTGCTGCTGATCAGCCAGTACCGGCATCCGGTGCGTCATCGCGACTGGGAGATCCCGGCCGGCCTGCTCGACATCCGCGGCGAGGAGCCGCTGGTCGCAGCGCAGCGCGAGCTGGCGGAGGAGGCCGACCTCGTCGCCGACGAGTGGAACGTGCTGAACGACATCTTCACGAGCCCCGGCGGCAGCGACGAGGCCATCCGCATCTACCTGGCGCGCGGCGTGCGCCCGGCGGCGGAGGCCTTCGCCCGCGAGGAGGAGGAGGCGGACATCGAGACGCGGTGGCTGCCGCTGGACGAGGCGGTCGACGCCGTGCTCGCCCGCACCGTGCACAACGCCCCGCTGATCATCGCGCTGCTCGCGGCGCGCACGGCCCGCGAGAAGGGCTGGGCGACACTCGGCCCGGCGGACGCGCCCTGGCCGACCCACCCGAAGCTCGGCAGGGGATGACCGCTGCGGCGGAGGTGGACGCCTACCTGCGGCACGTGACGATCGAGCGCGGGCTCTCGGCGAACACCGTCGCCGCCTACCGGCGTGACCTCGCCGTCTACACCGGCTGGCTCGACGAGCGCGCGGTGACCGACCTGCGAGAGGTCACCGCGCCGATGGTCGCGGAGTTCGTCGGCCACCTCGGAACGCGCCCGGAGTCGCCGCTCACCGCCTCCTCTCTCGCCCGCGTGCTCTCGACGGTGCGCGGCCTCCACCGCTTCCTCCTGGAGGAGGGCCGACTGGAGCAGGACGTCGCGCACGAGGTGCGTCCCCCGAAGCTGCCGAGCCGCCTGCCGAAGGCGATCACGATCGACCAGGTGGCGGCCCTGCTGGCGGCGACGGACGGGGAGGAGGTCGCGAACCTCCGCGACAAGGCCCTCCTCGAGCTGATGTACGCGACGGGCGCACGCGTCAGCGAGGCGGTCGGCCTCAACGTGGACGACGTGATCGACGCCGACATCGTGCGCTTGACGGGCAAGGGGAGCAAGCAGCGCATCGTCCCCCTCGGCAGCTACGCGCGCGCGGCCATCGACGCGTACCTCGTGCGCGCCCGCCCGCTGCTCTCGGCGAAGGGGCGGGCGACGCCCGCGCTGTTCCTCGGGATGCGCGGGGCCCGTCTGTCGCGGCAGAACGCCTGGCTGATCATCCGGGCCGCCGCGGAGCGCGCGCAGCTGCCGGTCGAGATCTCGCCCCACACCCTCCGGCACTCCTTCGCCACCCACTTGCTGGCGGGCGGGGCCGACGTGCGCGTTGTGCAGGAGCTGCTTGGGCACTCGTCGGTGGCCACGACCCAGATCTACACGCTCGTGACGGCGGACACGCTGCGTGACGTCTACACGTCGGCGCACCCGCGGGCGCGCTGAGCCGCCCGGCCGCGCGCCCTCCCGCGAACCGCCGCCCGGCCGCCCCGCGGCACCGTTGCGCCGCGGATAGACTGTCCCCTTGAACAGACCGCCTAGGAGAGGGACGAGGAACACCCCGGTGACGCGCAACGACGAGGTCAGGACAGAGCTTCCCGGCATGGACGAGGCCTCCCTCGCCACGAAGCTCGGACCGACCGGGCGACCCGTGCGCGCGTTCCCCCAGCCGACTCCGCTCGCCCAGCACGGGCCGGCCCGCATCGTGGCGCTCTGCAATCAGAAGGGCGGCGTCGGCAAGACGACGACCTCCATCAACCTCGGCGCCACCCTCGCGGACTACGGCCGGCGCGTGCTGGCCATCGACTTCGACCCCCAGGGCGCCCTCTCGGCCGGTCTCGGCGCGCAGACGCACGACGTGACGACCATCTACGACCTGCTCCTCAATCGCAACGCCGACGTGCAGGGCGCGATCCAGACCACGAGCGTCCCCGGGCTCGACATCATCCCGGCCAACATCGACCTCTCCGCCGCCGAGGTGCACCTCGTCAACGAGGTCGCCCGCGAGCAGATCCTCGCCTCGGTGCTCCGCAAGGTCAGCGCCGACTACGACGTCATCCTCATCGACTGCCAGCCCTCGCTCGGCATCCTGACGGTCAACGCCCTCACGGCGAGCCACGGCGTGCTCATCCCGCTCGAATGCGAGTACTTCGCGCTGCGCGGAGTGGCCCTGCTCATCGAGACGATCGACAAGGTGCGCGAGCGCCTCAACCCGGCGATCGAGCTCGACGGCATCCTGGCGACCATGTACGACTCGCGCACCCTCCACTCGCGCGAGGTGCTGGAGCGCGTCGTCGACGCCTTCGGCGACCGCGTGCTGGAGACCGTCATCTCGCGCACGGTGAAGTTCCCGGACGCGTCCGTCGCCGGCACCCCGATCACCCAGTTCGCGCCCGAGCACGCCGCCGCCGAGGCCTACCGCCAGCTCGCGCGGGAACTGATCTTCCGTGGCGCCGTCGCCTGACGACGCGCCGCCGGGTGAGCCCGCGGTCGACGCCGTGGTCGTCGAGGAGACGCCGGGCACCGGCTTCCGCGTCGCCGTCGGCACCTTCGAGGGTCCGTTCGACCTCCTGCTGTCCCTGATCACCAAGCACGAGCTCGACATCACCGAGATCTCGCTGAGCCGGGTGACGGACGAGTTCATCGCCTACCTGCGCGCGCTCGAGACGGAGGACAGCCTCGACGAGGCGAGCGAGTTCCTGCTCGTGGCCGCGACCCTGCTCGACCTCAAGGTCGCCGGACTCCTCCCGCAGGGCGAGCTCGTCGACGCGGAGGACGTCGCGCTGCTCGAGGCGCGCGACCTCCTCTTCGCCCGCCTGCTGCAGTACCGCGCGTTCAAGGAGGCCTCGGCCTGGTTCGGCCGTGCGCTGGAGACCGAGAGCGCCCGCCACACCCGCACCGTGCGGCTGGAGGACAAGTTCCGCCAGCGTGACCCGGAGCTGGTCTGGACCCTCGGCCTCGACGACTTCGCGGCACTCGCGGCGCTGGCGATGACCCCGCGGGAGATCCCCGTCGTCGGGCTGGACCACCTCCACGCGCCGCTCGTGAGCATCCGGGAGCAGGCGGCGATCGTCGTCGGCCTGCTGCGCGGCGGAGACCAGCTGTCGTTCCGGCAGCTGGTCGCGGGCGCCGATCAGAAAGGCGTGGTGATCGCGCGCTTCCTGGCGGTGCTGGAGCTGTACCGGCACGCGGCCATCGCCTTCGAACAGCTGGAGCCGCTGGGCGAGCTGACCCTGCGCTGGACCGCGGAGCACTGGTCCGAGGAGAACCTGACCAACCTGGGAGCGGATTATGACGGTTGAGGATGTGACCGAGGCGACGGACACGACGGAGGTGCCGGCGCCCGTCGACGACTCCGAGATCGAGCGCGCGCTGGAAGCGATCCTCATGGTCGCCGACGAGCCGATGAGCGTCGTGACACTCGCCACGGCTGTCGGGGCGCCGGTGAAGCGCGTGCGGCAGGCGATCGACGTGCTCGTCGAGGACTTCGACGGCGCGGCACCGGGCGGCAGCATCCGGCGCGGATTCGAACTGCGCGAGGTCGGCGGCGGCTGGCGCGTCTACGTGCGCGCGGAGTACGACACGGTCGTCTCCGGCTACGTGCTGCAGCAGAACCCGACGAAGCTTTCGCAGGCGGCGCTCGAGACACTCGCCGTCATCGCGTACAAGCAGCCGATCAGCCGCGGCGCGATCGCCTCCATCCGTGCGGTCAACGTCGACTCGGTCGTGCGCACCCTCCTCGGCCGCGGGCTCATCACCGAGCTCTTCACCGACAGCGAGACCGGAGCCATCAACTACGGCACGACCGATCTGCTGCTCGCCCAGCTCGGCATCAACTCACTGGACGAGCTGCCCAAGATCTCCCCGCTGCTGGCGGACGGAGCGGAAGGATTCGACGCCGATGTCCGCTGAGGATGAGCGCGTGGACGCCCCGCAGGGCGAACGCCTGCAGAAGGTCATGGCCGCGGCCGGAGTCGCCTCCCGCCGCGTCTCCGAACAGCTGATCGTCGAGGGCCGCGTGACGGTCAACGGCCAGGTCGTGACCGAGCTCGGCCGCCGCATCGATCCGGAGCAGGACCGCGTCGCCGTCGACGGTACGGCCGTGCAGCTCGACACCAGCCGCCGGTACATCATGCTGAACAAGCCCGTCGGAGTGGTCAGCTCGATGCGCGACGAGCAGGGCCGTCCCGACCTCTCCCGATTCGCGGCGGAGTTCGACGAGCGCCTCTTCAACGTCGGCCGGCTCGACGCGGAGACCTCCGGCCTCCTCATCCTGACCAACGACGGGGAACTCGCCCACGTGCTCGCGCACCCGTCGTTCGGTGTCACCAAGACGTACATCGCGCGCGTGCGCGGCCTGGTCACCCCGCAGACGATCGCGCGGCTGACCCGCGGCGTGGAACTCGAGGACGGCCCCATCTCCGCCGACCGCGCCCGCCTGCTCCAGTCCAGCGGCGGGGGCAAGGACAGCCTCGTCGAGGTGACCCTGCACTCGGGCCGCAACCGCATCGTGCGCCGCATGATGGCGGAGGTCGGGCATCCCGTGATCGAGCTGGTGCGCCGGCAGTTCGGCCCGCTGCACCTCGGCACCCTGAAGGTGGGGGCCATGCGTGACCTCACCAAGGAGGAGCTCGGCAAGCTCCTCACCATCTCCCGCGAGGGCTGAGCCTCCGCGCGGCCCCCATGCCGATTCGGACCGAATGTCGCCTTCGGCGCCGGCGGAGTCGACATTTGGTCCAAATGTGCGGAGGGAGGAGGAGCGGCGGTGCGCGGTGTCGCCGCTGACTAAGGTGGATCCGTGAACGAAACCGCCTCCCGGCTCGCCGGTCCCGTCCGCGTCGTCGGTGCAGGGCTCCTCGGTGCTTCCGTCGGCCTCGGGCTGCGCGCCCGCGGGGTCGACGTGCTGCTCGCCGACGCCTCGCCCGCCCACCTGCGGCTGGCCGCCGACTACGGTGCCGGCCGCGCGGACGACGGGGGAGCGGAGCCGGCTCTGATCGTCGTCGCGGTGCCGCCGGACCTCGTCGCACGCGTCGTGGCGGAGGAGCTCGCCGCGCATCCCGACGCCGTCGTCACCGACGTCGCCAGCGTGAAGGTCGCTCCGCTCTCCGAGCTGGAGGAGACGGGAGCCGACCTCACACGCTACGTCGGCTCGCACCCGCTCGCCGGCCGTGAGCGCGGCGGCCCCAGCGCGGCGCGCGCCGACCTCTTCATCGGCCGCCCCTGGGTCGTCGCCGCCCGGCCGGAGAACCCGCGCGACGCGGTGAGCCTGGTGGAGGCGCTCATCCTCGACCTCGGCGCGAACCCGGTCGAGATGCCCGCCGCCGAGCACGATGCCGCCGTCGCGCTCGTCTCGCACGCGCCGCAGATCGTCTCGAGCCTGATGGCCAAGCGGCTCGCGGGCTCCACGGATGCCGCGCTCGGCCTCGCAGGCCAGGGCGTGCGCGACGTGACCCGCATCGCGGCGAGCGAGCCGGAGCTGTGGGTGCAGATCCTCGGGGCCAACGCTCCCGCGCTCGTCGAGATCCTGCGCGCCTACCGCGACGACCTCGACCGGGTGCTCGCCGCGCTCGGCGACGTGGACGCCATCGGCTCGCGCCGCACGATCGCCGAGGAGATCGCCGGCGGCAACCTCGGCGTCGCCCGTCTGCCCGGCAAGCACGGCCAGGACAAGCGCTACAGCTCGCTCATCGTGATGGTGGAGGACCGCCCGGGCGAGCTCGCGCGCCTCCTCAACGAGCTCGGCGAGCTGGACGTGAACCTGGAGGACCTGCGGCTCGAACACTCGCCGGGGGCCGCGTTCGGCCTGGCCGAGATCGCCGTGCTGCCCGAGGTGCTGACCCGCACCGTCACCGACTTGACCGAACGCGGCTGGAGGATCGCCGGATGACCGAGCTCGCACAGACCCCGATCGTCGTGGCGGTCGACGGCCCCGCGGGGAGCGGCAAATCCTCCGTCTCGAAGGCCACCGCCCGCCGGCTCGGCTGGGCGTACCTCGACACGGGAGCCGCCTACCGCGCGCTCAGCTGGTATGTGGTCCACCGCCAGGTCGACCCGACCGACGCGGACGCCGTGATCGACGCGCTGCCCGACTTCGACTACCGCATCGGCACGGACCCCGACGGTTACCATGTGTTCGTCGGCGACCACGACGTGACCGACGCCATCCGCGAGCCCGACGTCACCGCCGTCGTGAGCGCGATCGCGCGGGTGCCGGAGGTGCGCGCGTTCCTCACCGCCCTGTTCCGCGACATCGTGCGCCGCACCGACCGGCCCGGCATCGTCGTCGAAGGCCGGGACATCACCACGGTGGTCTGCCCGGACGCCCCCGTGCGTATCCTGCTCACCGCCGACGAATCCGTTAGAATTGCCAGACGTTCTGCTGAGCTGACCGGCCATTCCGCCACTCATGTCGGCGAGGCGCTGCTCCGGAGGGACGCGGCCGACTCCCGGGTCGTCGACTTCATGAACGCCGCGGACGGTGTGACCACCGTCGACTCCACCGACCTCGACTTCGACCAGACCGTGGATGCGGTCATCCAGGTCGTACAGAAAGAGACCCATGTCTGACATCGATAACGAGCCGACCGGCGCCGACGACCTCGTCGACCGGATGGCGGACCTGGACGACGGTCTCGCCGTCCAGCGCGCCGCCGCCCTGCGCAGCGGCCTCGACGACTACGAGCTCGACGAGAGCGACCTCGACATCCTCCAGACCGTCAGCGAGGACCCGGACGCGATCACGTATCTCCCGGCCCTGCCGGTGCTCGCGATCGTCGGCCGCCCGAACGTCGGTAAGTCCGCTCTCGTCAACCGCATCCTCGGCCGTCGCGAGGCCGTCGTGGAGGACACCCCCGGTGTGACCCGCGACCGCGTCTCCTACCAGGCGGAGTGGAACGGCCGCCGCTTCACGGTCGTCGACACCGGCGGCTGGGAGCCCGATGCCCGTGGCATCGACGCCTCCGTCGCCGCACAGGCCGAGGTCGCGATCGACCTGGCCGACGCGGTGCTCTTCGTCGTCGACGCCACCGTCGGCGCGACCGCGACGGACGAGCACGTCGTGCGGCTGCTGCGCAAGAGCGACAAGCCCGTCTTCCTCGGCGCGAACAAGGTCGACGATGCCCGCCAGGAGCCGTACGCGACCGAGCTGTGGTCCCTCGGCCTCGGCGAGCCGCGCCCGGTGTCGGCCCTGCACGGCCGCGGCGTCGCCGACCTGCTCGACGACATCCTGAAGGTGCTGCCGGAGGTCTCCGCGGTCGCCAAGCAGGAGGTCGGCGGCCCGCGCCGTGTCGCGATCGTCGGCCGCCCCAACGTCGGCAAGTCCTCCCTCCTGAACAAGGCGGCGGGGGAGGAGCGCGTGGTCGTCAACGAGCTCGCCGGCACCACCCGCGACCCGGTCGACGAGCAGGTCGAACTGGCAGGCAAAGTGTGGCGCTTCGTCGACACTGCCGGCATCCGACGCCGCGTGCACCTGCAGCAGGGCGCCGACTTCTACGCCTCGCTGCGCACGTCCACCGCGCTGGAGAAGGCCGAGGTCGCCGTCGTCGTCCTGGACGTCAGCGAGCCGATCAGCGAGCAGGACGTGCGCATCATCGACCTCGTGCTCGAGTCGGGTCGCGCGCTGGTGCTCGCCTTCAACAAGTGGGACCTGCTCGACGACGAGCGCCGCCGCTACCTGGAGCGCGAGATCGAGCAGGACCTCGCCCACGTCTCCTGGGCCCCGCGCGTCAACATCTCGGCCCGCACCGGCCGCCACCTCGAGAAGCTCGTCCCGGCGCTGGAGCAGGCGCTCGAGTCGTGGGACACCCGCATCCCGACCGGCAAGTTCAACGCCTTCCTCGCCGAGCTCACCGCGGCGCACCCGCACCCCGTGCGCGGAGGAAAGCAGCCCCGCATCCTGTTCGGCACGCAGGCCTCCAGCCGCCCGCCGACATTCGTGGTCTTCACCACCGGGTTCCTCGACCCGGGCTACCGGCGGTACATCATCCGCCGGCTGCGGGAGGTGTACGGCTTCGAGGGCACACCCATCGTGCTCAACATGCGCGTGCGCGAGAAGCGCCAGCGCTAGCGCCGCGCACAGCCTCGGGCGTCGAGGTTCACGTCGTTGTCGTCATTCCGCCGGAATGGTCGCAACGACGTGAACCTCGGCGCCCTTTCGCGTGCGTCAAGCGACACGCGGGGGCGGATCCTGAGAAAAATGGTTACGAGTCACCCCCAAAGCAGGGGCGACCCTGTTGGGGGTATTTGTCCCCCATCGTGTCCTCACTAATGTGGACATCCGAGAGCTAACCCGACCGCGCCGACCCGACGGTGCGGGCTCTCGTCTCAAAGGACGCATACCCGAACATGAGTTCTCCAACTTCATACACCCCTGCCCGAAAGCGCCAGCTCGGCTCCGAGAAGCGCACATCCCCGCTCCCGACGGTCCACCCGAAGCCGTCGGATCGCAAGATCACCTGGAGCCGCGTCGCCATCGTGCTGACGATCGTCTTCTGGGCGATCTACATGGTGACCACGATCATCCGGCAGTTCCTCGTGCTCGGCACGCAGGACTTCCGCTTCACCATGGAGGCGATCGGCTACGCGGTCGTCGTCACCTTCCTGACCTTCTCCGCGCTGATGTACCTCGTCGCCCGGCAGGGCGCGCTCCAGCGCTTCCAGAAGCACGTGCGCGTCCCCCGCGCCGAGCTCGACCGCCACTTCTCCGAGAACCAGCCGACCATCACCGTGCTCGTGCCCTCCTACGCGGAGGAGCCGGAGGTCGTGCGGATGACGCTGCTCTCCGCCGCGCTGCAGGAGTTCCCCTCCAAGCGGGTCGTGCTGCTGCTCGACGACAACCCCACCCCGACCGACCCGGCCGTGATCGACCGCCTCGAGGCCACGCGCGACCTCGCCCGCAGCATCAGTGACCAGCTGTCGGAGCCGCGCTTCCGCTTCACCGACGCGCTCCTGCGCTTCGAGCTGGCGGACGGCCGTGCGTTCGCCACCGAGGACGACGCGCGAGAGCTCGCCGACCACTACACCTGGGCCGCTGAGTGGCTGTTCGCCCAGGCCGACGCCCACACCATCGACGACCACGTCGACATCTTCTTCTCCGACCAGGTGCTCCGCGCCCTCGGCGACGACCTCGCCCTCACCGGGGAGGCCGTGCGCGCGGCGATCGACGAGGGCGCTGCTCTCGCGACGGAGCGCGTCGCCCAGCTCTACCGCCGCCTCACCTGGACGTTCGACGCCGAGCTCGCGGTCTTCGAGCGCAAGCAGTGGGCCTCCCTCTCGCACGAGGCCAACAAGGCGATGAACCTCAACGCGTACATCGGCCTCATGGGCGGCGTGTACCGCGCCGAGCAGACGCCGGACGGCCCCATCCTGAGCCCGGTCGCCGCCGGTCAGCGCCGCGCGGGCGACATCGAGGTCCCGGACAGCGACTTCCTGCTCACCCTCGACGCCGACTCCATCCTGCTGCGCGAATACTGCCTGCGCCTGACGTACTTCCTGCAGCAGCCGGACAACGCCCGTGTGGCCGTCACGCAGACCCCGTACTCGTCGTTCCGTGGTGCAGGCACCCGCATCGAGCGCCTCGCCGGGGCGACCACCGACATCCAGCACATCCTCCACCAGGGCAAGTCGTACTACGGCGCGACCTTCTGGGTGGGCGCGAACGCGGTCATCCGCAAGCGCGCGCTGGAGGACATCGTCGAGACCGAGTTCGTCGGCGGCTTCGAGGTGCGCCGGTACATCCAGGACCGCACCGTCATCGAGGACACCGAGTCGAGCATCGACCTCGGCACCCACGGCTGGACCCTGCAGAACTACCCCGAGCGCCTGAGCTACTCCGCGACCCCGCCGGACTTCGGTTCGCTGATCGTGCAGCGCCGCCGCTGGGCCAACGGAGGGCTGCTGATCCTTCCGAAGCTGTGGCGCCAGGTCAAGGAGCGCCGCCGCCGCGGTGAGAACGTCTCCCGCATCGAGCTGCTGCTGCGCGTCAACTACATGGCCTCCATCTGCTGGGCGAGCTTCGGTCTCGTGTTCCTGCTGGCCTACCCGTACGACGGCCGCCTGCTCAGCCCCGTGGTGCTGCTGGCCGCGATGCCGTACTTCATCAGCCAGGCCTCCGACCTGCGCTACTCCGGCTACAAGGCCACCGACATCTTCCGCATCTACGGCTTCAACCTGATCCTGCTGCCGGTCAACCTGGCCGGGGTGCTCAAGTCGATCCAGCAGTCGCTGACCGGCAAGAAGATCCCGTTCGCCCGCACGCCGAAGGTCAAGAACCGGACCGCGTCGCCGCTGCTGTATGTGATCGCGCCGCTCGCGATGGTCGCCTTCTCGCTGTTCACCCTGTGGCGCGACTGGAATGCGCAGAACTGGGGCAACGCCGCGTTCGCCGCGTTCAACGCCACCCTCGCGATCTGGGCGATCATCTCCTACATCGGCATCGGCGCGACCATCGTCGACATCTGGCTCGGCCTGACCAAGCCGCTGTACGTCGAGAAGGGCGCGAAGCGCGCCGTGGAGGCTCCCGCTCCCACGACCGAGTCGATCGACTGGCGCTCGGTGCTCTACCACGGCCACACCGGCGGACAGGTGCCGCACGTGGAGCGTGCCGCGGTCGCGACGACCGGCGCCGGCGCCGCTATCGGCGACACCGCCATCGGCGACACCGTGCTCGACGACACCGAGCGGCAGGCCGCCTGATGGCGCGCGACACGCAGGCCGCCGAGGCGGCCCAGATCGAGCGCGCCCAGGCTCCGGAGTCGACCTCCGGCCGTCGCCTCGGGTTCTGGCGGGTCGTCGGCGCGACGCTCGTCGCCGCGTTGGTCGTCACCGGCGGCGTCGTCGGCTTCCAGTGGTGGAGCGCGCGCGCCGCCGTGGACTCCAAGCCCTGGTTCGCCTCCTACGTCGACGTGACCGCCACCCCGCGGTTCGCGTTCGAGAACATGGGCGCCACGGACTCGAAGGATGCCGTGCTCTCGTTCATCGTCTCGTCGAAGCAGGACGCGTGCACCCCCTCCTGGGGCGCCGCCTACACCCTCGACGAGGCCCGTTCCTCGCTCGACCTGGACCGCCGGATCGCGCGCCTCCAGCAGCAGGGCGGCACCATCGCGGTCTCCTTCGGCGGTCTGAACAACGACGAGCTCGCCGTGAACTGCACCGACGAGGCGGCGCTCAAGAAGGCGTACGCCTCCGTCGTCGACCGCTACAAGATCGGCACCATCGACCTCGACCTCGAGGGCGACGGCCTGACCGATTCCGCGGCGACCGACCGTCGCGCGTCCGCCATCGCCGACTTGCAGAAGGAGCGTCGCGCCGCCGGCAAGAGCCTCGCCGTGTGGCTGACCCTCCCCGTCTCGCCCAGTGGCATGACCTCCGACGGCACCAATGCCATCGCCGCCATGCTCAAGGCCAAGGTCGACATCGCCGGTGTCAACGTCATGACCATGGACTTCGGCACGTCGAAGGACGCCAAGAAGTCCATGGCGCAGAACGCGGAGGCCGCCGTCACCGCCGCCCAGCGTCAGCTCGGGGTGCTGTACGACCGGGCCGACCTGCACCAGAGCGATCCCAGCCTGTGGGCGAAGATCGGCGCCACCCCCATGGTCGGCCAGAACGACGTCGAGGACGAGGTGTTCAGCCTCAAGGACGCCACCGCCTTCAACGCGTGGGCCGTCTCCGAGGGCGTCGGCCGCATGTCCATGTGGTCCGCCAACCGCGACAAGACCTGCGGCTCCAACTACGTCGACACCTCCGTCGTCTCGGACGCCTGCTCCGGTGTGGACCAGGGCAAGCAGACCTTCGCCGGTCTCCTCTCGAAGGGCTTCGACGGCCACATCTCCCTCGGCGAGTCGTCCGTCACCACCGCGGAGCCCACCAGCACCGCCGTCGCCGACGACCCCGCGACCTCCCCGTACCCCATCTGGACCCAGACCAACTCGTACCTCAAGGGGACCAAGGTCGTCTGGCACCGCAACGTGTACGTCGCCAAGTGGTGGACCAAGGGCGACGTGCCCGACAACCCCGTCCTGAACCAGTGGGAGACCCCGTGGGAGCTCGTCGGCCCCGTGCTCCCCGGTGAGACGCCCATCCCGCAGCCGACGCTGCCGGCCGGCACCTACCCGGCCTGGTCGGGCACCACCCCGTACGACAAGGGCCAGCGCGTCCTCTTCGACGGCGCCCCCTTCGAGGCCAAGTGGTGGACCCAGGGCGACAGCCCCGAGGCCGCCAGCTCGGACCCCGACTCGTCCCCCTGGACCCCGCTCACCCAGGACGAGATCGACCAGATCCTCGGCGGAACCACCGCCGGATGAGACTCGGCGGCGGGATGCAGACCCCCTGCTCGCATCCCGTCGTCGACCAGACTGGACACATCCGCTGCGGGGCGGAGGTTCCAGATGCCCGGACGCGCCGGCTTCGTCGGGAAGCCGTTCAGCGCGCGTCCGGCACCGTGTCGGCGGGGCCGTCGAGGCGCCTTCGGGTTGGTGCACGACGCACCCCCGCCGACACGCTAAGATAGTGGAGTTGCCTCGCTCGGAGCCTCGCGCCCGGGTGGGGGAGCAACGGGATGTGGCGCAGCTTGGTAGCGCACCTGACTGGGGGTCAGGGGGTCGCAGGTTCAAATCCTGTCATCCCGACAGAAAAGCCCAGGTGAGAGTACGTTTCTTTCCTGGGCTTCGTCGTTCCCGTCCGAGGGTTTGTGGGGACCTCCACGGGCTAGATTCCGTTGCGTCACGATGTCCACACGTGGGTGGGTTGCCACGCGCCGGGACACAGCCGGGACCGGTGCCCGATTTCCGGCTCGTGAGGCGGATCACCGGTGTGGTGAGGGCCGCGTCCCGCCGGAGGTTCGGAAGGGTGCCTGCCGCTGTTCTTGGGCGTCGAGGAATGCGTTGGCCTGTTCGGCGGCGGAGGCGAGGTGGCGAGTGTCGGGGTGCAGATAGCCGCGGGTGGTCTCGATGGATTTGTGGCCGAGGAGACATGGCGTATTGGCGTTTGAACGCGCGGCTGGCAGCCGATCGGCTCGACCAGCCGGATTCGCGGGCGGCGACGGCCACAGACAAATGTTGGGTGGATAGCAGGTGCTTCATATGCTCCAGTCGGGTTCGCCAGATCAGCGCGTCAGGCCCGAGTCCTAAGTGTTCGCTATGAATCCGCGTGAGTTGCGACTTCGAGAGCGGCGCGCATTTCGCAAGCTCGTCGACCGTCCAGAGATGGCGTGGTGAGTGCTCCAGTGCGCGCACTACTTCGGATGCCCGCTTCGAGAGATTCCCTATCTTGGCTCCTTCCCGGTCAGGAGTATGCACGCGTGGGAGAAAGTCTGTCGCTGATGCACGGCGGGCCTCAGCCGCTGAGATCCTGTGGAGTATGTCAGCCGCCAGGGCGACCATCCCGAGCTCGTCACCCCGCCCCCAGCTGCAACGCGAGAGCAGATGGGCGGGACGAGCGCAGGCCGTTTCGGCATGCCATCCAACGAGTGCTCCGTGTGTAGGCACGGCGCGGTCGCACTCTCATCGTCGTCGATCGCGAGGACTCGGTGTATCGCGCAGATGGGCCGAGCGCGGTGTTGTATCGAACTGTTTCGAGTCTGCAAGCTCGGACCATGACGAAGATTGTTCTGTATTACGTGGCGGCGGCGGCGTTCTTCATCGCCGCGGGAGCCAGCGCGCTCGGGGCCCAGTGGGTTCTTGCGGGTGCCTTCGCAGCAATCGGGGCCGCCTTCTTGGTCATCGCGATCCGTTCGGGTCGAAAGACGCCACCGACACAGTAGGCGGGCCAGCGCGCCGGACGCTGTCCCTGGTGAGTCTGGGGCATTGCGTCGAAAAACTTCGACTCTCACACTGATCCTCGGCGTTTCCGCCTCAACGATGAGGAGTCGATTGAATGACCACAAGTGCCCGTTCTTCCCGCAATGTTGCGCGACGGCTCATAGCCGCCACAACTGCGTTGTCCGCATTCGTGACCGTGATTGTCTCATCGCCCGCCGCGGCACATGACATCGTGTCCTCAGGGGCGGGAGAAACCGGCGAGGGCTCGTCCGTCGGTTGGGATGCAACGCTCTATATCCCCGGCGTCACGGCGGACGGGAGTAGCTGCGTTCTCATGGCCACATTGTCCGCACCGGATGGCGTGGACGCTGCGCATCCGGCGCCGGCGGTGATTCTCGGTCACGGCTACGCGCAGGATCGTTCGTCGATGACGCCGATGGCAGAGCTCCTGCAGCAGCACGGATACGTGACGCTGACATTCGACGCCCCCGGATTCGGGCAGTCCACATGCGGTGTGGGTCTCGCGGATCCGGCTGTCGATGGAATGGTGATGCGCTCTCTGGTCGACGTCCTGGGTGGCAAGCCCGGAACGGCATTTACCGATCCGGCTGCGCACACGCCGGCAGGAACCGTCGACTTCGTCATGCGAGACGACGACCCGGACTCAGCTACACACGACCCTCGTGTGGGGGTCCTGGGGGCCAGTTACGGCGGCGGCCTGGCATTCGCGGTGGCGTCGGTCGACCCACGGGTCGACACCATCATCCCCGCTGCGACGTTCAACGACCTCGAGTACTCGCTCTTTCCCCAAGCCGCCGGTCTCACCGAGGGGGTGCAAGCCCGTTCCGTGGGCGTCGCCAAGACAACCTGGGGGCTGGGGTTGGTGGCCGGCGGCCAGGTGATGTCCACGTTGCAGGGTCTCGGGATAGATCCAGGACGCGCGGTTCGATGCCATTTCGCCCGCGCAGAGACCTGCGGAGACATGATCGCGGCCGCTCTTCGCGGATTCCCGGACGAAGACTTCCGTGCCTATCTCGATCAGATATCACCGCACGCGAGCATCCCGCGCATCACCGCTCCCGTGTTGCTGATCCAGGGCGAGTTCGACACCCTGTTCACCTTCAACGAGGCCTTGGCTAGCTACCGACAACTGCAGGCGCAGGGAAACACCGTTCGCCTCGTGTGGGGGTCGCTGGGGCACAACGGTGGGTCATCGCTGGACTATGACGGTGCCTCGCCCTCGACGTCTCAGCCCATCGTCGCCCGGATCATCGGCTGGCTCGGCCACTGGCTGAAGGACGACGGATCGGACTTGGGTGAGCCGTTCACGTTCACCAAGACCTGGGAAGCGGCCCCAGAGTCGGGCACCGCATCGGACCCTGACGCTCTCGCGCGCATCACGATGTACCTGGGTGCCGCCGGCAGCCTTGCCGAAACACCCGCGACACAGACTGCGCCGAACAGAAAGCAGGCGCTGCTGGCGAATGTACTGGCACTTCCGACGAGTGTCGGCCACGTCGATGCCGCGAGCATCGACCACGAGAACGGCGTATACGCCGACTACTCGCTTCCGGGTACCCAGGCGTATTGGCAGGGAGAGGTGCTGCGTTCTCCGGTCGACGTGGTGGGAGTGCCGAGGGCCACGCTCTCGGTCTCGACGCCGTCGGAAGCGTGGCGGGCGCAACCGGGGAACATCGCTTCTCAGGTGACGCTGTACCTCAAAATCTATGACGTCGCGCCCGACGGGAGTCGCAGCGTGGTCGGTGCGGTATCGACCCCGGTTCGGGTGGACGATACGCGGAAACCGGTCGACATTGAACTGCAGGGCATCGTGCATCGCTTCGCCGCAGGACACAGGATCGGGTTCGCCATCGCCGGGGGTGACCTCAACTTCCGTGGCGGCATCACCCCGGCGCTGGTGACGATCGACGCCGGCGTCGATGGGCAAACTCTCACCCTGCCCGTCGCGGAGTGACCTCACCGATGTCGCGGGCCGCTGTCGTGCTCCGGTTGACGACAAGACGAGGGGCAAGAGTCAGGACCGACAGGGATGAGTGTTCGCCTTCGAGGAGCTGCATCAGCAGGCCGAACGCAGCACGACCCGATTCCTCGAACGGCTGCCATACGGTAGTGATGCCCAAGGCCGCCGCCAGGTCGCTCCCGTCGTAACCGGTGAGGGGGAGGGGCGCGTCCTGTTGGGCCGGGGTTGCGGCGATGGCTGCGGCAAGAGCGTCATGATTGGCTGCTATCACCGTGATCGATGGATCCTTGTGAACCTCTGCCACGACCGAGGCGACATCGTCAGCGGGCTTCACAGGAATGCTGACACATTCCAGGTGCGTCGCGATTCCATCGGCACGCAGCATGCCCGCCGACAGGTAATCCGGAGACCGTTGTTCTTCGTGGAGGAACGCGACGCGTGTATGACCCAGACCGACGAGGTGTTCGCCGAGCAGCGCCCCGCCCCGGTGGTCGTCGATGAGGACCGTCGGGATGTCGGGATGACGTTGAGTATTGTCGGGGACGTCCACCAAGACCACGGGGGGTCCGGGGAGAGCGGGCGACTCGGTGGCGTGCGGGGACAGCGGCGCTCCCATGACGATGATCCCGTCGAGATCGGTTTTCACCGGCAACGTGTCCAGAACCGGGGCGTCTTCGGCCGCCGTGGAGGGCAGGTCGTGGACGATGATGTGCGCGCCGACGGACGCGTTCGCCGCGAGGATGCCGGTGAGCCGGGTGTAGTACGACGGGTAGCTGGAAAAGGGCGCGGCGACCGCGATTCTTTGTCCGGTTGCGACCTGTGCGCCCCGGTAGCCCATCTCGACCGCGACGGCGATGATCGCCCGGCGGGTGACCTCGTTGACGCGGTGCGGGTGGTTAATGGCCAGGGACACCGTGGACACGCTCACCCCGGCCCGCTTCGCAACCTGTGTGATCGTCGCCCGCCCGCCCATTGCCGCTCCGTCCGCCGAATCAACTCTTGTATCGAAATATTTCGATTGCGCACACTGTAGTCGAGAGGACGGTGAAACTGTGTGGGAACTAACGAAGACCGATCCGTTCGTCATCGAACTCGATCGTCGCCTCGGGACCGGCGGGGTAAGGATGCCGACGGACCCGGTTGCTCGCCGCGAGCACGTACGGGAAGCGGATGCGCGCGCGACAGCGCTCATGCAGATCGACGCGCCGGACGTGGCGAGCGAGGACCACGTCGTTCCCGTGGCGGATCATCCCGCGGTGCGGGTGCGTGTGTTCTGGCCGTGGCCCGCGGCGAACCGGGACGAGGCGGTGGAGCCGCTTCCGGTCTTGGTGTACTTTTTCGGCGGATCGTTCACGATGGGCGGCATCGACTGGGCCGGATGGGACGCGGTCTACCGTGCCCGCGCCGCGGACGCAGGTGTGATCGTGGTGGCGGGGGAGTACGCGCTCGCTCCGGAGCATCGGTTTCCGGCGCAGCCCGAGCAGTGCTGGGCGGTCTTTGAGTGGGTGCACGCTCATGTCGCGGGGCTCGGCGGTGACCCCAACAGGATCGCTCTGGGTGGGGCGTCGGCGGGAGCGAACCTCGCTGCGGCGGTCGCCTTGATGAACAGGGACCGCAACAACCGCGCGGTGCGGCTCCAGATTCTGGAAGTGCCGGTGCTGGATCTGACGCTGCGCCATGTAGACCCTGGCGCGATTTCTCCCCTCCTGCCGCAACGTGTCGTCCGCCGAAGCGGCCGACAGGTCGTCCGCGACTATCTCGGACCAGACCCGGCCACTCGCCGTGATCCCTACGCGTCCCCCCTGCTCGCTGCCGACCTCGGGGGTCTCCCGCAGACCGTCATCTACACCGCCGAGAAGGACCCGCTTCGCGGCGACGGGGAGTCCTACGCGCGCGCGTTGCTCGATGCGGGAGTGCCCACGACGTGCGTGCGCTATCTGGGGCAGACCCATGGCTCCGGGGGATACCGACGGAACACGGCCGCCGCCGACCATCTGCATCGAGACGTCGTGGCTTCGCTGCGCGCGATGAGAGAACCCGCCCCGACCTACCCGCGCGCACCATCCATCACACAGGCCGCGCGCTCATGACGATGCCCACAAAGTTCGACGTGGCGATCGTACGGTGGGCCGGACGCATCGAAGAGCTCGCCGCCGACCTGCCGGACCTGTCCAGCACGGACTTCTCTGCTCGCCGTGTGGCGGAGAAGACTCTTTCCGATGAAGTGGCCCGAGAGTTCACCACTCCGGCAGCGCCCGAGGTGACCGTGTCGGCCGTCGAGATTCCCATCGCGAAAGCTGCCCCGATTCGGGCCCGACTCTATCGACCCGAGCACCTGCTCGGCAGCGCACCGACGCAGCTGTTCCTTCACGGTGGAGGCTTCGTATCCGGCACCGTCGATGAGCTGATCAATGACCGACTCCTCACGTTCCGTGCCCGAGCCGCCGATATCCAGATCCTCTCCATCGAGTACCGCCTTGCTCCCGAGCATCCGTACCCGGCGGCGGTCGACGACGTCCTCGCCGTGCTCGCCGCCCTTCGCGACAACCCGGGGTTCCTGTCCGTCGATGCGACCCGCGTGGGTGTCGGCGGTGCATCGGCGGGCGCGAGCATCGCCGCCAGCGTCGCGCTGCGCGTGCGTGCGGACGGCGGGTTCGCACTCCTCCACCAAGCCTTGGAGGTGCCCGCCCTCGCCCTGCGCCCGATGGGGGAGTCAGCCGCCCTGTACGCGCGCGGGTACGGGCTGGACGGGTACGAGCAACTGGGGGCGCTCTATCTCCCCGATCCGAGCCCGCCGGACGCCTATGCCGAGCCCGCTCTACTGACGGATCCGATGGATCTGCGGGGACTGCCCGAGACCTGGATCCAGGTAGCCGAACACGATCCGCTGCGAGACGCGGCACTGACCTTCGCGGAGGCTCTGCGACGCGCCAATGTACCCGTCACCGTCGAGGTCGGCGAGGGCCACGTTCACGGATCGCCGGGACTGACCGCCGTGTTCGAACCCGCCCGCCGCTGGCAGCGCCACCTCGCCGCTACCCTCCGCCGCGCCTACCACCCCGCTACCTGACCAAGCCAGCCACAACTCTTGGAGACGATGATGTTTTCCGCCACACCCGCACCGACACCCGCGCCTCGAGCAGCCACGGACACCTCTTCTCCGCTGCCGGACGACGCGCCTGGCGTCCCTCAACCACGTCTGTTCCTGCCGCTGTTCATCTTGGCGTGGTTCGGCGTCACCTTCGCGCTGGGCACGATCAGCGGTGCCTCCATACCCAAAGCCCTCGCCTACCTCGACGATGCCGGCAAGGCCACGAACCTGTCCGTGATCGCCGCGATCGGGGGGGTCGTCATCATCGTGACGACGCCGTTGTTCGGACGGCTCTCCGACCGGACCATGTCTCGCGCCGGGATGCGTAAGCCCTGGCTGGTCGGCGGCACCCTCGTGGCGGTCGTCGGCGTCGTCATCCTCTCCACCACACAGGGGGTGGCGTGGACGATCATCGGGTGGGTGACGGTGCAGACCGGATTCAGTGCCACCAACATGGTCATCCATGCCCTCCTCGCCGATCAGATATCGGCCCGCATCCGTGCGCGCGTCGCCGCTGCCGCGGGGGTGGCCACCGGGCTCGGGCTGATCATCGGCGCGCAGGTCATGGCGATGCTGCCCAACGACGCCCAATGGACGTGGTTCGCGGTCCCCGGGCTTGTCGGCGCGTTGCTCAGCGTGGTGATGATCTTCAGCTTCCGCGACATCGTCCGCACCGAGCGCGCTCCCCGCATGCGGTGGGCCGACGTGGTGTCCACCTACTGGCTGAACCCGCTGCGGTATCGCGACTTCTTCTGGGCGTGGGCATGCCGGTTCCTGGTAACAATGTCCATCACCGCCATCTCCACCTACCTGCTCTTCCTCATCCTCGACCGCCTGGACATCCCCATCGAGGACGCCTCTGGTGTGCAGGCGATGGCACTTCTCATCTTCAGCGTCGGCAACATCGTCACGGCGATCTTGTTCGGCTGGATCTCCGACCGCACCGGAAGACGCAAGATGATCGTTCTTGCCTCGAGTCTGTTGAGTGCAGCGGGGCTGGCGATCGCGATGATCGCCCCTGACGTCGGTGTGTTTCTCCTTGGCATCGGGATCGTCGGAGCCGCGCAGGGCGCGTACGTCTCGGTCGATGTCGCCCTGATGACCGAGGTGCTGCCCAGTTTTGCCGAGGCCGGCAAAGACCTCGGAATCGTCGCCCTGTCCTACCAGATCCCGCAACTCCTGATCCCCATTCTGGCTCTACCTCTCCTCGCTGCAGCGGGAGGCAGTTACGACCTGTTCTTCATCGCTGCGATCGTCCTGGCGATCGTCGGCGGGCTCGCTGTCATCCCTATCCGCTCGGTTCGCTGAGTCGGGTGTGCAGATGGCGACTCAACTCGGGTAGCACTGCCGTCGATGAAAGGAAAAACACCATGACCATTCCTGCGACCGGTCGATTCCCCAACGACTTTCTCTTCGGTGTGGCCACCGCCGCCTACCAGATCGAAGGTGCCGCCCACGAGGACGGCAGAAGGGACTCCATTGGGTACACCTTCGCACGACTCCTCGCAGCTATTCTCGACGGAGCCACCGGAGACGTCGCCTGCGACCACTATCACCGCTACCGGGAGGATGTCGCGCTCATGGGCGACCTCGGAGTGAACGCGTACCGGTTCTCCACCTCGTGGGCCCCGGGTGCCCCGACGGCACCACCCCCAACCCGCGAGGGATCGACTTCTACAAACGCCTGGTCGACGAACTCTTACATCGAGGCATCACGCCGTGGGGCACCCTCTACCATTGGGACCTCCCGCAGGCACTCCAAGACCGGGGCGGGTGGACCAGCCGCGATGCCGTCGACGCCTTCACCGCCTATGCCTTGACGCTGCACGACGCACTCGGCGACCGGGTAGCGCACTGGACCACACCGAACCAACCCCAGTGCTCCGCCTTCGTCGGCCATATCGCCGGCCAGCATGCCCCGGGCCATACCTCCGTCGGCGAGGGTCTCCTCGCCGCTCAACACCTTCTCCTCGCCCACGGGCGCACCGTCCGAGCGCTCGAGACCGGGACGACACCCTGCGGCTGGGCATCACCCTCAACCTGACAGTGGCCGACCCGGTCGACCCCGTCAGTACGGCCGACCTCGACGCCGCCAGACGATTCGAGGGTCAATTCGTGGCGTGATCCGTGACGCGGTCGATCGGCGGTCACGGTGCGTCCAGCACGGCCTGCAGAGCGAGGGCGAGTCCATTCGCCAACGCGTCGTCGTCGGCATCGACGAGAGGCGGCAACTGAACGACGTATCGGCTGAACGCGAAGCCCATGATCAGCGAGCTGACCATGCCCGCCCGCAGCGCGGCATCCTGTCCGCCGGGGGGAAGGAAGGGACGCACCTGGCTCTCGAAGATCGAGCGCACGCGGGCCGCGGCCTGAGGATCGTGTGCGGACGCGCGCAGCAGAATGCGCAGTGCCCGGCCCGGGTTCTCGCTGCCCCACAGCTCGATGGCGTGACGCGCGAGGGCTGCCCCGAGATCGCGCGCATCGACGGCTTCGGCGTGGGGGATGTCGATCGTCGGCGTGGTCGCTTCGACGAACAGGCGTTCCTTACTGGCGAAGTAGCGCACCACCATCGCGGGATCGATCCCGGCGTCGGTGGCGATCGCGCGGATGGTGGTTCGTTCGAAGCCATCGGCTTCGAAGCGGCCGGTGGCTGCGTGGAGGATCGCGTCGCGTGAGCGTCTGCCTTTGGCAGTGAGCGCGGGTCTGTCGTCAGTGGGCACGATCCCAAATTAGCAACAAGCGTTGACTTTTGTGTGGGTGTCTGAAATTGTCAACGCATGGTGACTTCTACTCCTCCCCAGGTCGACGTTCTGATCGTCGGCGCAGGTGCCGTCGGTCTGACCGCGGCAGTCGCTCTCCGTCGACGCGGTGTCCGCGTCCGAATCGTCGACGCCGCACCCGCGGGGGCCACGACGTCGCGGGCTGCGGTGATCCATGCCCGGACCCTGGAGGTCCTCGACGAGATCGGGGTCGCCGCGCGGATCCGCGACGAGGGCGTGGTCGTGCCGGACTTCACTGTCCGCGAGCGTGCGAGGACGCTGGCGCACATCGATTTCCGCGGCCTCCGCACGCCGTACCCGTTCACTCTGATGCTGTCCCAGGCACGCACCGAGGAGATCCTCGATGCCGCGCTCATCGACCTCGGCTGCCGAGTGGAGAGAGATGTCGAGTTCGTCTCGTTCGCCGCCCCGGGGCCGGGGGAGCGCGCGCTGCTCCGTCATCGCGACGGAGCCCTCGAGACGGTCGCCGCTCGATTCGTGATCGGCGCTGACGGGCTGAGAAGCCGCGTCCGCCAAGAGCGGGCCATCGCCTTCGACGGGGACGAGTATGAGGCATCCTTCGTCTTGGCGGATGTCTCGCTGAGCTGGCCGCTCCCGGCTGCGGAGGTTCAACTGTTCTTCGGGGAGCGCGGCCTCGTCGTCATCGCACCCCTCCCGGGTGGGCGGCACCGCATCGTCGCCACGATGGACGACGCCCCGGCGCAGCCGACGGTTGCCGACGTACAGCGCATCCTCGACGACCGCGGACCGGGTGAAGCCGTCGTCCACTCCGTCGCCTGGAGCTCACGTTTCCGTGTGGCGCACCGGCTCGCGGCGAGGTTTCGGGACGGGAACGTCTTCCTCGCCGGTGATGCCGCCCATGTGCACAGCCCCGCGGGCGGCCAGGGGATGAATCTCGGAATTCAGGACGCCGTGGCTCTTGCCGCGCTGCTCGCCGATGTCCTTGTAGGCAGCCGCTCCGACGAAGACCTCGCCGACTACGAGCGCACGCGACGAGCCGCGGCGCGGCGCGTGATCGCACTGACCGACCGAATGACAAGGCTCGCAACTCTCCGCAGCCCGATCCTTCGATCGATTCGCAACGCCGTGATCGGCGTACTTCTGCGCTCGCCCCGCCGTCGGAGCGCCCTCGCGCGACGAATCGCCCAGCTCGATGGGCCCGTCGAGGTCACTCCGCCTCGACGGGGGTGAACGTCCCAGCCCGCCGCGCTCACGAGAGCGCACTCGAGAGCGCCGGGAGGCCGAGGCCGATCACATCGAACGCCCAGTGCCCGAGAATGAGCGCACCGAGCGTGACGCAGCGGGCTTGCATGACGCCGGCACTGATCGAGCGGCGCAGCCTCATGGAGAAATCGGCGTAGGAGGCACCTCAAGAGATCCCCGGAGCCCTCCGCGAGCGCGACCAGGAGGGGATCAGATTCATGGAAACTATGCATCTCGTGACGCGCTTTGCATGATCTTGTGCCCGGAGTTACGCGGAAATCGGTCTCGCGGGAGCCATCTGGACGCCTGGGGGTCAAGGGGTCGCAGGTTCAAATCCTGTCAGCCTGCCGATCTGCAGGCCATCACAACCTGCTTCCCGACAGCGGATCATCAACTTCTTCTAGATCCCAGTTACGAACCAGAGCGGAGCGGGGCTGAGGACACGAGCGTGCCGGGGCCGGACCCGGTGAATACGGCGACTTTCAAGATTTTGCAGAATTACGTCAAGGTCAATCTCGTTCGCCCCGTAGGCGCACCACATATGTGGCACGCAGCCATGCAGAGCAAGGCTTGCGAACTGACCGTCCTCGGACAGCACTACTGGAAGCTCGTCAAGCAGGGGTTGATCTGAGATGGAGGACCAGACCAAAGGGCTAAGGGCCGCGCTAGAGAGCGATGAGCTCTTGGAGGAGTTGGCGGCCATCGAGCACGAACGGTGGTCTCACTGGCAGCGCTACCTCCATGATCAGTGCACACCTGGACCGGATGGCTCTCTGATCATTCCGGCGAACCAAGCGCGGCGATGGTCGACGCAGATGAACACGCCGTACAACCAACTATTCGACGACGAACGCGAGAGCGATCGCGAACAGGTTCGCCGCTACCTTCCGATCATCGCAAGAACGCTAGGTGAAGCTACCACCGACTGCGACGAGCAGCCCGATACAGCGGAGTAGGGAGCACCAATGGCCAGTGGCTTTAAAATCAACAAACAGGGCATCCGGCAGATGACCCGGGAGATCGAACGTGAATTCGCCAAGAACCCCGTTCGCGTTCCACTTCAGGCCGACTCCACTGGAGTTCATCTGCCGCCTGCGACGACGGTCAACAACTACAACGGCCCGGTAGTTACGATTACCGGAGACCATGCGCAGGTCGCATGGAACAATCATGATGTCACTCAGTCGCGGGAGACAAGCGAGCAAGTCGCCCCAGGGTATGAGGAACTGGCCGACATTGTGACTCGGCTCTTGGCGAGCCTCCCCTCACTCACCCTCGACCTCGACGACGACACGGAAGCGTTGGCCACCAGCGAGACGATCTTGCGTGAGGTGGTGAAGACGGAACCTGACAGAGGCATTGTGAAGCGAGGCGTCACTATGCTCAAGGGGCTGTTGGCGCCCGTCTCGTCAGGCGTCAGCAAGGCGGTCACTCAGGAGTCTGCTGATCTGGCTCGGCAGATGATTGAGTCATTGGGAAACGCGCTTCCGTCGTGAGCCACGCAGATCAGCAGAATCCGCCAGTTCTCGACCACCCATGCCTCTAGCGAGCAGCCGTACACTGCTGTGCCCGGTGGCTTGTGGTGACGTCGTTAGGCAGTGGACATCGTTGGCAGGTGCATGAGCATGGTGGGGATGGGAGAGCACGACGAACTCGAGAACCGATACATGCCAAGGTTCGAGACGTTGCTCAGCGAGAGCGGAGTCGTGGTCGAGTACCGGCGGGACCGCGCCGGTATCGATACAGGGCTGCATCTGTTCGCGCGTGAAGAGAAGCCCACGAGGCAGGGTGGAGAACGGCCGTACTGGCGTGCGCTCGCCGGCCGGGTGTGGTTTCAGCTCAAGGGCGTCCACGCAGCGACGATGTCCGCAGATGAGTTCCATGCAGCCGAGCGCGTCACGGTGAAGGTGGGGGTCAAGCATCTCAGATTCTGGTTCGCCGCACCGGAACCGGTCTACTTGATCGTGTACGTGGAGTCGGTCGATGCATTCGTTGGCGTCGATGTCCGTGAGCTAGTTGAGCGAGAGTGGGGCCCAACGTTCTACGCTTCCATGCGCGATCGCAGCGGCGAGGTCACCGCCCATGTACCAACTGCATCGGTCATGAACTCCGAGCGCATCGCATCGCTGGTGAACCATCGCAGCATGCGTATCGACGGGCCGGCATTCCGTGGGCGCCCGCTTGGACACCGCATGGACCCGCTCAGATCGGTCCTCGCGTACCCCTCGGAGGAGCGTTGGATAGAGATGGTGACCCGTCTCCTGCAAGTCCACGATTTCCGCGAGGCGTCACGGCACCAGGTCGGTGAGCTGACGGTCCTTCACGGCGTTATCGCGCAAACGCTGCTATGGCAGTCGCCTGCCTTTGCGGAGTATGGCTATCGGTATCTGGGGGAGGTGCGTGACGAGCCTGCACCCGAACAAGTCTTCGGCGATGTGCGCGTCATTCTCGACGGAGCCAGAGACCGGACCACCTTCTCCGCCGAGGAAGTAGCGGCCGTGTCCGAACTTATCGACGCGGCTGCTACAAACGAGGAATCCGTTGTGCTGTTTTTCCGTGGCCGTGGCCGTGACCTCAGCGGCACGGGCGGACTATGGCGCAGCACGGCTCGTGGGTCGATGGCGAACGGTTGGAGCAGAATGTGGCACCAGCTTGGGCTTGAAGCGCTGAGCTTTCTCGTACTCACCGCCACCCTTGTATACCTTGAGTTCGCGCCGGACCTCGACTGGGATAACGCAAACTATATGGACTGATCGAGGGTTCCGGCGTTGGCAGAGCCAAGATGAACAGCAGGAGCTAGAGAAAGGTCAGTCAGGGCTTGCCAAAGACCCGCCTCGATGGCTGCTGCGGTGGGTCCTTGATCGACTACGTCGAGCAGTTCCCCAGCGAGTGTCAGAGCCGTGGGCTCTTGCAGTTCCGATTCGACTTGCGCGACCAACGTGCTCAGGGCGGCCCCGAGGACCGGCCCCACGGAATCTGGCAGTTGTGCGACCGCGGTCTGGGTCGCGATTGCCACTTGGGCGAGCTCGTCGGCAGTTGGCGCTGGTACCGTGGCCGGCCATTCGGCTGGCCGTCGTCGATGCAGGGCCAACGACCATGACGCGCGGGCTACCGACGCGGTTAGCTCACGGACCTTCTCGGTGGCGGTGTCTGCCGCCTGCGCCAGTCTGAGTCCGGCAGCCGTGAGGTGCTGTTCGAGAGATTCACCCGCTAGTGGAAGAACGGGGTGCTCACCGTGATGCGCCATGATTACCGCTAGCGGAAGTGGGCGAACGCCGTCGACCGCGAGCGCCCATACGTTGCAGTCGAGAGCGTGACGCGCCTCAGCGTCGATGTTGGCCAAGGCATCAACTGTTTCATCCCAGTCCTGTAGCCCCGCTGTCACCAACCATCCGGTCTGATCGATGCTGCTGGGGAAGGGTGTGGGATCCGACACCGTGCGAAGAACGGCTTCGGGAACGGCGGCTTCGATCACGGACAACACCGCGCGTTGTTGCTGCTGGGCTGCGATTGCCGAGGATGCCGTGATCGCATCGACTGTGGTGTGGTCGCCGAATCGGACTGAGCGCCAGGCGTCGGGGTCGTTTGCGGCGCTGATCGCGGCCCGCGCCAGCCGTTCGAGTTCACTGCCGAGTGCATCGGGGACCGGTTGATCGAGGCCGAAGTATGTCGGTGTCAGCGATCGCGCATGTTCGACCTTGGCGGCCGCATCTCGAAGCGACATCGCCACCGCGACGCGATTATCGTTCGTCCTGAGATTGCTCAGCGCCTGCGCGGCGGCCCCGTGCGCTTGCGACACCGGGTCGTTCTGTCGTTGAGCATCGTCCTCGCTGGCGTGGGAGGTGGCTCTTTCCTTCGATCCGTCCTTCGGTTTGGAGGCTAGTTCGCCGGCTCGCTCGCTTGCAGCTTGCACACGCTCGGCCCAAGCTTGTGCCTGGTGAGACGGGTCGTTGGCCCGTAGCCGGAAGGCGCCCTCGCTTGCAAGATCGACGAGTGCCTGGGCAATCTGCGACTGTTCGAGGAGCAGGGCTGTCCATGTGGGTGCCGCCGACAGCATCCGGACGGCTCCCTGGAAGCCGACATTACGTCGGACTCCAGCACGCTCTTTGAAGACCTCACGTGCCATGTGTTTGAAGCCGGGCTCAAACCCTCCGGCCCTGTAACGCCGTCCTGACGGTGTGATTGTGATGACCTCGACGTGACTTGCTTCTGGGCACGCGAACGCCAACTGCCGCGCCAACGTGACGACGAAGTCGTTGAGGGCATCGCTGCTGCTTGAGGATGGGGCGTCCCAGGTCATGCCGGGCGACTGCTCCTGAACATCAAGACCATGCATGACCGTCACGGACGGATTAACCTCCATCTGCATGGTTAACGCGACGGCCGAAGGCTCGGCTCGCGCGATCGCCAGGGCACGGCTCTCCACCGTTCCGAAGGTAGCGTCTCGGTTCTCGGCGGAGACGAATGGGCTCAGCGCATCGATCAGACGCGCCCAAGCGTCGGCTTGCGTGGCGTTGGTCGGCTCGTCAAACTCCTGGAATACCGCGCCAGCCTCCGATGCGCTGAGCGGCACGGTTCCGGCCAGGGCCTCCAAGAGACGGACGGCCTCGACGAGAGTCCCTGTAATGAGCAAGCGCACGACGAGGGCAGAATCGAGCTGCGTGGTAATGGCTTCCAACACTGGCGAACTACGCGGCGGCAGCGCTCGCGCGATCCGGATCATCTGCGTAGCTGCTCGATCGAACGTTGGTGAGCCGATCGGGTCGAGGGCCGTGTCCTGGTTGCGAATTCCATAGACGAATGGAGCTATCAGCGTCGGCGAGACCCCAGGAGGGGCGAGGCGTCGAATGATCGGAAGACAGGTGGTGGCGTACGCGACGTTGTCCGCCCGCTCGGCTCCTTCGAGGAGTTCGGCCACCCCCGAGGAGGCGGTACCCGGCGCGTGGAGATGACCTGCAACGGCGCCGGCAACAGCGACGACGGTCTCCGGGAAGCGTTCGGCGGAGCGACGCAGCAACCAGCCCGCTTCGTCGGCGGGGAGCAGCCGAGCTATAACGCTTAGGGTGTCGCCGAGCGCAGGGGGTGGGGCGTCGTGAAGCAGAGCGGTCAGGGTCTGCGAACGAAGTTCGTGGAGTCCTGTCCAGATGTCACCGTGGTCGAGAACGACATGTTCGTTTTTCAGCGTCGCCAGGGCGTCGCCTACCGCGCTGTTGCTTCCAGCGACGGCGGCAAGCGCCTCTCCGAGCATTCGGGCGGTCAACGACAATCCAACTGCGTGAGCTGCGAGAACGAGGCGAGCGGCCTCTCGCTGAATCTCTCGTCCAGGAGTCGCCAGCTCGGCGGCTTGTGAGGCAAGGACCTGTTCCAGGTGCTTGCCTTCGCGCAGCAAGGAGAGGAACTCCATGAGCAGACCGTCACTGCGCGCGAGAGCTTCTGTGGTGGCCATCTTCGTCCTAAGCTCCGCGCGCTCGACACGCTCGGCAATCAGCTCAGCGGTGGGGCGGTCGAGCAATGGCCTGATGACACGGGTGCTGCCGTTCAATAGACGGGGGCTGAAGTCCTCTTCGCGTGCCGCACCGATGACGAAGATATGGGGAACCTCGCGCAGGGCGGCAACAGCATCCGGCCACGCGCTCGTGGAAGGGCGGCCGAGGTTGTCCGCTGCGACGACGACCGGAGAGGTCGCAGTAGCACGAAGCAACTCGACGTGTCGGACCAGCAGCCGGGCGTCCTCGTCCGTAGCCACGCGGGCGACACGAACGACGCGAGCGCCCAGGATCACGTCGCGGCTTGCGCGCCAGAGGAGCACCGATTTGCCCGAACCGGACGGGCCGACGATGACGGTGTACTCGCCTTCTTGAGCTGCCTGTGTGATCTGATCCATCTCGTCGGCCCTGATCACATCCAGGCCCTGTGCGATGTGGATAGGCGCCCCGTCCACGCCCAGATAGAACCGGCTGGCGGATGTCACCCTTGTGGTCGAGTAATCCGCGGGGCGGCACACGCCTGCGGACACCGCAGCGTCCAAGCCGGTCACGTCGACTGCTGACTGGACCACATGCAGCGCGGTGTCAACGTCGCCGAGCGTTAGCGTTCGAGCCTGATCGAGGCCTAGATGACGTTGGTCTGCACTCGCAATCCCGAAGGCTTCGTACAGCGCGCCAACGGTGAATGACGCAACGGATGGATGAACACCCTGTCTATCGCTGAGGAGCGCTTCGGTCTGTTCGCGTAGGTTCCACGGCAACGACACGAGGTGGACACGTCCCAGTGCAGTGGTTGCGTCTGTTCGGGTCAGGCCCCGGGCGACAAGAGCGTCGACTAGGGCGTGTTGCTAAACGCATTTGGGTGCGTTGGGGTGAGTCTTGGACCCGTGTCGCGTGATGTGATCTCGGATGAGGCGTGGGCGGTGATCGGTCCGTTGTTCCCATCGGTGAAGTCGACGGGTCGGCCGCCGGTGGATCGGCGTACGGTGGTCGAGGCGACGGCGTGGCGGTTCCGGACCGGGGCGCCGTGGAGGGATGTGCCGGAGCGGTTCGGGAACTGGAACACGATCTACAAGAACTTCAACCGGTGGTCCGGGCAGGGTGTGTGGGCGCGGGTGTTGGAGAAGACGCAGTCGCTCGCGCAGCGGTCCGGAGATTTGGACTGGGTCGCGTCGATCGATTCCACGATCGTGCGCGTGCACCAGCACGGAGCGACCCTGCCACGCGCCACGGGGGGCTACATCGAACTACAAGAAGTTTGGTGACGAGCCGCCCGATCACGCGATCGGTCGCTCCCGCGGCGGTCTGACGACCAAGAGCCACCTCGTCTGCGACGGGAAGGGCCGCGCGCTGGCGTTCGTTCTCACGTCAGGGCAGACGGCGGATACGAGCATGCTGACCGCGACGCTCAGCGAGATCCGCGTCCCCGGTGCCCGCGGCAGACCACGCTCACTCCCGGACCGAGTGCTCGCGGACAAGGGCTACCCTTCGAAGGCGAACCGGGCTTGGTTGCGGGAACGAGGGATCGCCGCGACGATCCCCGAGCGCGACGATCAGATCACGCACCGACGCAAGCGGCGCGGGCGGCCGATCGACTTCGGTGAGCAGCAGCGGGCCCGCTATCGCGGCCGCAACGTCGTCGAGCGGTGCTTCAACAAGCTCAAGCAATGGCGCGGGATCGCGATGCGCTCAGACAAGACCGCCCGCAACTACTATGCCGGGCTCTGCCTCGCCGCCACCCTCCACTGGGTAGGGACGCTCACGACCTGACGAGCGCGAGGTCGGACCTTCAGATGTCGAGGTCCTCGACGTCGGGGACCGTGAGCGCTGTCATCGTGGCTTGGACCAGCTCTGGCGGTAACTCGTTCGCCATCGCCGCAGTATCGGGGAAGACCGACAGAGATCGTTGACCTGACCGCCACCAGTCTTCCGACCACGTCCTTGGGTTGTTCCATACGGGGGCGTCCTCGTGTGGTGAGATGAAGAGTCGCCAGTTCGGACCCTCGCGCTGGTAGACCGCGATCTGTCCTCCGGAGGTCGCATACACGCGGTAGGTGATCGAGCGCGAACCGTCCTGACTCTCGAACCGCAAGAGCTGACGCCCCGTAAAACGCTTCACCGTGATCACCGGGCCATCGCTGACGTCGACTTCGACTTCGCCCATCTTCTCCGCTCCTCGCTCCTGCTCTCGTGCTGCGACGAACAACCGCAGGCCTGAAGCCACTGCGGCAGAGAGCCCCCCGGCAAGTTCCGCCGCCCGGTCGAATAGCGCCGCATCGTCAGCAGACACATACACGTTCCGAGTAGCCATGCGCATAAGTATGCGCACATCTTGGAGCCGAGTCAACCGGCCATCTCGATCGCACGACGCTCTTTAGCAACACGGCCTAGGGCGATGCACCGCTCAGGCTGTGCGGCAAGTGGTTCGTCCCATCCGGTGAACTGCAGGCCTGAACCGAGGCTGCCATCGGTGACGATAACGATCGGGCCGGTCGTCGCATTCATAGCGTGCAGGATCGCGTCGCGGATTCTGGAAGTCTCTAGCTGTCCCGCTCCAGCGCTGACCTCCTTCACCTGCACCAAAGTCTCGTCGCCTGTAGCTGTGCGACAGTCGAGGTCCTCGAAGCCTTCGGGAACTAGCGTGGTGAACGGCAGGACGCCTGCACGAGACATCACAAGCACGTGCACCGAGACAGCAAGTTGCCAAGTGACGCCTGCGACGTTGCGCGAGCCGTGTCTCAGCTTCCCCCATAGCTCTTCGCGGGCGTCGCTGTCCGCAGGGTGTGGCGGCGTCGGAGCGTTGGCATCTCGTGGCGTGGTCGGGCCTCGTCTACGTGGCCTCTTTCGACCCCTGCCAGACGAACCCATGGTGCTTCCCTCGCGAAGGCCTACTCCGGTCGATCGAGCGCGGGTTGCGCTCGACCCATAGAACGACGATAGCGAGGGTGACCGACATCGCAGGCGTCTGCGGCCCGGAGAAGCGCTGGAGAGTGCTGCCTCCTTGACCGGATCAAGTAGCCGCTGGTCGCGCGATGCGCTCGTCAGGAGAAGCCGGCGTGTGGGGTGCCTCAGGAGAGTCCTTCTGCCTCCTTGGCGAGGGGGACCAAAAGGGGACCAGAAACATGCAAACCATGCATCACGTGACGTGTTCTGCATGATCTGAGGCCCGGAATCACGCGGAATCCGGCCTGACTGATGCCGACTGGACGCCTGGGGGTCAAGGGGTCGCAGGTTCAAATCCTGTCAGCCCGACGTCACGACAAGAAGAGAGGGCCGGAGAGTTCGCGATGCGAACCTCCGGCCCTCTCTTCTTGTCGTGACTCGCTGCGGACTTCCCGGGTCCCCGCCGCGCGGGGCCCCGGGCGCCGTCAAACGCGAAGCGTGCGGGCGGCGTTTGGGGGAGCGGTGGGGTGCAGCCCGACGTCAGGGCCGTTTGCGTAACTATTTACGAAACCGCCCGAAAGAGAATCGCCCCGGAGAAATCTCCGGGGCGATTCTCTTTCTGGCGGCCCGTATCTGGGTTGTAGTGCTCGCGGTCGCATCGTCGTACCTTGGGGTCCTTCGGTTCGCTTCGAGTAGCGTTGGCGATGAACGAGCTGATCTTGCGCATGTTGAACGCCGCAACGATGAGCGTGATCATGAACGCACCGCCGTCAGCCGGCCGACGGCGAGCGGCCGATATCGTCCGCCTCCGCCGGCTCCCGGAACTCGGTGACCTCGGAACCGTGCTCCGCAGCCCAAGCGTTGAGCGCCTCGATCGGTGACTGCAGACTGCGGCCGAGCTCGGTCAGCTGGTACGTCACCGTGCGCGCGCTGGCAGCGTGGCGCTCGACCAGCCCGTTCTGCTGCAGGTGCCGCAGCGTCTGAGTCAGCACCTTCCGCGAGACGCCGCCGATGAGGGTTACCAGCTCCGCGTGTCGAAGAGGCCTCGGGATCAAACCCTGGATGACGAGGACGGACCACTTGTCGGAGAGGAGTTCGAGCGTGAGGCGGGCGGGGCAGTCCGCGAGGAAGACGTTCCCTGGTCGATCGAGCACCGTCCAAAGGTACCTCGGGGTAACGCATCGTTTCCTACCGTGGAGATCGAGTCGTCGTCGCACTGCTCGGCGTTATCGAACCACTCACGGGAGAAACCATGTCACGCGTCGTCGTCTTCGATCGCTTCGGCGGTCCAGAGGTCCTTCGGGTCGTCGATGAGGAGCCTGCCGCCCCGAGATCCGGCGAGGTCCGGATCCAGATCGAGGCGGCAGCCGTCAACCCCATCGACATCCTGAGTCGCTCCGGCACTTCGCCCGCGCATGTCGCCCTGCCGCACGCCCGCCTCGGCGTCGAAGCCACAGGGGTGGTGGAGGCTGTCGGCCCCGAGACGTCGGGATTCCATGTCGGGGATCCGGTGATCGTGACCGCCATCCCGGACTTCGTCGCCCGTGGCAGCTACGCCGACCGCCTCACGGTGCCCTCGAGTGTCCTGATCCTCCGCCCTCCGCAGCTGACCGTTCCGCAGGCCGCCGCGAGTTGGGTGGCGTTCTCGACGGCGTACGGCGCCCTGGTCGGTGCGGCCGGGACGCGGCCCGGAGACCGTGTGGTCGTCTCCGGCGCCTCCGGTGCCGTCGGCCGGGCGGCGATCCAGGTCGCCCGACTCGTCGGCGCGGTCCCGATCGCGCTCACACGCAGGCGGAACGGCGTAGCACCCCTGGAAACGGCCGGCGCCGCAGCGGTGGTTGTGACGGATGCGGGGAATCCCGCCGATGCGATCCGGGCGGCGACGGACGGTGAGGGCGCCGACATCGTGCTCGACCTGGTCCGCGGGCCGGGGCAGGCCGACCTGATCGAAGCCACCCGCCGGGGCGGGGTCGTCGTCGCGGCCGGTTTCCTGGATCCACGGCCGACGCCGCCGTCCCGACGCGACGATGTGACGCTGGTCGGGTATCGGGGCTTCGAGACGCTGGCCGACAAGGAGGCGGTCGATCGTATGGCCGCGTTCTTCGTGGCCGGGGTCGAGAAGCAGGCGCTCCTCCCTCGCATCGATCGCGAGTTCCCGCTCGCTGAGGCGGTTGAAGCGCACCGCCACTACGAGAGCGGGCGGAATCGAGGCGGCAAGGTCGTGCTCCGCCCGTGAGCGGACGGGCGACGTGGCGGCCGCGTCACGGGGTCGCGTCGTCCAGGCGGGTCGCACCCGGGAGCCGCAGCGCGGCGAGCCGTCCCAGTTGCCCGGTGAGCTCGGCGGCGTAGGCGTCCGCCTGGCCGGCGGGCACCTTCCAGAGCACGCTCTGCACGCGCGAGCCGCCGTCGGTGGGGGAGACGAAGAACTCGAGCTCCGACCCGGGGAAGACGATCTGGCTCTCCTGCACGGCGTCCCAGGCGATGAGCAGCCGCCTCGGGATGACGACGTCGAGGATGTGCCCGGCGCCGCTCCTCCCGTCGCGCACGATCTGCAGCGATCCGCCGGGCCGGAGGGAGACCTCGGCGCGGTCGGCGAACCAGCGGGCGAGGAGGGAGGGCTTCGTCAGTGCGTCGAACACCATCGCGGGCGCGGCCGTCACGGTCGTCTCCGCCTTCACCTCGGCCAGGTCGTCGCTCGCGAGCATGTCGTCACCTCCGACGCGACGGCGGGAGTCGAACCCGCAACGCCCCTGGTCTGCTGCCGAGGCCCGGGACCGCCCGGATCGCCGCGATGCGACCACGTTAGGAGGAGCCGATCGCGAGGACCAGGGAACGTTGCGAAAGATGAACCGGCGTAAAGCGGCGTAACGCGGACGTGCGCTCCGGGCGCGAGGGGGCGCAGGATGGGCGCCACCTGTCGCGTTCCCAGAGCACCTGTCGGAGGAGTGTCCATGACCGATCTGCGAGCCGCCGAATCCGCCGTTGCCGACGAGCAGCAGGCCGGCCGCTTCCCGCTCGGCCTCACCGCCGACGAGTTCAAGCTGGCGTTCCGCAATCATGCCGCGGGCGTCGCCGTCATCACGGCCGACGCGGGCGAGGGGCCGGTCGGCCTCACGGCTACGAGTGTCTTCTCGGTGAGCGCGGAGCCGCCGCTGCTGGTGTTCTCGATCTCGGCGCACTCCTCGTCCGCTCCGACCGTGCTCCGGGCGGAGAACGTGGTGGTCCACCTGCTGGCGGAGGACCAGCTCGACCTGGCGCAGCTGTGCGCCACGAGCGGGGTCGACCGGTTCGCCGACACGAGCATCTGGACGCGTCTGGTCACGGGCGAGCCCTACTTCCCGGCAGCGCATGCGTGGATCCGCGGCCGCGTGGTCGACACGATGAGCGCGGGCAAGTCCACCATCGTGGCGGTGCACGCGCTGCAGTCGCACGTGCGCGAGGAGGTGGCGGCGCCGCTGGTCTACCACAACCGCACGTGGCACAGCCTCGGCGAGGCGTCCCGGGTTCCCGTCTGACACGGGCCGGCCCCAACTTGTCAACAAGCCGCGGCGACGAATAGAGTCGGCGGGCCACCCGCCGAAAGGACCGCCCTCGCCCATGCCCGCCGACGCCGTCGCTTCCACCCTGCCCGCAACACCCCCCGCCGTCGAGCCGGCCCGACGGATCGACGAGACCTGGATCCGTGCCCTCCCGAAGACGGAGACGCACGTGCACCTCGAGGGCAACTTCGAACTGGTGGATCTGCTGGACCTCGCCAAGGCCGCAGGCGAACCGCTGCCCGGCCCCGCGGCCACCCTTTTCGATGTGTCGACGCACGATGCGAGCGACGGCTCCGGCGACCTCGCCGACTTCCTTCGTTTTCTGGACTGGGAGTGCGGGCTCGTCCGCACTGCCGACCAGGCCGCACGGCACGCCTACACGTTCGCCGCCCGCCAGACCGCCTCCGGCATCGGCTACACGGACGCCATCATCAACCCGACGCACTGGGGAGCCTGGGCAGGACGCATCCCCGAACTCTTCGACGCCCTGGCGGCCGGACTCGAGGAGGCGGAGCAGGACGGCCTGGCCGAGGTGCAGCTCTGCTACTCGCTGCTGCGTCAGCAGTCGGCGTCCGAAGCCCGCGAGGTCGTCGAGTGGCTACGCGACGCACGTCCCCGCCGCGTGGTCGCCCTGTCGATCGATGGGGACGAGCGGTCGGCGGGACGTGTCAGTGGCCGGTTCGCCGAGGCGTTCACCCTGGCGCAGGAGGCCGGATTCCGGCGGACGGTGCACGCCGGGGAGTCGAGCGGACCCGAGGGCGTGTGGGACGCCATCCAGCTGCTCCACGCTGAGCGCATCGACCACGGGGTGCGGGCCGTGGAGGACCCGGAGCTGCTGCGCTTCCTCGCCGACACGCAGATCCCGCTGGGGGTGTGTCCCCGGTCGAACGTCGTGCTGGGGATCTACGACGACTGGCGGGACCACCCGCTCGTCGTACTGCGCGACGCCGGCGTCAACGTGACCATCAACACCGACGACCCGGCCCCGCTCGGCACCACGCTCGAGGCCGACTGGGCAGTGTGCGCGGAGACCTTCGGACTCGGCCAGGACGACCTCGTCGGCTTCGCCCGGGCCTCCATCGCGGCGAGCTTCGCCGACGATGCCACGAAGGCTCGGCTCGAGGCGGGCCTTCGTCCGTCGGCGCTCAGCCGCTAGATTCGAAGACTGTGACCGACCGCAGCCTCCACAACCAGCTCCTGCGCGAGGTCAGGGAGGCGGCGGCGGCCAACGCACCCCTCCCCGGCGAGCTCGAGCTGACCGCACGGCTCGGCTGCACGCGCCAGCAGTTGCGCAACGCCCTGGCGGAGCTGGAACGGCAGGGGATCCTCCGACGGAGGCAGGGCGCGCCGACCACCGTCGACCAGGTCGGTCTGCGCATGAGCGTGCGGCTGGAGGACCAGTTCGAGCACACGGTGCTGCTCTCGCGCATGGGCTACGAGGCCGAGGTCGAGATCCTGCGATCGGAGGTGGAGCCGCTCCCCGCGTCGATCGCCGCGCTGCTCGACGCGGAGCCCGGCAGCCCGGCCCTCCGCAGCGTCAAGCGCTGGCGTGCCGACGGCCGCCCCGCGATGCTCGCGTCCGGCTACCTGCTGCTGCCCGACGCCGCCCCGCGGGAGCTCGACGACTCCGTGTTCACCGCCGTCACGCAGGTGTGGAACGAGTCCCTGGTCTGGGAGGTGGCGACGCCGGGTGCGGCGGCTCTCGACGCCGAGCAGGCCGCGCTGCTGGAGAGGCCGGCGGGCACGCCGGTGATGACGTTCGAGCTCATCGGTGTTTCCGTGAGCGGACGCCGGCTGTTCTACGCGTTCGAGCACCATCTGCCGGAGGTCGTCCGCTATTCGTTCGCCCGCACGGTTCGCCCGCCGTGGGACGGCCTCTGAGCATCTGATCCGCCGCTCGCGGCGGAGTGTGGCGTTTTGTTTCGGCTCGCATCGCGCCGAACGCGTGGGCTGGGCAAACTTATCGACAAGTTGTGCACCCACATTCCGCGACTGCCCCCTCACACCCGACGAAAGGCGCCCGCCATGAAGCTGCGCTCCCTCCTCACCCCGCTGCTCGCCGTTCCCATCGTCGCCGTGCTGGCCGCCTGCTCCTCCGGGGCCACGGCCGGCGGGGAAGCGACCTCCGCCCACGAGCTGAAGGTCGCCGTCGTGCTCGGTGGCCTGGCCAACGACGGCGGATTCAACCAGTACGCGGCCGACGCCGCACACGCCCTCGAGAAGAAGGGCGAGATCAAGGCCCAGATCCGCGAGTCCGTGACCAGCTCCTCCGATGCGGAGGCCGCGTTCCGCCAGTACGCCTCTCAGGGCTACGACCTCATCATCGGCTGGGGCCTCGACTTCGCCAACTCGGTGTTCACCGTCGCGAAGGAGCAGCCGAAGGCCCACTTCGTCGCCACCGGCTCCGTCGACATCCTGAAGAAGGCCACCGCGAACGTCGAGACCTGGACCTACGCGAGCGACCAGCAGGGCTACCTGACCGGCTGGGTGGCGGGCAAGTCCGGTCTTTCGCCGATCGGCGTCGTCGACGGCCAGCTGGCGCCGTTCAACGAGACCACGTACAAGGCGCTGACCGTCGGTCTCAAGGCCGCCAACCCGTCGGCGACCGAGCTCAAGCCGATCTTCACCGGCAGCTGGGAGGACCCGGCGCTCGCGAACCAGGCGGCGAAGGCGCAGATCGCGGCCGGCGCGAAGCTGATCGTCACCGGCGCCGAGGGGTACACCCCCGGCGTGCTCTCCGCGGCCAAGGCGGCAGGGATCGCCACCCTCGGCGCCTCGAGCACCTCGTCCTCGGACGCGAAGCAGGTCAACATCGGCCTGGTGAAGCTGGACTTCACGCCCACCCTCGAGGAGATCGTCGGTCACCTCGACAAGGGTGACTTCGGCAAGCACTCCTACACGTCGACGATCGCCAACAAGGGCCTGATCCTCGCCGACATCAACCAGGTGGATGCCGCGCCCCAGCTGCCGAAGGACATCGCAGCGCAGGTCGACGAGCTCGCCAAGAAGCTCGCCAGCGGCGAACTGACCATCCCGTCGGTCGGCTGATCGGACCGGACCGGATCCCGATGTCGTCCGCACTCGCGCTCCTGGGCGCCTCCAAATCGTTCGGAGGCGCCCAGGTGCTGCACGATGTCGAGCTGCGCCTCGAGGCGGGCAGCGTCCACGCGCTGGTGGGGGAGAACGGTGCGGGCAAGTCGACCGCCCTGAAGATCCTGGCCGGCCTCGAACGGCCGACGGCAGGCACGGTCGCCGTCGGCGGACAGCCGGTAGCCTTCACCGTCCGCCAGGACGCGATCGACCGCGGCATCGGCCTGGTCGCGCAGCAGCTCAGCCTCATCCCGGAGCTGACCCTGGCCGAGAACCTCATTCTTGGCCAGCCGGAACGCATCGCCCGCCGCGGTCGCGCGGCCCGGCTGCTGCGGGAGGCGGCGGAACAGGCTGGCCTGGCCGTCCGCCCCGACGTGCGCGTACGCGTGCTCGGCCTTGCGCAGCGTCAGCTCGGTGAGCTGGCCATCGCGCTGGCACAGGGGGCGCGCATCCTGCTGCTCGACGAGCCGACCTCCGCTCTCGGGCCGTTCGAGACCGCCGCCCTGTTCGGTCGGGTGCGCGCGCTGGCCGCGAGCGGGCACTCCGTCCTGCTCATCACGCACCGGCTGGACGAGGTCCGGCAGGTCGCCGACGACGTGACGGTCCTCTCGCACGGCCGGGTGACCCTCGCAGCGCGTGTCACCGAGGTCACCGACGACGAACTGGTGCGGGCGATGGTCGGGTCGGTCCCCGCCGTCCCGCGGCGCGTCCACGAGCTGGGAGGGGAGACCCGGCTGCGGCTGGAGGGAGTCTCGGCCCAGGGCGCGGGCGCCCGGATCGACGGCATCGACCTGGATGTCCGCGGTGGTGAGATCGTGGGCGTGCTGGGTGTCGCCGGCAACGGCCAGACCGCCCTCGCGGAAGCGGCTGCCGGCGTCCTGGCCCTGGCCTCCGGCACGGTCGTCGTCGATGGCGCGTCGGTCGGCGGCCGTCCGGAGAAGGCCGCGGAGGCCGGGCTGGCCTATGTCCCGGAGGCACGCGAGCAGGCCGTGCTGCCGGATGCGCCGCTCACCCGGTCGGCCGTCCTGCGCACCCTGGGCAACGGCCGCCGGTTCCTCCGCCGCGGGTTGATCGACTGGAAGGCGGCGCGGTCGTTCACCTCGGCGCTGCTCGAGCGCCACGATGTGCGGCCCGCCGATCCGGAACTGCCCGCCCGCGCGCTGTCGGGCGGCAACCAGCAGAAGCTCCTGGTCGGTCGCGAACTCGACGGCGGCCCGGCCGTAGCCGTGCTGCACGGCCCGACCCAAGGGCTCGACCTGCACGCGGGCGCGGTCATCCGCGGCGAGATCCGCTCGGCGGCCGTGGCGGGCGCCGCCGTCCTGCTGGTCAGCGCGGACACGGACGAGATCCGCGAGCTGGCCGACACCATCCTGATCCTCTCGAAGGGACGCATCGTGGACCGGTTCGAGGCCGCCGAGTTCGACAGCACCCGCGTCGGCCGTGCGATGGCCGGACTCACCGGCCCTGCCGCGGACGGAGTGCACGATGAGTGACATGCTGGCGTTCGCGCGCCGTCGTCGCGGCTACCTGATCGCGCTCCTGTACGTGGTCGCGGGGTTCGCGGTCGTGCTCGCCCTGGTCGCGTCCACCGGCGGGGATCTGGGCGTGGCCTTGAACGGCTGGTTCACGGGTGCGTTCGGCGACGGTTACAACCTCACCCAGACCCTCGCCGACGCGACCCCGCTCGCCCTCGTCGCGATCGGAGTCTCGGTCGCCCTTCGTGCCGACGTGATCACGATCGGCGCCGAGGGTCAGGCGATCGTCGGCGCCGTCTTCTCGACCGCGCTGGCCCTCCTGCTCGGACCGTCGGCCAGTCCTGTCGTCGCGCTTCCGCTCGGCGCGCTCGCGGGCGTGGTCGGGGGTGTGCTGTGGGCGCTCCCCGCCGCCGTCGCGAAACTGCGCTGGGGCGTCACCGAGATCCTGTTCACCCTGCTGGCCAACTACCTCGCCGTCTCGCTCCTGACGTATCTGTTGCGGACGGTCCTGCGCGACCCGGCGACCAACGCCAGCCCGCAGAGCCCGCCCCTCCCCGTCCCGTCGCAGTTGCCGATGCTGCCGGTCGCCGGCCGCATCCACGTCGGCATCGTGCTCGTCGCGGTGCTGCTGGTCGCGCTGTGGTGGTGGTCGCGGACACGCCAGGCCTTCGTTCTCGACGTCTACGGCTCCCGACCGCTCCTGGCCGCCCGTCTCGGGCTCACGCCCCGACGAGCCGTGTTCACCGCCATGATCGTCTCCGGCGCCACGGCGGGCCTGGCCGGCTGGATGCAGGTGGCGGGAGTGACCCAGCGTCTCGAGCCCGACGTCTCCAGCGGCATCGGGTTCGCCGGCCTGGCGGTGGCCGTCCTCGGCCGGGGCAATCCGATCGGCATCGCGCTGGCGGCCGTGGTCTACGCCTCGCTCGGGACGGGGGCGGCCGGCGTGCAGATCGTCACCGGCACCGTCCCCACCGCCATCGGCACCGTGACCCAGGGCATCCTGCTGCTCACCGCGGCGCTGGCCCTCGCTGCCGTCACGATCACCGGGCGGGAGCGCGCCGACTCCGTCGCCGCCAAGGCGGAGGTCGCCGCATGAGCCCGGTCGACTTCTGGACCGTCGTCCTTTCGGGCGCCCTCGCACTGTGCGCGCCGATCGTCATCGCAGGACTCGGCGAGATCTTCCTCGAACGCACCGGCGGTTTCAATGTCGGAATCGAGGGGATGATGCTGCTCGGCGCCGTCTTCGGCGTCCTCGGCTCCCACCTGGGAGGCGTGTGGACGGGGGTGCTCGCGGGCATCCTGGCCGGTCTCGTCCTCGGGCTGCTCATGGGAGTCGCCTCCGCGCTGGCCAAGGCGGACATCATCATCGTCGGTATCGCGATCGGTCTGCTCGGCACCGGACTCAGCGTCTTTCTCTACCAGGCGCTCAACCCGGCCGGTCACACCAACCAGACGGTGCAGACGCAGCCGCCGTTGCACCTGCCGCTCATCGAGTCCATCCCCGTGATCGGTCCGGGCCTGGCCGGAGCGGGCGTCTTCTTCTACTTGTCGCTCGTGCTCGTGGTGCTGTCCTGGCTGGTCCTCGACCACACCCGCTTCGGCCTGCGCCTCCGCGCGGTCGGCGACGACGAGGCCGTCGCGCGAACCCGCGGCATCGCCCCCGTCCGCTTCCGCGTGGTCGCCGCGATCATCGCCGGAGGATTCGCCGGGCTTGCGGGAGCGACCGTTCCCCTCGCCGAGATCGGCACCTTCTCGCCGGGCATGACCGGAGGCACGGGCTTCATCGCCCTCGCCGTGGTCATCATCGGCCGGCGGACGCCGGCCGGCCTGATCGTGGGCGCGCTGCTCTTCTCGTTCTTCAACAGCCTGGCGCTGCTGGCGCAGACCCAGAGCCTCGGTCTGCCCGTCGAACTCTTCCAGGCCCTGCCGTACCTCGCGACGCTCTTCGTGCTCTGCGTGGTCTCCCGCCGAATCTGGCGGCGGTCGCGCGCATCGCGCTCCGTCGCGTCCCCTCTGCCCTCCCCTGCACCCGAACCCGAAGGAGTCCGATGACCGCCCCCACCAGCCTGCACGACCTTCCGCCCCGGGAGAGGGAGCTGCTCGACGCGGTCGCCGAGCTAGCCACCGGTTTCGAGGCGGAGGCGGCCGGGTACGACGACCGCGCCGAGATCGCGGTCGCCAACCTGACCGCACTGCACCACGCCGGGCTCGACGCCGCCGTGCTGCCGGAGCACCTCGGAGGAACGGGCCTCAGCTACCAGGCCTTCGGCGAGGCGGTCCGCCTGCTCGCCGCCGCCGATCCGTCGACTGCCACCATCGTGACCATGCACACCGGCGCAGCGGTCGGGCTCGCCGAGCTGACCCGCGAGCGCCAGGGGAGCTTCTTCGCCGACGAGCTGCTGGGCGGGAAGCGCTTCGCCAACGCGCTCTCGGAGCCCACCAGCGGCAACCGATTCCTGAACCCCCAACAGGAGGCGCGCCCGGCCGACGGCGGCTGGCTGCTCGCGGGGACCAAGCGGTTCGTCTCGGGCAGCGAGATCGCCGACTACCTGCTCGTCAACGCGCTCGTCGACGGCGTCCCCACCTTCTTCGCCGTCATTCCCGACGAGACCGTGACGATCATCCCGATCTGGGACACGCTCGGCCTGCGCGCGACGCGCAGCCAGCTGCTGTCCTTCGACGACACGCTGCTGCGGGAGGAATTCCGCGGCCGCTCGCCGCAGCCCGGCGACTTCGCGGCCGTCCCGGCGGGCCTGCCGGCGATCTCGCTGGGCATCGCCGACGCCGCCCTGGGGGCGCTCGTCGACCACGCGCGCAACCGCGCCATCCTGGGCAAGCCGCTGTCCCATCAGCAGTGGATCCAGCACGAGGTCGCCGACGCGCAGTCGAGACTCGAGGCGGTGCACGCCTTCTTCCAGCGCACGCTCGCCGAAGCGGACGCCGGCCGGCCGGAGTTCTTCTCCAACCTGTCGCGCGCCAAGTACCTCGCCAACAAGGTCGCGGTCGAGGTCGCCCAGCTCGGGGTCCGCGTGGGCGGGGCATCGGGATATTTGAAGCAGTCGCCGATCCAGCGACACCTCCGCAACGCGCAGGCCGGCCAGCTGATGGCCTACTCCACCGAGGTGCTCGCCACCGAGATCGGCAAAGAGGTCCTCGGCGTGGTCGAGACCGTCGAGAACGAGGAGGTGGCCTGAGCATGGCCGACCGGCAGCGCATGATCTTCAACGCCTTCAACATCTTCTCCGTCTCGCACCACGACCAGGGGATGTGGGCGTGGCCGGGAAGCGAACAGCTGCGGTACAACGACGTCCACTACTGGGCTGATGTCGCCAAGCTGCTGGAACGCGGTCGCTTCGACACCCTGTTCTTCGCCGACGTGCTGGCGCCGTACGAGACCTTCGAGGGCTCGCGGGAGCGGGCGGTGTACAGCGGGATGCAGTTCCCCATCAACGACCCGGGCGAGCTCATCCCGGCGCTCGCGTACGCCACGGAGAACCTGGGTTTCGTGCTGACCCAGAACATCCTCCAGGAACCGCCGTACGCGTTCGCGCGCAAGATGTCGACGCTGGACCATCTCACCCGCGGCCGGATCGCGTGGAACATTGTGACCACCTTCCTGCCCGGGGCGGGCCGCAACCTCGGCTTCGGCGGTCTGCCCGAGCACGAGGACCGGTACGCGCGGGCCGACGACTACATCGACGTCGTGTACAAGCTCTGGGAGGCGTCGTGGGAGGACGACGCCGTCGTCCGCGACACGGCGCGCCAGCAGTATTCCGACCCCGCCAAGATCCACGAGATCAATCACGTGGGTCCGTTCTACGACGTGGTGGGGCCGCACCTGACCGAGCCGTCGCCGCAGCGCACGCCGTTCCTCATCCAGGCCGGGGTCTCGCCGCGCGGCCGCGACTTCGCCGGGCGCAACGCCGAGGGACTGTTCATCAACGCGCTCAGCCCGCAGGAGGCCGAGCCGGTGGTCCGGGATGTGCGCGCGGCGGCCGTGCGCCACGGTCGCCGTGCCGACGACGTGAAGCTGTTCGGCATCCTCGGCTTCGTCGTGGGCAGCACAGAGGAGGAGGCGCGGCGGCTGCACGAGGAGATCACCGACTTCCAGAGCATCGACGCCAACCTCGCCAAGCAGAGCGTCTTCCTCGGCTACGACTTCAGCCAGCTCGATCCGAAGGAGCCCATCGGCGAGATCGCGAAGCGGCCGGAAGGCCAGGAGGGCATTGTCGGCAAGCTGATCGCGATGTCACCGAACCCCCGGTACACGATCGGCGAGCTGGTCCGCTGGTTCGGCAACCTCCGGGTCGTGGGCACGCCGGAGCAGATCGCCGACCACGTCGAGGCCTGGAACGACGCCGGCGTCGACGGCATGAACGTGCAGTACGTGGTCTCGCCCGGTTCGTTCGAGGACTTCGTCGACCATGTGACTCCCGTGCTGCAGAAGCGCGGGCTGATGCAGTCGGAGTACCGCGAGGGCACCCTGCGCGAGAAGGTGTTCGGCAAGGGGCCTTTCCTCCCTGACGAGCACCGGGCCCGCGGGTTCCGTCGCGCCGCCTTCGGCGATGGGTAAGTCGTACGAATCGACGGTCGGGGCGGAGTGTCGCCCGCTTCGGCCGCCAGAATCTGCCGAGCTCGGTCGGCCGTCATAGCGGTCGATGAATTGTTTGAGAAGAGATAGACAAGGTCGACGTCAAACGCGCAGCGTGCAGGCGGCGTTCGGGGGAGCGGTGGGGTGCAGCCCGTGGCGACGTGCGTTGCAGCCGGAGCGCGAAGCGGCTCGGCGACGCTCGGGGACTCAGGGGCGAATCAGTTGCGGGGGCAGACCCGCGTGCGCGCAATCGCGACCGTGAGGATGAGCAGTGTCGGCACAATGAGCCCCCAGATCGCGCCGGCCGCGACGTCATGAAGATAGTGCACTCCCTCGAGCAGGCGTCCGGCCGCAACTGCGAGCGCAAGTGCCCCTGCGGTGGTCGCCCACAGTAGCCGCCCGCCCACGATGGCGATGGCACATGTCGCGGCGAATGCCAGCGTCGCATGGTTGGAAGGGAAGGAATAGTCCGCGGTGTCGCATGCCCCCGCGGAAGGCCATCGCGTGCACGGTCGCTCCTGCGCGAACAGAGCCTTGCCCGCCTCACTGCCGAGGTACGCGAGCACCACTGCCGTGCCTCCCGCAATCACGAGGGCGCGGCGTTCCGGCGTCCGCCACCACGCGTGCAGCAGCACTGCCGCCGCGAATGCCGCGAGGGCGACGAGGAGTCCGTCCGCGAGGAACTCCACTCCGGGGACTGCGAAGCCGGCGGATGCGGCCGCCCGCGTGACGATGACGCTCAGACTTTGGCTCGGGAACGGAGCGACGAGCGCGATGACTGCGGCCAGCGCGACGACGACGAGCGGAGCGATAGCTCGCAAGGACGGGACGGGGCTGGCCGTCGGTGAAGAGGATTCGCTATATGTCACCTCTGCGAGGCTATTGGGCGCACGGTCGGGGTAAATCGGCGCAGCGGACGACGCGCGTCACTCGCTAGGAGGATCCTCCTGCACCCCGTCCTTGACTCGGCTCGGCGAGCGCGGCCGAAACAAGGAGACGCATGTCTGTCGTGCCCGCTCACGTCGTCCTGGTGGATGAGGATGCGCTCGAAGAGCGTCTGCTGATCTCGCGGAGCGTGGCCCGGACCTTCTCTGGGAAAGCGTTCCGTCAACCGCGAGGTCGGGCAGGTCGGACTCCGTGAAGGTGCGCCCGCCGAGCCGGATGGTGAGCTGCACGTCGAGGGGGCACTGCGCTGCCTGCTGCACGGAGAGGGCGCCGCCGAGGGTGGTGCGCAGCCGCAGTTCACCTCCCGAACGGCGCCCAACTCCCCACGCCCCCTCAGCGGATCCCGGAGACGATGTAGTCGTCGAGGTACTGCCATGCGGTTCCGGCCTCGGTGAAGCCGGCGCAGCGGAGTGCCTCGATGTGGAAGCCGAGAGTGACCTTGGGCGGTGGGGTGTCCAGAGGGCCGCCCCAGGCGATTTCGCGCGCCCGCATCGCTTCCGCGTAGTCGGGGTCGGCGCCGAGGGCGGCCCACCATTGGTCCCAGGTTTCCGTGCCGGAGGAGAAGGCGGCCTTCTGCTGCAGTTCGTCGTCGCGCGAGGAGAGGGCGTGCAGCGTCGGCGCGGAGACCGCGTCGAATGCGAGGTGGTCGCCGTTGAGGAAGACCCCCTGCGGGCGGAGCATTCCGGCGAGCTCGAAGTACACGCGAACGAGCGTCTCCGGTCGCAGCCAGTGCAGCGCGGTGGTGCTGACGATCGCGTCGAAAGGCTCGGCCAGAACGGGAGCCGCCGTCCAGCCGGGGTCGTCCAGATCCGTTTCGAGGATCTCCACGCGGTCGTCCCCGGCGTGCGCGTTGGCTGCGATCGCGAGGAGGGCGGGATCCTTGTCGGCCATCACCACTCTCGCGTGCGGGATCTCGTCGAGCAGGGCTCGTCCGAGCGAGCCGGGTCCGGACGCGAGATCCAGGATGCGTGGGCGGGTGGTGTCGCGGGAGAGATCGGAGACGATGCGGGCCATGGCGGCGAACCGGAGGTCGCGGTGGCGAATGTAGGCGGTCTGCTGCGCGTCCCAGCGTTTCAGGTAGTCGATCGCGGTCGTGGTGGTCGAGGTGAATGTCATGGTGAGGTTCTCCTTCATGAGAGCGATGGGTCGGAGGGGGCCGGGGCCTCCGGCAGGCGGAAGGTGAGGTGCGCCCGGTCCGCGGCGTCGGTGTGCACTGCGGACCGGACCCGGTAGACCGGGTCGAGCAGCGCAGGCACGAGCACGGTGCGCGGGGATCCCGAGGCGACGACCTCGCCCTCGGAGAGCAGCACCAGGCGGTCGCACGTGCGCGCGGCGAGCTCGAGGTCGTGCAGCACGATCACCACGGTCGGAGCGATCCTGCGCAGCAGCGCCATCAGCTCGAGCTGGTGTCGGATGTCGAGGTGGTTGGTCGGCTCGTCGAGCAAGGCATGGGGTGCTCCGTGCACGATGGCGCGGGCGATCTGCACGCGCTGCCGCTCCCCTCCGGACAGCCTCGCGACCGGGTCATGGGCCTGGTCGTGGAGGCCGACGATGTCGAGGGCGCGCTCGATCCGGGGCTCGAAGGCGCGGCTTTGCGCGCGCCACGAGCCGTGGTGTGCGATCCCGCCCAGCGACACTTCGTCGCTGACCCGGAGGGCGGGATCCGACTCCAGCAGCTGCCCGACGAACACCGTGCGCCGAGCGATCCAGCGCCGGGAGGCCGTCGCGATGTCGACACCGTCGATGAGGACGGAGCCGGCGTGGGGACGATGCGCGCCGATCAGGGACCGGAGCAACGTGGACTTGCCACTGCCGTTGGGGCCGACCACGCCGACCACCTCGCCGTCCTCCACCGTGAGATCGATGTCGTGGAGCACGGATCTCCCCGCTCGGCGGACGGCGAGACCATGGGCCGTGATCAATCCAGCGTCTTCAGCTGCTCGACGAGCACGGACGGCCCCTTGGCGCTCAGGACCGTCGGCGGATCCGTGTACGGGAACGGGAGGGTGAGGACCCGATGCTCCTTCACCGCCGTGAGGCCCTGCACACCGGGCACCGATTGGAACGCGGTGACGGCCGCCTTGTCGTCGTCGCCGCTGTACAGCAGGACGATCGTCTTCGGATCCTTTGCGATGATGTCTTCCAGACTCGCGTCGAACACGCGCTCGGTCGATGCGGCGTAGACGTTGGTGAGCCCTGCGGCCTCGAAGACGGGGGTGACCATGCTCGGCCCGCCGTACGGGGAGACGACGCCGCCGGACGAGACGTAGAGGGCGGCGGCGGTCCCCGCCTCGGACGCCGGGGCTTTCAGTTGCGCCTGGGAGCCGGCGATGGCCTGATCGGCGAGATCGCTTGCGCCGAGCGCCGTGCCGAGGGCCTTCAGCTCGCTCCAGACGCGATCGAACGACGCGCGCTGGGTGTACTCGGCGGGTGGGTCGTCGCAGTACGCCGTGGGGGAGAAGACCGGGATGCCGAGGCTCGCGAGTGAGGCGCGGTCGACGGCGTTCTCCGGCGCGATCACCAGGTCGGGCTCGGCCCCGATGATGCTTTCCTGCGACACGATCGAGCCTCCCGTGGGGCCCGTCTCGGTGCTGAGCGGAGTGATCGCGTCGATCGCGTCGATCGTGCTCTTCTCGTAGAGACCGCGCGCCGGCGCGGCGGTCACGGCGACGACGCGGTCGACGGCCTGGAGCGCCTCGAGGTTCGCGAGCTCGTCATTGTTGATCATCACGATGCGTTTCGGCTTCGCCGGGATCGTGACCTCGGTGCCGCAGTTCTCGATCGTGACGGGGAAGCCCCCGGAGGCGGGGGAGGCATCGGAGTTCGGCGCCTGGGCGGCGCAGCCGAGGAGCGCGCCGCCCAGGCCGGCGCCGAGCAGCGCTCCGGCGGCCAGACGAGTGACGAGGGGACGGTGGGTTTTCATGCGGGCCTTTCTGCGGGTGAGCGGGGGCGGGACGTGGCGGCGGAACGCGGTCGGTCGTTTCCGCCGCGTGCGAGGAGAGTGAGCAGAACGGGGGCGCCGATCACGCCCGTGATCACCCCGACGGGGATCTCGTGCGGGGCGAGGAGCGTGCGCGCACCCGTGTCGGCGGCGACGAGGAGGATCGCGCCGATGAGCGCGGACGCCGGGAGGAGCCGGCGATGCCGAGCCCCCACCAGGGCGCGGCCCAGGTGCGGCACGACCAGGCCGATGAATCCGACGCCGCCGACGCCCGCGACGATGACGCCGACCACGGCGGAGGTGCCGGCGAGGATCGCGAAGCGGGAGCGCTTCGGGTCGAGCCCCGCCGCGATCGCGGAGTCGTCGCCCGAGGCGAGGGCGTCGATCCGACCGCTGATCAGGACGAGACCGGCCAGCCCGAGGGCCACCGCGATGGCGACGGCGACGATCATCGTCGGCTGCACGGCGGCGAGCGAGCCCAGCAGCCAGAACATCACGGATCGCGCGGCCTCGGGCGAATCGGACAGGAAAAGGAGCAGGCTCGTGACAGCGCTGAGGGCGTAGCCTACGGCGAGCCCCGCGAGCACGATCCGATGAGGACCCCGCGCACGTCCGGCGCCGGCGAGCGCGAGCACGAGGGCGACAGTCAGCACTGCGCCGACCAGCGCGGCTCCGGAGACGGCGAGGGCCGTTCCCGAGCCGACGACGAGCACGATGATGGCGACCCCCGCCGAGGCGCCGGAGTTCAGCCCCAGCAGGTAGGGGTCGGCGAGCGAGTTGCGCACGAGCGCTTGCAGCACGGCGCCCGCGAATGCCAGCCCGGCGCCGGCAACCGCCGCCATGAGGATCCGGGGCAGCCGCGCGGACCAGACGACCTGCGCCGCGACGTCGCCGCTCGTGTCGCCGCCGAGGAGGCCGCGGGCGATGGCGGACAGCACCGCTCCCGGGGACAGCGGCACCGCGCCCGTCCCGAGCGAGAGCACGAGTGTCACCAGGAGGGCGGCGGACAGGGAGAGGAAGACAACGAGTGCTCTTCGCGGGATGGGGACCAAGGGCACCTCTTTCAACGCCCTCAGCCTAGATGAGAATAGTTCTCAATAACAAATGCGTCGGGACCGCACGTCGAGCGCCGCACGGTCGTGTACCTCGCGGCCGGGACTGCTCGGGTGGAGACGGCGGCGCCCGATACCCTGGGAGGAGAGCGCACCCGTGGGAGGACTCGGAATGGCGACACCGATGCAGACGCGACCCGTGCCCACGGTCGCCGTCGTGGGGCCCGGCGCGATCGGTACGACGGTCGCCGCAGCGCTGTACGAACGCGGCATCACGCCCGGACTGTATGGTCGGACCGCGCGGACGGGTCTCGAACTCGTCGCGCCGGACGCGCGTATCGCCGTGCCGGGGCCGGTGGTCACGGACGCGGCCGAGGTGGGCGGCCCGGCCGACATCGTTTTCCTCGCGGTCAAGGCCACGCAGATCGAGTCGGCGGCGCCGTGGTTGCGGGCGCTGTGCGGGCCGGAGACCGTGGTCTGCGTCCTGCAGAACGGGGTGGAGCAGATCGCGATGGTCTCACCGCACGTGCCTCAGGGGGCGGCCATCGTGCCCGCCGTGGTGTGGTTCCCCGCGCAGGCGCACCCCGATGGCACGGTGGTTCTGCGCGGCGACGCCCGGTTGACCCTCCCGCGCGCGACTGCGGCCGAGCGGGTCATTGCCGTGCTGCACGGCTCGCGCTGCAGCACGGAGATCGCGGACGACTTCCTCTCCATCGCCTGGCGCAAGCTGCTCCAGAACGCGGCCGCCGGACTGATGGCGCTGACGGGGCGACGGGCCGGGATGTACACCCGGCCCGATATCGCCGACCTGACCCTCGCCTACCTCCGCGAATGCCTGTCCGTTGCTCGCGCCGAGGGTGCGCGACTCGATGACGGCGTGCCCGCCGAGATCCTCGCCGGCTTCCGATCGTTCCCCGCCGACATGAGCACGTCGATCCTCACCGATCGCGAGGCGTCCCGCCCGCTCGAATGGGAGATCCGCAACGGGGTCGTCTCCCGTCTGGGTCGTGCCCACGACATCCCGACGCCGATCGGCGACGTGATCACCGCTCTCCTCGCTGCGACCAGCGACGGCCCGGGCTGACCCGTCGCCGCCGGAACGAGGACGACAGGACCAGCGACATATGTGCGCTCCCTGAGGCGCGCGGTCAGGGGTGCACGGGGCGGGAGGGCGGCCCTCAGTCTCCGACCAAGGCGGTGAGCGTCGTGGCGAGGAGGGCGCGCTCCGGCTCGTCTAGCGGAGCGAACAGGGTCTCGAGCACGCGGGCGGCGATGCGGTGCCCTTCTTCGAGGGCGGTTCGGCCGGCCTCCGTCAGGGTGTAGTCGAGGCGGCGTCCGTGCCCGGGGGCGCGCTCGATCAATCCGCGAGCCTCCATCCTGCCGGCGAGTGTGCCGAAGGCCTGGTCGCTCTGAAAGGTCGCCATCGCCAGCGCGTGCCCGGAGGCTCCGGGCAGATGTTCGATCGCGCGGAGCGCATCCCACTGCACGAGCGTCACCCCGGCATCGCGAAGGGCGCTGTCCATGGTCCGGTGGTTGCGGTACTGCGCCTGCTTGATCGCCCGGCCGAGCAGTTCGAGATCCGTCGTCATCGTGCTACCTTATCAACACGCGTATATAAACATATTTAGATAGGAGCAGCAGATGGTCGCCTCCGAGCCCACGACCCGCACCGCACTCGTCCTCCATGGTGGGGGCGGACCCCGGACGATCGCCCCGATCGCCGAGCATCTCTCTGGGGCCATGCGCGTCATCGCCCCGACGCACCCGGGCTGGGAGGGTACGCCCCGACCTGGGCGGATCGACTCCGTCTCCGCGCTGGCGACGCACTACCTGGACCAGCTGCGCGAGCGGGGCGAACACGATGTCGTGCTCGTCGGATCCTCCCTCGGCGGGTGGATCGCGCTGGAGATGGCCCTGCACGCCGCCGCGGACGCGCGCTACGCGGGTGTCGTGGGGGCGGTGGTCGACATCGACGGCGTCGGTGCGGTCGTCGACGGCGAGCCGATCGCCGACTTCTTCGCGCTCGACGCCCGGGGCCTCGCCCAGGCGGCATGGCATGATCCCGACCGCGGCTACATCGACCCGGCCACCCTCACCGAGGAGCAGCGCGCCCTGCAGCGGTCGAACGGGCAGGCCATGGCCGCCGTCGCAGGCACCGCGATGAGCGACCCGACGCTCCTCGCGCGGCTGGGGGCGATCGCGGTCCCGACCCTCGTCGTTCACGGCGCCAGCGACCGGATCGTCACCCCGGCCTACGGTCGGTCCGTCGCGGATGCCATCCCGGGCGCCGCGTTCGCCGAGGTCGCGGCGGCCGGCCACCTGCCCCACCTCGAGGCTCCCCAGGCGACGTGGTCCGTCATCGACCCGTTCCTCGCGGCCATCTGATCACGATCGCGTCGCGGTGCAGTCCTGCGTGAGAGGCTGCGCTGAACCGCGCGAGCAATCTCTTGCGCCTGGCACACTGGATAAGTATCAGCAAAAACGAAGGGCGGGAGATTGGTGACTGTCGACGCTGACCGGGTCGATCCCCGCGACATGTCCTGGGAGGATTCTCACCCGGCATATCGTGTGTATTTTCACGATCTCGGCGGCGCGTCCGATGAGTGGCGACTGTCGGGTGTCAGCTCGGTCCAGGAAGCAATCGAGTGGGCTGACGACCATGCCGCAGGTCGGACCTTTGTGCTGTACGTCGAGGTGGCTCAGGGTGCCCCGGGGCTCGTCCGGCTGTCCGGGGTCGACCCGAACGCAGCGTAGCCACGCGTGGTGAGAGGACCCATCATCGGCGGAGCTCCCTGACCAGAGTGCGATCCGCGGACGTACGCGTTGGCCGAGACGCGCTTCATGCCCCAGACGCGTCCTCTTCCAGTGCTGCCCGAAGTCGCCGGGCTGGTTCGAACGAGGTGGGGATGTCACGGAGGGCAGCGAGCCCGGCCGCCACGCCGTCGAGACGCGCGGTCACTGCGGCGAGCGAGACGCGCGCGCCAAGCGTGGGAGACACCTCCACAAGTGCCGCCGTCAATGCTCGGACCGCCGGCCAATCGGTCTCCACGCCGAAGTACCGCGCAACATGCGCGGACTGGATCGCGGCTTCGAGTTGGAAGCGGCGGCCGGCCAGCGGCGCCGCCTGCGCTAGCTCATGCGCACGCCTCAGATACGCCTCGCCCTCCGCAATCAGGCCCGCATCCCACAGCCCCGGATCCTGCGCATCGAGCGGGACGAACACCCCGTCGAGCTCACGAGCGGCTGCCCGCGACGACGAGAGTGCGATCAGCGCCGCCAGCCCGAACGCTTCCGGCTCGTCGCCGAGCAGCGCGGCCAGGGTCACCGCCAGGTAGAGCGCCTCTCCGGCAAGTGACGTCTCGCTCGTGCTGTCCCAGTCGATCGCGAAGGCGCCGTAGATCGCCTCCAGCACGGCGGGAAGCCGCTCGCCCAGCTGGTCGCGCGACGGCACGGTGAAGGGGATGCCCGCATCGCGGATGCGTCGCTTCGCCCGCACGAGCCGCTGGGCCATTGCCGACGACGGCACAGCGAAAGCCCGCGCGATCTGCGCAGCGTCCAGCCCGAGGACGGTCTGCAGCATGAGCGGCGTGCGGATGCCGACGTCGATCGCGGGATGCGCGCACACGAACAGCAGTTGGAGGCGCTTGTCCGGGATGGCGTCGAGGTCGGGGAAGGCTGCGTCGATGTCGATCACGCCGTCTCCTTCCTCCAATGGTGCGGACGTGCGGCGGGCCGCCGAGGTGAACACGTCGCGCTGGCGGTTGCGGGCGACGGTGAGGAGCCAGCCTTCCGGGTTGTCGGGGATGCCGCGGTGGGGCCACGTGGTCAGGGCGCGCTCGAAGGCGTCGGCCAGGGCGTCCTCGGCGAGGGCGAGGTCGCGGGTCGGGGCTGCGAGGATCGCGACCAGCCGGCCGTAGGATGCGCGGGCGGTGCGTTCGGCGACCTCCCGCGCATCCGCAGCGGTCATGGGGCGGAGACCCACTCGCCGTCGACGACGTACGTCGCGGTCGGGCGCACCTCGACGGGGCCCCACGCGGCGGACGGCGCCTGCTTCGCCCAGTCGAGGGCCGCATCCAGGTCGGGGACGTCGATGACGACCGTACCGCCGAGCTGCTCCTTGGTGTCGGCGAACGGGCCGTCCTGGATCTGCGGGCCCGCCTCGGTCACGCGCAACGTCGTCGTTGCGGACGACGGCTGCAGCACCTCGGCCGAGCGGAGCACACCCGCGGCGTGGAGATCTCGCGCGTACTTCGCGAAAGCGGCCATGCCCTCCGCGAGAGCGGCCTCGTCGAGTTCGCCGCTCGCGGCCATCTCGGGGTAGTGCATCAGGATCGTGTAGCGCATGGGTCGTGCCCTTCCGGATCGTTCGATGATGACACTGGGATGACGATCGAGCCAGGGGCGGATCGACACAGTTCCCGAAAAACGCAGGGCGATCGCAACCCTATGGTTAGGGCAAAGATGCAGATACTTATGTTCCGCGCTAAAGATCTGTATGTTTACATAGCAGCTATGGAGGAGATGCAGCCGGTGGCCCGTGGCTAGCGAACTACAGCAATTCCACGGGGCTCGGGAGCATCAGGACGATCAACTCCTTCGGGCCGGTCGGCAGCACGTCCTACATTGCCGGCCCCTATCTCGACTCCCGCATCGTGGGACTCTACAACGCCGCAAACAACGACTGGTGATGACGACGTCCAAGAAGTGCGCACTGAGCCGCCGGGGCTTCCGCGGGATCCTTTCCGCGGGAGCCCTGCTCTCCGCTCTCCTGCTCGGAGGCTGCACGGCGGCCGGTGAGTATCCCGCGGCCACCCGCCTCACGGGGGACGGCGACGATGCCCCCAGGAAGGACCTCGCGGATGAGAGACCCCTCGAATTGACGCGCTACGAGGTGGTGTCGGATACCGAGGTCAGGGTCTACTTCGTCGCCGGGATACCGGACTGCTACGGCACCCGCGCGGTTGTTTCCGAGACTTCAACCACGATCGCCGTCACTGTGATGGAAGGTGTCATCCCCGGTGCGCCTGACGAATGTGAGCTCGTCGCTCGTCAAGCCAGCTTGCTTGTCCGTACGTCGCGCTCCATCGGGGGCCGCACCATCGTGGCGGGGTGACCGGATCGCTCTGGGGGCGCGGGTGTCCGCGGTGGCTCACACCCGCGTCCCCGCCCCCAGCCCTTCCGCTGCCGCGACCATCGCGGCCTCCGCAGACTCCACCGTGATCAGGCTGTTCCCGGCGACGATGTGCAGCCCGTACGCATCCTCCAGCGCCACGAGGTTCATCGCCAGAACGGCCACGTCCAGCCGCGGCGCGAACACCCCCACGGCCACCCCGCGCTCCAGGATCCCCGTGTACGTCGCCAGCTGGCGGAGGTACATCCGCTCGACCAGTTCGTCGTGCAGTCGTGACGTGCCGGCCAGCACATCGAACTCGTACAGCAGCCGCATCAGGGCGTCGTCGGGGCCGCTCGGCAGCCCCTCCCGGATCGCCGCGGCGAGCTGCAGCTGTGGTTCCGCGATCCCACGGACCACCTCGTCCCGGTGGTCGCAGAACCGTTCCAGGCCGGCGCGGTGCGCCTCCACGAGCAGGGCGTCGAGGTCCTCGTAGTAGTACAGGATCGCGCCGCGGGTCAGCCCCGCCTTCTCCGCGACGTCCGCCAGCGACAGCGACCGGAGGCCGTGCTCGCCGACGGCGGTGAGCGCCGCCTCGACGAGGTCGGCGCGGCGTTCATCCTGCTTGCGGGGGCGGGCCATCAGTTGACACTAGCCGATCGGCGTGAGACGCTTTCGGAATTCTTTGACACTGGCGTCAAAGAATTATCCAGTTCACCGCCGAGAGGGATTCCCGTGACCGACCTGCTCCTCACCAACGCGTCCGTCCGCACGTTCGACGACGCCCAGCCCCGGGCGCAGGCCGTCGGGATCACCGGCGGACGGATCAGTTACGTCGGCACCATCGCGGACGCCCCGGAGGCCCGGGAGACCCGTGACCTGGGCGGCGCCTCCCTCACGCCCGGCATCATCGACAGCCACAACCACCTCCTGCTCGGCTTCGACCAGGATGCGGTCAGCCTGGAGGGCGCCGATACCCTCGAGGAGGTGCGCCGCCGCATCCGGGAGCTCGCCGAGCGCCGCCCAGACCTCGACTGGATCTGCGCCGAGAACGCCGTCTACTCGATCGTCAGCGGCCGCCGCCCGGACGCCGACGACCTCGCCGGTCTCACCGACCGCCCGATCTTCGTCACCACGTACGACCAGCACTCGGTCTGGCTCGACGAGAAGGCGATGCAGGTGCTCGGGATCGCCGACGGCGGCGACATCCCGTGGGGGAGGCCGGAACGACGCGCCGACGGCAGCCCCACCGGCGGGGTCACCGACTTCTACACGAGCGCCATGACGAGCGGGGGTCTCACCGGGCTGCAGCGCGACATCCCGATGTACTCGCCCGAACGGCGGTACCGCAAGCTCGTCGGCAGTCTCGAGCTCGCGACCGCCAGCGGCATCACCACCGTGGTGGAGCCGCAGGTGCCGCTCGCCGAGATCGACCTGATGTTCCGGGCGCGGGCGGAGGGACGGCTCAGCTCCCGTGTCATCACGGCGCTGTTCCACCCGATCGACGCCGACGCCGCCTTCCGCCGAGACCTGCGCGACGCCGTCGACTCCGCCCCGCTGGACGACCGCCTGCGCTTCGGGCCGGTCAAGCTGTACGCCGACGACGTGATCGAGCCGCACACGGCGTGGATGCTCGACGACTACGCCGACCAGCCCGGCCATCGGGGGCACCCGAGCGCGCCGGTCGGGGAGCTCACCCGCATCGTCACCGAGCTCGACCGCCTCGGCTTCCAGACGCACACCCACGCGACCGGTGACGGCGGCATCCGCCTGGCGCTGGATGCGATCGAGCACGCTGCCCGCACCAACGGCACCTCTGACCGCCGCCACGGCATCGTGCACGTCGAATGCCTGCACCCCGACGACCTGCCGCGCTTCGCCGCCCTCGGCATCACCGCCGCGATGCAGCCGCGGCACTGCTCGCCCGACCTCGTCGCCGGAACCTGGATGGAGAACGTCGGCGAGCAGCGCTGGGACCGCGCCTGGCGCATCCGCTCGCTCATGGCCTCCGGCGCGCACGTCGCGCTGTCGAGCGACTGGCAGGTGGGGGAGATGGACCCGCTGGTCGGCTTCTACTCCGCCCTCACCCGCGCCGGCCTCGACGGCCGCGACTCCTGGACCCCCGGCGAACGCCTCACCCTCGACGACACCCTCCGCGGCTACACGCGCGAGGGGGCCTGGGCGTGGCACGCCGACTGCGACCTCGGCGTCATCCGCGTCGGCGCGAAAGCCGACCTCGTCGCGTGGTCGGACGACCTCTACACCCACGAGGCCGACCCGGCCGGCCTGCTCGACCAGCGGGCCGACCTGACCATCGTCGGCGGCGAGATCGTGCACGACGCATCCACCGCTCCTTCCGCGCCCACCACCCACGGCGGCCTGGCGCACTGTTCGGCGCACGCGGACTCCGTGCCCGCGCACTGACCCGCGCCGATCGCATCGCGCACCCCACCCCTCCCTCCCACCGTCGCGAAGGAATCCCCCATGTCCCAGCTCGACCCGGCCATCGCGCCGTCCCGGACCGCGGAAGCGCCGCACGCCCCGGGCGCCACCGGCCTCCGCCGCACCCTCAAGCTCCGCCACATCGTCTTCCTCGGCCTCGCCTACATGGCGCCGCTCGCGGTCTTCGACACGTTCGGGATCGTCGCGGACGTCACCCACGGGCACGTCCCGCTCGCCTACCTCGTCGTCCTCGTCGCCGTGCTCATCACGGCGCTCAGCTACTCCCGCATGGTGAAGGTCTTCCCGATGGCGGGCTCGGCCTACACCTACACGCGGGAGGCGATCAACCCGCATCTCGGGTTCCTGGTCGGCTGGGCGGCGACGCTCGACTACCTCCTGCTGCCGATGATCAACGCCCTGCTGTCGGCGATCTACATGTCGGCGGCGTTCCCCGCCGTGCCGTCGTGGGTGTGGATCCTGTCGACCATCGTCATCTGCACCGTGCTGAACCTGATCGGGGTGCAGATCGCGGCGAAGGTGAACGTGATCCTCGTCGTCATCCAGGTCGTGGTCGCGGTGGCGTTCGTGGGGCTCACGATCACGAACATCGTGGACGGCGCGAACGGCGCGGCCTTCTCGACGACGCCGTTCTTCTCGCCCGGGCTGGACATGCCCGCCATCGGTGCCGGCGCGGCCATCCTCGCCCTCTCGTTCCTCGGGTTCGACGCCGTCAGCACCCTCGCGGAGGAGGCGGAGAAGCCGCGCCGCGACATCCCGCGCGCCATCCTGATCATCGTCGGCGTCGCCGGAGTCTTCTTCGTGAGCGTCACCTACGTGATGCAGGTGCTCTTCCCGGACGTCGCGACGGTCGGCAACATCGTGGGAGCCTCGCCCGAGATCGCGAAGTACATCGGGGGAGCGGCGTTCCAGGCCGTCTTCATCGGCGGCTACATGGTGGCCGTGCTCGGCTGCGGCATTACCCAGCAGATGAGCGCCGCTCGTCTGCTCTACGCGATGGGCCGCGACGGCGCGCTCCCCACGCGGTTCTTCGGCTCCCTCAATCGTGCAGGGGTCCCGGCTGCGAACGTGCTCCTCATCGCTGCGCTCGCCTGCTCGGCCGTCTTCCTCGACCTCAGCCGCGCCGCCTCCCTCATCAACTTCGGCGCGTTCGTCGCGTTCATCTTCGTGAACCTCTCGGTGATCTTCACCTACGTCCGCTTCGTGAAGGAGCGCGGCTGGCGCAGCGCCCTCGGCTACATCGTCATCCCCGGGCTGGGCGTCGCCATCAACGTCGCCCTCTTCTTCAGCCTGGAGCCGAGCGCGATGATCGTCGGCGGGGTCTGGGTCGCGATCGGGCTGGCGTACCTGCTGTGGCGCACCCGCTTCTTCCGGGTGAGCCCGCCGCCGCTGCGGGGGCCGGTGGAGCTGTAGGGCACGGAACAGCGACAGGGTACACAGGTCTTCAGTCCGCAGGATGCGTTGTGGGCGGCATACCAGCTCACGAGCGCGCTCGTCTGGTCTGTGATCACTCCGTCGACGCCGATGCACGCCGCGGCCGACCAGTCCGGCTCCGTGTTCCTGGTCCAGAAGAAGACCGTCGGGCCCGCTTCACGTGCGGTGTGCATCAGTGCGGCGGTCGGAAGCGTCGACGGATTGATGCCGAGGTGGCCATGCGCCTTTCGCATCCTGGATGTGAGCGCTGATCGTCGCGCCGCTGAGACGCATCCGCGGCATCCCAGGGTCGACGGTGCGCACGAGTGCCAGGACGTCCGGCAGAACGACTGCGACACGGTCCGGCCCGCGACCCCGGACGAATGCAGGAGGTCGGTGACGGTCTGCACGCCGTCCCGGCTCCACGAGTCCTTGTACTCGAGCACCATGCGCGCGTCGGATGTGCGCATCTCGTCGGCGACCCCCTGGAGCGTCGGGAGGTCGGGGTACCTCGCGCGGAACTGCGCGAGGGAGATGCTCCCGATCGCATCGTGTCGCACCACGGGGATTCCGTCGTTCGTGAGGGAGATGTCGATCTCGAAGTACGCGGCGCCGTTCGCCTCCGCGTTGGCGATGCCGCCGAGAGTGTTGTCGCCGAAGCCGTCATCGCCGTCGTTGTCGCGGTGCGCGATCACGGATCCGGTGTCTCCCGGACCGGGCGCGCGGTCGGCGGGGATTCACTCCAGCACGGCGCTGCCGTATCGAATATAAGCATTTTCAGCTGAGTATCTCGAAGGTAGGATTATGAGCATCCAATCCAGGATGAACTTTCAATGGAGAAAGGATCGATGATGAAGAAGACAGTACGTGGACTGGCGGCCTCGCTGGGTGGGGCCGCCTTGGTCGCCTCGCTACTCACGGGGGGTGCGGCAACCGCGGCCGAACCAGACTCCGGTGCCCCTTACGGTGCTGTAATCGCCGATCCGGCTGGGCTTTCGGGTCCTCTCTACCTCGCGGGTGAGGACGGCAGCGCAACCCTGGTCGGAAGTGACGGAACAATCGGGGCCGCGGGACGAACGAGCCGTGCCGGATGCAGTTGGACGAACATGGCCGTTCCCGCGGGCGGCGCGTGGTACACGTCGGTGGACGGATGTTCTCTCATCGGCGCAACCGCTACCGCAACACACGCCTACAAATATCAGGTGGACGCAAATTCCAAAGGAAACCCATGTGTTCAGGGGCGCGGCTACAAGAAGGTCGGCACCTCGTGGTCGGCGAATTATGAAGCCATCGGATGCGGGAAGTCCGGCTCGAAGAACATCACGATTGGTAACGTCATCACTGTTTCCAAGGTGAAGGCGCAATCCATCGGTGCGACCGGGACGGCCCTCGTCTTCCAGTGAGAGAACATCGGAGCGGCTCGAGGCGAGCGCGGACTTTCACCGGGCTCGCCTCGAGCATCGTGGTCGCCGCTGTCACGCTGACTGGTTGCTCATCGGAGACCGCTCGTGGGCGTCTTGAGCTCCATGAGATTCCAGCCGTTTCCGCCCAGCTTCATTGTGACGAAAGCCAGGTGCTCAAGGCGGACATGGCCTTCCATGACGACATGCGCGGCTTCAACTGCTTCTATTCCGACAAGCAGACCGTCCTGTTACGGGCATATGAGCACAGCGCGTCGCTCGATCAGATCCTGCCGGATCTGGCCGCGACCATCAGTGCCGAGAATCAGATCGTCATCGGTAAGAATTGGTACGCTACCGGATCCCCGGCGAAACTGCGCGAGCTCGCGCGCAACGTGAACGCATCCCCGCCAGAATCGATCCTGACCGCGCGCGCCTCGCCACCTCTGAGTCCACAGCACGAGGCTCTGGGGATGTGCGGTGCGTACGTGACCAGCGCCATTTACACCTATGTGTTCGAACCCGCCCAACTCTCTTCGATCACCCAGGGAAGCGACGATGCCTACCCGGGCATTCAGGACATCGTCCAGAGTGTTGGTGCTGGATTGAAGGCCGAGGATGTCTCAGAAGACACCTTTGATTCGAGGGTCACTGACCACGCAAACACGGTGCGGGAATTCTGCGCGAGGATATACGGGCAGACACGGGAATCGGGAGTGGACGAATGAGTCAGCACACTCCGAAGCGCACGCTTCGGTCGGGGATAATCATCACAGCCGTTGGTGCAGTGGTCCTCATTCTCAGTGGTGACATCGTCCCCGACATGATCATCTTCAATGAACCGTCCGGACAAGCTCTGCTCGGAGTCATCAGCATTGTGGCCAGCACGATCCGTTTCGTTGCTATCCCGTTCGGGTGTGCGCTCATCGCGGCCGGGTTGATAATGCGATACATGCGCTACCTTCACGACCACCCTTTCGCAAATATCGACGAGTAGTACGTCCGCTTGGCGAGGCGGCATGGATGGCGCAGCGACCTCGACTACCTCGTCGTCCCCGCGCTGGGCTCTGCCACAGCGTCGCCATTTCTCCGTCGCCATCCGCACATGATGATGTCTGAGTGGTGGTACAGTGCGGGCTGCATCGCTCAGGAGATCCGGCGCGCCAGTTCGTCGCTGAAGCGGCCGTGCGGATGCGTGCTGTACGTGCGCTCGCCCAGCCGTTGGAGACAGTGCCGGCGGTAGTGCACGATCAGACCGGGCACGACGCACAGCTCCTCCGCGAGGAACTCGACATCGTCGCTGACCTGCTCGGCCGCCGCGTAGGCGACCGGATCGATCAGAAGCTCAGCGGCGTAGGTGTCGGCGATCCGCTCGTTCTGGTCGCTGTCGGAGCGGTGCCCGTAGTAGGCGTGGCCGAGCTCGTGCGCGATCGTGCACCGGCGCTCGAACGGCGTGAGTGTCAGGTCGAAGTAGATGCGGTCCTCGTCGGGGGAGTAGTAGCCGAGGTCTCCGTCCGGGAGGTATGCGCCGTGCAGCCGCACACCCAGGCCCGCCGCGATCCCCACCAGCAAGCGCATCTCGTCCCCCGTGCCTGTCACTCCGCGTGTGGCTGATCCGCTTTCCGCGTTCCCCGCTTCGCAGCGAGGGCCACACCTTTCTTCGTCGGGAGTTCGTAGCTGACCTCGAACTCCTCGTAGACGTGGTCATCAGTATGGCGGGATGCTCCGACACCGGAGTCGGCGAACGGGTTCGCGGCATTCCGTGCGGGCGCACCGGAGCGTGCCCGCACGAGTGCTCGGCGGGTCAGTTCCTCGAGCAGCTCGAGGTCGGAGACCGCGCTGAGATCGGGGCGTGCGGACGGGAGGTCGTCGTCTGCCGCGGCGGCCTGGAATTCGGCGCCGGCCGCGTGTTCCGGTGCCGCGTCACGGTCGCGCGCATCCTGGGCCTGCGTGTTCCGGGCCAGCGCGTCGCCGAAGAAACGCTCGACCTTGTACTCGGCTTTGCGGGCGACCCCGTTCGCCTCCCAGTTCGTCACCGTGCGCGTCGACACCCCCAGCCGGGTCGCCAGCTCCTCCTGTGTCAGGTGGAGGCTTTCCCGGGCGTCGCGAAGCTCGTTCCATGTGATCACCATGCAGTAATTCTGGCAACAGTCGGCAATTTGCGCAAGCAATTCTGGCGACAACTGCGTATGTCTTGAAACTTTTTCGATGACAAACTTGCTGAATTACGCAATAGTTGCATAAACTTGTTCACATGAACACGACGAGACGGCTCAACGGAACCGCACTCCGCGTCCTGCGGCAGACGCTCGGGATCAGCGCTCGCGACCTCGCCGTCCGGGTCGGCATCGACCCGAGCTTCCTCTCCCGTCTCGAGCACGGCGCCCGGCAGCCGTCCGCTCCGGTCCTCAGACGGCTGGCGACAGGACTCGGCGTGCCGATCGAGGCGATCTCGTATCCGGTCGCCCCGCCCTCCGCATAACCGACCCCGCCAGCCCCGACGACCCGTACCCGACCAAGGCGGTGTTCGTCGCGCCCCGCATCCGGCCCGACCGGTTCGAACAGGCCCGACCGGCCCCGACCTCACCGAAAGAAGGACACCCCATGTTCGACCTCGAAGAGCCTCCGTGGCCGTCACGCCTCGACGACGCGCTCGCCGTTATCGCGGAGCTCGAGCTCGAGCTCGAGCCCGACTTCGACCTCCGGCCCGACCCGGAGCCCCTCCACTGCTTCGAGTGCGAGACCGACATCCGTCCCGACGACTGGGACGAGCACGAGTGCGGGATCCCATGAGCCGCCACGCGAGCGGCGGCGGGATCGGCTCGCCTCACCAACGGGTCCTCCGCACCGTCGTGCAAGCCGCGGTCGCCGCCGTGCCGACGGCCGTCGCCATCATCGGCGTCGTCGCCGACCAGTGGCCCGCCGAATGGCTCGTCGCGACCGCGGGGATCGCCGTGGCCCTGCAAGGACTCCTGGCCCGGATCATGGCGATCCCCGGCGTGGACGCCTGGCTGACCGGCCTCGGGCTGGGCGCGGCGCCCAAAGGGTGTGCGCCGGCCGAACCGGCGGGGGAGGACCCCACGGCCGAGTAGACGGCCACCACAGACTTCGGACGACCGACCGAGGACCGCCTGTCGAACAGGCAGGTCACACGAGAAAACGAGAAAGAAGGTAGGGATGCCGACCGGACCATGGGGCGACCCGACGTGGACCAATGGGAACATCACGCCCCTAGGCGCGATGACGAAGATCACTCGCGACGGTGTCGCCTACGGCGGCCCTGGGCATGGCGTGGACGGGGTCTACCTGGAGCCCGGCTGCGCCGTAGCGATCAACGCCATGCTCGACGCGTACGCGGCACAGCATGGCGGGGCGATCCTGCCGCTCAACGAGGGATACCGGAACTACGCAGGGCAGGTGCAGTACTGGGAGGCGAGCAATCACAACCCCGCTCTCGCCGCGCCCCCGGGCACCTCGAATCACGGATGGGGCGAAGCGGTGGACATCGGGGTAGCCCTCGGTTCTCCGCAGCGCGCGTGGCTGCTCGCCAACGGCCCCACCTACGGGTTCTACGCCCTCAGCGACACAGACCCCGTCCACTTCAACTACAGCGGCAGCTACACGCCGACCACCCCAACCGTCCCCGCACAGGACGAGAAAGAGCAGGACATGTACATCCGACGCAACTCCACCGGCGAGATCGCCGTCTTCGGTTCCGACTACCGCAGTGCGGTGGGAGGCGCCGCGGGCCGGCACATCTTCGCCTCCCAGACCGAGTACAACGGCTGGCGGAGCGTGATCTCCACCTACAACGCCCAGATCGATGCGCAGGGACTGGACCCGCGCGGCAAGAAGTTCCTCCCGCCGGCGGTGCTCACGAGCGTGATGGGTGTCGACGACACGGGCTGGACGATCGTCTGCGGACTCTACGGCGTCTGACCGGAACCCCGGGGACCCAGGCCTGCTGACCGAAACAGCAGAAGCGGGTCTCCGGTTCCACAGCGCGTCCGCGGCACGCAGCGGCTGCGCAACGCGCTCTACCAGAAAGGAAAGCATGAGACTCATCGAACCGCTCGCCCCGCCCGGGCGATACGACTCCGCCGACCCGTTCGGCAACTATGGCGGCCGATCGTATCCCCATACCGGGAGCGACTGGAACGGCGTGCCCGCGGGCACGGCCGCGATGGCGATCGGTACCGGCGTGGTGGTGAACAAGCAGTGGCACGCCGGCAACGGCAACACCGTCACGGTGAAGCTGCCCGATGGCCACTACTACGCCTACCTGCACCTGAACGCGGAGGCGCCGGTGGCGGTCGGGCAGACCGTCACCATCGGCCAGACCATCGGGTACGTCGGCGACACCGGCACCAACAGTCACGGCGCCCACCTGCACATCACGGTGAGCGACTCGCCGTCGGCATACCAGGGCCTGGGCAACAAGATCGACCCGTGGGCGTTCATCCAGGACCACATCAACGGAACCGACCCGGTCACCCCGGGTCAGACACAGGAGGAAGACATGGGACAGCTCGTCAAGCACCCGAACGGCTCGGTGGCGTTCGCCGCCACGGACGGCACCTTCACGGTGCTCACGTCGATGGACGAGGTGAACGCCCTCGTCGCGACGGGTGCGGCGCCGTCGACCATCAACTCGCTCCCGGACGGCTTCATCTGGAACCTCCGGCTCCAGGTCGCCCAGAAGCGCAAGACGCAGAACGAGATCTGAGACCGGTGACACGGCGTCGCAGCCCTGGCGACCGAAACGCCAGGGCTGCGCGCCCCGCACAGAAAGGAGGGAGCCGATGAGGCTCATCGATCCGCTCCCCGGCCGTTACGACGCATCCGACCCGTTCGGGACGCTCCGCCCGCAGACCGGGCTGCGCCACCTCGGGAGCGACTGGATCGTGCCGAGCGGCACGCCCGTCCCCGCGATCGGATCCGGCACCGTCACGAGCCGGGGGTCCACATCGTACAACGGAGCCTTCGTGACCGTCCGACTCCCGGACGGCCATCATTACGCGTACATCCACCTGCTCGACGTCCTCGTCGGCGTGGGCGACACCGTCACCATCGGGCAGATCATCGCCCGCAGCGGGCAGTCGGGGTCGAACGCGAACATCCCCGGACTGGGTGGCCCGCACCTCCACATCACCGTCAGTGGATCCGCCGCGGCGGCCGACGGAGTGGGGCCCCTGATCGACCCCTGGCAGTTCATCCAGGACCACATCGACGGAACCGACCCGGTTCCACCCGCAGAAAACGAGGAAGACATGTCCTACAGCATCGTTCCCAGCACGGACGGCACCATCTACCTGTGCTCGCTCGTCACCAACAAGAAGGTCGGCATCGGCAGCCCGGCGCATGTCAGCCTGCTGCAGCGCTACAAGAAGAACAACTCGAACGACACCATGCTCCCGATCGAGATCGACACCGTCCAGAACTACATCGCCGCGATCAAGCCGTAGGCGACCGGACGAGGGAAGGACGTCGGAGCCCCGCCCCTGCTGACCGAAACAGCAGGGGCGGGGCCTCCTGCATGATAGGGCGCTACAGGCTGTCCGGGTCCAGGTTCAGCTGCGTGCCTGCCAGCACATACTTCTGGTCCGGGCCCGAGGGGAGGTCCGGGTTGAGCCAGTAGAGGTCGGTCAGCTGGATGCCGAAGCGGGCCGCGATGCCGGCGGGGGCGTCGCCGCTGTCGACGAGGTAGGTGCGCGGAGCGCCGGAGGCGGTCGTGGCGGTCACCGTGCCGTTCGCGCCGGGGGTCGCTCCACCGTCGACCGGGTGCACGTTCGACGCACGCACGGGCACCGACCAGTGCACCGAGTTCACCGCGAGCACCTTGTTCGGGCCGAGCTCGACGGGCACGCCGTCGAACGACGGGGCGGACGAGTACGTGACGAGAGCCGCGAGGTACGAGGGCTTCCCGCCGATCACGGTGGAGGAGGCCGCGGCCGTGCCGGTGGTCGGTCCGCCCAGCTGGAAGTCGCCGACGCCGTGGTCGGTGAGGCCGTCGCCGACCCGGGGCGCGGTCTCCAGGAAGGTCACCGACACCGGGACCGGCACCGTGGAGGTGAAGCCGGAGTACTGCGTGTCGTAGGTGTTGTCGCCGTTCGACACGACCCGGTAGTGGTAGTGGATGCTGCCCTTGGGGGAGGCGACATCGCCCTCGGCCACCACAGTCCCGGACGGCACGGGCGTCAGAGTGGGCGCGATCACCGGAGCGGGAGCGGGCGAGGAGCCGATCCCGGAGCGTACCGGCGTGCCCGTGGGAGCGGGGGTCGGGCTCGTCGTGCGAGTGTGCGCGGGCGTGGGGTGAGGCTTCTGCGCGAAGAGAGCGCAGCCCGACAGCAGCAGGAGCGTCGCCGCCGCGCCCACGATGGCCGCGACCGTACGGCGCAGGATCCCCCCGGTGGACATGTTCCCCCCCTCTGCTCGGCCGCCGCCTCGCGGCCCTCGTCTCGTGCAGCCTAGACGATCACCCGCCCGCCTCGCGGACCCGCTCGTGCATCCGCCGGGCCGCCGCCCCCAGGGCCGCCTCGGCGGCCGGTTGGGCGGACGCGGGGACCTCCGACGTGCTCAGTGCGACGATGGCGAAGCGTGAGCCGTCGGTGTGCTCGGCGACACCCGCCTCGTGCCGCAGGTTGAGCAGGGTTCCCGTCTTCGATGACCAGGCGGTGTCGTCGGTGACGATGTCGGGGGCGAGGCGGTGGCGCACGAGGTTGGCGCCCAGGTGTTCGCGCAGGCGGGCGGCGGCCTCCGGATGCACCCCGCGTTCGAGCCAGATCACGGTGAGGAGGTCGGTGAACGCGCGAGCCGTCCCCGTGTTGGTGCGCGCGATGTCCAGCTGGCGGATGGGGTGGCCGCGGGCGGGAGCGCTCCCGCGAATGGCGAGGGTGTGCGCGAGATGCGCCTCCTCCGGGGCGAACCGCTCGAGCGGGGTGTCGGAGAGGTCGGCGAAGGGGTGCCGCACCTCGATGCCGTGGACACCCAGCCGGTCCAGGTCGGCCATCACCTCGTCGGGCGAGACGAGGGCGAGGAGAGCGTCGGCGGCACCGTTGTCGCTGATGGTGAGGGCGAGCGAGACGAGGTCGTCGATGGCGATGCGGGAGGGATACCGGAAGCGGGTCGTCCCCGGCAGCCCGGCGGAAGGATCGCCCGCAGGCACAGGGATGGGCGTCGCGCCGTCGAGGCGGCCGTCGGCGACGCGGGTGAGCACGGCGAGGGCGATCGGGAGCTTGGCGAGGGAGGCGGACGGGGTCGCCACGTCGCCGTCGATGTCGAGTTCGCGGCCGGAGTCCAGGTCGCGCACGACGATGGAGGCCCGCAGGCCGGCCTCCGCCAGGTCGGTGCGGACCGCATCGAGGAAGCGGGCGTCACGCACCGCGGGCCTCCCCCGGGGAGAGGGCGCGCGCCGCGAGCGTTTCCGCGGCAGGCTCCCGGTCGGCGCGGGCACGGGCGCCCAGGGCGGAGACGAGCTCGTCCGCCACCGCGTGCAACACCGTCGCGACGTCGTTCTCGCTGTCGCCGACGAGCGTGTATCCGCGGGCGACCCGGAGGCCGGAGAACGAGCGCCAGTGCAGGTCCAGCTCGCGCGCCTCCGCCTCCGTGCACAGGAGCAGGTCGCCGTCGGCGAGCACCGATGCGAGGGACGAGGTGGTCGAGGCATCGACGGGAAGCTGCGCGGGCAGCACCCCGACGGCGAACGCGGCCCGCAGGAGAGCGTCCCGGATGTGGGGCACGTCGTCCTCCGGGCCGAAGCGGAGGCGTGCGCCGGCGTCGTCGTCGCGGCGCCGCCCGGTGCGGCCGGGGCGGAGCTCGTCCAGTCGCAGCCGCGTCCCCGAGGAACGGCGCCCGGCGACGCCGAGCTCGGCGACCCAGGACGCGGTGTCCGCGGCAACGCTCGCGATCGCCAGGCGGACCCCGCGCGTCGCCGCGAGCTCGGTTCGACGTGCGGGGGTCTCGGCGCGGAACTCGAGGCGCAGCCCGGCAGCGCGCCCCGCGGCTTCGGCGACGGCGAGCTCCCGGATCGCGCAACCGACGGGCACAGCGACGGTCACCGGGCGCAACCGGGCGCGATCGGCGTCGAGCTCCAGCTCGTCCGCGAGCCGGACCAGGCGTCGTGCGGAGGGGAGGAGGTCACGGGCGAACGGCGTGAGCGCCGCACTGCGGGCCGTCCGCTCGAGCAGTGCGCCGCCGAGGTGCGACTCGAGGGCGAGGATGCGCCGGCTGGCGACCGACTGCGCCACCTCGAGGGCGGCGGCGGCGCGGGTCACGCTCCCGCGGTCGCCGATCTCGACGAGCACGCGGCACGCGGCGATGAGGTCCATCCGTCCACCCTAGGCTCATGCCGATCCGGCATCGATCGGAGCGATCCGGTCTTCGACAGGATCGACAGGCCGGGCAAGGCTGCCGTCATGGACATTCGCAAACGAATTCTCACCGTCGCGGGCGGCGTCGCCGTCACCCTGGCCGTCGCCGTCTCGGGATGCGCGGCCTCCTCCCTCGCTCCGGCGCCGTCGGCAGCAGCGGCGCAGACCACCCCCGCGGTCTCCGGCGCCGCGACGCAGCGGGCCTTCGCCGATCTCGAACGCACGCACGACGCGACACTCGGCGTCACCGCGATCGATACGGGGAACGGTCGCACGGTCGCCTACCGCGGCGGGGAGCGCTTCCCGTTCGCATCGTCGAACAAGACCTTCATCGCAGCGGCGACCCTCCAGCACGCCACGGACGCCGACCTCGACACGGTCGTCCACTACACGAGCGCCGACCTGCTCGCCTACGCGCCGATCACCAGCCGATTCGTCGACACGGGGATGACCGTCCGCGAGCTGATCGACGCCATGCTGCGGTTCAGCGACAACACGGCGGCCAACCTCCTCGTCACGCGTCTCGGCGGACCGGACGCCGTCGAGGACTGGCTGCGCGGCATCGGCGATCGCACGACCAACGTCGACCGTGTCGAGCCCGACCTCAACGAGGCCCTGCCGGGCGACGCCCGCGACACGACGACCCCCGCGCAGTTCGCGGCGAACCTGCGGGCCGTGATCCTGGGCTCGACCCTCGAGACGAAGGACCGCACCCTCCTGCGCAACACGATGCTCGACTGCACGACGGGTGACGGCACCATCCGCGCAGGTGTCGATCCCGCGTGGCCGGTGGCCGACAAGACGGGAACGGGGGAGTACGGCGTGCGCGACGACATCGCGGTCGTCTACCCGGCAGGGCGTGCGCCGATCATCGTGGTCACGCTGACGCGCAAAGCGACCGCGGATGCGACGCCCGACGACGCGCTGCTGGCCGCCGCGACGAAGACGGCTGTCGCAGCGCTCCGCTGAGCGAGCCGGCCAGAGGTCAGCCGGCCGCGCCGACCTCGTCCGTCAGCACCCAGTCCGGGCGTACGTAATGGCAGGTGTACCCGCCGGGGTGCTTGCGGAGGTAGTCCTGGTGCTCCTCCTCGGCATCCCAGAACGTGCCGGCGGGCTCGACCTCGGTGACGACCTTGCCCGGCCAACGGCCCGAGGCGTCGACCTCGGCGATGGTCTCGTGGGCGATCCGCTCCTGCTCCGGGGTCAGGTACAGGATAACGGAGCGGTAGCTGCGGCCGATGTCGTTGCCCTGGCGGTCGCGGGTCGTCGGGTCGTGCACCTGGAAGAAGAACTCGAGGAGGTCGCGGTAGGTGATGACCGATGGGTCGAACTCGATCTCGACCGCCTCGGCGTGGTCGCCGTGGTTGCGGTAGGTCGCGTTCGGGGTGTCGCCGCCGGCGTAGCCGACCCGGGTGGCGAGCACGCCGGGCATGTCCCGGATGAGCTCCTGCAGCCCCCAGAAGCAGCCACCGGCGAGGATCGCGCGCTCCGTGGTCATCAGGCACCGGCCTTCTCGGAGCGCGGGACGCTCCGGGAATCGCTGTCGAACGGCTGCTCGGTCGCGGCCTCCTGATCCGTCGTGTTCACGGGCATCTCGTGCGTCCTCTCTGCATCGTTTCGCGCACCCGCAACGGTACTGCGCGCGGCTGTGCGGAGCCAGGGGTACGCATGACGGAGCGGCCCCCGCCAGATTTGGATCGAATGCGGGGTTACGTCGCTTCTTTCGCCACATTTGGTCCAAATCGGTGCCAGCGGAGGGGCGGACTCACAGGGAGTGGGCAGGTCACGGCACGACTGAACGATATATCGTTGAGTATCGTTACCGATTCTTCGGAGGTGGCACCATGAGTGGTTCGTTCCCCGCCGGCGGCTTCGGCCCCGGCATGACGGCAGACGGCATCTGGCAGGCGATGGAGCAGCTGCGCTCCACGTTCGAGAAGCGCGTCGGCACCCGGATGGGCCGTGGCGACGTGCGTGCCGCGGTGCTCGCGCTGCTCGCCGAGAAGCCCATGCACGGGTACCAGATCATCCGCGAGATCGAGGAGCGCAGCGGCGGCAGCTGGAAGCCCAGCGCCGGCTCGGTCTACCCGACCCTCCAGCTGCTGGCCGACGAGGGCCTGCTGACAGCGGAGGAGTCCAACGGCCGCAAGACCTACGCGCTGACCGAGGCCGGGCGCGCCGAGGCCGAGGAGGCCGGAGCGGCGCCGTGGGAGGCCGCGGGTCCCGGTTCGGGAGGCTCCGGCGACGCGTTCGGCGCGCTGCCGAAGGCCGGGATCGAGCTGGCCCAGGCTGCGGCACAGGTGCGCCGGACGGGCACGCCGGAGCAGATCCAGCAGGCGACGACGGTGCTCGACGAGGCACGCCGTCGGCTCTACTCGATCCTCGCTCAGGACTGACGGGGTGACGTCCGTCCCTCCCGCGACCGAGGGAGCTGCGGAGGCGGCAGGTGCGGCCTCCGCCGCGGGGCAGGGCGTGGCGCCGACGGCGGCGGGTGCCACCCGGCGCCGCTACCGCCGCATCCTGCGCTTCGCCGGCTGGAACCTGGCGGTCACCTGGTGGTACGAACTGTTCCTGCCGCGCATCGGACTGGCGCGGGTCGCAGAGCGCACCCGCTCGAAACGCATGCGCCGGTTCGCGCAGCGGTTCCACGTGCTGGCCGTCGAACTCGGCGGCTTGATGATCAAGGTCGGCCAGTTCATGTCCTCTCGCCTGGACGTGCTGCCGCCCGAGATCACGGCCGAGCTCGAGGGGCTGCAGGACGAGGTGCCCCCGGTGCCGTTCGCGGAGATCCGAGCCCTCGCGGAGGCCGAGCTGGGCGTCCCGCTCGCGCGCGCCTTCGCGGCGGTCGATGAGACCCCCGTCGCCGCCGCCTCGCTCGGGCAGGCGCACCGTGCCCGCCTGTCGGCGGCGGATGCGGAGGAGACCGGGCTCGAGGCGGTCGTCATCAAGGTGCAGCGGCCGGGGATCGGAGCGATCGTCGACATCGACCTCGCCGCCCTGCGTCGGGTCGGACGCTGGCTCAGCCACGTGCGGCTCGTCTCCGACCGGGTCGACGCCCCTGAGCTGGTCGAGGAGTTCGCCCGCACCAGCCTGGAGGAGATCGACTACCTGCACGAGGCCGCGAGTGCGGAACGGTTCGCGGAGGACTTCGCCGGCGACGACCGCGTCGCTGCACCCTCCGTGGTCTGGGAGCGGACCACGCGCCGGGTCCTGACGCTTCAGGACGTGACGGCGATCAAGATCACCGACGCGGCCGCACTGCGCGGAGCCGGAATCGACCCGGTCGAGGTCGCCCCCGTGTTCGCGGCCGTGATGTTCGATCAGCTGTTCGCCAACGGGTTCTTCCACGCCGATCCGCACCCGGGCAACATCTTCGTCACGCCGGGGGAGGGCGACGCATCGACAGGCGGCCGCCCATGGCGTCTGACCTTCATCGACTTCGGGATGATGGGAGAGGTGCCGACCACGCTGCGCACCGGCCTCCGCAGACTCCTGATCGCTGCGGCCTCCCGCGACGGCACGGGCCTGGTCGACGCCATGCGCGACATCGGGGTGCTGCTCCCGTCTGCCGACACCGCGCAGCTCGAGCAGGCCATGACCCAGCTGTTCGCGCGCTTCGGAGGCATGGGCTTCGCCGAGCTGCGGGAGGTGGACCCGCGCGAGTTCCGCGACTTCGCCCGCCAGTTCGGCGACGTCGTGCGTTCGCTGCCGTTCCAGTTGCCGGAGAACTTCCTGCTGATCGTGCGTGCCATGTCGCTCACCTCCGGCGTCTGCAGCGCCCTCGACCCCGGCTTCAACCTGTGGGACTCGGTCGAACCGTACGCCGGTCAGCTGCTCCGCGACGAGCAGGGCAACGTCGTCCAGGACTTCGCCACAGAAGCGCTCAGCATCGCCGGCGTCGCCTGGCGCCTCCCGAAACGCATCGACGCCGTGCTCGACCGGGTGGAGGAGGGCAGCATCGCCGTCACCTCCCCGCGTCTCGAACGCCACGTCGAACGGCTGGAACGCACCATCCGCCGCCTGGTCGGCGCCGTCGTCTTCGCGGGCGTGCTCGCATCGGGCGCACTCGTGCGGTCGCAGGACGAAGTGCTCAGCACCGTGCTGATGATCGGCTCCGTGGTGCCGCTGGCGTTCGCGGTGTTCGCGGGGCGGCGGCGGTAAGGGGTCCGCGCCTCCACGCATCCCGGAACCGGTGCGCACCCCATCCCCATGCCGCCTCCCCGGTGCTTGACTGTGGCCGCCATCAGAAGGACACACCCACGCAAGGAGGCGGACGATGGACGAGACAGCACACACGGCGATCGGGATGACCGAGGGGATGCGGGCGGCGAGAGCCGAGACACGGCGGATCATCGAGGGCAACAAGGGCGATTTCGTGGCCGAACAGCGGGAGGTGCTGCTGCGGTTGCACGAGGCGGATCTGATCACGGCCGACGAGGTCGACACCCTCGTGCAGCTGTACCGGCACGTCATCGAGGCGAGCCACGACAAAGGGGATGTGGCGCGCTCGTACTTCGACGCGCGCGGCATCCACGACCGGATGGCGGCGAACGTCGGGACCTCGCCGGTCGCGCTCGTCGTCGCGGGCGCGACCCTGGGCGCCTTCGATGTCGAACCCGACCCGGATGGCGGAGCGCCGACCGTGGTGGTCTACAAGGTGAGCTACGGGGGAGCGCTCGCCGGGATCGGGGCCGGCCTCGGCGCCCTGCTCGGCGGACCGGCGGGCGGCGTGCTCGGCGGTCAGATCGGCGGCTTCATCGGCGGGATCATCGACGACAAGAAGGGCGACAAGAAGAAGTAGGGTCCCGGAGACGGACGGCGCGGCACGACGCCGGACCCCGCATCCGCTGGGCCGGCGCGTGCCGCTATCGTGTGTGGCATGGAGCCGGACACCGCCCCCACCCCTGCAACACCGCCCCGCGCCCTGCGCGTCGCCCTGGCCGTCGTCGGCTGGTTCAACCTCGTCTCCGCCCTCATCGGCATGATCGGCCTCACCGCGTTCGGCGGCATGGGCATCCCGCTCGAATGGATCGAGGGCACCCTTTTCGACTCCTACTTCTGGCCCGGCATCATCCTGGGCGTGGTGGTCGGGGGCTCGCAGGCGCTCGCACTCGTCGCGACCCACCTCCGCTACCGGCTCGCCTGGGGCCTCCACGCCGCGGCCGGGCTCGTCATGCTCAGCTGGATCTTCATCGAGATCGCCCTCATGCTCGTCTGGTCGCCGCTGCACGGTGTGTACTTCGCCACGGGGCTGGTGCAGACGGTGCTGGCGGTGCTCGCACTGGGCGCGTGGCCGCGGCCATTCCTGGGAAGGGCGGGCGTGTAGCCGACGAGCGCTCGCCCGTCCAAGCTCCACGTGTGGAACGCAGATAAATTTGCGGTTTATGCTCTGAAGACTCTGTCTACTTGCATTTTAGTTTTGGTATGGTGCGATCAGAACGGAGACAACGAAGTCCCCGTCGAGAGGATCACCATGAAACTCAGAACAATGTCGACCGGAATTGTCGGCTTGGTAGCCTCATTGGCACTTGCCGCACTACCTGTAGTTCCGTCTCAGGCGAGTGAGGACCCGACGATCGCGTCGTCGAGAGCATTCTTGGCGAGCTATGGAGTCGACGCGCGTACGCAGAACACCCTGATCGAGACGTATCTGAGCGGTGGCACGTGGGACTCGATGTCAAGTGCCGCGCAGCCACGCTCTGTCGTCAGCTACTCGGCCGCCGACGGCGACTACACGGTCAATACCTACGACGACGGATCGATCGCCGTGAGCCGGATAGAGAGCGTGTCCGAAAGGTCGCTCGGTCGCGGTATTTCAGGCTGTACGGCAAGCGGCATGACTCGGAGTAATTGCAAGATCGACATGTGGGTCGGGTTGGTCTCGCTGTCGTTCTACGCGTCGTACAACCTCGGCAACAACACCGTCACGAATGTCTACGGCGCAGGCTGGTCGATCGGCGGTGCCTGCGGTGCCAACCTGGTGTACTTGGGCCGACCTGCCACGAACATCGGCAGGATGGACGTCAGCGCGCAGATGTGCGGAATTCCGTACAGCACGACATTCTGGCTCCAGCTGACGGTCAGGAGCGGTTCGGCTTCAGTGAGTTGGTCACCGTGATGATTCGGCACTTGATCAAGAAGGGAACAAGACAATGGGACCTGTCTTCTGGTGGAATGTCTGGAACGGCGTCGGGATCCTCGCTCTGGTCGGTGTCGTCGCAGCGGTGACGGTCTGGGTGCAGCGGCGGAATCGTCGGACGTAGCGCGCCGCGATCAAGCGAAACGGTGCCTGGCGACGAATTGGGCCCCGCATCGCACGGAGCATCGCGCAAGTGTCCGTCCTCGGTAGGGTGGCCGGATGGCAGTGACGAGCGACCGGATCCGGTGGACTGAAGCCCCGCCCGAGCTGACGTCTGCGGTCGGACGGGTGCTCGGTGCACCGGTGACCGAGGCCGTGGACCAGTCGGGCGGGTTCTCGGGAGGTCTGGCTGCGCGGGTCGGCACAGCGGAGGGGCGACGGGCGTTCGTCAAGGCGGCGCCGGCGGCCTTGGGAGGAACCGCCGATCTCTACCGTCGCGAAGCGGAGGTGCTGCGCAGACTTCCGGACAGTGTTCCCGCTCCCGCGCTCCTCGACACGATCGAGGCCGGAGACTGGTTCGGGATCGTGACCGCGGAGATCGACGGGCGCCACCCGACTTCGCCTCCCGCGGACGCCGAGCTGCGGTCCGTGCTCGACGCACTCGATCGCTTCCCGGACGTGCGCGGGCTCGGGCTGCCGCGCCTCGACGACGAGCTCCGCTTCGGAGCGTGGCCCGTGCTGCTCACGGAGCACGCCGACGCGCTCACCGCGATCGAGCAGCGTTGTGGTGAGCGCCTGGCGGCGCTCGCGTCGGACGCAGGCCCGCACTTCGCCGGCGACCGGCTCGTGCACCTCGATGGCAGGGCGGACAATGTGCTGCTCGACCATGCCGACCGGGTCTGGTTCGTCGACTGGGCGTGGGCGTGCAGCGGGGCGCCCTGGGTGGACGGGCTGGCGATTCTGCTCGACGCTCGGCTGAACGGAGCGACCGGTGCCGATGAACTGCTGCGCCATCGGGTCTTCGACGGTGTGCCGGAGGCTGCGATCGACGCGACGCTCGCCGGGCTCGCCGGCGAGTTCCGGCTGAGTTCGCTGCAGCAGCCGCCGCCGCGGATGCCCGCGTTGCGCGGGTTCCAGGCCGCGGAGTCGCGTGCAGCGCTCGCGTGGTTGGTCGAGCGCGGCGTCGTCGACTGAGAACAGGGCGGCGGGTGCCCGACCGCCACGCGGTCGCGGCCGCTACGATCGTGGCGGCGCCTCCATCGACGCACGAAGGAGCATCATGACCGACGAGCAGCTTCCCGCCCCGATCGCGGAGTTCGTCCGCGCGACCAACGCCGGCGACTCCGACGCCTTCGTCGCCGCGTTCACGGACGACGCCGAACTGATCGACTGGGGGCGCACCTTCCACGGGCGGGATGGTGTGCGGTCATGGGACCGGACCGACAACATCGGCGTCCACAGCCGCTTCGAGGTGGTCGGCTGGCGATGGGAGGCGGCGGACACCGTGATCGTCGACCTGACCGTGACGGGCGACGGCTACAACGGCACCGGGCCGATGACGTTCGAGCTCCGCGACGGATTGATCGGGAGCCTCGTGATCGCGCCGACCGACTGACGGTCGCCGGCCGGCCACCCCCTGTGGCCGGCCGGCATGGATGCCGGTCCCGCCGATCGACGAGGCGGGGAATCCGGCACCGGCACCTGCTGTCTCCTCTGACGACCGCATGATGCACCCGCCGGGATGCGGTCGGCAAGCGGCAACTGCCTAGTTAATGCATATAAAAGGTCACTCGACTCACGGCAGTCACGCGACGCATCATCCCGGTATGAGCGACGCAGACATCACGGCCGCCACGACGCTCGGTCCGGGGCATTCGCCAGGCGGCATCCCCCTCAAAGTCCACCTCGGCGAGGCGGAGTACGCGGCGCTGGTGCGCATCGCGCAGCATCGTCACGCGACAGCCGCGCAGCTGGTCGAGCAGCTCGTCCTCCACGCCCTCACCCGCACCGCCGTCCCGCCTCCGGCCGACTCGCAGCCGAAGCGCAAGCACACCACCTACGAGGAGGCGACCAGCGGGTATCGGCCGGACGCCGTGTAGGGCCGGCGCGCCGCGCTCTGCGCCGCCGCGCCCGCGAGTGCCGCGAGGCTCGCCGTCAGCACGGACCGATCGCGGCCCGCGGCCCAACGGGTGCCGGAGGCGTCGCGGTACTCGATCAGGGTGAGGGCCTGGCTGTCGGCGCCGGAACCGATGCTCGTCTGGTGCAGGCCCAGCACTTCGACCGGCAGGCCGTGCGCGGAGAGCGCGGCGGTCAGTGCTTCGACGGGGCCGACCTGTTCGGCCGAATGGGTGTGGTCGCGGCCGTCGATGCGCACGGTGACCGTGGTGCGGGTCGCGCCGTCCGCTTCGGAGGTCGTGTAGTCGACGAGGCGCACGGGCGTGTCGCCGCCGGGCAGGTAGGCCTCCTCGAACAGCGTCCATAAGCGCTCGGCCGTGGCTTCGTCCCCGGTCGCGTCGGTGTGGCGCTGCACGTGGCGGGCGAAGTCGATCTGCAGGCGGCGGGGGAGCTCGACCCCGTAGACGGACTCGAGCAGGTAGGCGATGCCGCCCTTGCCGGACTGGGAGTTGACGCGGATGACGGCGTCGTAGCCGCGGCCGAGATCGGCCGGGTCGACGGGCAGGTAGGGGACCCGCCACTCGAGCTCGGACTCGGGACGGCCCTCCGCGGCCGCGCGTGCCCGATGCTCGGCGAAGCCCTTGCGGATCGCGTCCTGATGCGTGCCGCTGAAGGCGGTGTGCACGAGGTCGCCGACGTACGGGTGGCGGGGGTGCACCTCGATGCGGTTGGCGTGCTCCACCGTGCGGCGGATCTCGTCGATGTCGGAGAAGTCGATCATCGGGTCGACGCCCTGCGCATGGAGGTTGAGGGCCAGCGTGGCGAGGTCGACGTTGCCCGTGCGCTCACCGTTGCCGAACAGGCAGCCCTCGACGCGCTGGGCGCCCGCGAGCACGGCGAGCTCGGCGCACGCGATGCCGGTGCCGCGATCGTTGTGCGGGTGCACCGAGAGGATGACCCCGTCGCGCCGGGCGAGGTTCTTGTGCATGTACTCGATCTGGTCCGCATACACGTTGGGGGTCGCGATCTCGACGGTCGCCGGGAGGTCGAGGATGACGGGGCGGTCGGGCGACGCCTCCCACAGGGCGGTCATCGCGTCGCAGACCTCGAGGGCGAAGTCGGGCTCGGTCAGGTTGAAGACCTCGGGGGAGAACTCGAAGCGCACGTCCGGGAGGCCGGTGGAGAGCTCCAGGACGTCGCGGCCACCGGCGAGGATCAGCTCGGTGAGCGCCGCTCGGTCGTGCCCGAGCACCACCTCCCGCCACGTGGGCGCGGTGGCCGTGTAGAGGTGGATGACGACCGGGTTGCGCAGCCCGCGCACCGACTCGACGGTGCGCTCGATCAGGTCGCGGCGTGCGGCGGTGAAGACGACGATCGTCACGTCCTCCGGCGCCAGGTCCGTCTCGGCGAGCAGCCGGACGAAGTCGAAGTCCGTCTGGGAGGCGGAAGGGTATCCGACCTCGATCTCCTTGTAGCCCATCGCGAGCATGAGCTCGAAGAAGCGGCGTTTGCGCGCCGGGTCCATCGGCTCCGCGAGCGCCTGGTTGCCATCCCGCAGGTCGACCGGCACCCACAGCGGCGCACGCGTGATGCGGTTGGCCGGCCAGTCGTGCTCGGCGAGCGGCACCTCCACCCGGGAGAAGACGTCGCGGTATCGGTGCGAGGGCATCTGCGAGCCGCGCTGGCGGTTCCAGGCGGGCGCGTCGGCCGGGACGGGCCCGGCGGGAGGGGACAGGCGGGGGAAGGCGGTGCTGGTCACGCTGGTCACGCTGCTGACGCTACCACACTCCTCAGACAAGCAGACAAGCAATCCCGACGGCGAGGTTCACGTCGTTGCTGCTATTCCAGAGGAATGAGCGCAACAACGTGAACCTCGGCGGGCGAGAGACCCCGGACGGTGGCCTCGTCGACGAACGACCAGGCACTGCTGGCCGGTGTCACCGTGAAGCGCACGTAGCGGCCCGACCCCGACAATCCGTAGGCGGCGTAGGTGTACCGCTGGTCCGCGTCGCTGACGTTCGGCGCTGGGAGGGTGGTCAGCGGTGTGAAGGTCGATCCCGTCGTCGAGACCGACACCTGGATGCTCGACGGCAGGAAGATGTACAGCGACTTCGTCTGCAGCCACGAGGTGCCCACCTGGGTGATGGTCTTCGTCGCGCCGAGATCGATCGTGAAGCTGTAGGGGCTCCCGGTGTTGCGACCCTGCCACGCGGCGTCGGCGTAGCTCGTGGAGGCGGTCACGCCGTTCGTGAGCTCGGTCCCGCCGGTGTCGGGGTAGCTCGCGTCGGCGGCGACGGAGGCGGTGTAGCCCTTGCCGGACGACACGAGCGGGTTGGCGGCGGGTGCGGCGGACGTGGTGGCACTCGCCGCCGAGCTCTGAGCCGACGTGTTGCCGGCGGCGTCGAAGGCGGCGAGCGTGTAGCTGTAGGTCGTCGACGGTGCGAGTCCCGCGTCGGTGAAGGTCGTGCCCGCGCCCTGGATCACCTTGACCAGCGCGCCGCCGCGGTACAGCCGGTAGCCGGCGATCCCGATGTTGTCGGTGGAGGCCGACCAGCTCAGGTTCACCGAGGTCACTCCTCCGGCGCTCGCGGCGAGCGAGCTCGGGACCGTGGGCGCCGACGTCTCGACCGAGCCGGTCGACAGGTAGTTGCGGTACGTGGTGTCGTACACCGCGGGGACCACGAGCGGGCTCTGGTAGTGGTCGTAGGAGAATGACAGTGTCTTGCTCACGTAGGGCGCCACGGCGTTGAGGTCGGCGACGAGCTGGCTGATCGACATCGGCGTGAAGTCCGGGTTGAACGTCTCGCTGTCTGCCCACAGCTGCGTGGCCGGGCGCGCGCTCGTGATCGCGCTCTTCGTTGCGGCGAACCACGTCGCCAGCTGCGCGGTGGTGGCGTGACCGGCTCCGACCCCGTCCTGCAGGGCGATCACGTCGATCGGGGCCGAGGCGAGGATGCTCGACCACATCGTCGTCCACTGGCTGCTGGTCTGGCCTCCCGCAGTGTTGAAGAACGGGCTGATGATGACGGGCTTGCCCGGGGTGAGCGCGTGGAGGTGGTTGGCGATCGTCGTGTAGAACGTCGACATGGCGCTCCAGGACGCGCTCGAGGTGAAGTTCCAGTTGTCGACCTCGAACGGCAGGTACCACCCGGCGAAGGACGTGTGCGTCCCGTATTTCGCGTACAGGTCGTCGGCGAGCGCGTTGGCCTTCGTCGCCTCGGCGTTCAGCCAGGTCGTGGAGTTGGCGTAGGTGTTCCACCAGTCGTCGTTCGTCTGGAGCCCGAGGTACTCCGAGACCCCGGCGCTGTCGGCGGCGGTGAGCACGCGCGAGACCACGTCCGTCGACGTGTTCTGCGTGTAACCGCTGAGGCCGCTCGGGTAGATGGTCGTCGACGCCTTGGTGTCGGCGGTCCACTGGATGACCTGGCTGGTGATGCAGGCGTTGGTGAGGGTGGTGAACTCGGACGCGAGCTGGGTCGACGTCCAGCCGTCCACCAGGGCCGGCTGGATGAAGCTGCCGTCGATGCGGGGGGGTGGTGGTGCAGGTGGGTGCGGCGGACGCCGCGGTCGCGGGGACGGCCAGCGCGGCGGCGAGGGCCGCTCCGGCGATCAGGGCAGCGAGGCGGTGCGAGGTGCGATGACTCATGCCTACTCCTTCGATGGGTGGTGCGATGCCGGCGACGGTGCCGATCGCGTTAATGGTGTACACCACTTGCGAAGGTTAAAGCAATGAAATCCCTTAAACGACGGGAGGAGGTGCGGAATGGATCAGACCATTACCGCGCATTCACCTCCACGCCGATCTCGAAGCTCCTGTGCCACGGGAGCGTCACCGCGTCGAGGCTCCACGACTCGTCCGCGGGCAGGATGCGTTCGAGGTAGGCGCGCAGCTCGCGTGTGATGCGGGCGATGGCGGCCGCCTCCGCGACCGGGTCGACGGGGCCGATGCTGCCGCCGAACTCGGCGCCGTGCATCGCGAGCCGGGTGCCGCTCTGGTAGGCGCGATCGTCCAGGATGCGCGTGAGCAGCGCAGCGCGCAGCGCGGCCTCGTCGGCGGTGCCGAGGGCGCGTCCGGCCCAGAGCGCGGTCGCCTGGGCCACGGCGCCCCCGATCGAGTTGCCCGCAGTGTTCCAGCCGCCGTAGGAGGCCAGCCGCAGGAGCAGGCCCTCATCCGCGAGTCGGTCGACCAGCTCGGGATCGCCGCCGTTGCTGAAGCGCACATCGGCGAGGGCGACGATCGCACCCGTGTCGAGGGCGGCGCGCACGGCCTCGACCGTCGCCTCGGTCGCAACGGCGTCGGAGGCGGGTCGGCTGCCGAAGAAGTCGCCGCGGGCCGGGTCGGGGGCGTGCGCGACCACGACCATGTCGGCGTGCTCACCGTCCTCGGCGACGCGTCCGCCGGATGCGACGATCTGCCGTGTCAGACTGTCGATCAGCGGGGCGTTCTCGAAGTTCGGGACCCGGGCCAGGCCGTCGGCCTCGCCGCACGCGATCCGCCAGACCGGCACGCCGACGCCGGAGGCGAGGGCCCGTGCCACCAGCACCGCGCCGACCTCGTCGGCTCCGGGGTACATGAGCACGTCGCGGCCGCGGGGGAGGGCGCGCGCCCAGTGGCGCAGCCACACCTGCTCCGCCGAGCCCGCCGAGTACGGCGCGGTGTCGTCCGCCGTCACCGTCAGCGTCTCCACGATGCCCTCCTCGTGCAGGGCCAGCGCGGCGAGGTTGATGGCGTGGTTGCGCAGGCGACGGCGTTCGAAGTCGCTGCGGACGTCGTCGGGGACGGCGGTGGCCGGTGTCCCCGCGGCGGCCTCCCCTCCGGTGACGTCCGCCTCCAGCTCGTGGTGGAGCGCGGCGCCGAGAGCGTGCAGCTCGCGGCCGTACCGGCTCCAGTACTCCGGCTCCTCGACGGCGGAGTACGAGTCGCTGGCGCGCATGATCAGCGACGCCGCCGTGATCCGCAGCTCCGGAGCGATGGTCGCGATCTCGCGCAGGAGGTCCAGCCGTTGCAGGGCGGCCGTCGTCGAGTCGGTTGTGATGCGGGCGGGGATGATGCCGCCGTGCACGAGCGTGTCGACGCACACCACCAGGCGGTCGGCCTGCTCGGGGCCGGCGGTCGTGGCGAGGTCGCGCAGCCAGCCGTGGAGCGCGCGCACGTCGGCGGGCGTGCGGAAGTCGGGCATCGCCTCCTCGGGCGGAAGCAGCAGCTCGGCTCCGGCGATCGCCGCGACCTGGCGCGGGAGGTCGACGTTGACCGGACGTTCATCGAGGGGGACGAGGGCGATGCGCATGGGACTCCTCTGATCGGCGCAGGCGAGGGCGGCAGCTGGCGGGGTGGGCGACGGTCAGCGTGAGCGGTGGATCTGGAGCTCGTAGTGGTACCGATCCCCCCGGTACGTCGACTCGGCGTACTCGACCGCGCGGTCCTGCGCGTCGAAAGAGATACGGGACACATAGAACGCGGGAGAGAATGCGGGCGCGTTCAGGAGCGCGGCCTCCTCGGGCTCGAGCACGCTCGCGCGGATGCTCTGCTCGGCCCACTCGATCCGCATCCCGTACTCGGTCTCGAGGATGCGGTACAGCGACTCGCCGCCGACGTTGTCGATCAGCCCGGGGAAGAGCTTCGGATTGAGGTAGGAGTCCTCCAGTGCCATCGGCTCGCCGTCGGCGGTGCGCGCGCGGCGGATGTGGAAGACGTCGTCGGAGGGGCTCACCCGCAGCTTGGCGCCCAGCCGTGCGCCTGCGGCGATGGTCTCCGTGACGAGCACCGACGATCCGGGCTCCAGTCCGCGGGCCCGCATGTCCTCGCTGAAGGAGGTCAGCTCGACCGACTTGGTGATGCGCGGCGCGGCCACGAAGGTGCCCGCTCCCTGCACGCGGTAGACGAGGCCCTCGTGCTCGAGCCGGTCGAGGGCGCGGCGGACCGTCAGCCGGCTGACGTCGAACTCGGTCGCGAGGTCGCGCTCGGTCGGCAGCTTCGAGTGCGGCTCCAGTCCCTGGTCGATGACGTCGACGAGGTGCTGGCGCAGACGCTCGGACTTGGTGTGCTGCTCCGCCATGGTTCTCCTCCGCGGATCGGGTGTGGGACGGTGAGGGCGATTGGTGACAACCATTTTATGGAGAAGTGCACCACAGAGTGCAAGTACGCCGCGATTCTTGAGATTTTGTTGACACTGCTCGACGAAATGGAGTACACCAATTGACAAGCACCTCCATTCCGCAACCCTCACACCCGTAAGGACCCCCATGGAATCCAGGAAGATCGGACGGCGCACCGTACTGCGCACCGTCGCGCTGGCCAGTGTCGCCGCCGCCGCCGTCGCCCTCACCGGCTGCTCCGGAGCCTCCCCCTCCGGCCCCACCACCATCACGTTCTCGTACCTCTGGGGCGGCGAGGAGGCGAAAGCCCTCGAGAAGGTCATCGCCGACTTCAACGCGAGCCAGTCCGAGATCAAGGTCGTCGGAGTCTCCAGCCCTGACGCGCAGAAGCAGCTCACGTCGATGTCGTCGAGCAACGGCAGCTTCGACATCTCCGACAACTTCGGCAACACCGTCGGCTCGTGGGCGTCGAAGGGAATCCTCGCCCCGCTCGACGACTACCTCAAGACCGAGAAGGTTGACCTCGGCGACTTCGCCCCGGCCTCCCTCGACCAGATGAAGTACGAGGGAAAGACCTACGCGCTCCCGATCGCGGTGCACACGCAGCAGCTCATGTACAACAAGGATCTGCTCGACAAGGCCGGCGTGCAGCCGCCGACCACGATGGACGAGCTGGCCGCGGCGGTCAAGAAGCTGACGGTGACCGACTCCAGCGGGGCCATCACGCAGATCGGCCTCGGCAACCCGTCGGCGTCGACGCTCTTCACCACCCTCGGCTACGCGTTCGGCGGCACCTGGGACGGCACGGACAACAAGACCCCGTCGCCCGACGACCCGAAGAACGTCGAGGCGCTCGACTGGTACACGAAGACCCTCACCGACACCTACGGCGCGGACAAGATCGCGACCTTCACCTCGGGGCTCGGCCAGTACATGTCGGCGCAGGACCCGTTCTACACGGGCAAGGAGGCCATGGTCATCGACGGCGAGTGGCAGGCCGTCAACATCCCGAAGGTCGCGCCGAACCTCAACTGGGGCGTCGTCGACATCCCTGCCGTGAGCGACGACCTCGCCGGCTCGACCCAGGTGACGACGAGCACGCTGTTCATCCCGAGCAACTCGAAGCACAAGGCGGAGGCCGCGAAGTTCCTCGCCTACATGGTCGGCGACAAGCCGATGACCGACTTCACGCTGGCTCTCGGCAACCTCCCGTCGAAGACGTCCCTGCTGACGGACACGGCGTACAGCACGATCCCGCACTTCGACGCGTGGCTGAACGCCCTGAAGAGCCCGAACGCGAAGTCGCTCGCGAGCCAGCCGTACAGCGCCCAGTACTCGACCGACCTGGCGACCGCCTTCGACGACGTGGTGCGCGGGGTCGCGACCCCCGAGAAGGCCCTGCAGTCGGTGGCGGACAAGGCGAAGTCGTACTGATGACGGCCACGACCGCCAAGCGCGGTGCGCGACGCCAGACCCTCCTGGGTCTGGCGTTCGCGTCGCCGTTCATCGTGGGCGCGGCGGTGTTCATCGCGTGGCCGGTGCTCGCCTCCGCCGGGTACAGCTTCACCGACTTCAACCTGTTCCAGGCGCCGTCCTGGGTCGGGCTCGACAACTACGCCCACATGCTGAACGACTCCACGTTCTGGAAGGCCCTCTGGAACACGCTGTTCCTCACGGTGACGGGCGTGCCGCTGACGATCATCATCTCCATCGTCGGGGCGCACTTCCTCAACCTGCCCGTGCGCGGGCAGCCGCTGTACCGCGCGCTGATCTACCTGCCTACCATCGTCCCCGTCGTCGTGGGCGGCTATCTGTGGCGCTGGCTGCTCAACACCCAGTACGGCTTCGTGAACTACTTCCTGGGCGTGCTGCACCTGCCGCAGCCGGAGTGGCTGGAGCAGCCGGACTGGGGCAAGCCCGCCATCCTCCTCATGTGCCTCTGGACCATCGGCGGCACGATGATCATCTACCTCGCGGCGATCAAGGACGTGCCCGCCGAGCTGTACGAGGCCGCGGAGCTCGACGGTGCGGGATGGTGGGGGCGGTTCCGCTTCATCACCTGGCCGACGATCTCGCCGGTCACCCTGTTCCAGGTGATCGTGACCGTGATCGCCTACCTGCAGATCTTCACGCAGCCCTACCTGCTGACGCAGACGCGCCTCAACGAGGCCAGCGGCGGCCCGGGGCAGTCGATGATCAGCTACGCGATGTACCTGTACCAGAACGCGTTCGTCTTCCTGAAGATGGGCTACGCCTCGGCGATGGCCTGGGTGCTCTTCCTGATCACCCTGATCATCACGCTGCTGCTGCTCTGGTCGTCGAAGAAATGGGTCCACTATGGTTCTGAACGCGACTGAGACGCGGCCCCCCGCCGTGACCGCGCCACGCCCTGCCGGCCCGCGCGCCTCCCGCCTGCGACGGCGGCGCCCCGGACGCACGGTCGGCCGCTACGTGCTGATCTGGGGGACGACGCTGCTGTTCGTCTTCCCGTTCCTCTCGATGCTGAGCACGGCGTTCAAGCTGCCGGCGGACATCTTCAGCGCGCCGCCGACGCTGTGGCCGAAGGAGTGGACGCTCGACAACTTCGCGGCGGTGTTCGAGGAGATCCCGTTCTGGCAGTACCTGTGGAACACGATCGTCATCGCGGCGCTCTCGGTGCTCGGGATGCTGATCGCGTCGCCGCTGGTGGCGTACTCGCTGTCGAAGATCGGCTGGCGCGGGCAGCGCCCGCTGCTCGTCATCGTCATGGCGACGATGATGCTCCCACCGCAGGTCACCATGATCCCGCTGTTCCTGATGTGGAACGGGCTGGGCGCGACGAACTCGATCATCCCGCTCGTCGCCCCCGCGTTCTTCGGCACGCCGTTCCTCATCTTCATGCTGCGGCAGTTCCTGATGTCGGTGCCCAACGAGCTGCTCCAGGCGGCGCGGATCGACGGGGCCTCCGAGTTCCGCATCTACTGGTCGATCGTCCTCCCGCAGGCACGTCCCGCGCTCATCACGGCGGTCATCTTCCAGTTCGTGTGGGCCTGGACCGACTTCCTCAACCCGTTGATCTACCTCAACGACTCCTCCAAGTACACCCTCTCGATCGGCCTGTACTCGTTCTTCGGCGAGCACAACGTCGAGTGGGGGCCGCTGATGGCCGCATCCGTCCTGTTCACCGTTCCCGCGCTCGCACTCTTCGTCGTGTTCCAGCGCTACTTCATAGGGGGTATCAGTGCTGGCGCACTCAAGTGACGACGCAGGGGAGCGCGAGCTCACGGTCGACCGGCAGGTCACGCTGCTGGCGGCGATCCAGGGCGGCCTGATCGTGTCGTGCCAGGCGTCCGCGGGCTCGCCGATGCGCGACACCCCGACGATCGCGCGTCTCGCGGTCAGCGCTCTGCAGGGCGGCGCGGTCGCGTTGCGGGTGAACGGCGTCGACGACATCGCCGCCGTGCGAGCCCTGACGGATGTGCCGATCATCGGGCTCGACAAGCGGATGGGCGCCCGGCGCAACGTCATCACCCACACGGACGAGCAGGTCGTCGCCTTGGCCTCCGCCGGGGCCGACGTGATCGCGGTGGACGCGACCCAGGAGGTCGCGGGCGATGTCGCCGCGCGCGTCCGCAGCGCCGTGGCGGCCGTTCCGCTGCCGATCATGGCGGACGTCTCGACGCTCGACGAGGGGCTTCGGTCGTGGGAGGCCGGAGCGGCGTTCGTCGGAACGACCCTCTCCGGCTACACGCCGTACTCGCGCGCCGAGCCGTCGCCGGACGTGGCCCTGGTCGAGCAGCTCGCCGGCCGCGGCATCCGGGTGCTCGCCGAGGGCCGGTTCCAGACGCCGGGCGATGTCGCGCGCGCATTCGACGCGGGCGCCTTCGCGGTGGTGGTGGGCGGTGCGATCACCGATCCCGTCGCGATCACGCGGCGGTTCGCGGCGGCGACGCCGCGGTCGCGATGAGCGCGCACCCACGGCCGGGTGCGGGAGCGGCCTCCTCGGTCCACGGGCGCGCGGGGGTCGTCGTGGGCATCGACATCGGCGGCACCAAGACGGCGGCGGCGCTCGTGCGGCCCGACGGCCGGCTCGCCCACCGGGTCGAGGCGCCCACACCGGCGAGCCAGGGCGCCGAGGCCATCCTGGACACCGTGGCGGCGCTCGCCGCTGAGACCGCACGACGGGCAGGCGGAGTCCCCGCCGCCTACGGAGTGGGCAGCGCCGGCGGGTTCGACGAGCACGGCACCGTCGTCCACTCGACCGACCACCTGGCGGGCTGGAGCGGCACCGACGTCGCCGGCGGCCTGCGCGCGCGCCTCGGCGCCCCGGTCGTCGTCGTCAACGACGTGCACGCCGCCGCGCTCGGCGAGCAGTGGGCGGGCGCACCCGACGGCTTCCTCTTCGTGGCGGTCGGCACGGGCATCGGCGGGGCGGTGGTCAGCGACGGGAGGCTGCTGCGCGGCGCGTCCGGGATGGCCGGCTCGGTCGGCCACGTGCGGATCCCGTCGTCGCGCCGCCGCATCTGTTCGTGCGGCGGCGTCGACCACGTGGAGGCATTCGCCAGCGGGCCGGGCATCGAGCTGACCTACGCCGAGTTCAGCGCCCGGTCGCTGGGGCTGCGCGAGATCGGCCGGTTGGCGCGCGGCGGTGACGTGGTCGCCGCGCAGGTCATCCGGCTCGCCGCGGAGGAGCTGGGGGAGTCGCTCGCCGCCTCCGTCGTCGCCGTCGATCCCGGCACCGTGCTGATCGGCGGCGGCGTCTCGGGGCTGGGGGAGCTGTTCGTCGGCCCGCTCGCCGATCGCCTGCGCGCCTCCCTGCGACCGCCGTTCTCCGCGGTGCAGGTCACGGTCGCGCGCGCGGGCCCGGACGCCGCCCTCGTGGGCGCAGGCCGTCTCGCGCTCGCGGCGTCCCGGTCCGCCGAGGTTCACGACGTGGCGCCTTCGAGGGCGGAATGACCGCCACGACGTGAACCTCGTCGGTGGGCGCCCCTACGATGGCGGGATGGAGCAGCCGCAGCCGTTCGTCGTCGCCGACGCCAGCGCCTGGCGCAGCTGGCTGGACCGCCACGAGGACGACTCCGACGGGGTCTGGCTCGTTCTCGCCAAGAAGGGCACCACAGAGCCGACCTCTCTCACCTACGCGCAAGCCCTCGACGAGGCGCTGTGCAGCGGCTGGATCGACGGCCAGAAACGGAGCCTCGACGCCGCGACCTTCCTGCAGCGGTTCACGCCACGGCGCACGGCCTCCCTGTGGTCGGAGCGCAACATCGGCCTCGTCGCCGCGCTGACAGCGGAGGGCAGGATGCGTCCCCGCGGACAGGCGGAGATCGACCGCGCGAAAGCCGACGGCCGCTGGGAACGCGCCTACGCGGGGGCTGCCACCGCGCAGGTGCCGGACGACCTGGCGGCGGCCCTCTCGGTGTCGCCCGCCGCGGCCGCCCTGTTCGAGACGCTCAACGGCACCAACCGCTACGCGGTCCTCCACCGCATCCTGACCGCCTCCACCGCCACCACGCGCGCCAACCGGCTCGAGAAGCTGGTCGCGATGCTGGAGCGCGGGGAGACGCCCTACCCGCAGTAGGCCGGTTCCGCGGTCGGCCGTCTCCCGACAGGGCCGTACCCTGTCCGTCCATCCCGTGGAACGGTGCCACGCTCTCTACCACGGATCGCATACGTTGTCGTCCCGACGCCGAGCGAGGTGTTCAACGGCCGTGCCGCAGCGGTCACGCGACGGGCCTGCCGTCGACGAGTTGCAGCACGCGCCCGTGCACGGCACGATGGGCGCGGAGGTGATGACGATGTCGCGCCGTAGACCCGCGGTGGCCGTGCGTCTCATCGCCGTCCCCGCCGCTGCCGCCCTGCTGGGCGCCGCCGCGCCCGCGCCCGGGACGCAGCCCTGGCTCGTCGTCGGTCTCGTGTTCTTCGGCGTCGCCGCGGTGGGGCTGCTCGCCGCCGTCGGGGTGAAGATGCGGCGGACCCCCGGGCCGCCGCCCGCGCACCGGCCCGGCGAGGAGGCGCGACGGCCTGAGGCAGGGAGTGCGGCGGACGCGGAGGCGGAGGCGGAGACGGATGCGGAGACTGAGGCGGAGCCGGATGCGGACGCCGGCGACCAGGGGTCGGGGCCGCGCGTTTAGTTGTCGTTCCCGGGTTGCGCCGCAGAGGGCTTATCAGCGTTGCATGCTTTGGGTGGCCACGCTCTGGACCGATGTCGATCCGTCGGGGAGACTTGGGTCATGGCGAGTTAGCGGAACGCTGGGTGTTGCGGCATGTCAAGCCGGAGGAGCTGACCGAGGATCATGCATCCTCGCGCATTGATTGAAGGGCGGAATCGCGATGAAGTTCTGGAGCAGAGTGTGGGGGCTCTTCAGGGCACTGGGTCGCTTCGTCTCCACAGTCCTTGAACGCCTGAGCACCGTGCTAGTGATTGTGCTCAGTGGCATGAACGGTGGTCATGGCGCCGATCCCGCTGCGCGATCGATGTACATGCCGCCGCGGGATGAATACCGGCCCTGACGAAAGGGCGCGACGAGGAGGAGAAAGGGACGGCTTCCCTTCGTCCTCCTCGTCGCATTGATCATGTGCTTATCTGGCAGTGAAGCGGAACCTTGTTGTTGGGGAAGCCTGCAATCGACCACTTGCAGAAAACCGGAACGCTTCGCCGTGTGTACGTCTGGGATGCTGCACCTTGGCCTGAGGTCGCGGATTGGCCGTCGTCGACCGTCACGGTTGACGGATAGAACTCGGCCTGTGCTGCGTTCGCGGCGTGAGGGCCCGCCGATAGGCTCGGCCCATGGGGATGGACGCGAGAGCGCTGGTCGGCGGGCCGCGCGGTCGACGGGTGCTGCTGGAGATCGCGCGCGGCCCGCTGGGAACGGAGCCGCACCCTCTCGCGACGGCCGTGTTCTGGGCGGCCTACCGACGCGCCCGCGAGGCGGGGGAGGCGGTCTCCCTCGTGACCGTGACCGACGGAGACGGAGAGGGCTCGCACGAACGGCCGGCGCCGTCGGGCGCCGAGATCGCGGCACTGCTCGCCGAGCAGCCGTCCGCCCCGCCGACGGCCGAGGATCTCGACGATGCTCTCGAGGCGGCCGTCGACAGTGCACGCTACTGGCAGGGTCCCGACGGCGAGGACCGCGTGGCGTCCGATCCCGAGCTCGCTCCCGCTCTGCTGCGGACCGCGCACCTCGTCGCCGGCTCGCCGCACACGGACTGGTGGGCGACCGGCCTCGACCGCGCGTCGCAATGCGAAGTGCTCTTCGAGGGCATGACGACGTCGCCCCGGATCGACTCGCGCGCCGTGCTCCGGAAATGGACGGATGCGGCGGCCGCGGAGGAGGCCTTCTGGCGTCGCTCGACGGAGCAGGGGGTCGCGATGTCGGGAACCTGGTGGTCGACCCCGCCGCACGGACTCCGCCGCACGACCCGCGCATCCACGCCGTCCGGCATCCCCGTGGGACTCCGCCTGATCGAGGACCGGATGGGCTGGACCCGTGCGGACGTTCGACGGATCGGCGTCGCCCCGTCGGCACGGGTCGTCGAGATCGACGGGCCGGACGCCTGGGCCGACCTCGTGCGCCGCTACCCGCTCGATGTGACCGCGTCGCGCCGGGCGGATTGGGCCAGGGCGACGGATCGGCACGGGCGTTGGCTGATCCCGGACTGGGCACGCGTCGCCGCCGATGCCGTGCACGTCTCGGTGGCCGGCTACCTCGCGACGGCCGGGCGCGCGCTCGACCTCGGCGACGGCTGGGGCGCGCTCCTCGCCGGCTGGGGGCCGGACGAGACCGTCTGGTTGAACGACGGGGTGCTCTCGCCCGAGCCAGGAACGAGGCCGTGGTCGGTCGACGGGGAGGGACGCAGGCGGTGCCCCTGACGGCCGCCGCCTGCTGACAGCGGCGCACCCGTGCCGTACCCTCGGTGGCATGACGGAGACGCCGACCGCCGGCCTCCGCACCTTCGCCCAGGTGCTGGTGAACACGGCCGTGGCCAACGTGACCACGTCGTACCTGTGGTTCGCGCTGACCTTCTGGGTGTACCTCGAGACGCGCTCGGTGCTCGCGACCGGGATCGTCGGAGGCTCCTACATGCTGCTGGTGGCGGTGTTCTCCATCGTGTTCGGGACGATCGTCGACCGGCATCGCAAGCACCAGGTGATGCTCTTCGCCGCGACCGTGACCCTGGTCGCATTCGGTGTCGCGGGCCTGCTGTACCTCGTCTTCCCGGAGTCCGCGCTGCTCGACCTGGGCGGGCCGATGTTCTGGGTGTTCGCGGGCGTCATCCTGTTCGGCTCCGTCGTCGAGAACATGCGCAACATCGCACTGTCGACGACGGTCACCCTCCTCGTCCCCGTCGAACGGCATGCGAACGCGAACGGGCTCGTGGGGACGGTGCAGGGGGTGGCCTTCATCGTCACCAGCGTGTTCAGCGGGCTCTCCGTCGGACTGCTCGGGATGGGCTGGACACTGGTCATCGCCATTCTGCTGACCGCAGCCGCTCTGGGTCATCTGCTGTTCCTCCGCATCCCGGAGGACCGCCCGGAAGCGGAGGAGGGCGCTCCGCCCGCAGTGGATCTGCGGGGCAGCATCGCCGCGATCCGCAGCGCCCCCGGTTTGTTCGCCCTGATCGTCTTCTCGTGCTTCAACAACCTGATCGGCGGCGTCTACATGGCGCTGATGGACCCGTACGGCCTCGAGCTGTTCGCGGTCGAATGGTGGGGAGTCGTGCTCGGGATCTCGTCCACCGGCTTCATCGTCGGCGGCCTGCTGGTGGCGAAGTTCGGGCTGGGTCGCAACCCGATCCGCACCATGCTGCTCCTCGTCGCGCTGATGGGCGTGCTCGGCGCGCTCTTCACGATCCGCGAGTGGTGGCCGCTCTACGTGGTGGGGATCTGGCTCTACATGACGCTGATCCCCGCGGTCGAGGCGTCGGAGCAGACGGTCATCCAGAAGGTCGTGCCGTTCACCCGGCAGGGGCGCGTATTCGGCTTCGCGCAGGCGTTCGAGTCTGCCGCCGCCCCGATCACAGCCTTCCTGATCGCGCCGCTCGCGCAGTTCCTCATCATCCCGTACATGGAGTCGGGGGCGGGGGAGACGACGTGGGGCTGGCTTCTCGGCGACGGCGACGCCCGCGGGATCGCGCTCGTCTTCCTCTTCTCCGGCCTGGCGATGGTCGTGCTGGCGCTGCTCGCCTTCGCGACGAGGTCGTACCGACTGCTCTCCGCGGAGTACCGCGGGGAACTCGAACCAGTACCGATGGAGTCCGCGTGACCACCAATCTCACCCTGATCCAGCGCTCGCCCGACCCCGAGCAGCAGGGAACCTCGCGCGACCGGCGACCGACGCTCGCCGAGCGGTTCCGCGCGGCCGGGCGCAGCAGGATCGGTGCCGTGCTGCTGCTCGCCGCCACCGCGATCGCCATCGTCTGGGCGAACCTCTCCTTCAGCGGCTACGAGGCGTTCTGGGACACCCACCTGACGCTCGGGCTCGGCGACCTCCACCTGGACTTCACCCTCCACGCGCTCGTCAACGACGCCCTGATGGCGATCTTCTTCTTCACGGTCGGGCTGGAGGTCCGGCGCGAGTTCGCCATCGGGGAGCTGACGAGCTGGTCGCGTGCGGTCGTGCCGGTGGTCGCAGCGCTCTTCGGGCTGGCCGTCCCCGCACTGATCTTCATCCTCTTCGCGGCGGGCACGGGCGACGCGCACGCGTGGGGGATCGTGATCTCCTCCGACACCGCGTTCCTCGTCGGCGCCCTCGCGCTCATCGGGCCGCACGCCACCGGGAGGCTGCGCGTCTTCCTGCTGGCGCTCGCCGTGGTCGACGACATCGGCGCGCTGAGCATCATCGCCTTCGTCTACACGAAGGACTTCACGCCGCTGCCCCTGATCGTCGCGGCCGTCGGACTCGCCGGGGTCTACCTGACGCGCTACCTCCCCGCCGGGCGCGGGCCGGTCTACGCGACGCTCGCCGTCGTGGTGTGGCTGGCGTTCCTCGCCTCCGGCGTGCACCCCACGCTCGCCGGGGTCGCCATCGCCCTCCTCATCCCCGTCTACCGCCCGGACCGCCGCGACGTGGAGCACGCCCTCGATCTGGCGCGCACCTTCCGCCAGTCGCCGAACACCGAGTACGCGCGCGCGGCGGCCAACAGCCTGCGCGAGTCCATCTCGATCAACGAGCGCCTGCAGTCGGCATGGTCGCCCTACGTCGCGTACGTGGTGCTGCCGCTGTTCGCGCTCTCCAACGCGGGTGTGCGCCTGGACGGCGACATCCTGGCCGGGGCGCTCGTCTCCCCGCTGGCATGGGGCGTCGTCGCCGGACTCGTCGTCGGCAAGTTCGTCGGCGTCTTCGGTTCGACCCTCATCATGCGCGCGCTGCGCATCGGCGACTTCGGCCCCGGACTGACACCCGACCGGCTCGCGGGCGGCGCGGCCCTGTGCGGGATCGGCTTCACGATCTCGCTCTTCATCGTCGACCTCGCCATCCCGGACGAGACGTCGCAGAACGCCGCCCGCGTCGGCGTCCTCGCCGCCACGGTCATCGCCTTCGCCGTCGCGACCGTGATCTTCCGCCTCTCCGACGCCCGCCGCCCCAAAGAGGAGGCCGGTCTCACCCTGGTGCGGCCGGTCGATCCCGCGCGCGACCACGTCTTCGGCGACCCGGACGCGCCGCTCACCCTCCTCGAGTACGGCGACTTCCAGTGCGGCTTCTGCCTCAAAGCGACCGGCTCGGTCGGCGAGGTGCGCGCCGTGCTCGGCGACCGCGTCCGCTACGTCTGGCGGCATGCGCCCCTCACCCGGTTCCACCCGAACGCGCTCGCCGCGGCGGAGGCCTCGGAGGCCGCCTCCCGCCAGGGCAGGTTCTTCGAGTTCGAGCGCAGCCTGTTCGCCGACCAGGAGCACCAGCTGCCCTCCGACATCATCCGCCGCGCCGAGGAGCTGGGCCTCGATCTGGACCGCTTCGAAGCCGACCTGGCCTCGCCGGAGGTCACTGCCCGCGTGCGTGACGACATGCTCGACGCGGAGGCCATGGACATCACCGCCGTCCCGACGTTCTACATCAACGGCAGACGGCACGTCGGCCCGTACGACGCGCAGTCGTTGATCAGGGCGCTGCAGGAGACGGCGCCGGTGCCTCCTGGGCGCCCGGGGTCGTGAGCACCCGTCGCAGGAACGTCCGGAGGTCGTCGATCTCCTGAGCGGAGATGCCGTGGCCGAGGCCCGGGTAGACGTGCTGTTCGAGCGTCGTGTGCGCGGGGAGCCACGCGGCCGTGCGATCGACGGCAGGGCCGGCGATGACACCGTCCGCGTCGCCGCGGCCCCAGAAGGCCGGAGGGCGGGAGGTGGCGAGCCAGGCGTCCGCCCGCTGCGGCGTGGCCTGCACGAATCCGGCGAGCACGACCGTGGCGGCGACACGTTCAGGACGGGTTCGGAGCAGTTGGCTCGCCATCAGGCCGCCCTGAGAGAAGCCGATCGGGAGGACGAGGGCGTCCGGCCCGAGCTGCGCGTCGACCCACGCCCAGATCGCGTCCGTGGCGGCCGCGACCGGCGCCGGGTCGGGGCTGCCGGGCGTGGAGATCGGGAACCAGGCCGCACCGCCGTTCGGCGTGGGCAGCGGGGCGCGCGGGGAGACCCAGGGGAGGCCCTCGGGCAGCGCCGCCGACAGCCCGGCAAGATCGTGCTCGTTCGAGCCGTACCCGTGGAGCAGCACGGCCGTGACCGGAGCGTCCTCCTGATCGGCGGGCGCGACGGCGTGGGAGATCGCGACCTCCGCGGCCGGGACGCTCATCGGGCGAGCACCTCGTCGACGCTGAGATCGGGCAGCACGACGCTGACCTGGGTGCCCCACGGATCCGCCACCACGACCGACCGGCCGTCGTCGGCGAAGGGGATGCCGCGCGCGCGGAGGCGGGCCGCGAGCGCATCCAGCTCGGCGCGATCGGGCACGGTGATCGCCACATCGCCGAGACCGAGGCTGGCGGCGCGCGGGCCGGAGCCGGCACTGTTCCAGACGTTCATCGCGATGTGGTGGTGATACCCGCCCGCGGAGGCGAAGAGCGCCCCGCGGTACTCGGACAGGGTGGACTCGAAGCCGAGGGCGTCGACGTAGAAGGCCTTCGCCGTCGGGATGTCGCCGACCTGCAGGTGCACGTGGCCGACGGTGCCGCTGAGGGCGGATCCTGCATCCAGGACCTCCTGCGCGAGGTGGGCCTGCAGGTACGCGTTGGGGTCCAGGTACGTGGTGTCCATCAGGATCTGGCCGCGCTCGCGGCGCCACGTCTCGCGCGGGCGATCCGTGTAGAGCTCGACGCCGTTGCCCTCCGGGTCGGTGAAGTAGAACGCCTCGGAGACGAGGTGGTCGCTGGAGCCGGCGAAGCGGCTGCGCGGGTCCTGCGCCGCCCGGTAGACGGTCGCGGCCAGGTTCGCGGCGTCGGGGAAGAGGAAGGCGTTGTGGAAGAGTCCGGCCTGGCGCGGATCGACGGCGGGGAGGTCGGGGGTGTGGATGAGGGACACCATCGGTGCGCCGTCGCGACCGAGTACGCGGTGCACCTCGCGACCGCGTGCGTCCGCCCGCTCGGCCAGCGGCTCGAACGCGAACGCGTTGGCGTAGTACGACGACATCAGCTCCAGGTCGCCGACGCGGAGGGTGGGGGCCGCCATGTGCGTGGCGGCGTCGAGCAGCTGATCGGTGGTCATCGTGAGTCCTCGGTCGAGATGAAAGGTTGTCGTATCAACAAAGTGTACCCCATTTTGTTGACGCTTCAACTAACCGCCTCCCATACGGCACAGGGGTCGCATTCTGCCGGAATGTCGTGAGCGTAGCGGCGGAATGCGACCCCTGTGCGGTGCCGTGCGGCGGGTGGTGGCTACATGTCGCGGTAGCGCTTCGCCGCGGCCAGGGCCTCGCGGAGGCCTGCGACGTCGTAGCGCGTGCCGTATCCGGGGGTGTCGCGCTGGATGCGCCATCCCTCGGAGAGCGGGCCGATGTCGAGGGCGTCGAAGCCGAACTCGTCGATCAGGGCGGCGACCCGGGCACGGGCCTCGGGGTCGTCGCCGGCGACGATGAGGGCGCGGCGATCCGAGGTGCCGGGCTCCTGACCCTCGGTGGTGAGGGCGGCGGCACCGATGTGGTTGAAGGCCTTCACGACCTTCGAGGTCGGAAGCGTGGCCTGCAGCCGTTCGGCGACCGTGGTCGACTCATCGTCGAGCTCCGGGATGTTCCCATCGCGCTGCGGGTAGTAGTTGTTCGTGTCGATGACGATCTTGCCCGCGAGCTCCGCGACGGGGAGGGTCGCCTCGGCCGCGAGCGGGACGGTCACGACGACGAGCTCGCCGGCGCTCGCCGCCTCGGCGGGGGTCGCGGCGCGCGCGTGCGGGCCGAGCTCGGCGACGAGCCCGGCGAGCGACTCGGGGCCGCGCGAGTTGCTCAGCACGACGTCGTAGCCGCGCGCCACAGCGAGTCGCGCGAGCTGGGAGCCGATGTGTCCAGATCCGATGAGTCCGATGGTTGTCATACTCGGGCGAACCCGGTCGCGCCCCGGCGCATTCCCGCCCGCTTGCCCGCACGGGGGTCGCATTCCGCCGCTCCGGCCGGGTCATTCCGGCGATGTGCGACCCCTCGGTGGAGGAGGGGGAGGCTCAGGCGCAGAGGTCGACGCCGGTCGAGGTGAGCACGACGGTGCGGTTCTGCGCGGCGAGGGCGTCGGAGTAGGCGCCGCTCGCGTCCGTCTCGGCGCGCCAGCCGCACCAGTCGTGCCCGACGCCGGCGGTGGCCAGATCCGCGGCCGGGACGCCGAGAGCGACGAGCGCGGCCTTCACCGCCTCCGCCCGGCGCTGCGAGAGCGCGAGGTCGGCCGTGTTGCTCGTCGCCTGATCCTTGGAGGCCGTGCCTGTGACGGTGATCGTCCGGCCGTTCTGCTCGATGGCCGGCACGAGGGACGCGAGTACCTGCTGCGCCGACGTGGGGTCGGCGAAGGTCGCCGTGTCCTTGGTGAAGCGCAGCTCGCTGTCGCGGATCACGACCGGGTGCGACCAGTCGGTCTTGGTGGCGACCGCGTCCACCGCGACGGGGCTCACCTCCGGCAGGCCGGTCGTCGCGCCGCCCGACGCGGGCTCCGGAAGCAGCGAGAGCGTGCCGCCCGCGGCCTTCACGACGGCCGTCCAGATCGCCTCGAGGTTGCTGCGGGCGGGAATCGTGAGCGGCTGCTGCGCACCCGCGACGTCGCCCATCCCCGACCAGTAGACGGTGACGCCCTTCAGATCCGTCGGGAGGAGGCCGCGCGACGTGAGGTCAGCGACGACCTGCTGCGGGTCGGCGGAGAGCAGGCCGGTGCCGGCGAAGTCGAGCGGGTCGACGGTCTGCAGGCCGCTGCCGACGACGAGCACGCCCATCGGATCCGTGCCGAGGTTCCGCGCCGCCTGGTCGATCGCGCCGAGGAAGTCGACCTGCGGGTTCGCCGCCTTGAGCCCGTCGATGTACTGGGTGATCTGCGTGAGCTTGGTCCGCTGCTCGTTCTGGCAGACGATCGCGTCCTGCGCCGTCGAGCCGATGAGCGTGGTTCCCATGACCTGCGGTGTGCCGGACGGCACCACGACCGTGACGCTGCCGTTGCTCGCGCCGACCGCTTTCAGCTGGGCGGTGGCGGAGGCGGGCAGAGCAGTCGCCGGGGCGTTCGCGGTGCTGCCGGCGACGACGCCGAGGTTGCGCGGCGAGGACTGGTCGCACGCCTGGCCGGCGGCGGTCGCCGACGTGCAGGCGGCGAGGCCCGCGGTGAGCGCGAGGGCGCCGGCGACGGCGAGGACGGTGCGGAGGCGGGGGAAGGACGGCACGGAGGGGCTCCTCGAGGTCAGGACTGGGCGGGCCACACGGGGTGCTCGGGCGGCGGGGTGGGGGCGGCGTGCGCTCCGGGTGCCGCCTCGACGGCTGCGGCGCTGCGGCGGGCTCGCAGCTCGCGGATGATCTGGCTCGTGCTCTCGGGGTCGCGCTCACGCTGGGCGAGGCGGACGCCGAGCTGGGCTCGTACCACGTCCACACGGGAGTGGAAGGTCACCCGGGCGCCGGTGTAGCGGACGGCGTCGTGGGCGTCGAGCTGGAACGCCAGGCGGGTGGCCTCGCCGGCGGCGACGGCCTCCCCGCGCAGCCGGTCGCGGTGTGCGCGCAGCCGCTCGGCGTGGGCGTGCGCCTTCTCGGCCGCGGTGAGCAACGGCTTCGTCGTCACCCAGGCGATGACGAAGCTGACGGCCCCGGATGTCGCCAGAACGCCCAGCATGAGGAACGCCATGATCGTGTCCGGCGCCGTCCACGAGAAGGTGGGCGCGGCGGGGGCGGTGTCGCCTCCGACGAGGCCGGTGAGGCCGCCCGACGACGACGCGTCCATCCCCGCCTTGATCCGGGCGACCGTGATCGCGGCCAGCAGCGCCGCCCAGACGAGGGCCAATGCGACCGCGGCGGGGATCCAGCCGCGCGCCATGACCCGGGCCTGCACCCGGCGCAGGATGATCGCGACCGCGTGCGGCAGCGTCACCACCGCGAGCGAGATGCCGAGGGTGATGACGTACATCTGCAGGCCGATCGAGCCGTACTGGCTGTCGTTGCGCAGCAGGAGGGTGAGCGCCTGCGCGAGCAGGATGTAGTCCACCGCGAGCATCGCGACGAGCAGCACGTACACGAACACGTGCGCGACGGGCGAGAGGTGCCCGACGGACGGGCGGATGCGGGGCGGGCGGGTGACGATGTCCCTGGCCATCGGCGTCCTTCCTGGGTCGGTCAGGCGTAGTTGTGGAGCGACGGGTCGCTGCCGTGGAGGCGGTCGTCGAGGCGGGCGGCGGCCTCGTCGGCGCGGAGGATGTCGGTCTCGATGCGTTCGAGCGCGCTGCGGATCAGCTCTTCGCGCTTCTGCGCCTCGGCGACGCGGGCGGAGCACACGGCGATGTTGCGGGTGCGCTGCCGCTCGAGCTCCGCGGCTCCCGCGCGTTCGAACGCGGCGAGCTCGTGCTCGAAGACCTCCAGCGTCTCCACGTCGACGGCGTCGCGCAGCCGCCGAAGACGCCACAGCAGGCGTCGGCGCAGCCGGGAGACGTTGGGCACGCGGTACTCGGTCAGCCGGTCACGCTTGGCCATCGGCTCCTCCTTGCCAGTGTTCGAGCGCGTCGGTGCGCGCCGTGGTCAGCCAGTCGGCCCGGCGCAGCTCGGGGGCGCGCGCGACGGCGGCGTCCCCTCCCTCGCGTCCGGCCGTATCGCGGGTCAGCGCCCCGCGGTACATGCCCCAATAGACGGCGATCTTCTCGTCGGAGCGGTCGAAGTGCCGCGCGGCGCGCAGCCGGGCGGCCGTGAAATGGGCGTGGATGACCGCGGCGAGCTGCTCCGCGCGGCGGTGGCCGCGCGAGATCCGGCGCTCGAGCCGACGCAGTTCGACGTAGACCGGTCCGTCGCCGACGGCGATGCGCGCGTGGTCGCGCTCGGCGGGAGGCAGCGCGTCGATGCGTTCGTCGAAGGCGTCGAGATCGGTACGGAGGCCGGCCGCGAGCATGCGGTGCTCGCTCAGCTCGCGTCGCACGCGGCGGTGGAAGCGCTGCTCCTCGCGGCGGGCGTAGGCGTTGGCGCGGGCCTGGAGGGCGGCCACGGTCGGCGGAGCGGAGGCCTCGCTCGCGGGCGCGCCACGGAGCGCGGCGGCATCCTCGCGGGCGCGCCGCTCGAGTCGTCGCCGGGCCAGTGGGCCGACCCTCAGCGGCTGGGTGGTCATATCGGGGGAGCGTAAAGAGCGGTTCTGTACGGATTCCAGGGGAACCTCGAACGTTTCCTGAAAGTGACCGGATCGTGACGTTGCGCTGTCAGCGCTGCCTGCCGCCCTGCGGCGTCGCATCGGCGCCGCGCACGGGGCCGCAACGCACCTGCGCCTCCACGCAGGCGGCGACGTCCGCCGCCATGCGCGGCTGCTGCCAGCCGTCGACGAAGTCGGCGTGTCCTGTCACCGGCGGCCCGTGGGTGTCCGGCCCGGTCGAGAGGGTGATTCCCGCCGCACTCCACGTCGGATAGGTGACGTGCAGCACGATCTGCGGGATCTGCACGGGATGCGACGACGGGCATCCCGTCGCGGTGGCGTAGACCGCGCCGGAGCGGTCGCGGCCGTCCATCGTCCGCCCGTCCCAGCAGTTCGGGAACGTGATCACCAGGCGCAGCTGAGAGCCGCCCGCGCAGTCGTGCGGCAGGGAGGCGCGCGCGGGATGCGGGTCCCGCCGGGTGGTCGTGCAGGTCCAGTCGACAACCGAGGTGCTCTGCGGCGCGGTGGCGGTCTCGTCTCCGGCGATCAGGCTGATCCCCTCGGGCATGGCGTGCGTCGCCGCGGCGATCGCGGCGGGGTCGCGCCAGTAGAGCAGCGTCCGCGACGGCACGAGCGCGGTTCCCCCCTGGTAGACGACCGGCGTCCAGTAGGCCGACGCGTCTGCGGAGGTGGAGCACGTGGTCGGTCCGCCGCGGAGGGTCGACGCGGTCGAGGAGGCCACCACGGCCGGATTGCCGAAGAAGTCGTGCTGCATCGACATCCCGCTCATGCCGGGCATCATGATCGGATCGTTCGGCGCGGTGAGGCTGCGGGAGCAGGTGTCGGTGAAGATGCCCGGGTCGTGGCCGCCGGCGGGGAAGCCGGCCGTCGAGACGGGAGGCGCCGAGCTGCCGGAAACGCCGGCGGCCGTCACCGCCGCAGTTGCCGCGGCGGTCCCGACGGCGAGGACGAGTGCGGTGGCGGCGGCGAGAGCGATGCCGACGCGGGAGGGGATGCGGAGTGCGGACATGACGCGAGTCCACGCGCTCCGCGTTCGGTCTGTGAGAGGGGAATGTAAAGAACCGGTAAGACCGCCCAGAGATCCGCCGCGTCCGGCGCGCGCCGCCGCCCGTTGCGGGGAGGATGAGCGGGTGGAGGAGCGCGGGCTGGTGCTGATCGTCGAGGACGAGCCGACGATCAGCGAGCTCGAGCGGCTGTACCTCGGCGGCGCGGGCTTCGGTGTGCACGTCGAGACGGACGGCCGGAAGGCACTGGACGCCGTCGTGCGTCTGCGCCCGACGGCGATCGTGCTCGACATCGGCCTACCCGGACTCGACGGCATCGAGGTGTGCCGCACCCTCCGCGGGCGCGGCGACTGGACGCCGGTCGTGTTCGTGACGGCGCGCGACGACGAGGTGGACAGGATCGTCGGGCTCGAGCTCGGCGCCGACGACTATGTCACCAAGCCGTTCTCGCCGAGGGAGCTCGTCGCACGGGTGCGTGGTCTCGTGCGCCGCGCCTCCGGGGCGATCGCGGGCGACGTCACGATCCTCGGCCCGGTCAGCGTCGACTCCGCCCGACGGCGGGTGGAGGTCGACGGACGCCGGATCGACCTCACGGCGACCGAGTTCGACCTCCTGGCGCACCTCGCGTCGCAGCCCGGCCGGGTGTTCACCCGCGAGCAGCTGCTGTCGAGCGTGTGGGGTGTCGCCGACTACAGCAGCAGCCGCACCGTCGACGTGCACGTCGCGCAGCTGCGGCTCAAGCTGGGGGAGGCGGCGGGTGCGATCCGCACGGTGCGCGGCGTTGGCTACAGCGCGGCGGACGATGGCTGAGCGCGCGGCGCCCGAGCGGCGCCCGCCGAAGCGCCGTCGCACGCCCGCCTCGCTGACCGGGCGCATCGTCCTGGTCACGTTCGCGGTGGCCCTGATCGCGGTGCTCGTGACCGCGGTGGTGTCGGTGGGTGTCGTGCAATCGGTCGCGGAGGGCCAGGCCCGCCAGCAGCTCAGGGCGCAGGCGACCGCGCTCGTCGCGGACGCGGCGACCAGTGCGACCCGACTCGACCGGCTGACGCAGCGGCTCACCGTGCTCGGCGACCGGTTCGCCGTCGTCGCGCCCGACGGGACGGTGAGCGGGCCGGCGCGCGCCTCCGTCGACGACGTCGTCGTGCGCGAGCTGCAGGACGGGCGGGCCGTCTCGACCACGACGACGATCGGTGGACGGGACGCGGTGCTGGTCGGCATCCCGGGCCCGGCGGGCGGCGGGGTGGTGGGCGTGCGCAAGGTCGCCGACATCGCGGCGGGCACCGCTGAGCTCCTCCGCTGGATCGCGGTCGCGCTCGTGGTCGGTCTGGTCGTGGCGACCGCCGCCGGCTGGCTGCTGGCGCGGCTGCTCGGCCGGCCGATGACCCGGCTCGCGGCCGGCGCCCGCGAGCTGGCGCAGGGACGGCGTCGCGTCGCGATCGCCGATCAGCCGGTCGCCGAGATCGAGGACGTCGCCGCCGCGCTCCGCACCCTCGACGAGGCGCTGTCGGCGAGCGAGGACCGCCAGCGCGAGTTCCTGCTCTCGGTCTCCCACGAGATCCGGACCCCGCTGACCGCGATCCGCGGCTACGCGGAGGCCCTCGCCGACGGGATGGTGCCCGCTGCGGAGACCGCCCGCATCGGGGCGACGCTGACCACGGAGTCGGAGCGGCTGCGCCGGTTCGTCGACGACCTCCTGGAGCTCGCGCGGCTGGAGGCCGACGACTTCGCCATCGACCCGCAGCGGTTCGACGCCCGCGGTACCGTGCAGCGGACCGTCGAGGCGTGGGCGGCGGCCTGCGCGCGTGTGGGAGTCGCCCTCCGCGCCGAGCTCCCGGCGGACGAGCTGCCGATCGTCACGGACGAGATGCGGTTGCGCCAGATCGTGGACGGCCTGGTCGAGAACGCGCTCCGCGTCACGCCCGCCGGAGCCCCCATCGTGATCGCCGCCCGGACGACGGACGACGGGGCGGACCCGGGGGGTGTTCAGCTGGAGGTGCGCGACGGTGGCCCCGGCTTGGACGAGGCCGACGGCGCCGTGGCGTTCGAGCGCGGGGAGCTGCGCGACCGCTACCGCGACCTCCGTCCGGTCGGCACCGGGCTCGGCCTGTCGATCGCACGGCGGCTGGTCGGGCGGCTGGGCGGTGCGATCTCGGTGCGCCGCGCGCCGGAGGGCGGAGCCGCGTTCGTGGTCGGTCTCCCACCCGCGGCCCCTTTACGTTCCTCGAACACTCCGCTCGCACGCCGCTGACCCGGCGGGCGCAGAGTGGTCGGCATGAACGATGAGACCGACCCGACCCAGCCCCTTCCCTCCGCGCCCGACACCCGTGCGGCGCAACCCGGACCGGTGACGCCGCCGACCGCCGCGCAGCCGGGCACCGCGTCCTCGACCGCCACAGGCTTCGTGCACCGGCACGCCGTGGGCGTCGCCGTCGCGGCGGGCGCGCTCGCCGTCGTGCTGCTCGCCGGCGGCACCGCGTGGGGGGTCTCTGCCGCGGTCGCCGCGGCGCAGCCGGCCGCCTCGATGTCGAGCACCGCGCTGGACCACACCGCCGCGTCGAAGAAGGCGTCGTCCGCGAAGGCCTCGTCGAAGGCTCGCGGCAGCGCGAAGAGGAAGGCGCACGGGGTGCGCGGCACCATCGCCGCGATCGACGGCTCCACCTGGACCGTCCACACGGCGAACGGGGCGACGGTGACCGTGACGATCGCGTCGACGACCGCCTTCGGGACCGCGGCGAAGCCCGCCGAGCGGTCATCGTTCGCCGTGGGCGACCGCGTCGGGGTGCTCGGGATGCGCTCCGGCGACACGGTGACGGCGAAGCGGATCGTCATGCTGCCCGCCTCCGCCCACACGGGGACGCCGACGCCGGCGCCGACTGCCTGACACCAATTCTCCTCAGACAAGCAGACAAGAAACGGCGGAGGAGGGGCATAGACTGCCCTCATGCCCTTCCTCCGCGCCCCGCTCGCCGACCAGGCCGCCGACGCCCTGCTGGAGCGCATCCGCTCCGGTGAGTGGACGCTCGGCGAGAAGCTCCCCGGCGAGACGACGCTGGCCCCCCAGCTCGGCGTCGGCCGCTCGACCGTGCGGGAGGCGATCCGGCAGCTCGCGGGGCGCGGCGTGCTCCAGTCGCGACAGGGCGCCGGCGTGTTCGTCACCGCCCTCGACGCTCCGGAGGAGTGGGATGCCGTGTTGCGCCGTGCGGACATCCTCTCGGTGATCGAGGCGCGCATCGCGATAGAGTCGGAGGCGGCGGCGCTCGCGGCGGCCCGCCGCACTCCGGTGGAGCTCCGCGCTCTGCGCCGCACCCTGGACGCGCGGGGGGCGGCCGGCGCCGACGCGGGCCTGGAGGCGCACGTGGACGCCGACACCGCCTTCCACCGCGCGGTCGTCGCGGCCGCCCACAACGACATCCTCGCCGAGCTCTTCGACGGCTTCGTGCCGCGCCTGCGCCAGGCGATGGTGGAGATGCTGCGGTTGCGCCCGGTCGCGGACGAGGCCGGGGATCACGATGCCCATCGCGCGCTGCTCGACGCGATCGCCGACCACGACGCCGTCGCCGCCGCCCGGCTCAGCCGCGACCACCTCGCCTCGCTGAAGGAGCGCCTCTCGTGACCGCATCGGCTTCCGCCGTACTCGAACTGCGCGACGTGACGTTCCGCCGCGACGGGACGCACATCCTCGACGGCATCGACCTCACCGTGCGTGCCGGGGAGCACTGGGCGCTCCTCGGGCCGAACGGCGCGGGCAAGAGCACCGTGCTCGGTTTCTGCGGCGCCCTGACCTTTCCGACCTCGGGCACGGTCGACGTGCTCGGCCGCCGCCTCGGCCGCGTGGAGCTACAGGAGCTGCGCCGCCACATCGGTCACGTCAACCCGCGCCACCCCGTCCGCTCGCCCCTCACCGTGACAGAGGTCGTGCTCACCGGGCTGACGGGCACCCTGGAGCCGCCCCTGCGCTGGACGGCGACGCCCGAGCAGATCGCGCGCGCCCACGAGCTCCTGCACACGGTCGGCCTGGACGGCCGCCTCGACGCCCGCTGGCCGACGCTCTCGCAGGGCGAGCGTGGCCGCACGCTGATCGCACGCGCCCTCATCGCCGACCCGCGCCTCCTCCTGCTCGACGAGCCGACCACGGGTCTCGACGTCGCCGCCCGCGAGCAGCTGCTCGAGACCATCGACGACCTCTCCCGCACCGCCCCCGACCTCGCCTCCGTGCTCGTGACGCACCATCTGGAGGAGCTGCCGGAGACGACCACGCACGCTCTCCTGATCTCCCACGGCCGCATCGTCGCCACGGGCCCCATCGCCGAGGCCGTGACGACGGAGACGGTCACCCGGGCGTTCGAGCACGCCATCCGGGTCGAGCGCGCGGACGGGCGCTGGAGTGCGCGGGCGGTGCGGGAGCGGGTCGCCAGATAGGTCTGAATAATGGTCCATAAAGGACTAGAATTCAGCCTATAATGGTCCTTATGCAGACTCTGCCGATCTCCGCCGTGAAGGCCCGCCTGAGTGAGCTGGTCGACTCCGCGTCGCACACTCGTGAAGAGGTGGCAATCACGGTAAACGGGTCACCTGCCGCGATGCTGATCGGAATCGACGAATGGGAGGAGTTGCAGGAGCGTCTCCACTGGCTCTCCACCGGTGACGACCTCGTTGCCCGGCTCGCCGAGGCGCGTCGAGAAGTCGAATCAGGCGGCGGACTCGGCGAAGACGAGATCCGGGCGCGATTCGGCGTTCCGCGCCGATGACGTACGAGGTGATCTTCGCCTCGACCGCTGTCCGGGATCTCGAGCGCATCCCGCCGAGGATCGTGCCAGCCGTCATCGAGTTCGCCTATGGCGATCTGGCGCGCAACCCTCGACGTGTCGGCAAGGCGCTGGAGCGGGAGCTCTCGGGCCTTTTCAGTGCGCGGCGCGGTCCGTACCGGATTCTGTACGAGATCCAGGATGAAGAAGTCCGCGTCCTCGTCGTGCGGGTGGATCACCGCGCGGACGCGTATCGCCCCCGCTGATCCGCAGCGCTGCTGAACCGCTCTCCGCTGACCCTCACCCCGCCGCGCCCACCGCCTGCTCCCGCTGCGCCGCGACGGCGCGCTGCACGTCCTCCTGCACCAGCTCCATGTTCAGCTGTGCCGCAGCGAAGGCGGCGGCCGCCGCGGCCATGCCGACCTGGGCGGAGGGGTCGGTGACGTTTCCGGCAGCCCAGACGCCCGGGACGGCGGTGCGGCCGGCCGGGTCGACGACGAGGTGCTCGCCCATGCCGAGGGGGAGCTCTTCCGGCTCGAGCCCGAGGCCGGCGAAGAACGGAGCGAGGACGAGGGAGCGTGCTGCGATGGCGATCGTGGAGCGCGGTTCGACGCTGCCGTCGGCGAGGCGCAGGCCGGTCACGCGGCCGTCCGCGGACTCGACGGCGGCGACGGCCCCGCGCACGACGCGGATGCCGCGGGCGGCGAGCTGCTCGGACTCCTCGACGGTCGGCTCGGCGAAGTCGTTCACGAACAGGACGACATCGTCGCTCCACTGGCGGAACAGCAGGGCCTGGTGCACGGCGCGCGGGTGGAGCGCGAGAACGCCGATCGCGGTGTCGCGCACCTCCCAGCCGTGGCAGTACGGACAGTGGACGACGTCGCGGCCCCAGTGCTCGCGCAGGCCGGGGAGCGCGGGGAGGTCGTCGACCAGTCCTGTGGCGATGACGAGGCGGGCGGCGCGGAGCGTGTCACCGCTGTCTGTCGTCACGCCGAAGCCGGCCGCATCGCGTCGGGCATCGGTGACGACGGCAGCGCGCACCTCGCCCCCGTACCGTCGCACCTCCTCGCGCCCGCGCTCCGCCAGTTCGGCCGGCGGGGTGCCGTCTCGGCCGAAGAGGGCGTGGACGGCGGCGGCGGGGGCGTTGCGGGGTGCGCCGGCGTCGAGCACCAGCACGGAGCGGCGCGAGCGGGCGAGCATGAGCCCGGCGCTCAGTCCGGCGGCGCCGCCGCCGATCACGATGACATCGAAGTCGAGGTTCTGCATCCTCCGATGCTGGGCGGTGCAGCTTCTGCTGGCAAACTTCCTTGCCAAAATGGCAAAGTGGGAGGATGAGCGATGAACTCGACCACGCACTCGACGCCGTCGGCCGCCGCTTGCGGGCGCTGCGGACGAAGCGCGACCTCACGCTGACCGAGCTGTCCGAGGCGACGGGCATCTCCGTCAGCACGCTGTCACGGCTCGAGTCGGGCGCGCGCCGGCCGACGCTGGAGCTGCTGCTGCCACTGGCGCGCGCCCACGGCGTCACGCTCGACGAACTGGTCGACGCGCCTCCGACGGGCGACCCGCGCGTCCATCTGCGGCCGACCCGGATGCACGGGCGCACGGTGGTGCCGCTCACCCGGCGCCCCGGTGGCATCCAGGCGTACAAGATGGTGATCCCGACCGGCTCCGCCGCTCCCGAGCCCGAACCGCGTACCCATGAGGGATACGAGTGGCTCTATGTGCTGAACGGCCGGCTGCGGCTGGTGCTGGGCGAGCACGACCTCGTGCTGGAGCCGGGCGAGGCGGCGGAGTTCGACACCCGCGTGCCGCACTGGTTCGACCGCGCGGGCGAGGAGGGTGTGGAGTTCCTCAGCCTGTTCGGCAAGCAGGGCGAGCGGATGCACGTGCGCGCCCGGCCGACGCACGGTCGCGGCACCGTCGACACGCGCGACCGGGACTAGGCTGGGCGTTCGTGCCCGACTACGCCATCGCCGACGACGGGGCGCGCATCGCCTTCGCCGAGCGGGGGACCGGCGTTCCCGTCCTGCTCATCGCCGGTCAGGCGACGGGGATGCACGGCTGGGGTCCCTTCGCCGACGCGCTCGCACGCGACTTCCGGGTGATCGTGTTCGACCATCGCGGCATCGGAGACAGCGACGGCGGCGACGCCGCCCGCTACACGACCAGAGCGTTCGCCAACGACGCGGTCGCGGTGCTCGACGCGGCCGGGGTCGCGGCCGCGCACGTGGTCGGCCACTCGATGGGCGGCCGCGTCGCGCAGTGGCTCGCCGCAGACGACCCGGAGCGGGTGCGTCGCCTCGTGCTCATCGCCACCACGGCGAGCGACCGCGGGGGCGAGCGACGCGACCCGGCGGTGGTCGCCGACCTGCTGAGCGGGGATCGCGCACGGATGACGCCCCTGTTCTTCGACGCCGCCTGGGCGGAGGCGCACCCCGCGGCCGTCGACGGCTTCTTCACCCGTGTCGCCGGCCGCGAGGCGCTGCGCGGTCACTTCGCCGCCAGCCGGGACCACGACGCCCGCGAGGCGCTGGCCCGCATCCGCGCCCGGACGCTCGTGCTGCACGGCGAGCACGATGCGCTCACGCCGCTGCCGCAGGCGCAGCTGCTCGCCGATGGCATCCAGGACGCGCGGCTCCAGGCGTTCGACGCCGGCCACGGGCTGCAGCTCGACACGCCCGCCGTGCTGAAGGCGGTGCGGGCGTTCCTGCTGCCGCCCGGGCAGCGGCGGGCGCATCCAGCCTGATGACGGCTCACGCGCGGTCGTGCAGGGTGATCTGGTAGCCATCCGGGTCGGAGAAGGTGAACGTGCGACCGAACGGCCCGTCGAACGGCGCAGTGACGATGGGGTGGCCGTCGGCGGCGAGCGCGTCGTGGATGGCCTGCACGTCGGTGGCGTGCAGCCAGAGCGCGACGCCGATGCCGGGCTGCGGCGCGGCGTCCAGGTCGGTGCCGGGTGCGATGTCGCGGAGCGCGAACGCGATCGGAGCCGTCGCGAAGACGACGGCGTGCGGGGGGCCCGCGGGGGAGCGGACGAGGCCCAGGTAGCGCTCGTAGAACGCCTGCGAGGCGTCGAGGTCGCGCACCTGGAGGGAGAGGAAGTCGGGGCCGGTGGCGGGCATGGGGTGCTCCTTCGTTCATGTGTCAGTTTTCTGACATGAGAGAATCTATGTCAGAATACTGACATGAGTCAAGATGGCGAGGGAATCGACCTCGAGACGTCCCTGGGATACCTCCTCAAAGAGGCGTCCAGCGCTCTCCGCGCGGCCATGGAGGAGGTGCTGAAACCGCTCGGGATGACCGTGACGCACTACTCGTGCCTCGAACTGCTCGCGCAGCGACCCGGCCTGTCGAACTCGGAGCTCGCGCGGGGGACATTCGTGACCCGGCAGTCCATGAACGTGCTGCTGCAGGCGCTCGAGCGGGACGGCTTCGTGACGCGCCCCGCCGAGGCTCCGGTCGGCAAAGCGCTGCCGACACGGCTCACGCCCCGGGGGAGGCGGAGCCTGGATGCGGCGTCGGCAGCCGTCCGCTCCGTCGAACTGCGGATGCTGGCGGGTCTGGACGACGAGGATCGGTCCGCCGCGCTGCGGATACTGCGCAGCATGGTCGGCTCCCTTCGCGCCGGCAGCGTCTGAGAGGCGACGCGTCCAGGAGGAGGCGCATCCGGGAGGCGACGCGGCTAGGCGGCGACCGTGAACCGCCCGTCCCGTGCCGCTTCCACGAACGTCGCGAAGTCCCGCTCCGCCTGGTCGGCGTACGCCGACGACCAGCGTGCGACCGCGCGGGGGAAGGCGTCGCCGCTGCCCAGGTAGCCGGACACGAACGCGGCCTTGGGCGACCGGGCGTGCGCACGCGCGAGCACCACCGCGCAGACCCGCGCGTAGTCGCTGAACTGCACCGGGCTCATCGTTCCGATCTCGAACGAGGCGTTCCGGTTGCGGAACAGCCGCATGTAGAAGGTGAACCCGCGCTCCGCCAAGAAACCGAGGAACGGGTCGGAGACGGCCTGCAGGATGCGCTGGCAGGCGACGACGCGGTAGCCCTGCTGCGCGGGGAACAGCTCGGGGTCGAGGTAGCCGGGCAGCGGCGCCACCCCGCCGAACTGCTCGACGACGGAGGTGCCCGCCTCCTTCAGCTGCAGGATGAGCGTCTCGTCCGCCGGTCCGCGGAGAGCGAGGATGAAGCACCGGGTGCCGACGCTTCCCACCCCGACGACGCGGCGGGCGACATCCACCAGCCGGTACTGCGAGAGCAACAGTGCGACGTTCGGCGGCACGGTCGCCCGGTAGCGCTGGAAGGCGGCGTCCGCGAGATCGCGGATCTCCTCCTCGGCGCGCTGCAGGATGGGCGGACGGTCGACGAAGCGCAGGCCGCCGGCGCCGTCCGGCTCGAGAGCGCGCTTCGCCACGCGCTGGCTCGTGCGCTTGCCGGAGGCGCGCGCGACCTCCTGGATCATCCGCTCGGTCTCCGGGTGCAGGCGACGGTGCCGTTCGTTGACCGAGGTCGGGCGGAAGTAGCGCTCGCGCAGGCTGTGGCGGAGGGTGCGGGCCAGCCAGTCGCGGTAGGCGCTCGCGGCGTCCTCCTCGATCCCGACGAGGTCCGGCTCGGCGGCGCCCAGCGATCGCCCTGCGATGACGACGCTGCCGAGGAGGCGCTTGAGGTCCCACTCCCACGGGCCGACGGTCGCCTCGTCGAAGTCGTTGATGTCGAAGACCATGGCGTTCTCGGGCGAGCGGAACATGCCGAAGTTCGACAGGTGGGCGTCACCGCACACGACGACCTCGGTGCCGGTCGTGGGACCGCCGGCCAGATCGGCGGACTGGATGGCCGCCGTGCCGCGGTAAAACGAGAAGGCATCCGCGCTCATCCGCTCGACCCGCAGGTCGACGAGGCTCTGCAGCCTCGCCTCGTGCTGGGTGGCGAGGATTCCGAGCGGGTCCCGGCCGGCGGGCGGCGTGTACTCCGCGTGCGCCGAGCGGGGGAGGCTCTCGCGGCGCGCCCGCCCGGCGTCGGCGAGCTCCTCCTCGTCGAGGGGTGTCTCGGCCCGGGGGCTGACAGTGTCGATGTCCATGCTGAGCCCTTCTCGCGGCGACGAGCGGTCGGCGGGTGTCGGGTGCGCCCGCAGCGGCCTCATCCTAGCCGCGCGTGGGCCGCTAGGTTAGACCGCATGGAGGACTGGATCGAGCACCGCAGAGACGACGGCGAGCGCGTGGGATGGATGCGTCCGGAGGGCGACGGTTTCGTCCCCGTCGATCTGCTCGGCCGCGAGCTCGCGGGCGCGGTCGACTGGCTCACGGCGGAGAAGACCCTGGACCGCGCGGGGATCGGCTACCTCGCCGAGCTGTACGAGTTGAGGCTCGACGACGGCAGCTGGCTGCGCGTGCGTCTGGCCGAGGTGTCGCCGAACCGGATCGTCGCCAAGCAGGACGACTTCGGCGCCGTCGGCGCACCCCAGCTGTTCTACACGCTGCCGTTCCCGTTGCCCGAGAACCTGCGGCCCCTCGCCCGCTGAGCCGCGGGCCGGGTCTGGTGCGCCGCGCAGGCGGCTGGCTACGATCGCGGCAGGCGGAAGGGGCCGACCATGGACGAGACACGATGATCCCGCTGACGATCGGCACGCTGGTCGACGCGCCCGACCGGCCCGCCGTGATCGACGGCTCCCGCTTCAACCGGCACACCTTCTGGTGCGGGCAGAGCGGGTCGGGCAAGACGTACGCACTCGGCGTCGTGCTGGAGCAGCTGCTGCTGGAGACCGAGCTCCCGATGGGCATCATGGACCCGAACGCCGACTTCGTACAGCTGGACCGGACCAGGGAGGACGCCGACCCTGCGCAGGCCGCCCGCCTTCAGGAGACCGACATCCGCGTCTTCCACAGCAGCACGGCCGAGGAGCCGCAACTGCGTGCCCGCTACGTCGACCTGAGCGTGCGGTCCCAGGCCGCGGTCGGGCGCCTCGACCCCATCGCCGACGAGGAGGAGTACAACGCGCTGCTCCACCTCGACAAGCGCGCGGAGCACTACGATCAGGTCGGCTTCCTCGACAACCTCTTCGCGTCGGACGACCCGGCCAGGCGGAGGCTGGGGATGCGCATCGACAACCTGCAGATTCTGAAATGGCCGCTCTGGTCGCTCGGTCGCGCCTCCGTGGTCGACGTGCTCGACGAGCGGCCGCGCGTGACCGTGCTGGACGTCGGCGGGTTCTCGCACACGGGCGAGCCGCAGGCGGCCGCGCTCTGCGTGCTGGAGCACCTCTGGCAGCGGCGGATGGAACGCCGACCGCTGCTCATCGTGATCGACGAGGCGCACAACTTCTGCCCGCCGGTCGCGCGCAACGACATCGAGCAGCAGCTGATCGAGCAGATCATCCAGATCGCCGCGGAGGGCCGCAAATTCGGGCTGTGGCTGTTCCTCTCGACCCAGCGCCCGACCAAGATCCACCCCAATGTGCTCTCGCAGTGCGACAATCTCGGCCTGATGCGCATGAACGCGCCGCGCGATCTCGCCGAGATCGCGGACGTGTTCGGATTCGTCCCGGCGGCGGTGCTCGAGCAGTCGCCCACGTTCCGCAAGGGGGAGGCGCTGTTCGCCGGCGGCTTCTCGGACGAGCCGCAGTTGGTGCGGGTCGGCAAGCGCCTCACCGTCGAGGGCGGGGGTGACCTGGCGGTGGAGGCGCGGGCGAGCGCCTGACGGCATGGATCTGAACCAGGCGGACAATCAGACCATCCGGGTGCAGCGTGCCCTGTGGCAGCACTGGGGGACGCCCGCCGCGATCTACGGAACGATCGTGTACGCCAGCGTCGTCGCGGCGGCGACGGTCGACGACCGGGATCCGACCGCCGCCGTGCGGGTGCTGGTGCTCTCGGTGGTGAGCATCGTCGTGTTCTGGCTGGCGCACGTCTACTCGACCGCCCTCGGCTTCCACGGCGACGCCGACCGGCTGAGCGATCGGATGCGGGACTCGCTCCGCCACGCGATGGCGGAGTCGGCGGGCATGCTCGAAGCGGCCGTCATCCCGAGCGTGCCGCTGGTGCTCGCCGTGGTCGGCATCCTCACCGCGGAGTTCGCGACCTTCCTCGCGCTGTGGTTGGCGGTGCTCATGCTCGCGCTGCTGGGATTCCTCGTCTTCCTCGTGCGTCATCGGCCGCTCTGGTCCTGCCTGCTCGGAGCGGTCGTCACCGGGCTGTTCGGCGTGGTCGTGATCGTGCTGAAGATCGCCCTGCAGCACTGAGCGCCCGACAGACGGCGCGGATCCGACCGGCAGTGCGGCTCGCCTCAACCGGTCGGACGACGCGCCGTCGACTCAGGCGGTCGGCGCCGCGGGCGACGTGGGAGCCGTGGCCTGGTGGCCGAGCGCGACGGACTTGAGGTGGTCGAACTCCGCCTGGGTGATCGTGCCCGAGTCGAGCAGAGCCTTCGCCTTGGCGATCTCGTCGGCCGGGCTCGTGCCCGCGACCTGGCGGATGTACTGGTCCGCCGCGGACTGCGCCTGCTTGGCGTCGCGCTGACTGCGCTCGGCCATTCCCGGACCGCGTGCGATCAGGTAGACCAGGGCGGTGAGGAACGGCACGAAGATCAGGAAGAGGATCCAGAGCGCCTTCCACCATCCGTTGAGCTTGTGGTCCCGGAACAGGTCGCTGATGATCGAGAACAGCGCGAACAGGTAGGCGATGAACGCGAAGCTCCAGAAGAAGAGCCAGATGATGTTCCAGAAGTTGTCCCAGAAAGACATGTCGTACCCCTCCTTGCCCCGGCTCCTTGTGACCTGGGCGTGAGCTGAGAGTAGTGCTGCGCGGGATCGTGCGTCTAGAGGCCTTTCACGCGCTCGGTCGGCCCGCCCACGCCAGCACCCGCAGCGCGCGCAGCGTCTGCCACCGGCTCGGCTCGCCCACCTGCTCCATCGTGACGATGGTGCGGCCCGGGATGGCGGCCTCCAGCAGCCAGCGGCCGTCCCCTCCACGTTTGCCCGCGACCAGCTCGACGGCCTCGGCGACGCGGTCGTCGGCGGGGACTCCCGCAGCGCGGAGGTGATCCAGCCCACGCAGCACGTCGTAGCGCCAATACGTCGGGAAACGGAAGGTGAGCCAGTCCTCGTCGATCAGCGTGCCGTCGCGCTTGCGCCGGAGGAGCGCGCGGTCGAGCAGGTAGGCGTGGCCGCGGGCGATGGCGGCGGAGACGTCGGTCGGCCCGTCGGCGCCGCGGTAGGCGACCAGCCCCTCCAGCGCACAGATCGTCGAATGGAACGAGCCGGGATCCGCGTGGTCCTCCGAGTAGCAGTTCCAGCCGCCGTCGTCCTTCTGATCGGCGAGCAGCAGGCCGACGATGCGCTCGCTCGCGGAGCCGAACGCGGCCCCGGCGACGAGCACGCGGCCGTTGATGCACGGCTCGACCTCGCCCTCGAAGAACGGGCTGCGGCCCCACTCTTCACCCCAGTCGACGCCCTGGCGGACACGCCTCAGCGCCTCCGCCATCCGAGGGCCGTCCGGTGCGGCGCCGAGCGTCGCGAGCAGCAGCATCGTGTCGTCGGTGGCGTCCCAGTCCTCCGGCTTCCAGACAGCTCCACCCCACGTGCCGGACGGATCCTGCGCATCCAGCAGTGCTGCGCCCCAGCCCGTGCGCTCGACGGCTGCGCGGTCCTCCGCCCACGCGGACGGCGGCTCGCCCAGCAGGTCGCGCCGCGTCTGCCACCGGATCGCGGGGTCGCCGTCGAGGAGCCATGCCGTCACGTCCATGGCGCACACGCTACCCCGCGAACGACTGCGTGCCCAGCACGCCGCCCGGCTCGCCTTCCAGGGGTCGCATTCTGCCGGAATGCCGCGCGCATTCCGGCAGAATGCGACCCCTGTGCGCGGAAGGGCGCGGTACGGGTCAGCGCGCGACCGCGAGGCCGAGCCAGGCGGCGAGCTCGGCGACGGCGGCGTCGACGGCATCGTGTGCGCTTGGGGAGAGCGGCTCGTCCTCGTGCACGGCGGCGACACGGAACACGCCCGCCTTGCGGTCGGCCGTCGCATCCAGCTTGCCGACCAGGCGGTCCTCGTACAGGATCGGCAGCGCGAAGTACCCCCAGCGGCGCTGCGTCGCGGGCTTGTACATCTCGAGCAGGTACTCGAACCCGAAGACCTCCCGGCTGCGCACGCGATCGTGCACCAGCCGGTCGAACGGGGAGAGCAGGGCCACACGCCCGCCGAAGTCGGCGGCCGCGGCGGCGTCCCGCATCTCCGGATCCACGTGCCAGGCGAGCGCGCTGCCCTCCACCTCGGAGGGCTCACCCGCCTCGCCCACGAGTGCCGCCCGGGCGATGCCGAGGGCGCCGAGCCGGCGTGCGTCGCGCAGCGGCGCGGCCTCCGCCTCGGGGACGACCTCGATGCCGGCGGGGTAGACCCGGTCGGCGACATCCCAGGTGCGCTGCCGGCCCACGCGCCCGGCCACCGCGACCTCCCCGCGGCCCTGCAGCAGTTCGAGCATCCGCGTGACGTTCTGATTGTGCGTCCATCCGCTCGACTGCCACGGGACCGCCGCGGTATCGGGGATGTCCTTCGACAGCGTCGGGCCCTGATCGCGCAGGCGCGCGAGCACGTCGCGGCGGAAGGCGTCGTTGGCAGTAAGCCAGGCCGCCCAGGCCGGCACCGCGTCCGGCCAGCGCGACATGCGGTCGAGGTGGAGGCCGAGGTCGGAGACAGGGCGGATCATCGCGAACGGCGGCTGCTTCGGATCGTCCATCGCCTTGACCTCGTAGAGCAGCCGGTCACGCTCGAGCGCCTCCGACACCTCGCCCGGCGCGAACGCCGGTCCCAGCCGGGTGAACGCGATCAGCTCGGCGCTCGGGGCGACGGCCGCGGTCGGGTCGAGCTGCAGGAACGTCAGGTGCTCGATGAGCGGCACGAGTCCCGTCGGCCGTGTCGCGTCGAGGCGCTGCGCCCGCACGGCGATGCGACGCGCCTCCTCGCGGGTCAGGATCATGGCGCCACGCCTCCCACGATCTGCTCGGCGAGGAGGTCGCCGACGAGCGGCCCCATCGTGAGGCCGCCCGCACCGAAGCCCGCGTTCACGAACACACCGGGGTGCCCGTCGAGCGCGCCGACCGACGGCAGGTCGCCCTCGGGCAGCGGGCGGAGACCGACCCGGGTCTCGATCACCGTGGCGTCGGCGAGGCCGGGGGCGACGGTGAGGGCGTCCGCGAGCACCTGCTGTTGCCCGGCGGCGGTGATGCGGGCGTCGAACCCCGACCCCGTCTCGCGGGTGGCGCCGACCACGACGCGCGAGTCGTCGAAGGCGACCAGGTAGTGCGGTGCGACGGGATGCACGGAGGGCCAGTCGCGGGTCTCCACACCGTCGACCCGCAGGTGTGTGATCTGGCCACGCTGGGGCTCCACCGGGACCCGGGCGCCGAGGCGATCGAGCACCCGGTTCGTCCACGCGCCCGCGGCGACCACCACGGCGTCGGCGTGGAGCTCGTTCTGCTCGATACGGGGAACGCCGTCCGCCCCCAGGTGGACCGTTCCGTCGAGGTGCGTGGCTCCGTGCGCGCGGGCGCCGGCGAGCAGCCCCGTTCGCAGCGACCGGCCGTCCACCCGCGCAGCACCGGAGATGTGGAGGGCGTGGAAACCGTCGCCGAGCGGCGGGAAGAGCGCTCGGGCGGCCGTCGCGTCGATGCGCCGGACCTGCCCGATGGTGCGGGCCTCCCCGGCGCGGGCCGCCACGCGCGCCTCCGCCGCGTCCACGACCTCCGGGTCGCGGTTGACGATGAGCGCGCCCGACCGACGGAAGCCGATGTCGTCGACTCCGGTCTCGGCCAGACGCTCGATCAGCTCGGGATAGTAGTCGGCGCCCGCGGCGTAGAGCTCGTAGAAGTCGCCGGACGCGGTCGACGTCCAGGGCTGGATGATCCCCGCCCCGGCATCGGTGGCGCGCCCCGCGAGGCCGGCGTCGGCGATCGTGACCGCGACGCCGCGCCGGGCGAGCGCGAAGGCGGTCGCCGCACCGGCGACGCCGCTGCCGATCACGACGACGGTGGAGCGGGCGGCCGGGCTCATCGGGCGGCGGCCTCCGCGATCGCCGCCCCGAGATCCGCCGGCCGGGTGAACATCGGCCAGTGCCCGGTCGGCAGCTCGACCACGTCGTAGCGGTCGAGGGCGCCGAGCTCGCGGCAGAAGTCCTCGCCGGAGGCGACCCAGCGGCGCAGGTCGGCCTCCGGGAACTCGCAGGCGATGACCGTCGCCGGCACCGCGCGACGCCGGGCGTCGTCGCGCAGCTCGATCGCACCGGTGACGACATCGCCGGGCTCGGGCACCGCGTCGCGGCGGAAGGCGGCGCGAAGCTCGTCGTCGAGCCCGACCAGGTCCTCGTCCTCGAAGTCGTCCCACGCGGGCAGGGCCACCTCGCCGTCCACCGGCTCCAGGCCGCTCGGGATGACGCCTCCCGGCGGCAGCGGAGCGGAGTCGACGAAGACGATCCGCGCCACCCGGTCGGGCCGGGCGTCGAGCGCGGCGTTCGCCAGCGGCCCGCCGCCGGAGTGCCCGACCAGCACGACATCGCGCGCGCCGCGGTCGCCCGCGGCGTCGACGGCCGCCGTGATCGCGGCGACGTGCTCGGCCACGCCGATACCCGCCCGGGGAGCGCTCACGGCCTCCAGCCCGGGCAGGGTCAGGGGATGCGTGTGGTGACCCGCCGCTTCGATGGTGGGCGTCACCTGCTCCCACGCGCGCGCGTTCAGCCAGAAAGCGGGGACGAGGACGATCTCCATGCCCCGACGGTACCCCGCCCCGGCGACATGCGCGCCGGTCGATCCGACCGGTGGAGGCGGCGGTTCAACCCGACGGCAGCGCCTGGGTGATGAACTGCAGCAGGGGCCGGGCGACCTCGGGGTTCGTGAAACCCGACGATTGCACGCTGATCCAGACACCGGTGGCGGTGAAGAGGTCCTCCTGGCCGGTCATCTCGTCGAAGGTCGCCGTGACGTCCGACCCGAAGCCGGTGACCGGAGACCCGGTCGCCGTGCGCGCCTTCTGCAGCGCGGCCGAGCTCGCCGCGTCGGGCTTCGACAGCCCGACCGAGATCGGGCCCGTAGGCGACGTGAGACCGCACGCGACCCCGTCGATTCGTGCGGCGAGGGCAGCCGACGAGCCCTCCGGAGCGGTGAAGGAGGCCTTGAGCGCGTAGCCCGGCAGCGCGGCGGCGACGTCGCCGCCGGCGAAGACGTCCGTGCACGTCACCCCGACCGCCGTGCCCGCGTACGTGGGCGTCGGAGTGGGGGAGGCCACGGGCGGAGTCGAGCCCGCGGGGGTCGAGCCGCCGGCGCTTCCGGCCGAGCAGCCCGCGAGGGCGAACGCGGTCGCGAGAGCGGCCGAGAGGAGCAGAGGTGCGGTGCGGCGGGCCGGATGCGGCATGAGTCTCCCGTCGGTGAGCGTCAGTGGATGGGGGCGGCGCGCGGCCGACTCCAGTCTAAAATCGCTCATCCACGCTCCCGCAACCCCGCCCAGACCGCCGCCTGCGCCTCGGACGATTCGGAGATTCCCCGGCAAGGAGGCGGAACCTCCGGAGGTCCGGCGAACTGAGCGGCGAGTCTGTCCGGATCTCCGGAGAGCCGGCGTCGGCACGAATCGCGCGCGTCAGCGGCGGTCGTTGGTGCCGTAGAGCGCAGCGGCGATGAGCACGGGCTGGAACCACAGGCGGATCAGGCGCTTGCGGTCGGTGTCGAGCCCGAACGCGCTGCGACGGTGCTGCCACTGCGAGACGTTGCCGGGGAACACCGCCGCGAAGAAGGCGGCCGCCGCCCAGCCGACGGTGCTGCGGCTGGCGAGCCCCTCCCGCTGCGGGGTGAGGGCCAGAGCGGTCCCGAGCGCGATCTCGACGACACCCGATGCGAGCACCGTCGTGTCCTCGTCGAGAGGCACGAAGTCGGGCACCTGCGCCCGGAAGTCCTCGCGGGCGAACGTGAGATGGCTCACGCCGGCGAAGACGAGTCCTGCGCCGAGGAGGAGGCGGACGGCGGTGCGAGCGGGGCTGCGTCGTGTCATGGCTCCGATGCAACGCCTTCGCGGCGTTCTCTGCAAGCGGACACGATCGCCTCCCGCGGCCCGGGAATATCGCTCCGCCCGTATCGTTGAACTTGAGTGCACACCACTCAACTTTAGAAACTGGAGATCACGTGCCCGAGAACTTCACTCCCGAGAGCGGCGGAGCCGGCTCGTTCGACGAGTTCCTGGCCCGCTACCTCGCGGGCGAGCGTGCGCGCGCCGCGCGCTCGATCGACATCAGCCGGTTCCTGAGCCGGCGGACGCAGGAGATCCTCGCCGAGGCGGGCCGCTTCGCCCTGGAGCACGGCCACCGCGAGCTGGACGCCCTGCACATCCTGCGCGTCATGGCGGGCGAGGAGCCCGCCGCCGACGCGATGCGCGGCATCGGGGTCGACCCGGCGCGCGTCGTGCTCGCGGCCGAGCAGCGCCTCCCCGCCTCGGGCGAGACGGTGGATGCGGACGCCGCCTCCATCACGCCGTCCGCGCAGCGCGCCCTCTTCCACGCCTACCAGGTCGCCCGCGCCTCCGGCTCGACCTACATCGACCCGGAGCACCTCTTCTTCGCGCTGGTCATCGGTCAGGACGCCCCCGCGGGGCAGGTCCTGCAGGCCGCCGGCGTGACCGCGGACGCTCTCACCAACGCCATGCGCCAGACCGCGACGGTCGGCGCGGGCGCCATGGGCGAGCCCGAGACGGCGGACGACGAGTCCGACACCCCGATGCTCGACCGCTTCGGCACCGACCTGACCGAGCTCGCCCGCGAGGGACGGCTCGACCCGGTCGTCGGCCGCCTGGACGAGATCGTGCAGACCGTCGAGATCCTCTCCCGCCGTACCAAGAACAACCCCGTGCTGGTCGGCGAGGCCGGCGTGGGAAAGACAGCGATCGTGGAGGGTCTGGCCCGTGCGATCGTCGCCGGTGACGTTCCGGAGCAGTTGCGCGACAAGAAGGTCGTCACGCTCGACCTGGCCGGGATGGTCGCGGGTACCCGGTACCGCGGCGACTTCGAGGAGCGGCTCACCGCGCTCATGGACGAGATCAGCGCCGGATCGGACGAGCTGATCGTGTTCATCGACGAGCTGCACACCGTGGTCGGCGCCGGAGGGTCCGGCGAGTCCGGCGGGATGGACGCGGGCAACATCCTGAAGCCCCGCCTCGCCCGCGGCGACCTGCACCTGGTCGGTGCGACGACGCTCAAGGAGTACCGCCGGATCGAGAAGGACCCGGCGCTCGAGCGCCGCTTCCAGCCCGTGACGGTCGGCGAGCCGAGCGTCGAGGACGCCGTGCTCATCCTGCAGGGCCTCCGCGGCGCCTACGAGGAGCACCACGGCGTGAGCTACACGGACGACGCCCTGCGCGCCGCCGTCGAGCTCTCCGACCGGTATGTCTCCGACCGCTTTCTGCCCGACAAGGCCATCGACCTGATCGACCAGGCCGGGGCGCGGCTGCGCCTGTCGCTCGGCAAGCGGGTGGACACCTCCGAGCTGATGCAGCGGCTGGCGACCTTGGAGTCCGAGAAGAACTCGGCGGTCGCGGCCGAGCACTACGAGGAGGCGTCGCGCCTGCGTGACGAGATCGAGGCGGTGCAGCGCTCGCTCGACGAGCTGGCCAGCGCGCCGCGGCCCGACGCGGTCGTGGACGAGCCCGAGATCGCGGCCATCGTCTCCCGCTCGACCGGCATCCCGGTCTCCCGCATCGGCGAGGCCGACCGCGAGCGCCTGGCGAGGCTGGAGGCGGAGCTGCACGAGCGCGTCATCGGCCAGGACGACGCGGTCACCGCAGTCGCCAAGGCCGTGCGGCGCAACCGCACCGGGCTCGGAGACGAGCGCCGCCCCGTCGGCAGCTTCCTCTTCCTCGGTCCGACCGGTGTCGGCAAGACCGAGCTGGCGAAGTCGCTCGCGGCGTCCCTGTTCGGGGACGAGAAGGCGATGCTGCGATTCGACATGAGCGAGTTCGGCGAGCGCCACACGGTCGCCCGACTGGTCGGCGCCCCTCCCGGATACGTCGGCTACGACGAGGCCGGTCAGCTCACCGAGCGCGTGCGCCGCAACCCGTACTCGCTGGTGCTGTTCGACGAGATCGAGAAGGCCCACCCCGACGTCTTCAACCTGCTGCTGCAGGTGCTGGACGACGGTCGTCTCACCGACGGGCAGGGCCGAACGGTCGACTTCCGCAACACGGTCGTCATCATGACCTCCAACCTCGGCTCGGAGTTCCTCGCCTCCCGCAGCGGAGCCCTCGGCTTCGTCGCGCCGGGCGCGGACGGCTTCTCGTCCGAGAAGGACCTGCGCGATCGCGTCATGGGCAAGCTGCGCGAGGCCATGCGTCCCGAGTTCCTCAACCGCATCGACGAGATCGTGCTGTTCCGCAAGCTCGACACCGAGCAGCTGACCAGCATCGTGCGCCTGCTCCTGACGGCCACGGCCTCCCGCCTGGCCGCCCGGGGCATCGGGTTCGAGGCGACGGAGGCCGCGGTCGCGTGGATCGCCGACGCCGGCTACGAGCCCGAGTACGGCGCCCGCCCGCTGCGCCGGGTCATCCAGCGCGAGGTGGACGATCGCGTCGCCGACCTGATGGTGACCGGGGAGGTCGCCGAGGGTGGAACGGTCGTGGTGGACGCGGGGGACGGCGAGCTGCGCGTCAGCGCGCAGGCCGTCTTCGCCACCGCCGCCTGATCCCGCCTCCAGCGGTCTCGACACGCCGCGTCCGCATCCGCGGGCGCGGCGTGTTCCGTCTCTCGCACGACGCGTGGGCTCGTTTCCTGTACATCCACGAATCTGCGCCCACCTCCCGCTGACCGATTCCCCAGTCCGGTTTGGAAGCGTGGACGGGTGTCCACTCACGATTCGAACCGTCCGCCGCTGATTGACCGCATCCTGGCGCCGGTCCGGCGGCTGGAGCCGCGCATGCCGCAGACGCGGGGGCGCGCGATCTGGCAGTTCGTCGGCCTGACGCTGGTCGCCGCGGTACTCAGCTCGCTGTTCGTTCTTCCGGGTTTCCTGGGAACGGGCGTCGCGGCCGCCGCCGGCATCTCCGACTTCAACGCGCTGCCCGCGAACCTGCAGATCCAGCAGTTCGCGCAGAACTCGACCGTCTACGCGAAGCAGGGCGGTCAGGATGTGCCGATCGCCACGTTCTACGCACAGAACCGGCAGGACGTGACCTGGGACGCGGTGTCGCAGAACGTCAAGGACGCCGTCGTCGCGGCCGAGGATCCGCGGTTCTACTCCGAGGGCGCGGTGGATGTGCTCGGCACGGTCCGCGGTGCGCTCGCGACCGTCGTCGGCGGAAACGTGCAGGGCGGCTCGTCGATCACCCAGCAGTACGTGAAGAACGTCGAGGTCGAGAAGTGCGAGGCGCTGACGGACGCGAAGAAGGTGCAGGCCTGCTACGACGACGCCGCGGGCCAGACCCTCCAGCGCAAGGTGCAGGAGATGCGCTACGCGGTGGGGCTGGAGAAGAAGTACAGCAAGAAGGACATCCTGATGGGATACCTGAACGTCGTCGGCTTCGGCGGCCAGGTGTACGGCATCGAGGCGGCAGCGCACTACTACTTCAACGTGGACGCGAACGCCCTGTCACTCGCGCAGGCCGCGACCCTGGTCGCGATCGTGAACAACCCGGCCAACCTCCGCATCGACGAGCCGGACAGCAAGACGAATGGTGCGGCGAACGGGTACGCGCTCACCAAGGCGCGTCGCGACTACGTGCTCGACCGCATGTACGTGAACCACAAGATCACCGCGGCCGACCGCGACGCGGCCAAGAAGACGCCGGTGCAGCCGACCGTCACTCCGACGACCTCGGGATGCGCCGCGGCCCAGCAGTACAACGCCGCGTTCTTCTGCGACTACGTGCGCGACGTCATCCTCAACGACCCCGCTTACGGCAAGACCGCCGACGACCGCTGGGCGACCCTCAACCGCGGTGGCCTCAAGATCTACACGACGCTCAACCTCGACCTGCAGGCGGTCGCTCAGCAGTCGCTGAGCACCTACATCCCAGCGACCAAGGCGGGTATCGACCTGGGCGCGTCGAACGTGTCCGTAGAGCTCGGCACGGGACGCATCGTCACCATGGTGCAGAATCGCGCCTTCAACAACACGGATCAACCGGTGGACGGCACGACCGCGGTGAACTACAACACCGACGAGGCGTACGGCGGGTCGTCCGGGTTCCAGACCGGATCGACGTTCAAAGCGTTCGACCTGGCTGCCTGGCTGGAGGCCGGGCACAGCCTGTACGAGTACATCAACGCGTCGCAGCACACCTTCCCGATGTCGGACTTCACGAGCACGTGCGGCGACATCTCCGGTCCGTCGTGGCAGGTGTCGAACGACGAGGGGTCGGCGAGCCGGCTGTCCGTGATGGCGGCGACGGCGGAGTCCGTGAACACCGCCTTCGCTCAGATGGCGACGAAGACCGATCTCTGCTCCATCCTGAACGCGGCGAAATCACTCGGCATCCATACGGCCGCCACGGGGGGCACACTGAATTCGTACCCGTCGATGATCCTCGGCACCAACGAGGTCGCGCCGCTCACGATGGCGACCGCGTATGCGGGCATCGCCGATGGCGGAACGGTGTGCACCCCGGTCGCGATCGACAAGGTGATCAACGCCGACGGGAGCGCCCACGCCGTGAGTCCCACCACCTGCACGCAGGGACTCGACAAGGACATCGCGGCCGGCGTCACCTACGCGCTCGAAGGCGTGATGACCGACGGCACCGCGACGAGCGCCAACCCGTGGGACGGCACCCCGATCATGGGCAAGACCGGCACCACCGACGACTCGCTGCAGAACTGGCTGATCACCTCCACGACCAAGGTCGCGCAGGCCACGTGGGTCGGCAACGTGTCGGGCTCCACGCCGCTGCGCAGCCTCAGCTTCGACGGCATCGGCGGCGGCAACGTCAAGTTCTCCATCGTGAAGCCCATCCAGAAGGCGCTGGACCAGCTCTACGGCGGCGACGATTTCACGAAGCCGACGAACAGCTCCCTCTACGGCAGCAGGGTGACGGTGCCGGACGTCACGGGCAAGACCCCCGACCAGGCGCAGAAGCTGCTGGAGGCGCTCGGTCTCGACGTCACTGTCGACCAGACCCCCGTCGACAGCACCCAGACCGCCGGCACCGTCGCGAGCACCGACCCGCCGGCCGGCTCGGCGATCGAGGGTGGCGGGAGCGTGACGATCCAGCTGAGCAGCGGGCAGGCGGCGCCGAGCGCGACACCGCCCCCGGGAAGCGGCTCGACCGGCAAGCCGACCTCGACACCGGGGACGGGCGCTGGGAACGGCGGCGGGAACGGCGGCGGGAACGGGAACGGCGGCCTGACCGGAGGGGGCGGCGCCGGCGGCTGACGCCGGCCGCGGGCGGTGTGCGGCGCGCGAGCTCGGGCGCCGGTCACGCGTCGCCGAACGCGGCCGCCAGCAGGGCTCCGCGCAGGGCGTTCGACCGCTCGGCGAATCCGCGCTGGCGACGCACGTACTCCGCCTTGCCCTCGGGGGTCTCGATCGCGACCGGGTCCGCGCCCCACGGCCGCATGTCGTAGGGGGAGGCCTGCATGTCGAGCAGGCGGATGTCCCGCGCCAGCTCGAACGCGTCGAGCAGCAGCTCGCCGGGCACGAGCGGACCGAGCTTCATCGCCCATTTGTAGACGTCCATCCCGGCGTGCAGGCAGCCCGGCTGCTCCAGCTCGGATTGCGTCTCGCGTGTCGGGGCGAAGCGGTTGCGCGGCACGGCGTCCGGGGTGAAGAACCGGAACGCGTCGATGTGCGTGCAGCGCAGCTCGTGCGACTCGACGACCGCGTCGGTGCCGTCACGGCCGAGCCGCAGCGGCACCGCGTGGCGGCGCTCGTCCTGCCGGTAGACCATCGCCCACTCGTGCAGCCCGAAGCAGCCGAACTGCCCGGGACGCGCGACCGTGGAACGGAGGATGCGCTCCACGGAGCGCAGCAGCGTGCCCTTGTCTGCGGCGAACGCTGCGTGGTCGACCGTGACCGCGCCCGCCGCCGTGCCCGCTGTGTACCAGCGCCAGGCTGCCCGCGGATCGTCCGCCGCGCCCGCTAGTTCCACCCCGGCGCCGGGATGCCAGCGGCGCAGCACGCGCGGCGCGTAGGAGTAGTAGGTGAAGAGGAAGTCCTCGACCGGATGCTTCTCGCCCCGGGCCGCCCGCTCGCGGTGTCCGGCCGTGAGCGCGTCGGCGCGTGCGGCGTGGGCCGTCTCGCGGGCGCGCCAGTCGGCGGGATCGAGCAGGGTGGTCACCTCTCGAGGATAGGTCAGCCCAGAGACTCGAGCGGATTCGCGGCGAGCTTCGCGCGCACGCCGCCCTCCACCAGCCGATGCGCCTGCGTGTCCGGCTTTCGTGCGGCCTGGTCGGTCACGCCCGCGCCGAACTCCGCGGCCAGCTCGAGTCGCGGGTACGCGGTGAGCACGGTGCGCAGGACGTCACGCGGCAGCACATCCGCTCGGGCCCCGGAGATGTCGAGCCCGGTGGCGACCTCCAGCAGGTAGCCCTCCTGGTCGAACGCCGGGTCGACCGCGGGCCAGTTGTGCCGCACGATCACTTCGTGCGCGCGAACCCGACGCGACGGCTCCCATCCCGCACCCGCCGTGAGCGCCACCGCGACGTGACCCCCGGCATCCTCGTAGGAGAGGGCCACGTTGTCGAACGCTGGGACGATCCCGATGTCGTGCAGCAGCGCCGAGACGTACAGCAGCTCGTGGTCGATCCCGTCACGGCCCTCGTGCTGAGCGAACGCCTCGGCCCACAGCCACGACCGGATGACGTGGTTGAGCAGCGACGGCGAGTGGTACGCCGTGGCCAGCGCGAGCGCCGCCCGCGCGGCCGGGGTGTCCGGCGCGGAGGGCAGGTCGGTGCGGGTGGCGGTGGTGGTGCGGGTGTTGGTGGTGGTGCGGGTGTTGGTGGTGGTTCGGGTGTTGGTGGTGGCGGAGGGTGCTGTGGCGTCGGTGCGGTGGGGTCGGTCGGTGCGCGGCATACTCCCATCCTCAGCCACCGCCGCGCATCGCCGCCGCCCACATCCCGCCGCCCACCCACCAATTCCCGCCAACCCGCGCGCCCATGTGCCCCCTCGCTGGCACCGAGGCGCCGAAAAGTACGCCGTGTGCCCGGTCACGCGGAGATTTTTCGCCGTCTCGGCAGCTGGGGCATGGATGAGTGGGCGCGCGCGGGCAGCTGACCGAGCTCGCGAGGCGGCGCAAAGTACGGTCTGTGCCCGGGCACACGGCGTATTTTTAGCCGCCTCGGCGGGCGGGATGGGGATGAGTCGCCGCGCGGGTCAGTCGCGCGTGGGGTCGAGGACGGTGATGCCGACGGGCGGGGCGGTGGCCGCCTCGGGGAGGAGGCGGGCGGCCTCGGCGAGGCCGACGCGGGCGCCGACGAGGGCGCGTGGGGAGACGGCGCCGGAGGCGACGAGGTCGAGCATGCCCGCGTAGTCCGCGGCGGCCATGCCGTGGCTGCCGAGCACCTCCAGCTCCCAGCCGATCACCCGGTCGAGCGGGAGCACCGGTCCGCCGCCGGCCAGCAGGCCGATCTGCACGTGGCGGCCGCGTCTCCGCAGTGAGCGCACGGCGGCGCCGGCCGTGGCGGGGGAGCCGACGGCGTCCACGGAGACGTGCGCGCCGCCTCCCGTCAGCGCGGCGATGGCGTCGGGAGTCCCGTCTCCGGCTTCCAGCGTGTGCTCGGCGCCGAACGCCCGTGCCAGCTCGAGAGCGGCCGGCGCACGGTCGACGGCGATGGGCCGCGCACCGAGCGCGGCGGCGATCATCACGGCGCTGAGGCCGACGCCGCCCGCGCCGTACACCGCGACCCACTCGCCTGGCCGGATGCGGGCCCGCGCCGTGATCGCGCGGTACGCGGTCGCGAACCGGCAACCCAGGCTCGCGGCGGCCGCATCGTCGATGTCGTCAGGCACGGCGACGAGGTTGAGGTCGGCGGCCCGCACCGCGACCAGATCGGCGTGCGAGCCCCAGTGCGTGAACCCGGGCTGGGTCTGGTCCGGGCAGACCTGCGCCTGTCCGCTCCGGCACCACTCGCAGCGCCCGCAGCCGTTGACGAACGGCGCCGTGACCCGGTCGCCCGCCCGCCACCGCTCCACTCCGTCGCCGACGGCCTCCACAACACCGACGAACTCGTGCCCGGGCACGTGCGGAAGGAGGACGGTGTCGTCGTGCCCCGCCCAGGCGTGCCAGTCGCTGCGGCAGAGCCCGGAGGCGGCGACGCGGACGATCGCACCGCCGTCGGGGGCGACGGGGTCCGGGAGGTCGGCGACGGCGATCGGCGCGGCGAATGTCTCGTACAGCAGGGCTCTCATGGTGCTCCCGGGGTCAGCGCCGCACGGCGCGGCAGGCGAGGTGGACGGCGAGGCGGGTCTCCGGGTCGCCGAGGTCGAGCCCCAGCAGCTCCTGGGCGCGCGCGACGCGGGTGGAGACGGTGTTGCGGTGCAGGCCGAGGGCGTCGGCGGTCGCCGCGATGCCGGACTCGTGATCGAGGTAGGCGGTGAGCGTCTCCACGAGCTCCGGGCCGCGGGCGATCAGCGGCGCCAGGAGGGACTCGGCAGCGGGGACGAAGGTGTCGCTCTCCGTCCACGACAGCAGCAGCTGCTCGAGTCCGAGGGCGTCGATGCGGACGAAGTGGCCGGTCGCGGAGCGGTCGGCCGCGATGCGGGCGGCGTCGGCGGCCCCGTCGATGGTCGCCACCAGCCCGGCGGACCCGCTCTCGAGCGTGCCGACACCGGTCGCGACGTTGAAGGCGCGGCGCGCGGCCGTGTGCAGCGTGTGCAGGGCGCGCACGTTCTCCTCGACGCGGCTCGGCGACGGGGGCGCGGTGAAGCTGAGCCAGCCGGTCACTCCGCGCCCGCTGGTCGCGGCGTGGGAGTCGACCGGCAGGGCGGTCAGCTCGCGCGAGACGAAGCGCAGCAGCTGGAGGGTGTCGAGCCGGGTGCGCCCGATCAGCCGGAAGCCCAGGTGGTAGCCGGTGGTGCGCCACCCGCGCTCCAGCATGCGCTGCTCCAGCTCCGCGTCCCGGTTGTCACGCGTCTCCAGGAAGTCGCGCAGGAGGCCGGAGGCGACGGCGGCGTCGTTGACGTCCGCCACCTCGTCGATGAGGATGCGGGCGGCGACGGCGGGCATGGCCACTTCGGCGGCGACAGCGAGCGCAGTGAGCTGCTGCTGCCCGAGTCCACGACCGAAGACTGCGAGCCGCAGCCCGGCACGGCTCGGGCTGTCGACCCGCACGGACGCCGCCGACCCCTCGGGCAGCGCGACCGTGTCGATCCACGGCCCGAAGTCGATCGCGGCGTGCACGGCGGACGGGAGGCTCTCCCCGGCCTCCAGGAGCACGCCCTCGGTGTCGATCAGGGCCACGCCGTGGCCGACGCTGGCGGAGAGGTGCCGCAGCAGATCGGCGAGGTTGACGGCGTGGTACTCGATGGACTGCGCCACGCGGCGCACATAGCCGAGGGTGAGGGCGTCGCGCCCCTCCAGCAGCTCCCAGCCCGCGCGCGCGAGCGTCATCGGCTCTGCGGTGTCGAGCAGCGCGAGGCCGAGGCGCTCGGCGAGTGCCCGCGTTCCGGAGCCGAACGCCTCCGCTCCCGGGAGTGCCAGCCCGTTGTAGCCGCGGTCGCGCACCCGGCGCACGAGGGCGTCCTGCTGCCACGGGGTGGCCGGCGGCGGGACGGTCAGCACGGCCAGCGCGCCGCGCCCTTCCGCGGGCAGGTCGGCTTCGGTGGACGCCATCTCCAGCTCCCGCCAGACGACGGCCGGGTCGGCGCCCGCGATCGGGCGCAGGCCGCCGTTCGCGGGGTGGGCGAGGAGCGCGGCGAGGTCGAGCCGCTCGGTCATGCGGCGCCCTCCAAACCGGCGAGGCCGAATGCGGCGGGGGTCACCCGGCTTCGCCGCTCGGGTGAGCGCGTCCACCACTCGGGCGCGGGGAGGGCGATCACCGTCACGTGCCGCGCGAGGGTCACACCGTCCACCTGCAGGACGTCGCGGGAGAGGGAGTCGAGCGCCACGATGATCTCGGGGCTGGCCGCGGTGGTCTCGCCGTCGCGCACCACCGCGAGCAGTTCGGAGCGTGCCACGAGGCGCAGGAGGGAGCCGTCGTCCCCGTCGAGCTGGATGGCGCTGACGTACGGGTCCTCCGGCAGCGGGACGACCGCGCTGACGCGGCCCGAGCCGAGCAGCCGGCCGCCGACGTCCGCCGCGAGCCGGGCCGGGGAGACGGATCGGTTGCCGCTGTTCTCGCCTAGCGCGAGGGCCCGCCCGAACGTGCCGAGCACGGCGTGCTCCGCCAGATCGCCCACCGTGAAGCCCGCGACGAGCACGGCTCCGCCGCCTCCCGCCTGCACGATCGCGGAGCGCACCTGGCTCTCGACGTCCGCCGGCCGCTGCGTGTCGATCGCGACAACCCCACCTCCCGTGTCGCACACGACGACGACGCCGGGCAGCGCGTCGACGAGCAGCGAGACCTGGTCGAGACGCGGGAGGGCGCGGCCCATCAGGTCGGCGTCGACGAGGGAGAGGCGGTCGGCCAGCAGCAGCGGCGTCAGGCCGTTCATCCCGGCGCCTTCGAGCGCGCAGACCGCCGCGGCGCGCACGCCGGTCCAGCGTTCCGCGGCGGCGACGAGCGGCCCGAAGACGTCGGAGCCCGGGAGGCGCTCGGCGAGCAGGTAGGTGGAGCCGGCGAACGCGACCGCGACGCACGGGGTCGCCGGGTCGAGCTCATCGGCGGCGTGCGCGGTCGCGGGCCAGACCGGCGCACTCTGCACCATGAGCTCCAGCATCGTCGTGGCGCCGCCCCCTCCCGAGCCGAGCAACGAGAACCCTCTGGCCAGCGCGGGCAGGCGCTCCGGACCGAAGGTTCTCATGCCCTCCAGGGTAGGCGGTGCGGGCGCCCGTCTGCGCGGGCGCCCGCGGGTGACCGTGCGGCCGGATGCAGCGCTCAGACCAGCGCCGACGTCTCGACCGGGACAAACTCCTCGGTCAGCCCGAACGCCCGCGGCCCGAACGCCGCCAGTGCCTCCGGGGTGCGCATCATCCCGGGCGTCGAGATGCCGAGGACGCGCACGCGCTGCCCGTATCGCAGCCCCTCCGTCGTGATCGGCTCGCCCGACTCGATGTCGGTCACGCAGATCAGGTCGGGCACGATCGCGACGAGCTCGCCGTCGCGCAGCGCGATGAGGTTCTCGTTCTGGAAGCGGATCTCGAGCGTCTCCGTCGCACGCGCGTCGAGCGACGAGATGGTCGCGCGCCCCTTTGCGAACCCTTCGGTCGTGCGCCGCTCGACGTCCGTCACCTTGCCGGTGAACAGCTCCCGGACCTCCGAGTAGAGGGTCGTGGAGAGCGTCTGCGCGATCGCCTCGAACGGCGAGCGGTGCTGCTCCCGCGCCTCCCGGATCGCCCGGCCGAGGGCGAGCGCCATGGAGAGGGTGCGCGGCACGGCCGTGCGCTTCACGTCGGCGCCCGTCATCGCGTACTCGGCGATGTGCCCGACCCCGCCGAGGCGGATGGTCACCCCGCGGGCGAGCCACTCCATCTGCCGGTCGTCGTCTCCGGTGTCGATCACGACGGTCTCGCCGCGCTCGCCCGCGAGGGCCAGCGGGGAGCCGTGCACCCCGTAGACGGCGAACGTCTCCATCGAGAGCTCGGGGAATGCGCGGCCCATGCCGTCCGCGTCAACGACCGGCAGCCCGGTCTCGGCCGCGACGATCAGCGGGATCATCGAGTTGATGCCTCCGCACTCGATCGGCATGGTGGCGTCGGCCGTGCGCCCGAGGTGCTCCTCCAAGGTGCGCAGCGCGAGCGTCGGCTCGGTGCCCGCGGGGATCTTCTCGATCATCACAGTCGGTGCGCCCATCTGAGCGGTCGGGATGACGAAGAGGTTGTCTGCGAGCTCGTCCGGATCGAGGATGGTGATGCCGCGTTCGCCTGCCGGCTTCGCGCTCAGCACCCGCGCGACGAGCATCTGCCCGATGTAGGGGTCACCTCCGCCTCCCGTGCCCAGCAGCGTGGCGCCGCGGGCGAGGTCCGGGAGGTCCGCGGCGGTCAGCGTCCAGCTCATGCGGCCGCCCCTTCGAGGGCGCGTTCGGCGGTGCCGTCGAAGCGGTGCGACGGGAGGTCGTAGCCGAAGTAGCCGGGGCCGACCATGGCGAGCGCCTCGGCGCCGTGCCAGCGCGGGTCGCTGGGCGCGGCGACCACCCGCACCCGCTGCCCGTAGCGCAGACCCTCGGTCGTGATCGGCTCGCCGCTCTCGGCGTCGAGCACGATGATCAGATCCGGCGTGGTCACAAAGACCTCGTTCGCGGACTGGGCGATCAGGTGCTCGTTCTGGAACGACAGGGTCAGGACGGCATCGGAGGCCGTGCCGGTCGCGGCGCCGTCGATGCGGGCGCGGCCGCGGGCGAACCCGGCGGTGGTGCCGCGCTCGACGTCGACCACCTTGCCGGCGAAGAACTCGCGGCCGCCGAGGAGGTCGACCGTCGCCGCGACCGGATCGGTCTTGGCGGCGCGGGCCTCCGCGATCCCCGTGCCGATCGCGATGCAGTGGTGCAATGAGCCGGGGACGAGCGCCTCCCTGGCCACCGTGCCGGACATCGGGAAGCCCGAGATCATGATCGAGCAGCCCATCTCGACGCACGCGACGCGGGCGATGCGCTCGGTCCAGTGGTTGTCGACGGTCTGCAGGACCCCGACGTTCCCCTTCTCGTCGGCGAACGCGAGCGGCGAGGCGGTGACGCCGTACAGCGTGGGGAGGACCATCTGCAGCTCCGGGAACGCCCGGCCCATGCCGTCCGCGTCGATGAGCGGCAGCCCGAGCGCGGCGGCCGCGGCGACGGGGATGGTGGAGTTCACGCCGCCGACCTCGGCGCACGCGACGTGCGTGACCGGGCGGCCGAGGTACGTGCCGAGTGCAGCGACGGGCGCGATGACTTCGTCGAGACTGGGGAGCTTCTCGACCATGACGGTCGGGGCGCCCATCATCGCGACGGTGAGCACGAGCGCGTCGTCCGGCACCTCGTCGAGGCCGACGACCGTCACCGGCCCGTGCTCGGCGAGCGCCTGCTTCGCCAGCAGGGCGCCGATGTACGGGTCGCCGCCGCCTCCTGTTCCCAGCACCGCCGCACCGCGCGCCAGGTCGCCGATCGCATCGGCGGTCAGCGTCCAGCTCATACCCGCACCTCCATCGCCAGGTCGCCGACGGCCTTCACACGGATGCGTGTGGCGTTCCCCGGCAGGTAGGGGATGGGGACCTCGTCGAAGTCCACGATCGCGACCGACGAGGGGGAGGCGCCGGCCGCGATCGCCTTGTCCACCGCCTCCGCCCGAACGGCGGCGATGGCCTCGTCGCGGCGGCCGGGCTCGACGGCGTACACCTTGTCGATCTCGCCCCCGACCTGTGCGATGGAGGCGCCGATCGCGTTCGCGACGGCGTAGTTCTCCGGTCGGTGCACGGCGCCGAAGATCGGCAGCTCGTCCGGCAGGAGGATGGAGCCGCCGCCGACGGCGACGACCGGGATGGGGTCGGGGGAGGTGCGCATGCGGTCGACGGCCTCGGAGACGCGCTCGGCGATGCGGTCGAGCACGCGCTGCACGAAGGCGGGGTCGAGATGGGCGACCTTCGACGGGTCGCCGACCTGAGCGCGGCCGGCGGCCACGGCGATGTCGGTGGCGGTGAGGGTCGAGCCGCCGAACACGAGCGCCTCCGTCGTCAGGCGATACCCGACCGACTCCGGCCCGACCTCGCCGGTCTCGGTGTCGACGAGGGAGCCGCCGCCGATGCCGATCGAGAGCACGTCCGGCATCCGGAAGTTCGTGCGCACGCCGGCGACCTTGACCTCGTTGGCCGTCTCGCGCGGGAACCCGTTGACGAGCAGGCCGATGTCGGCGGTGGTGCCGCCGATGTCGACGACCGCGCACGTCTCGAGTCCGCTGGTGAGGGCGGCTCCGCGCATGGAGTTCGTCGGGCCGGAGGCGAAGGTGGCGACCGGGTAGAGGCGCACGTAGTCCTCGTCCATCAGCGTGCCGTCGTTCTGGCTGAGGAAGATGGGCGCGTCGATGCCCTGCGCCCGCACCGCGGAGGTCAGGCCGTCGACGATCTCGCCCGCCAGCTCGCGCAGGGCCGCGTTGATGATCGTGGCATTCTCGCGCTCGAGGAGGCCGATGCGGCCGATCTCGTGCGAGAGCGAGATGGCGACGTCGTCTCCCAGCTCGTCCGCCAGGATGGCGGCGGCCCGGGTCTCGACGTCGTGGTTGACCGGCGAGAACACGGACGAGATCGCGACCGACCGCACGCCGTGCGCGGCCATGTCGGCGGCGATCCCCTTCAGTTCGGCCACGTCGAGCGGCGAGATCGGGCGGCCGTCGAACTCGTAGCCGCCGTGCGCCAGGTAGCTGCGGGCGTCGATCGCCTCGAGCAGCGCCTCGGGCCAGTCGACCAGTGGCGGGAGCGCCCTGGTCGCAGGCAGTCCCAGCCGCAGTGCGGCGGTCGGAGCGAGCCGCTTGGCCTGCACGAGCGCGTTGATGAAGTGCGTCGTCCCGATCATCACCGCGTGGATCTGGGAGCCGTCGAACGGACGGGCCTCGCGCAGCGCCTCGATCGCATCGACGATGCCGGCGGTCACGTCCGGGCTGGTCGAGTTCTTGACGCCGGCGAGGGTGGTCCTGCCGTCCATGAGCACTGCGTCGGTGTTCGTTCCTCCGACGTCGATGCCGATATGCATGGTGTTTCGCTTTCTGCCGCGGTGACGGCGGGTGGGGCTGGTGGGACGGGACGTGCTGATCAGTTGGACGCGACGGCCTCCGAGCCCGGTGTGCTGCCGGTCGTGTCGCTGCTCGTGCCGTCCACCGCATCCGGGGCGTCCTGGATGGTGGTCGCCCGGCCGACGCCGCGCACCCAGCCGAGCTTGCCGGCGACCGTGTAGAGGATGATCGAGAGGAAGAGCGACCAGAGCGCCGGGATGCCCCAGGTGACGTAGTAGCCGACGAGCGACGACACCAGCCAGACCACGAGGGTGGCGGGGACGATGCGCGGCGCGAACTCGGGCAGCCGGCCGGAGGAGCGGGTCGCGTCGAGGTCGCCGCGCCAGCGCCGCACGAAGAAGTACTCGGCGACCATGATGCCGGCGATCGGGGGGAACGCGACGCCGAGGATCGTGAGGAAGCCGGTGAACTGCGACAGGATGCCGGCCGCCGCGAGCACCGAGCCGACGACACCGAGCACGACGGTCGTCGTGACGCGGTGGAGGTTCTTGGCGAACGCGGTGGAGATGAAGTTCACCAGGCCGAGGGTGGACGAGTAGAGGTTCCAGTCGTTGATCTTGAGCGTGCCCGTGATGACGATGATCAGGCCGACGAAGCCGATCGACGATGTGACGATCGCGACGATGTCACCGGTGGCGGCGGCGTGCGCGAGCAGCACGCCCGCCAGGCCGATCACGAACTCGCCGAGCGAGACGCCCACGACGGTCTGCTTGATCACGTCGGCCTTGCTGCGGTTGAACCGTGTCATGTCCGCCGTGATGATCGCGCCGACGATCAGGCCGCCGGCGACGATGCCTGTTCCCGCCCAGACCGACATCGTCGGGCCGGGCGCCGGGGAGGTGAGGAGGTCGCCGATCGAGTGCTTGCTGAGCTCGCTGATGACGGACCAGCCGACCAGGATGAGGAAGAGCGGCACGGTGATGTTCGCCAGCCACTGCATCCCGACGAAGCCGTAGGCCACGATCGCCGTCACGGCCAGGCCGAACAGCAGGCTCCAGACCCAGATCGGCATGACGCCGGGCATGAGCGCGTCGAGCGACTGCGCCGAGATCGCCGACTGGATGCCGAACCAGCCGATCAGGCTGATGCCGATCGCCAGGCCGACGAGGGCCGCGCCGATCTCGCCGAAGCCGGTCCACCGCGCGAGGAGCGCCGTGTTGAGGCCCTCCTTCTGACCGATGATGCCGACGATGCACATGATCACCTCGAGGATGATCGAGCCGAGGAGCAGCGCGAGCGCGGCCTCCCCGAACGTCATGCTGTAGCCCAGGGTGGCCCCGAGCAGGAACTGCGAAAGAGCCGAGACCTGACCGAATCGCTGGACCGCGATCCCGAACCACGGTTTGCGCGCGTCGGGGGTCACACGGGAGAGGGCGAAGTCGTCGGCAGGGGCGGTGCGTGCCATGAGGGGAGTCCTTCTGACGGGGACGGGTGTGGGGGTTGCGAAAACGGTAAACCCGTCACCGGCGAGGGGGAATGTGCGATGTGCACGAAGTTGCGTGAGTTCTGTGCGACATGCACATTTCACTGCTCGGTTAGTGATCCCCTCCGCCCAGTACCCGCACGACCGGCCGATCCGCGTCCGCCCAGCCCAGCGCGTCCAGCGCGTCGCGGGCGACCCAGCGCAGGAGGTCGTGGTCGGTGCTGGTCGTCGGCGCCGGCCCGCGCAGAGCGGCCGCGTAGCAGGCGAGGTCGATCGCGCGGGAGCCGACGACGGTGACGGTGCGGTCGAGCAGCGCGCCCACGCGGATGGGCACGCCCAGCTCCTCGTGGATCTCGCGCTCCAGCGCCGCCTCGGGCGTCTCGCCGGCCTCCACCTTGCCGCCCGGGAACTCCCAGCGGCCCGCGGCGTCCCTGCCGGGGGCGCGCCGGCAGGCGAGCACGAGCGGGCCGTCGGCGATCACGGCGGCGACGACGCGGAGCGGAGCGGGGGAGGCCATGTGCCCATCCTGCCCGCCCGGCGGCGCCAGCATCCAGAACGGCGCTAGCATCCAGGCATGGCGGCTCCCGTCGGCGCTCGGCGTGCGCCCATCGTGTTCGGCTTCGTGCTGAGCCTGCTCGTCCAGCTCGCGATGATCGTCGTGGGCGTGTGGCTGGTGGTTCTGTCGGAGGACGACGACAGCACGCTGCTGCTGCTCGCTCTGTGGTGCGGCATCGGGACACTGTACGAGCTGGTCGTCCTGATCGTGCTGGGGCGGGCGGCGCGCCGGCCCGCGGTCGACGGCGACCGGCCTTCCCGGATCGAGGTCGGCCGGGTCGCGCGGGTCGTGTCGATGACGGCCACGATCCTCGCCAGCCTGATCGGCTTCACCGCCGCGATCCAGGTGCTCGGCCTCCACAACGATCCGGAGGTCGGCTCGATCACCGACATCGTCGGCGTCTGGTCCATGCTGCTCGCCTGGGGGTTCCTGCACTGGGGCTTCTCGCAGATCTACTACCAGCGGTACTACTCCAGCGATGCGCCGATCCTGCGCTTCCCGGGGACCGACCATCCCCGGTTCGTCGAGTTCGTGTACTTCGCCTACACGCTCGGCACCTCTTTCGCCGCCTCCGACGTGGAGGTGCTGAGTACCCGCCTGCGCTGGACCGTGCTCTGGCATTCTGTGCTCAGCTTCTTCTTCAACGCCCTCATCATCGTGCTGGCGGTCAACACGATCATGTCGTTCAACAAGTGACCCCGCGCGGGCGGTGACGGCTGGCAGGATGGTCGGGTGAGCGCATCCATCCCGTCCGTCCTGCTCGTGATCGACCTGCAGAAGGGGGTGCTGCCCGGCTGCTGGGATGCGGACGGCGTCGTCTCCCGCACCGCGGATCTGGTCGGCCGCGCCCGCGCCGCAGGCACGCCGGTCGTCTGGGTGCAGCACGAGGCGGACGACCTGCCCGCGGGCAGCGATGAGTGGGCCTTCGCCGACGGGCTCGACCCGGCCGACGGGGAGCCGGTCGTGCACAAGCGCTACCGAGACGCCTTCGCCGACACCGACCTCGACGAGGTGCTCGACGGACTCGACGCCGCGCGGCTGGTGGTCGCAGGCGCCCAGAGCGACTACTGCATCCGCACCACCACGCAGAGTGCGGCCGTGCGCGGCTACGACGTCACGCTCGTCGAGGACGCCCACACCACGACCGACGCGAAGTGGGACGGCGTCGAGATCACCGGCGAGCAGATCATCGCCCACACGAACCGCTACTTCTCCGGACTCCGCTACCCCGACCAGCTGTTCGCCGTGGAGCGCGCGGCCGAGGTCGAGTTCGGGTAGGGCCGCGGGCAGGGGGACGTTTCGAGGCGGAGCAGCACGTGTCCGAGTTCGGGGAGCGCGGCTTGCCTCGCCGGTTCGCGATCTTCAGCATGACCGGCTGCGAGTGAATCCGGAGATCTCCCCCGACACGCCGGTGGAACGGCGCAACTCCGGAGATCGGGCCCGACCGGGGCAGGATCTCCGGAGTCGCGGAGCAGCGGACGGGCGGAGTGGCTAGACCTGCGCGCCCAGCTTGAAGCCCTTCTCCTCGTCGCCCTGGCGGGTGTACGAGAAGCCGTCGGCGCCGATGGTGACTGCCATCTCGGAGTCGTCGGTGCGGGCGGTGAGGGGCTGCGGGTTGCCGTCCAGGTCGAGCACGAGGGAGGCCTCGGTGTACCAGGACGGGACCACGGGGTTGCCCCACCAGTCGCGGCGCTGGTTGTCGTGGACGTCCCAGGTGACGACGGGGTTGTCCGGGTCACCGGTGTAGTAGTCCTGCGTGTAGATCTCGACCCGGTGGCCGTCCGGGTCGCGCAGGTAGAGGTAGAACGCGTTGGAGACGCCGTGCCGGCCGGGACCCCGCTCGATCCGGTCCGAGAGGCGCAGCGCGCCGAGCTTGTCGCAGATGGCGATGATGTTGTGCTTCTCGTGGGTGGCGAAGGCGACGTGGTGCATGCGGGGGCCGTCGCCGCCCGTCATCGCGGTGTCGTGCACGGTCGGCTTGCGGCGCATCCACGCGGCGTAGGTGGTGCCCTCGTCGTCCTGGATGTCCTCGGTCACGCGGAAGCCGAGGTCCTCCATGTAGGCGACGGCGCGAGGGACGTCCGGGGTGACCTGGTTGAAGTGGTCGAGCCGGACGAGCGCGCCGGGCGTGTAGAGGTCGTAGCGCCAGGCGAGGCGCTCGACATGCTGCACGTCGTAGAAGAACTCGTAGGGGAAGCCGAGCGGGTCCTCCACGCGCACGCTGTCGCCGATGCCCTTCGTGAAGCCCTCCGACCGACGCTCGATGCGGCAGCCGAGCTCGGTGTAGAAGGCGACCGCACGATCGAGGTCCTCGGGGGTGCGCACGCGGTACGAGAAGGCGGCGACCGCTGCGACGGGGCCCTTGCGCAGCACGAGGTTGTGATGGATGAACTCCTCGAAGCTGCGCAGGTAGACGGCGTTCTCGTCCTCCTCGGTCACGACCAGGTCGAGCACGTCGACGTAGAAGTCGCGGCTGGCCTGCAGGTCGGTGACGACCAGCTCCATGTACGCGCAGCGCAGGATGTCCGGCGGGGCGGCCTGCGGGGTGGGGATGCGGTTCGCGGGAGCGGGGATGGGGCTGCTCATGGTGGTTCTTCCTCTTCGTCGAGTCGGGTGGCTGCTGCCGGCGGTGTCAGTGGGCGCCGAAACGCGGCGTGTGGACCTCGCCGAGCGTGATGTGCACGGCCTGCTGGTCGGTGTAGAAGTCGATCGAGCGGTAGCCGCCCTCGTGGCCGAGACCGGAGGCCTTCACGCCGCCGAACGGGGTGCGCAGGTCGCGGACGTTGTGCGAGTTGAGCCACACCATCCCCGCCTCGACGTTCTGCGAGAAGGTGTGCGCGCGCTCGAGGTCGTTGGTCCAGATGTATGCGGCGAGGCCGTAGCGCACACCGTTCGCGAGCTCCAGCGCCTCTGCGTCGGAGTCGAAGGGCGTGATGGCGACGACCGGGCCGAAGATCTCCTCCTGGAAGATGCGGGCGTCGGGCGACACGTCGGCGAACACGGTCGGAGCGACATAGTTGCCGTGGTCGAGACCGTCGGGGCGGCCGCCGCCGGCGAGGAGCCGGCCCTCCTGCTTGCCGAGCTCGACATAGCTCATGACCTTGTCGTAGTGCTCGGGATGCACCAGCGCGCCGACCTCGGTCTTCGGGTCGTGCGGGTCGCCGACGACGATGTTCTTCGCGCGGGCGGCGTAGCGCTCGCAGAACTCGTCGTATACGGCGCGCTCGACCAGGATGCGCGAGCCGGCGGTGCAGCGCTCGCCGTTGAGCGAGAAGACGCCGAACAGGGTGGAATCGATCGCGGCGTCCAGATCGGCGTCCGCGAACACGACGGCGGGGGACTTGCCGCCGAGCTCCATCGACAGGCCCTTCAGGAACGGTGCCGCGTTGCCGAAGATCAGCTGGCCGGTGCGGCTCTCGCCCGTGAAGGAGATCAACGGGACGTCGGGGTGCTTGACGAGGGCGTCCCCGGCCTCTTCGCCGAGGCCGTTGACGAGGTTGAAGACGCCGTCGGGGAGGCCGGCCTCGCGGAAGATCTCCGCCCACAGGCTCGCCGACAGCGGGGTGAACTCGGCCGGCTTCAGCACGACGGTGTTGCCGGTCGCGAGCGCGGGAGCCAGCTTCCAGCTCTCGAGCATGAACGGCGTGTTCCAGGGGGTGATGAGGCCCGCGACGCCGATCGGCTTGCGGTTGACGTAATTGAGCTGGCTGCCGGGCACCTTGTACGCGTCGTCGCGCTGAGCCACGATCAGGTCGGCGAAGAAGCGGAAATTCTCGGCCGCGCGCCGGGCCTGGCCGAGCGCCTGCGTGATCGGTAGGCCGGTGTCGAAGGTCTCCAGCTCGGCGAGCCGGGCGTCCTGCGCCTCCACGGCGTCCGCGATCCGGTTCAGCACCCGGGCGCGCTCGCGCGGTTTCATCCGCGGCCAGGGTCCGTCGACGAACGCGCGGCGCGCGGCGGCCACGGCGAGGTCGATGTCCTCCTTCTGCCCGGCGGCGGCGGTGACGTAGGTCTCGTTCGAGACGGGGTCGAGCACGTCGAAGGTCGCCCCCGAGACGCTGTCGACGAACCGGCCGTCGATGAAGTGCTGGATCGTGTCGGGAAGGTCCTCGGGGACGTGGTGCTGCGCCATGGGCGTGCTCTCCTTCAGGTGGTGTGGTCAGTGGGTGTGCGTGTGCTCGCTCTGGTAAGCCTGGAAGGCCTCCAGCGTCGCCAGCCGGTGGCGGCGCGCGGCGAGCTCGATCTCCAGCGGCTCGGCGCCGCTCTCGATCAGGGTCAGGATGTGCTCGTGCTCCTCCACCGACTCGCGGGCGCGGCCGGGCACGAAGCTGAACGTGGAGTCGCGCAGCACTGTCAACCGGTTCCAGCCGCGGTGCACGAGGTCGAGGATGTGCGGGTTGGGGCACTGCTCGAACAGCACGGAGTGGAACTGCTGGTTCAGCTGGGTGAAGCGGTGCGGGACGAAGCGGTCGAGGCTCGCGATCATCTCGGCGTTGACCTCCCGGGCCCGCCGGACCTGGTCGGCCGTCAGGAGGGGGGCGGAAAGCTGGGTGGCGGCGCCTTCGATGAGCGCGAGCGTCTGCATGGTGAAGGCGTACTCGGTGTCCTGCAGCAGCGCGACCTGGGCGCCGACGTTCTTCTCGAACGTGACGAGCCCCTCGGCCTCCAGCCGGCGGATCGCCTCGCGCACCGGCACGACGCTGATGGCGAGCTCGCTCGCGATCTGCCCGAGCACGAGCCGGTAGCCCGAGACGTACCGGCCGTCGTCGATCCGCTCGCGCAGGAACTCGTACGCGAGCTGCGACTTGCTGGGGGTCGCCGACGCGGTCGGCTTCAGCGCTGCGTCCGCCATGCGCGGTACCTCTCCTTCCACTCCGCGTTCATCGGGAAGAGGCCGTCCACCGGGTGCCCGGCCGCGACCTGCTCGGCGATGTACTCCTCTTCGCGCTCCTGCTCGACCGCGTCGGCCACGACCTCGGCGACGAGCGCGGGAGGGATGACGATGAGGCCGTCCGCGTCTCCGACGATCACGTCGCCGGGCTGCACGGACGCGCCGCCGCACGCGACGGTGACGTCGGCCTCCCACGGCACGTGCTTCCTGCCCAGCACGGCCGGGTGCGGACCGGCGTGATACGTCGGGATGTCGAGGGCGGCGACGACCGCGAGGTCGCGCACGCCGCCGTCGGTCACGATGCCGGCGGCGCCGTTGACCTGGGCGCGCAGGGCGAGCACGTCGCCGACGGTCCCGCTGCCGCGCTCGCCACGGGCCTCGATCACGAGCACCTCCCCGGCGCCGACCGCGTCGAACGCGCGCTTCTGGGCGTTGTAGCCGCCGCCGTGCAAGGCGAAGAGGTCCTCGCGGTTCGGGATGTAACGGAGCGTCTTCGCCGTGCCGATCAGGCGCGCGTCCGGCCGGGTGGAGGCGAGCCCGTCGATCGAGACGTTGTTCAGGCCGCGCTTGCGCAGCTGGGAGCTGAGCGTCGCCGTGGCGACACTCGCGAGGGCGGCGCGCAGCTCGTCCGTCAGCACGAGCGCGGGTGCAGGCGGTGTGCCCCACGCCTCCGCCCGCTGGTGGTCGTCGACGCTGGGCTTCGTGCCGAAGTCGCCGAACGGGATGCGACCCTCGGTGATCCGGGTCACGAGGCGGCCGCTGCTGGGGGCTCCCGCGGACGTCGGCGCGTCCACCTCCACCTCCACGGTGTCGCCGGGCTGCGTCACCGACGACCCGGCCGGGGTGCCGGTGAGGATGACATCGCCCGGCTCGAGGGTCATCAGCTGCGACAGGTCGGCCACGAGCCGGCCGAACGGGAACAGCAGGTCGTCGGTCGCACCCTCCTGCACCAGTTCGCCGTTGAGCCAGGTGCGCACGCGCAAGGCTGCGGGGTCGACGGCGGAGGCGGGGATGACCTCCGGGCCGAGCGGGGTGAAGCCGTCGCCGCCCTTGGACCGCACATTGGATCCCTTGTCGGCGGCACGGAGGTCGTAGAGGCCGAAGTCGTTCGCGGCGGTGACGCCGGAGACCGCGGCCCAGCCGTCCTCGGGGGAGACCCGGCGGGCGGTCGTGCCGATGATCAGCGCGATCTCGCCCTCGAAGGCGAGCAGCTCGGTGCCGGCCGGGCGCTCGAGCTCGCCGCCGGTCACGGCGACGGACGAGGCCGGCTTGAAGAAGTACGACGGCTGAGCCGGGGTGCGCCCGCGCTGGGCGGCGCGCGACCGGTAGTTCAGGTGCACCGCGATGATCTTGCCGGGGCGGGCGAGCTGGCTCACGGGGTGGTTCTCCTCGTCGTCGGGGATGGTGATGCGGTGGAGCGGGGAGCCGTCGATACGACTGAGACCGTATTCGAGATTGTATACGATACGTGGAGAGTGGACAAGGATCGTCCGTGCTCAGTACGAGGCGGGCGGGGCGGACCCGTCCGCATCGCCGACGAAGCGGGAGGCGAGGCTCTCGGACGCACGGGCGAGCAGGGTCACGTCGGAACCGACGAGCAGGTACGCGGCGCCGGCGGCGGCGTAGCGGTCGGCGGTGGCCGGGTCGAAGGCGTTGACGCCGACGGGGGTGCCGGCGGCGCGGCCGGCCTCGATGACGTGTTCGACGGCGTCGATGACGCGCGGGTGGTTCTGCTGGCCGAGCAGGCCCATCGAGGCGGCGAGGTCCGCCGGGCCGACGAGGAGGGCGTCCACGCCGTCCACCCCCGCGATCGCTCCCGCAGCCTCCAGAGCGTCGACGGTCTCGATCTGCACGGTCAGCGACACGAGGTCGTTCGCGCGGGCGAGGTAGTCCGGGATGCGGCTCCAGCGCGAGGAGCGCGCGAGTGCGCTGCCGACGCCGCGCACGCCGTGCGGGGGATACCGCACGGCGCGGACCATCGCCGTCGCCTCCTCCACGCTGTCGACCATGGGGACCAGGATGTTCTGCGCGCCCAGATCGAGCAGCTGCTTGAGCACGACGGGATCTCCGATCGGCGCGCGGACCACCGGGACGGCGGGGTACGCGGCGATCGCCTGCAGCTGGGCGAGGATCGACTCCAGCCCGACGGGGGAGTGCTCGCCGTCGATCAGGACGATGTCGAGACCGCTGCCGGCGCAGATCTCGGCGACGAGCGGACTGCCGGCGCACGACCACATCCCGTAGAGGGTGCGGTCGGCTGCGCGGAGGCGGTCGCCGAAGGTCGGGGTCGGGTCTAGACGAATCGGCATGTCACGGCTCCCAGGGTTCCGTAGTCGGCGTGGACGGTGTCGCCGCGCTCGACCCACATCGGGCGGGTGAACGATCCGGCCAGGACGATGTCGCCGGCCTCCAGGCGCGAGCCGTGCTGGGCGAGCTTGTTCGCGAGCCACGCGACGCCGTTGGCCGGGTGGTCGAGCACGGCGGCGGCGACGCCGGACTCCTCGATGGTCTCGTTGCGGTAGAGCAGGGCGCCGACCCAGCGCAGGTCGACGGCGTCGACGGCGACGGGGCGGCCGCCGACGACCATGCCGCCCATCGCGGCGTTGTCCGAGATGGTGTCGACGATGGTGCGGCCCTGCATCTCGATACGAGACGAGAGGATCTCCAGTGCGGGGACCACGTACTTCGTCGCGTCGAGCACCTCGTAGAGGCTGACGTGCGGGCCTTCCAGCGGCTCGGCGAGCACGAACGCCAGCTCGACCTCGATGCGCACGTTCGAGTACTGGTCGAACGGGATGACCGATCCGGTCTCGTAGACCATGTCGGCGAAGATCGCGCCGTAGTCGGGCTCGGTGATGCCCGTGGCCTGCTGCATCACCTTCGAGGTGAGGCCGATCTTGCGGCCGACCAGGCGGCGGCCGGCGGCGAGGCCGCGCTCCACCCACACCTTCTGCACGGCGTAGGAGTCCTCCACCGTCATCTCGGGATGCCGGGCGGTCAGGAGCGGGATGGTCGCCCGGTCCCGTTCGGCCGCCGCGAGCTCGTCGGCGATGGCCTGGATGGTGGTGGTGTCGAGCACCGCGGGGCTCCCTTCGACGTCGGAGGAGGGCCGCTCCGGCCCTGTGTGGATCGTATATCATTCCGTACACCTCGGCCACGGGTCGTGCGCGATCCGGCAACGCGGATGCGTGTATCTCCTGTTCGTGGGCCGTCTCCACGTTCGGGCGGGGCTGTCCGGGATGCCGTCAAGCCCGGTCGTCAGCGCAGCTCGGCGGCGATGGTGCGCGCCGACTCCTGCAGGCGGGCGCCGATCGCGGCGGCGTCCCGCCCGTTCGCGAGGAACACCACCGCCACGGCCGCGGGCGGCCGGTCGGGCAGGGAGAGCGGCACCGCCACGGATGCCAGTCCGGGGATCACCTCGTCGTGGCTGGTCGCGTAGCCGCGCTCGCGCGCCTGGGCGGCCTCCTCGCGCGGATGCTCGTCGGGCAGCGCCCGCCACTGCGCGCCCGTGAGGACCGACTGGATGGCGATGCCTGGCGCTCCGGAGGCGAGCGGGTGCCGGGTTCCGGGCCGCTGCACCACGGTCGCGTGCGCGTGCGACGGCTCGACGCTCACCAGCGTGACGACCTCGTGCCGGTCGAGCACGGCGACGAAGGCCGTCATCGACAGCTCGTTGGCGATGGCGCTGAGCTGGGGGAGGGCCGCCGACTGGAGGTCGCGCGACACGGCCCGGGCGAGGGTCGCCATCCGCGGCCCCAGCTGCACCGCCCCGGCGGCATCCCGGACGACCAGCCCGTGGTCCTCGAGCGTGCGCAGGATGCGGTACGCGATCGACCGGTGCACCCCGAGCACGGCGGACAGCTGTGCGATCGTCAACGGCTCCTCCGCCTCGGACAGGATCTCGAGGACCCGGATGCCGCGCGACAGGGTCTGCGAGTGCGGTGCGCCGCCGCTGCCGTCCGATCCGACCATGCTGCCCATTCTGGCTCATGGCGCGCGTCGGCCGGCGCCGCTACAGGAGCGTCTCGACCCCGAGCCGCACCGTGTCGCCGACCGAGACTCCCTCCGCCTGCCGCACCGCGCCCTTGATCGCGACGATGTATGCGCCGTCCGCGCTCTCCGGGAACACGGAGGTCGACCAGCGCGATCCGCCGAGGGTCACCATCACCTTGACCGACCCGAACCCGGCCGGCGGATGCGGCTGGAGGCGGATCTCTTCCGAGACGTCGTCGGGAAGCCGCGCGAACACCCACAGGTCGCGTCGCGCCTCCCACCGGAACAGCTCGGTCTCGAACTCGTAGCGCACGCCTGCCATGCCGCCCAGCCTGCCACGGACCACCGACGGCGTCGCCCGGCCCAGAACACCCCTCCCGCGGCGCACGCGCCGACCGATAGGGTGACCGTCATCGAGACCGCTCTCCGTGCTCAGAGGAGTCCCCATGGCCGCCACACGCCCCGGTTCGGTGACCTTCGTCGCCGTCCTGACCTACATCAACGGCATCCTGAACATCATCGGCGGCGTGGTCCTCCTCTTCACGCGGGAGTCCGCGCCCGGCGCGGACACCGAGGGCGGGCTCGCGGGCATCACGACGTCGGCGATCGTCTCCATCGTTCTCGGGATCGTCATCCTCATCGTCGCGCGCGGCCTCCTGGGCGGGAGCAAGGTCTCGCGCGCGCTCGTCACCCTCGTCATGATCCTCAACCTGGTCAACGGCGTCCTGCTGCTCTTCACCCTGCAGTTCTTCAGCGGGGTCCTGGAGATCCTCTGGGTGGTCATCGTCCTGTCGCTGCTCTTCACGCGCCGCGCCAATGCGTTCTTCAACGCCGGCTCCTCCGCCTGACTCCCCGACGCGGCGCCTTTTCGACGGCGCCGACCCCGCGGCCTCCTCCCGGATCGGCGAGAATGGACGCGGGCGCCGCCGCCGCGTCGTCCGCGGGCGCTCACGCACGATCGAGAGAGGACGGCTGGAGAGACGATGCGCTGGTCGAACTGGTTCCGCCGGAGCACGCCGAAGACGGTGCGCACCCGGCCGTTCGACGAGGACGCCCTTACCGCCCCGCCCGCGCCGACGCTGGAGCAGTCGGTGGAAGAAGGCATGCTCCTCGCGGAATACGCCACGCGTATGGCCGTGAAGAACCACATCGTGGTGGACACGATCCAATACGGCAACGACTTCGATCCCGCGCGCCACACGGAGGAGGCGGCGGGCATCCTGCGGGAGCTGGCGTCCGAGCAGAACGAGGCGGCGGGACGCATCGACGAGGAGCTCCAGGCCGCCACCGGACTCCGCGGCGACGCCACGCACCCGCACGACTACCGCGCGGTCGACATCGACAACCTCACGCTCCGAAAATCGGCCGCATTGACCCTCGCGCAGCAGTTGCGCGACAAGGCCGACTCGGAGGAGCAGCTGCTGGCTCTCGTCGAACGGGGACGTCAGGACGCGTGGGACGACGTCGGCACTGCGATCGAGGCCGGTCTCGACGCCCTCTCCGGCAAGGAGGCGCTGCGCGACGACTACGAGCGCGAGAAGCCGGCGCGGCTCAAACTGCTCATCTGGCGCGATCTCGCGAAGCTCCAGGAGGAGCGCACCGGGTACTGAGGGCCGACCCGCCCGCGGCGAGGCTCAGCTCCGCAGCGACACCGGAGGGACCAGCATCCCGGCCTCGGTGCGCACCCAGCGGTCGCCTGTCGCGCCCTTCTCGGCCCGCGTCGTGTACCGGTAGCGGTGCAGCGTCGCGCGCACCGCTCGAGGAGGCCGGCCCTCGAACGGGTCGCGGCGCAGCAGGCGCAGCGTCGGTGCGTCCGCCTCCAGCAACCGCAGCAGGAACACGTCGAACCAGGGGGAATCGCGCGAGCCCAGCGCCAGGAACCACATCAGCCAGTCCAGCCGCAGGTGGTAGGGCGCGAACTGGCGAGGCAGGCGTCGCACATCGCCGGGTTTGCCCCGGAAGGCGTACTCGCGCCAGCCGGCGGCGGGATCGTACGGGTCGTCCGCTGTCCCCTCGACGGTCACTTCGTATCGCTCACGCGTCACGCTGCCGAACGCCCCATACGCGTTCACGAGGTGCCAGCGGTTGAAGCTGGCGTTCATGAGCTGGCGCCGGCGGAACAGATTCCGCAGGGGAGGCCAGCTCAGGTACACCAGGCCGGCCGTCACGAGCAGCGCGACGATCGCGTAGCCGAGCGGGAGGGAATCCGCCCCGATCCCGCCGAGCCGGGCGCCCCCGTCCGCCCAGCCGAGAGCCCACGACCACACCGGATCGCTGACGGCCGCGAACGCGAGCACGATCGTGATGACATTGAGCCACGCGAAGTTGCCGGTCGCGACGAGCCACAGTTGCGTGAGGATCACGACGCCGGCCGCCGCACTCGCCACGGGCTGAGGGAGGAAGAGCAGCCACGGGACGATCAGCTGGGCGACATGGTTGCCGAGCACCTCGGCCCGGTGGAACCACCTCGGCAGCAGGTGCGCCGTCCGGCTCAGCGGATTCGGCATCGGCTGAGTTTCGTGGTGGTAGTACAGCGCGGTCAGGTCGCGCCACACCCGATCGCCGCGCATCTTGATCATGCCGGCGCCGAACTCCAGCCGGAAGACGAGCCAGCGCACCAGGATCACGAGCGTGATCGGCGGGGCCGTGTCCCACGCCCCGAGGAACGCGACCGTGAACCCGGCCTCGCAGAGGAGGCTCTCCCACCCGAACCCGTAGAAGGTCTGACCGATGTTGACGATCGAGAGGTACAGGAACCAGATGACCAGGGAGAGCGGGACGAAGACCCAGGAGGGTGCGAGCTGCGGCACGCCGACCACGACGAGAGCGGAGAGTGCGGCCCCTGTCCACCCCACGGCGCGCAGCAGCCGGTCGCTGTAGATCGGCCGGTCGTGGCGCCGCAGCCGGAAGAGCGTCGGCTGGGCCCGCCCGGGGGCGGAACGGAGGAACCGTGCGGCGGGCAGGAGGCCGTGATCGCCCAGCAGCGCCGGGAACTAGTTCACCGCCGAGACGAACGCGACGACGTAGATGAGCGCGACGCCGCGCTGCAGGATCTCACGGGCGATGGTGTATTCGTCGCCGGCGAGCCAGCCCAGGATGTCCACTCAGCACCTCCCTGCGTGCGCGCTCTGGCCGCTCTTCCGTCTCCTTCGTACCCTCGAATCAGGGCGCACAGCAGACGGTGCGCATATCGAATCACGAACAATCGGGGGGCGGCTCATGCTGCAGGTATCCATGGTCGGACGCGCTTTCGCGGAGATCGACGCGACGCTGATCACCATCGACGACGGGGCGATCCTGTGCTGGGCGGAGACGCCGGGCCCGGCAGGCGTGGAGCGTGCGGGCGCGCCCGTGGCCCGCTATCCGGTGGAGCAGGTGCTGAGCATCCGCGTGTCGGCGTCGACTCGCGCCGCCGGGTCCCGGGGGCGCGATGGAGCGCGGACGTCGTCCCGCTCCGATCCGGAGCATCCCAACGCGTTCCGCCGCTGGACCGCGGAGCAGGAGGACGAGGCGGTGGCGGCCTTCCACCGTGGCGACAGCTTCGACGAGATCGCACGCGCGGTGGGGCGCCGGGTCGGCGGCGTGCGGGCGCGGCTGATCGCGCTCGGCGTCATCGAGGCCGGGCCGACCGACCGGCTGCGGTTCCCCGGTGCGCCCGCGGTCGCCGCAGCGGGCGCGTCGTCCCCGCGGGCGCTGCTGCGGGTGATCGACCTTCCGCGCTCGGAGGGTCGTTCGGGCTAGCCGCCGCTCACGCCGCGCGCTCGGCCTCCAGGCTGATCGCGCGGTGGTCGGACGCGCCCGCGGGGAGCACGTCGACGCGCTCGATGTCGAATCCGGTGGAGGTCACGAAGTCGAAGTAGCCGGTGAAGAACTTGTAGCGCAGATAGGTCGGCTCGGTGCTGCGCTTCAGCGTGTAGCCGCTCGTGGTCAGACTGCGCTCGAGCCCGTTGATGAACCAGGGGTAGTTGAAGTCGCCCACCATGATCGCCGGGGTGCCCGGAGCGATGGAACGCATGCCCTCGTGGGCCGCGGCGATCTGCTTGCGGCGCAGCGAGTTCGACGCGGTCAGCGGGGCCGCGTGGAACGAGCCGACCAGCACGCTGTCGCCGCTGTCGCGGTCGCGCAGATGCACGGCGAGGAGTCGCTCGTGCGCGGGGGCGAGCACGCGATCGTGCAGTGACTTGTTCACCGCGAAGACCTGGGTGTGCAGCACTTCGTAGCGGTCGTCGCGCACGTACATCGCGAGGCCGAGGCGGTTGGCGCGGGTCGCGTCGGCGAGACCCAGATGGTGCAGGCGCTGCGGCAGCACATCGGTGTCGGCCTCCTGCAGACACAGGGCGTCGACGTCGTGGGTCAGCGCGATGTCGGCGAGCTCGTGCCCGGCCGCGTGCTTGCGAAGGTTGTAACTGACGATCCTCAGGGGGATGCACCTCATCTCGTGCTCGGGCCGCGCGGGGGCGCGGTCGGACGCCCTTGTCATTCTGGCCCAGTTCGGGACGGACGCCGGGGGACGGGCCGCATCCCACATGGAATTCACACCCTGGTCATCGGGAGTTCGGGCGGTACGGTGGAGCCATGGCAGGCGACGCGGTTGTCCTCACCGTCCCGGGTCCGAGCGGCGACCGGGAGGTCCGCATCTCGAGTCCCGGCCGGGTGCTCTGGCCCGAGCCGGGCATCACCAAGCTCGATCTCGCGAACTACCTGATCACCGTAGGAGAGGCGTTCGTGCGCGCCAACGGCGATCGGCCGGTCTCGCTCCAGCGGTTCCCCGAGGGTATCGACGGCGAGCAGTTCTTCTCCAAGAACCCGCCCCGCGGGGCACCGGACTACGTGCGCTCGGTGATGGTCGTCTACCCGAGCGCGCGGACGCACCCGCAGCTGGTGATCGACGAGCCTGCCGCCGCTGTGTGGGCGGCCCAGATGAACACAGTCGTCTTCCACCCGTGGCCCTCGCGGGCGGAGGACTCCGACAACCCCGACCAGCTCCGCATCGACCTGGACCCGCAGCCGGGCACGGAGTTCGGCGACGCCGTTCCCGCGGCGATCGAGCTGCGCGCGGTGCTGAGGGAGGCCGGCCTCGACGCCTTCGTGAAGACCTCCGGCAACCGCGGCCTCCACGTGTTCGCGCCGATCCGGCCCGAGCATGAGTTCCTGGACGTCCGCCACGCGGTGATCGCCGCCGCCCGCGAGCTCGAGCGCCGCATGCCCGATGCTGTGACGACGGCGTGGTGGAAGGAGGAGCGCGGCGAGAAGGTCTTCGTGGACTTCAACCAGGCGAACCGCGACCGCACCATGGCCGGGGCGTACAGCCCGCGCGCCCTCGCGCACGCCCCGGTCTCCACACCCGTGACCTGGGAGGAGCTGCCCGGCGTCGATCCGCGCGACTTCACCGTCCTGACCATCCCCGACCGCCTCGCGACGAGCGGCGACCCCTGGGAGCACTTCGGCGACGAGCCCGGCGGTATCGTCACGCTGCTGGAGTGGTGGCAGCGCGACCTCGACGCGGGGCTCGGCGAACTGCCGTTCCCGCCGGACTACCCGAAGATGCCCGGGGAGCCGCCGCGTGTGCAGCCCAGCCGGGCGAAGAAGGGCTAGCGGCCGCGGCGCGTTCGCGGTCGCGGAGCCGTGGCGCGCGTGACCCGGGCTGTCAGCGCAGGACGCCGCCGAGGTCGTACGCGACGGGGCGGTCGAGCTGTTCGAACGTGCAGGATCGTGCCTCGCGGTCCGGCCGCCACCGCTCGAACTGGGCGGTGTGGCGGAACCGCATGCCCTCCATCTGGTCGTAGCGGACCTCCAGCACCCGCTCGGGGCGCAGGCGGACGAACGAGACGTCTTTGCCGGAGGAGAACCGGCTGCGGTCCGTCTCCCCGGTGATGGCGGCGCCGGTGTCGTCGCGCTCGACCAGAGGCTCCAGCTCGTCGATGAGCGCCAGGCGTTTGGCGTCGCTGAACGCCGAGACGCCGCCGATGTTGCGGAGGGCGCCGTCCGCGTCGTAGAGGCCGAGCAGGATCGACCCGACGCCGCGTCCGCTCGCGTGGATGCGGTAGCCGAGCGCGACGACGTCGGCCGTGCGATGGTGCTTGATCTTGAGCATGGTCCGCTTGTTGGGGGTGTAGGAGCCGGTGAGCGGCTTCGCGACCACGCCGTCGAGGCCTGCGCCCTCGAACTCGACCAGCCAGCGCCGGGCGAGGTCGACGTCGGTCGTCGTGCGGGTCGTTGTGATCGGTGACGGGACGCCGGAGGTGAAGGCGTCCAGCGCCGCGCGCCGCTCGGCGAAGGGGCGGTCGAGGTACGACTCGTCCCCGAGGGCGAGGAGGTCGAAGGCGACGAAGGTCGCGGGAGTCTCCTCCGCGAGCAGGGCCACCCTGCTCGCGGCCGGGTGGATGCGCTGCGAGAGCGCCTCCCAGTCCAGCCGCTGCTTCCCCGGCTCGCCGGTGGGCACGACGATCTCACCGTCGAGGACGCACGGCCCGGGGAGGAGCCGCCGGAGCGCATCCACCAGCTCGGGGAAGTAGCGCGTGAGCATCTTGGAGCCGCGACTTCCGATCGCGACCGCGCCGACGCCGCCGTCCTCCCCGGGTTCGGCGTAGACGATCGCGCGGAATCCGTCCCATTTGGGTTCGTAGCTGAGCCCACCGTCGACCGCGTCGGGCTCAGGGATCGTCGGCACGGCCTTGGCGAGCATCGGTGCGACGGGGGACTCCGGCGTGGGGCGCATGCGTCGATCATCCCGCGGGTGGGAGCGCAGGGGAAGGCCGTTCGCGCCGCACTCAGCGCGGACGCTCGCTGTGCGTCGGCTCAGAGCTTCCGGCTGGGTCTGCGGGTTAGGTAAGCCTGCCCTATACTCGAATCGAGATGCACCGACCCGACCATTCCTCCCACACCGCCGAGACGGCGCACCACGACGACCGCGTCCAGTTCGTCGTCGTGGGCGACGAGACCTCGCTGACCGAGGTGGAGGCCGAGCTCGCGCTCCTGCCGCTCTGCGCGCGCGGGCGGGTCTTCGTGGAGGTCGAGGATGCGGATCAGATCGTGCCGCTCGCGGCTCCCATCCGCATGACGGTCACCTGGTTGACGCGGGCCACCCGCTCGGGTCGACCCGGGACCGGGGAGCGGTGCGCTCGCGGCGAGGCCGCGACCCGCGCCGTCCGTGCGTGGGCGACGGAGATGCTCTGCGACGGCCCGGGTGAGACGAGTGCGGTCGTCACCGGTGGCTTCTCCCTCGTGACGGATGTGCGCGAGCTGCTGGTGGACGAGGTCGGGATGGACGGCGCCTCCGTCGTCACGCCGGCACGTCAACACCGACGAGCTGCTGCGTGACCGCCCAGAGGTCCCGACCGAGCTGCGCGTCCTTCGCCTGCGCCCGCACGGTGCCGTTGGCGGTGAACCGGTCGAAGTAGGTCCCGCTCGGGGCGAGAACGGGGGGCTCCGCGGCGAGCCGCACCAGTGGTGCGGCCCCGTCGGCGACCGGGATGCCGTACGTGCCGCGCGTGACGAGCGCACCGAAGCGGATGAGCGGTGAGGTCCGGCCGAAGTTGGTCGCGATCGTCCCCGGATGGAACGAGTATGCCGTGACGCCCGTTCCGGTCAGCTGCTCGGCGAGCTCCACCGTGAACAGGATGGTCGCGAGCTTGGCGGTGCCGTAGGCGGCCCAGCCTCCACGCCAGGGGCGCTCCTCCCAGTCCAGGTCGTCGAGGCGCAGCCGCCCGAACCGGTTGGCCAGACTCGCGGTGTTGATCACGCGCACGTCGCGCCCGGTCGCGCCGGTGGCCTCCAGCCGCGGACGGAGCAGGTGGGTGAGCAGGAAGGGCGCCAGAAGGTTGTTCTGGATCGTGCGCTCGTGCCCGTCGACCGTCAGCTCGCGGGTGTGGTTGAGGCCGCCCGCGTTGTTCGCGAGCACGTCGATCGTCTCGTAGCGGTCGAGCAGCGCCGCGGCGAGGCCGCGCACATCGTCGAGCCGCTCGAAGTCGGCGAGGAACGGCGTCGCTCCGATCCGTTCCGCGACCGCCCGGGTGCGCTCGGGGTTGCGTCCGACGACGGCGACCTCGTTGCCGAGGGCCGCGAGCTGCTCGGCGGCGACGGCGCCGATCCCCGAGCTCGCCCCGGTCAGCACGATCGTCCGCGGACGCCCGTTCCGGGGGGTGCGATCCGCTGTGCTCTGCGCCGCGCCCTCCGTTGTGCCGTCCGCTGCGCCCTCCGCTGCTTCGGCTGTCTCGTCCGTGCCGCTCACCGGTACCCGCCCTTCTCGAGGCCCGCCTCGATCTCGAATCTGTTGCGCAGGGGGTCGCGCCCCGACAGTAGGTAGAGCAGCGGGAACGCCATCCCATAGCGCTGCCACTGCCGCTTGTGCACGGCCTCGTGCTCCAGGATGTCATCGCTCACGTTCTGATCCGTGAGGTAGCACTGGCCGACGCAGGAGCCGCCCCGGCCGAAGGTCTGCGTCGGCATGCCGCGGAACACGAACAGGCCCGCGCGTCGTTCGACGCGCCCCGTGCTCCAGAGGAAGCCCCAGGTGAGCCCGACCGCCGTCGCGTAGAGGTAGCCGAGCCGGCTGACGGGGGAGTCGAACAGCAGCCGGCCGAGCACGCTCCGGTCGATCGCGTCGGCGAGCCGGTCGCGTGCCCTCACGAGGCGGGCCGGCCGTAGGTCTCGAGCAGTCGCAGCCAGACCTCGCTGATGGTCGGGTAGGACGGGACGGCGTGCCAGAGGCGCGCCAGCGGCACCTCGCCCACGATCGCCACGGTCGCCGAGTGGAGGAGCTCGCCGACGTCTCGTCCGACGAACGTCACGCCCAGCACGACCTGGCGGTCCTCGTCGACGATCATGCGCGCCTGGCCCTCATAGTTGTCGGCGACGACGGAGGCGCCGGCGACGGAGCCGATCGCGTAGTCGACGACCCGGACACGGTATCCGGCCTTCTCGGCCGCCGCCGCCGTCAGGCCGACGGACGCCACCTCCGGGTCGGTGAAGGTCACCTGCGGCACGGCCTGGTGGTCCGCGGTCGCCACGAAGGCGCCCCACGGCTCGAGCGGGACGGGCTTGCCGTGCGCCCGCGCCGCGATCGCGTCGCCGGCCGCGCGGGCCTGGTACTTGCCCTGGTGCGTCAGCAGCGCCCGATGGTTGACGTCGCCGACGCCGTAGAGCCAACCGCCTTCGACGGCCGGTTCGCCGCTCTCGTCGACGACGCGCATGCTGTCGTCCACGCGAAGCCAGTCGCCGTCCTTCAGCCCGAACTGCTCGAGCCCGATGCCCGAGGTGCGCGGGAGCCGCCCGGTCGCCACGAGGAATTCGTCGGTCTCTATCGTGCTGCCGTCGTCGAGTGCGATCCGGAAGCGGTCGCCGGCGATGCGCTCGACCGCGGTGGGGGAGACGTCGAGGTGCACCGTCGCCCCGAGGTCGCGCAACGACCTCGCGACGGCCTCGCCGGCGAACGGCTCGTCATTGGCGAGCAGCGCCCCGCGCGAGATCAGGTGCACCTCGGTCCCGAAGCCCGCGTAGGCCGTCGCCATCTCGACGCCGACCACGCCGCCGCCGAGGATCGCGAGGGACACCGGAACGCGCTGCACGCTGGTGGCGTCCCGGCTGGTCCACGGCTCGCTCGCGCGCAGCCCCGGGACATCGGGCAGGAGCGCGGCCGAGCCGGTGCTGACCGCGACCGCGTGCGCCGCCGTGAGGACGGTGACCGTGCCGTCTTCGGCCGTGACCGTGACCTCCTTGGGCCCGGTGATCACGCCCCACCCGCGAACGAGGTCGATGCCGGCGCCCTCCAGCCACGAGACCTGGCTGTCGTCCTTCCAGTCGTGGGTCATGTCGTCGCGCCGCTTGAGCACGGCGGCCACGTCGAGCGGGCCGGTGATCGCCTCGCGTGCGCCGCCGACCGCAGCCGCCTCGCGCAGGAGCGCCCCGCTGCGCAGCAGCGTCTTCGACGGCATGCACGCCCAGTACGAGCACTCGCCGCCGACGAGCTCGGACTCGACGATCACGGTGCGCAACCCGCCCTGCGCGGCCCGATCGGCGACGTTCTCGCCGATCGCGCCGGCTCCGATCACGATGACGTCGTACTCGGTGGTGGTCATGGTGTCTCCTTGTCGAGCGGTTCGTGTCGTGTGTATCGGTGTCGTGCGGGTCGGTGTCGTGCGGGTCGGTCGTCGTGGCGGGCGAGGGACGCCTCAGCGCCCCACGAAACGCGCTTCGGAGCGCGTCAGGAAGGCCTCCATGCCGATGCGGGCGTCCTCACTGCCGACGAGGCGCACGAGCGTCGGCTGCAGCTCCGCCTCGGCGGCGGCGTCCCCGGCGCGCACGGCGCGCTTGGCGTTGGCGAGCGCGGCCTGCACGGCGAGCGGCGCCTGCGCGGCGATGCGCTCCGCGATGGCGAGCGCGCGATCGAACTGCTCACCGTCGTCGACGACCTCCTGCACGAGCCCCAACCGATGGGCTTCCGCCGCGTCGAAGGTGTCGCCCGTGAGGATGTACCGCATGGCATTGCCCCACCCGACGGCGCGCGGGAAGCGCAGGGTCGCGCCGCCGAACGGCAGTATCCCGCGCGTGACCTCGATCTGCCCGAAGGTCGTCGACCGAGCGGCCACCGCGACATCGGAGGCCAGCATGAGCTCGATGCCGAGGGTGAGGCAGGTGCCCTGCACCGCGATCACGACCGGCTTGGTGAGAGAGACCCCCGAGACCTGCCACGGATCGATCCCGCCCTCGCGGACGAACGACAGTCCGTCGCCGCCGATGCGCGGCCCGAGGTCCGCCAGGTCGAGCCCGGCGGTGAAGTGATCGCCGACGGCGTGGACCAGGCCCACACGCAGTTCCGGGTCGCGCTCCAGCTCCCCGTACGCGTCGGCCAGGGCGGAGAGCAGCTCGAAGTCGGCGGCGTTGCGCTTCTCGGGGCGGTTGAAGCCGATGAGGAGCACGTGCCCGCGCCTCTCGGTCACGATCTTGGGTTCGGTCATGTCTCCCAAGCTACCCGTCCCCTCACGGGCCGTCGGGGGACGACGCGGGATCGGTGGAGAGGTGACGCGGACGGGCTCCTGTGGAGGACGGAGTGCCGGTGCCGAGCGGTCCCGTCAACGCGCCGAGGATCCGCAGGATCACCGGGAGATCGCGGCCCGCCGCGTCCGGCGACTCCGGCGCGAATTCGGTCAGCCCCGCGCCCACGAGCTCGAACGTGCCGCGCAGCGCACGGATGGCGTCGCACAGCGCGGTCGGCGTCACCCCGAACGGCTCGGGATAGCCGATTCCGTCGATGTCGGCCGGGTCGAGCACGTCCAGATCGACGTGGATGTAGACGGCGCTCGCACCGGTGGCCTCCACGGCCCGCACGACAGAGTCCGGATCCTCCAGCTCGCCCGGCGCGACCGCGCGGATCCCCGCGGCGTCGACGAACGCGGACTCGCCGTCGTCGAGCGAGCGCGTGCCCGCCAGCACGAGGTGGGAGGAGGCGAGCCGGGCGGCCCCCGTGGAGGCCAGTCCGTCCGGCCCGTCGCCGAGGAGCGCCCGGACCACCATCCCGTGGAAGGCGCCGGACGGCGAGGAGGTCACATTGTTCAGGTCGCCGTGCGCGTCGAACCACACGAGCGCCACCTCACCGGCGGGCCGTGACGCGACCGCGTGCTGCACGCTCGCCAGGTCGGCGGCGCAGTCGCCGCCGACCGTCACGACCGGACTCTCGAGCAGCGCGAGCTCCGCCGCCGCCAGCTCGCGCACGAGCGTCAGCGAGGAGAAGCGGTGCACGCCGGTTCCGAGGGCGTCGCCTGCGGCGGAGGGCACGGGGACGACGTGCGTCGCGCCGGCAGGCAGATCGCCGCGGATGGCGTCCGCCCCGTCGATCAGCCGCATCGCGCGCGACGACCCCGAGCCCTGCCACTGCGGCACGACCAGGAAGGATGCTGCGCTCACCGGGCGGTCACTGCCCCGGGGTGTAGGGGGCGGAGGACGCCGGGTCGGCCGTCACCGCGGGCTGCGCCGCGCCGGAGCCGCCGGACTTCAGGGCAGCGAGCCGGGCCTCCACCTCGGTGAGCTCGCCGAGGTCGTCGAGCTGGTTGAACTGCGCGTCGAGGCTGGAGGCGGCGAGCTCCTGGGCTCCGCGCACCTTCGCCTCCTCGCGCCGGATCTTCTCCTCGAACCGCGAGACCTCGCTGGTGGGGTCGAGGATGTCGACGCTCTTCACCGCGTCGAGCACCTGCGACTGCGCCTGCGCGCTCTTCGCCCGTGCGATCAGCTCGGCACGCTTGCTCTTCAGCTGCTCCAGCTTCTGCTTCATGCCGTTGAGGCCCGACTTGAGCTTGTCCACGATCTCGGTCTGCGACGCGATCTGCGGCTCGGCGGCCTTCGCCTCGTTCTCGGACGAGATCTGGCGCTGCAGGGCCACCTTGGCCAGGTTGTCGAACTTGTCGGCGTTCACCGTGTCTCCGGACGAACGGTAGGAGTCGGCCTGCTTGCTCGCCGCCAGGGCCTTCGTGCCCCACTCCTGGGCGGCCTCCACGTCTTCGCGGTGGTCGTCCTCGAGCAGACGCAGGTTGCCGATCGTCTCGGCGATCGCGCTCTCGGCGTCGGCGATGCTGTTGGTGAAGTCGCGGACCATCTGGTCCAGCATCTTCTCCGGGTCCTCCGCCTGGTCGAGGAGGGAGTTGATGTTCGCCTTCAGGAGTTGGGAGATGCGCCCGAAGATGGACTGCTTTGCCATGTGCTGTTCCTTTCCTCTGCCTCTGCTGAGGCGGTCGGTCTGTGTGCCTGTCCGCGTGGTCGTGGATGCGAGGCGGCCTAGAAGCGGCCGCCTCCGCGCCGGGTGCGCGTACCCCCGCCGCCGAAACTGCCGGGGCTGAAACCGCCGCCTCCGCTGCGCCCGCCACCGCTGCGCCCTCCGCCGGAGCCGCCGCCCCAGCCGCCCAGCCCTCCGTTCAGCACGGAGTTGATGAGGATGCCGCCGAGGATGGCGCCCATCGCGCCGTTGCCGCCACCGCCCGATCCGGAGCCGCCGCCGAAGAGATCTCCGAGGCCGCCCTGCTGAGGCTGGAACCCGCCGACGTCGCGCTGCGCGAGCTGCGTGGCCTCGTCGGCGAGCTGCGCCGCGCGCTGGGCCTCCCCGAGTGCGGTGACGGGGTCGGTCGTCGCGGTCTGCTCCGCCTGCACGACGAGGCGGCCGGCCTCGGCGAGTCGCGTCCGCGCCTCGGGGCCGACCGCTCCGCGGCGCGCGGTGATGAAGTCCTCGCAGGCCGAGACCCGCGCCCTGGCCGTCAGCAGCGTCTGCTGCAGCGACGACTGGGCGCGCTGGGTCTGTGCGCGCGCGTCGCGGACTCCCTGCAGCACGCCGTCGATCGAGCGGTTCGCCGCTTCCAGTCGCTGCGCGATCTCGAGCGGGTTGATGGGACCGGCGGCGAGTTTCGCGCGCACATCGGCGACGGTCTGCTCCGTGCCGGCGATCACCCCCGCGATCGTGCCGCCCGGGTCCCCCGCGGCTGCGAGGGCACGCGCCTCGGCGAGGTCGCTGTCGAGTTCCGGGAGCACGGTGTCGATCGACTGCTGCGTCGCCTTCAGGTCGGCTGCGACCCGGTCCACCGCGTCGAGGAGGAGTTTCGCCTGGTCGACCGACTCCTCCGCCGCGCGCACGCCGATGGCCGCGGCACTGGTGTCGCCGGCATCCGCCTTCTGCGTCGCGGCGGCGAGGGCGGTCGTCACGAACGCGAGCCGCTGCGTCGCCTGGTCGACGTTGTCCTGCACTGTCGCGAGGGATGCGTCCGTATAGCGCTGTGCGAGCGCCGCCGCCGTGGTGCGCGTCTGCTCGACGCGGGCGGAGACCTGCTGGGCGGCGGCGGACACCTCCGCCGACGCCTCCGGGATGCGCTTCTCGAGCGACCGCAGCTCGTCGAACGCGTCCGCCTGGGCATCGAGTGCCTGGTTCGCGGCGGCGCAGAGCTCGACGATGCGGATGTTCCACTGCCGGCGCTGCTCGTCGGTGTCCGGCTCCGCGTCGTCCAGCTTCTGCTTGAGCGTGAACGCCTCGCGCAGCTGTCCCTTCGCCTGGTCGAGCGCGGCCTGGAACGGAACGACCGGGTCGGCGCCGTACTGCGCCGTCGCGAAGCCGAGCTCCTCCTCGCTGGTGCGGATGGCGTCGTCCGTCTGCACGAGGGCGGACCCCGCACGCCGCTGGAGCTCCTCGATCGGGATGGTCTCCAGCTCGCTCTGCGGTCGTCCGGGGGCTCCGCCGACGGCGGATCCCGCCTTCTTCGTACGCCGAGACCGCACGACCAGGAAGATGATGAGCCCGACCACCACGACGGCGATCAGGAAGAACCAGAAGAAGCCGGAGCCGCCGCCGCCGACCGCGTCGGCCAGTCCGTTCGCAGCGGCGATGCCCGCCCCTGACCAGTCGCCCGCCCGGAGCCGGGGCTCCACGTCGTTCTGCTCGATGCTGTCGAGCTGGTCGGCACTGACCGGACCCTCGTCATCGCCGGACAGGTAGTAGGCGCGCCCGTCCGTCGCCACCGCGAGCAGGTAGTCGTTCGGGCCGAGGTTGTTCTGCGCCGCCGTCTCGTTGGCCCAGTCGGCGGCATCCGTCGGGTTGGTGAAGCGCGGGACGTAGACGACGAAGAGGTCGATCTTGTGGTCGTCCGCGAGCTTCGCCGCCGCGGCGGAGACGGCGTCCGCCTCGCTGTCGGAGAGCACCCCCGCGACATCGTCGACGTGGCTGGAGCCGAGGTCGACCGGATCCTCCGCGGAGGCCGGGGCCGCGATCGCGAGCGGCCCGGCGATCAGCGCGCCGGCCAGCAGAACCCCGGTCAGAACACGTCGCAAGAGCATCCACCCACTCTCCAGGAACACTTGGGCCGAGTCTATTGGGGTGGTGCGACGGTGTCACTGTTTCGGCCTGTTACGCGGGCGGATGCGCGCGGCCTCCGGCCCGCCCCAGAATGGTCGGACGCATCCGGCGAGGCGAGAGGAGGGGCCTGTGTCCGCATCCGGCGCTCGCACGCTCGCCGTCGTCGAGGCCACCCGCTTCCGCGGCCACGACCCGGAGTACCACGCGTACGTGCAGCTCCTCGTCGGCAACGTCATCGCCGAGGCACGGGACCAGGGCTGGGCCGTCACGCGTCTCGCCGCGGACGAGGGCGAGGAGGCTCTCCTGCAGCGCACGGACGGGTCGGACGCGCTCGTCGTGGTCGGGGGAGAGGACATCGATCCCGCCTACTACGGGGCGGCCGGCGGATACGCGTACGAGAGTCGTCACCTCGCCGTCGCCGACGCCGCGCAGCTCGCCCTCGCGCGCCGCGCCGTCGAGCGCCGCACGCCGCTGCTCGGCATCTGCCGCGGCCTCCAGATCGTCAACGTCGCCCTCGGCGGCACGCTCGTGCAGGACCTGGGCGAGCGCTCCCCGCATGTCAACCGCGGTTTCCCCATCCCCGAGGTGCTGACCACCCACCCGGTGCTCCTGGAGCCGGGCTCGCGCGTCTCCGAGCTGCTCGGTTCGGGAATCGTGGACGTGCGCAGCGCACACCACCAGGCCGTCGCCGCGCTCGGCGCGGGCCTCGTCGTCACCGGCCGAGCGCCGGACGGACACGTGGAGGCGGTCGAGCACGTCGACGCCCCGGTGCTCGCCGTGCAATGGCATCCGGAGGACGTCGCCGCGCCCGCCGGTCAGCTCACCGCCCTGCTCGGCGCGCTGCGCAGCGGGGTCGCCGTCGCCGCCTGAGGTGCACCGGGAAGGCCGTTCTCGGTCAGCCCTCCGCCCCCCTAGCGGACCAGCGCGGCCCGCCGCTCGGCCAATCCCGAACGCGCGTGCGCGAGGGCGTCCGGACCGGCGCCGGCCGCCTCCAAGGCCAGAAGTGCGGCGCCGAGGATCGGGGCGGCGGTGACGAGCTCGATGCGGGCGAGCGGTGCCCGCTCGGCCAGTCCGCTCGCGATGCCGTCGAGGAGGCGGGCGTCCCGCGAGCCGACGATGCCGCCGCCGAGCACGACAGGGACGGGTCGGCCGAGCAGCTCCAGCCGCCGCAGGGTGGTCGCGGCCAACGCCACGATCTCCTCCGCCTGGCGATCGACCAGCCCCACGGCCACGGCGTCCCCGTCCTCCGCGCACGCGAACACGGACGGCGCGATGCGGGCCAGATCGGCGTTCGGGATGCGCGCGAAGTGCAGCGCCTCGATCACGGCCTGCACATCGTCGAGCCCGTACACCGCGGGGATCGCGGCCGTCAGCGCAGTCGCCGAGCCGCGGCCGTCGACGGCACGTGCGGCGTGCCAGAGCGCCTGTTCGCCGAGATGCCAGCCTCCGCCCCAATCGCCGGATATCATCCCGAGCGAGGGGTAGCGCACCACCGCACCGTCGGCGCGCACGCCCACGCAGTTGATGCCGGTGCCGCAGACGACGGCGACGGCGTCGGGCTCGCTGGTGCCGGCGCGCAGGAGGGCGAAGAGGTCGTTGTCGACGACGGCGTCGGCCCAGGCGTAGCCGGCGATCCCGGATCGGAACGCCTCCACCTCCGCGGGCAGGTCGAGGCCGGAGAGGTAGATGCCGGCGGCGGCGATCGGCCGGGGGCCGGTCTCGGCCAGCAGACGCTCGATCAGGTCGTCGACGATCCGTGCGGAGGCGTCCATCCCGATCAGGTGCGGGCTGGAGGTGCCGGCACGCGCGGCGGCAGCGACCGTCCCGTCCAGCTCAACGGCGACGGCGTCGGTCTTGGAGCCGCCGCCGTCGACCGCGATGACGATCGGCGCGACTCCCTCTGCCCGGCCCCCGGTCAGCGCGCCCACGCGAGGTGCTCCCGGTTGCCGGCGATCAGCAGATCGGTGAGCTTCTCGGCGCGGTCGTACTGCCCGACGAGGGGATGCGCGAGCATCGCGCGAACGACCCGGTCGCGTCCGCCGTGCACCGCCGCCTCCAGGGCGAGGCGCTCGTATCCCGCGACGTGCGCGATCAGCCCGCCCACGTCGTCCGGGAGCGGCTCGATCGGGAGGGCCTGAAGCCCGGCCGCCCCGACCGTGGCCGGGACCTCGATCACGTGGTCGTCGGGCAGGAACGGCAGCGAGCCGTCGTTGCGCAGGTTCACGACCTGCACGTCGCCGCGGTCGCTCGTGAGCGACGCGATGAGGTCGACCGCCGCCTCCGAGTAGAACGCGCCGCCGCGCTGCGCCAGCTGCTCCGGCTTGGAGTCCTGCGCCGGGTCCGCGTACAGCTCGAGGAGTTCGCGCTCGACGCGCTGCACGGCCTCCGCACGGGTGGGGGCGTCGAGCTGCTCGCGGAGCACCTCGTCGTGCGCGTAGTAGTAGCGCAGGTAGTAGCTGGGGACGCTGCCCAGCAGCGAGATCAGCGACGACGGCAGCTCGATCTCCTCCGCCAGCTCGGCGAGGTGCGCCCCGAGCAGGGCGGGAAGCGCGTCGCGCGTCCCACCGGCGTCGGCGACGGTGACCGAACGCTCCCACGTGAGGTGGTTGAGGCCCACGTGACCGAGCTGCACCTGCGTGTGGTCGACGCCGAGCAGGTTCGCGAAGCGTCGCTGGAAACCGATCGCCACGTTGCAGAGCCCCACTGCGCGATGACCCTCCTGGAGCAGGGCGCGGGTCACGATGCCGACCGGATTGGTGAAGTCGACGATCCACGCGTCGGGCTTGGCGTGACGACGCACGACCTCCGCGACGCTCAGCACGACCGGCACCGTGCGCAGGGCCTTCGCGAACCCGCCCGGGCCGGTGGTCTCCTGCCCGATGCACCCGCACTCGTGCGGGAACGTCTCGTCGCCGTGCCGTGCGGCCTGCCCGCCGACCCGCAACTGGATGAGCACCGCGTCCGCGTCCGCGACGCCGGCGACGAGGTCGGAGGTCGGGACGATGCGCCCGGTGTGCCCGGCCGCGCGGAACATCCGCTCGCTCATGCCCCCGACGAGGCGCAGGCGTTCGGGGTCGGTGTCGACCAGCCACAGCTCCTCGATCGGGAGCACGTCGCGCATCCGTGCGAACCCGTCGATCAGTTCGGGTGTGTAGGTGGATCCGCCGCCCACGACTGCCAGTTTCAACGCGTTATCCCTTCACGCCGGTCAGAGTGATGCCCTCCACGAACACGCGTTGGGCGAAGAAGAAGACGATCACGACGGGGATCGTGACGAGCATGGTCATCGCCATCGTCAGCCCCCAGTCGGTGCCGTGGACCCCGCGGAACGACGCCAGTCCGTAGGCGACGGGCCAGGAGGCGGGGTTCTCGGAGGTGTAGAGCAGCGGCCCGTAGTAGTCGTTCCAGGAGTGGAAGAACATGAAGATCGCGGTCGCCGCGATCCCGGGCTTCGCCATCGGCAGCACGACCCGCCACAGCACGCCGAACTCCCCGTTGCCGTCGATGCGTGCCGCATCCGCGTACTCGCTGGGGATGGTCAGGAAGAACTGCCGCAGCAGGAAGATCGAGAACGCGTCGCCGAGCAGGTTGGGCAGGATGAGCGGCCAGAGCGTGCCGGTGAGGCCGAGCTGCGACCACATCACGTAGACAGGGATGGCCGTCACCTGCGGCGGGAGCAGCATCGCGACGATGATCGCGGTGAAGAGCACGCTCGACCCGCGGAACTTGATCTTCGCGAGGGCGTAGGCGGCCGGGACGCTGGAGACGAGCATGAACACGGTGGCGAGGATCGAGTACAGCGCCGAGTTGCCGAACCACTGCGCCAGCGGCACGGTCGTGAACACCTTCGCGTAGTTCTCCCACGCGAAGGGTTGCGGCCAGAGCGATGCTGTCAGGGTCTGCTGGCCCGACATGAGCGAGGTGAGCAGCACGAACACCACCGGCGCGATGAAGAGCACGGCCAGCACGACGAGCACGGCGTGCTCGGCGATCCAGCCCAGGACGCGGCGGGTGCGCAGCGAGCGCGGAGCGGGGATGCGACCCCGCGACGGGGAGGGGCGGCGGGCGGCGGGCGGTGCCAGCGGCGGGGTGGAGGAGGTGGCGGTGGTCATTGCGCGCCTTCCGGTGTGAACGCCTTGAATCGGCGCAGGATCAGGATGAGCAGCACGGCGGCCACGACGAACAGCAGCACGGCCAGGGCCGAGGCGTAGCCGAGCTGGTACGTGCCGAACCCGCGCACGTAGAGCCACTGTGTGTAGGTGAGCAGGGAGCCGTCGGGGTAGCCGAGGTTGTTGCTGATGCCCTCGCCGACCACCGCCTTCCCCGACGCCACGGAGGAGGCGACGGCCGCCTCCGTGAAGTACTGGATGGCCGCGATCACGCCGGTCACCGCCGCGAACATGAGCACGGGGGAGATGCTGGGCATGGTGATGTACCGCACCTTCTGCATCCCGTTCGCGCCGTCGAGCGACGCTGCCTCGTACTGGTCTTTCGGAACGTCGAGCAGGGCCGCGAGGAAGATGATCATGACGTCGCCCATCACCCAGATCCCGAGCAGCACCAGGGAGGGCTTCGACCAGGCGGGGTCGTTGAACCAGAGCGGTCCCTTGATCCCGAACCAGGCGAGCACCTGATTGACGGGACCGGTTCCCGGATTGAAGAGGAAGACGAACGCCACGACGCTCGCCACCGGCGGCACCAGCGCGGGCAGATAGAAGATCGTGCGCCAGAAGCCCGAGGCCCGCTTGGCGCGGGCGAGCAGGCCGGCGATCAGCAGGGCGAACACCGTCTTCACCGGCACCCAGATGACCACGAACCACAGCGTGTTCAGCGTGGCCTTCCACACGTTCGGGTCCTGCGTGAACAGATACTCGTAGTTGCGCAGGCCGATCCACTGCGGTGCCGACACCAGGTCGTACCGGGTGAAGGAGTAGTAGACGGAGGCGATCAGCGGGTAGACGAAGAAGATCGCGAGACCCAGGAGGGTCGGCGCCAGGAACGCGAGCACGACCAGGTTGCGGCGCCGGCGCGAGCGGGAGGGCCGTGCGGGGCGGGCGGCGACCCGCCCCGCACGTTCGATGGCGGACGTCATCTCACGGACCGGTGGTCAGCGCGAGCGCGTCGTCGATCTGCTTGTCGACATCCTTCAGGCCCGACTGGAGGTCGCCGCCCTGGCTCTGGTACTTGTTCCAGAAGTCCTGGAACGAGTTCTGGTAGCCGGCGCCGAGCGGGCTGGCGGGCGTGGTCTGCACATTCTCGTCGGAGGAGATGTCGAGGAACGTCTTGAACTGGTCGGAGACCTCGAGCTTCGGCGACGCGAGCGCGTCCTTGGTGGTGGGGACGTTCTTCAGCCCGTTCGCGAGCTTGACGACGGCGTCGGTGTCGGTCGTGAGGTACTTCAGGAGCGCCCACGCCAGCTCCGGCTGCTTCGAGCCCTTCGAGATGCCGATGATGTTGCCCGTGATGTAGCCGCCGCCGTACAGGTCGGTGTGGTCGTCGGCGGTCGGGAACGGTGCGGTGCCGTAGTTCAGGCCCTTCGCCTGGTCGGCGATGAACGCGGTGCGGTACTCGCCGTCCATGTTCATGGCCACCTGGCCCGTCTGGAACGCGTTGTCGGCGGAGAACTCCTGGCCGAGCCCCGAGGTGAACGCGTTGAGCTTGTCCCACCCGATCTTCGCGACGAAGGCCTTCTGCCATTCGATCAGCTCGGCCCAGCCCGGGCTGGAGGAGATGGCGCTGGTGCCGTCGTCCTTCAGCCACTTCGCGCCCGCGGCGGGACCGTAGTGCGCGGCGGAGTTCTCGTACCATCCCATCGTCGGATTGAAGCCGAGGGTCTTGATGGACCCGTCGGCGTTGAACGTGGTGAGCTTCTCGGCCATGCTCTCGAGCTCGGAGAGGGTCTTCGGCGGTTCGGTGTAGCCGGCGGCCTGCAGCAGGTCCTTGTTGTAGTAGAGCCCGTAGACGTCGGCGAGCATCGGCATCGCGCAGCGCGTCCCCTTGAACTCGGTGTACGACTTCACGGTGTCGGAGAACTGGCTCATGTCGACGCCGTCGCGCTCGATCACCTTGTTGAGGCTGCGGAACGCGCCGTTGGAGCAGAAGTTGCCGACGATGTCGGTGGAGTAGGAGAGCCCGACGTCGACCTTGCTGCCGGTGGCGATGGCCTTCTGCAGCTTCTCGTCGTCCTGGCCCGAGTGGACCTCGACCTTGATCGTGGGGTTCTTCTTCTCGAAGTCGTCGACGACCGACTGAATCACGTCGGCCTCCCGGTCGGAGAAGAAGTGCCAGAACGACACGGTGCCCGACAGCTCCTTCGGGGTGGTGTCGGAGAAGGCGGTGCCGCTGGAGCCGCCGGAGCAGCCGGCGAGGGTGAGCGCTGCGGCCGCGGCGATGCCGACGGCGGCGACGAGATGACGGTGTTTCACGGGAGGTTTCCTCACTGATTCCGGTCGTGATGCAGGTGGACGGATGTCGTGCGTGTGGTGTGTGCGGTGTGACTGTCGTACGGGAGGAGCGGTGCCCTAGACCGTGATCCGGGACACTTCGGCGAAGAGCGCGTCGCGCAATTCGCCGAGCAGGTGCTCCCGCGCCCCGCGGAGAACGGGGTGGGCGGGGACGTCGGTGGCGACGATAGTGGGGGAGCCCCACTGCTCGCGCAGCAGGGCGGCGACGCGCTCGGCGAGGCGGGCGCCGCCGGCACGGCCGGTCGAGCCGCCGAGCACCACGCGCTCGGGGTCGAGCAGGGCGAGCACGGGCACGACCCCGACCGCGACGCGCGTGGCCAGCTGGTCGAGGAGCGCGTCCACGGCGTCGGAGTCGCCGACGGGGGAGTCCTCGGCCTGTCCGGCGTCGGAGGAGCCGAAGCCGGGGAGCCCGTGCGCGGCGGCGAGCCGCGAGACGGCCGGGCCGCCGACGAGGTCCTGGAGGTCGTGCGCGTCCGGGTCGAGCTCTGCGGCCTCTCGCGTGATCGGCAGGTATCCGATCTCGCCCGCTCCGCCCGACGCTCCCCGGTGTACGACGCCGCCCTGGTCGACGGCGAGGCCGAGGCCGTCGCCCATCCAGAGCAGCGCGAAGCCGCCCGCGTCGCGTCCCGCACCATCGGCTCGCTCGGCGATCGCGGCGAGGTTGGCGTCGTTGTCGATGTGCACGGTGTAGCCGAGGGCGTCTTCGAGGCGGCGCCGGATGCCCTGCTTCGGCCAGCCGGGGAGCGTCTCGATGTAGGTGAGCTCGTCGGTGCGCGGGTCGAGCGCGCCTTGCACGCCGATGCATACGGCACGCACGCGGTCCGGCGCGACACCGGCGGCGGCGCACGCGGTGTCGACGGCGATCCGCACGTCCTCCTCTGGAGAGCGGCGGCCCAGCGGTGTGACGGCGATCGGGTGCTCGGTGCCGGAGGCGTCCGTTACGGACGAGCGGAGCGCCACCGCATCGATGTCGATCGCCACTCCGAGCATCCGGTCGGTGCGCACCGCGTAGCTGGCCGCGTTCGGTCCGCGCCCGCCCGACACCTCGCCGACGACGTGGATGATCCCGGCCGTCTCCAGCCGCGACACCATCTGTGCCGCGGTCGGCTTCGACAGCCCCGAGAGCTCGCCGATGCGGCTGCGGGTGAGGACGCCGTGCTCGAGCAGCAGCGCGAGCGCCGTGCGGTCGTTCGTCTCGCGCAACCATGCTGGCGTGCCGCGGACCGGTCGTTCGGCCATCCTCATCCCTTCGTCGGAACGATCATCTGCCGTGAATGTATCAGGAAAGTTTCTTAATAGTAAACCCTCTGTTTCGTTGCCCGGCACTGCCCGCATGTGGACCAAAAGTCGTCTTGCAGCCAGCGATTCACCACATTCGGTCCAGATGTCGCGGGCGTGAGAAGCGGTGAACCGCCGGAGGGGTGGGCCTCGTGGCATCGGAGGAAGGGAACACCACCATGAGAATGAGACTCGTCGCATCCCTCGCCGCCGCCGCGGTGGTCATGATCGCGCTCGCCGGATGTTCGGCCGGGAGCGGCAGCAGCGGCGGCAGCAGTCCTTCGACGAGCACGGGAGGCTCGTCAGCGTCGTCCGGCTCGGCCTCCGCGACCGTGCTCACGACGGGCGACACATCACTGGGCACGGTCGTCGTCGATGGCGCCGGTCTCACCGTCTATGTCTTCGACAAAGACACGCAGAACTCCGGGAAGAGCTCGTGCTCCGGCGCCTGCGCCGCGCAGTGGCCCGCCGTGGAGGCGGACGCAGCGACGCCCGCGGTGACCGGCGTGAGCGGAACGGTCGGCACGATCACCGGCGTCGACGGCAAGCGCCAGGTCACCCTCGACGGCTGGCCGCTCTACACCTTCGCTGGCGATTCGTCCGCCGGCGACGTGACCGGCCAAGGGGTCGGGGGCATCTGGTGGGCCGTCACGCCCGACGGGTCGAAGATCGGCGCGGCCGCGAGCTCAGGAGGCGCGTCGACGGGAGGCACGGGCTCCGGCTACTCGAAGTGACGGGCGCGGGTCACCTGAATGCGCGCGCGTGCTCGACCAGGCGGTCGAAGGCGGCGTCCAGATCCGGGTCGACCCGCTGGCGAGCGGCGTCGGCGAGATACCACTCGACGATCTCGCCCGCCCCGCGCGCGAACGGCGTGCGCTGCTGGAACGCCGGGACGAGCGCGCGCACCTTGCTGTTGTCGAACTGCATGGAGTGGGCCTTGTCGCCCAGCAGCCCCGGGCCGAGCTCGGGAACCGCGGCGGCGATGGACTCGCTCGCGACGTGCACGAGCTCGGCCTCGACGCCGAGGGCCTCCGCGAGGTCGCCGTAGATGCGGTCCCAGGTCGGGGCCTCGTCGCCCGTGATGTGGAACGTGTCGCCCACCGCCTCCGGCAGTCCGAGGAGGCCGGTGAACGCCACGGCGAAGTCGGTGTTGTGCGTGATGGTCCAGCGGCTCGTCCCGTCGCCGTGCACGACGACAGGCGCTCCCCGGCGCATCCGCTCCAGATCGGTCCAGTGGCCGAGCGTGGGGATCATCGTGCGGTCGTAGGTGTGCGACGGACGCACGATGGTCACGGGGAACGCGCGCTCCCGGTAGGCCTCGACCAGGAGGTCCTCGCACGCGATCTTGTCCCGCGAGTACTGCCAGAACGGGTTGCGCAGCGGCGTCGACTCGGTGACGGGGAGACGTGACGGCGGGGTCTGGTAGGCCGACGCCGAACTGATGAAGACGAACTGGCCGACGCGTCCCTCGAACAGGTCGAAGTCGGTGCGGATGTGCTCCGGCGTGAACGCGAGGAACTCGGCTGCGACGTCGAAGCTGCGCTCGCCGAGCACGGCATGGACGCTTTCCGGGTCCCGGATGTCGGCGTGCAGCACCTCGACTCCGTCCGGCATCGGGCGCGATCCGCTCGATCCGCGGTTCACGACGGTGACCTCGTGCCCCGCCTCCAGAGCCTCCGCCACACACGCGGAGCTGATGACCCCCGTGCCGCCGATGAAGAGCGTCCGTGTCGCTGCCATGCTTGTCTCCCGCTTCCTCGCCGCTGTGTCCGTGAGGGCACCGTGTCCGTGAGGGCACTGTGTCCGTGAGGGCACCGTGTCCCTGAGGGCGCTGTGTCCCGGGGGCCACCGTGTCCCCGAGGCCGCCGTGCCGTGGACGCGCCGCATCCCGACGACTCGGACCCCCGGAGGTCTCAGCGTAGCGCGGCCCGGGCGTACACTCCACGGCACCCCGTCCCCGACCCGAAGGAGCCTCCACCGCCGTGTCCGCCCTCCGAACCTGGCCCGGACTCGCGGTCGCGTGCGTCGTTGCCGTCGTGCTCGCCGTCGTCGTCACCGCGATCGTCGGCGCCGTGCTGCGCGTCGTCGGCCGCCGTCGCGCGTGGCCCGACCTGCTCGTCCGCAACGCCCGCGTACCCTTCCGGCTCTTCCTGCTCGTGGTGGTGCTGTGGATCGCGGTGGCGATCGCCCTCCCGCCGGAGGTCCCGGCCGGCGTGCAGCAAGGCCTGCACCACATCTTGCTGATCCTCGCGATCGTGACCGGCGTCTGGTTCGCGGCGGCGCTGGTGGTGTTCGTGGAGGATCTCGGCCTCGCCCGCTACCGGCTCGACATCCCGGACAACCGGTACGCCCGCAAGGTGCGGACACAGGTGCTCATCCTGCGGAGGCTGACCGTCGTCGCCGCCGTCGTCGTCGGCATCGGCGCCGTGCTGCTCACGTTCCCGGCGCTGCAGGCCGCGGGCGCCAGCATCCTCGCCTCCGCCGGCGTGATCGGCATCATCGCCGGTGTCGCCGCCCAGTCGAGCCTCGCCAACCTGTTCGCCGGGATCCAGCTCGCGTTCAGCGACGCGATCCGGCTCGACGACGTGGTCGTCGTCGAGCAGCAGTGGGGCACGATCGAGGAGATCACGCTCACCTACGTCGTGGTCCACGTGTGGGACGACCGGCGGCTCGTGTTGCCCTCGACCTATTTCACGACGAAGCCGTTCGAGAACTGGACGCGGCAGCACAGCGAGCTGCTCGGATCCGTGGAGTTCGACCTCGACTGGCGGGTCTCTCCGGGCGGGATGCGCGGTGAGCTCAACCGTATCCTGGCGACGACCGATCTCTGGGACGGTCGCACCGGCGTGCTGCAGGTCACCGATGCGGTCGCCGGCTGGGTGCGTGTGCGGATCCTCGTGACGGCGAAGGACGCACCCACCCTCTTCGACCTGCGCTGTCTGGTGCGCGAGCGGCTGGTCGACTGGATGCAGCGGTACTCGCCCGCCGCGTTGCCGCGGTCGCGCGTCGAGCTGGTGCAGCCTCCCGAGCCGACGACGCCGCCGGCGCGGGCGCAGGCGCAGACCCAGGACGATGCGCGCCTGTTCGGCGGCTCGCCCGAGAAAGACCAGCGCGGCGCCCAGTTCACCGAGTCCATCCCGATCCAGGGGGACGACGAGGGAGCAGGCCCGGCCGCGGGGTGAGCTGGGGGGAGCAGCCCCGCGGCCGGCGTCGCTCAGCCGACGGATTCCGCGGCGGCGACGATCACCCCGGTGACGACATCCGGCGCTGCGAGCATGGAGACGTGTCCGGCAGGGGTCTCCACGATCGTGGAGCCGGCGCGTTGGGCCATGCGGCGCTGGGCCGTGGGAGGGGTGATGCGGTCTTCGGTGCCGACGACAGCGGGGAGTACGGGCACAGCGGTTCCTTCCGAGGAGCCGTTCCGGGACGAGACGGGTGCGATCGTGCGGGAGAGGGCGGGTGGAACAGCCACAGAGTAGGGGAGCGCGCGCGTCGCGGCTAGCCCCCGTGCTCACAGGGAAGTCTCAGCATCCGTGGGACCAACCCGGGTCGCTGCGCTGTTCTCCTCAGTGCGGGCCGCAGCCGGCGGTACCGCATCGAGGAGGAATCGTGACACAGGAGACAGGCGCACAGCGCTACGGCAGGAGTCAGGACGCGATCCGCCGCCTGACCAAGCGCCAGTACGCGGTGACGCAGGAGTCGGCCACCGAGCCGGCGTTCCGCAACGAGTTCTGGGACAACCACGAGGAGGGCATCTACGTCGACGTCGTGTCGGGCGAGCCGCTCTTCTCATCCACCGACAAGTACGACAGCGGCTCCGGCTGGCCGAGCTTCACGCGGCCGATCGAGTCCGCCGAGATCGTCGAGAACACCGACCGCACCTACGGGATGCTGCGCACCGAGGTGCGCTCCGGCCGGGCTGACAGCCACCTGGGCCATCTGTTCGACGACGGTCCCGTCGCCGATGGCGGGATGCGGTACTGCATCAACTCCGCCGCGCTCCGTTTCGTCCCGCTCGCCGAGCTGGAGGAGCAGGGCTACGGGGTCTACCGCCGCCTGTTCGAGAAGTAAGAGACGCAGAGAGACGTAAGGAGTACGAACGAATGACTGAGAAGGCCATCCTTGCCGGAGGCTGCTTCTGGGGCATGCAGGATCTCATCCGCAAGCGCCCCGGGGTCGTGGACACACGCGTCGGCTACACCGGCGGCGACGTCGCGAACGCCACCTACCGCAACCACGGGACCCATGCCGAGGCGATCGAGATCGAGTACGACCCCGAGAAGACCTCCTACCGGGAGCTGCTGGAGTTCTTCTTCCAGATCCACGATCCGTCGACGAAGAACCGCCAGGGCAACGACGTCGGCACCAGCTATCGCTCGGCGATCTACTACACCGACGATGAGCAGCGCCGCGTCGCGGAGGACACCATCGCCGATGTCGACGCCTCCGGTCTCTGGCCCGGGAAGGTCGTGACCGAGGTGGAGGCCGCCGGCCCGTTCTGGGAGGCGGAGCCCGAGCACCAGGACTACCTGGAGCGCATCCCGTGGGGCTACACCTGCCACTTCGCGCGCCCGGGCTGGGTGCTGCCGAAGCGATCGGAGTCGCTGGCCGGCTGAGCCGCCGCATCCACAGCCCCGCCGTCGAGAAGGCGATAAGTACGCCCGTGACCGGGCACAACCCGTACTTTTCGCCCACTCGGTGGCGGGGCGGTCAGACCCGCTCGAGCAGGACGGCGACCTCCAGGTGCCCGGTCTGGGGGAACATGTCGAGAACGCGGCCGGTCCGGATGCGGTACGACGGCATCCGGGCCAGGTCGGTCGCGAGGCTCTTCGGGTTGCAGCTCGAGTAGACGACGTGCGGGATCCCCGACCCTTCCAGCCAGCCGGAGAGCTCAGAGCCGATCCCACGGCGCGGCGGGTTCACGATCACCAGCTCCGGCGTGGTCTTCGCCCGGAGCGCGAACGCCGTCGCGTCCTGCGCGTGGAACGCCAGCTGGGGGAGGCCCGCCGCTGCGGCGGTCGCCCGGGCGCTCTTGACCGCTTCTGCGCTGGTCTCGACGCCGACCACCCGGCGCCGGGGCGCTGCGCAGTGGAGGGCGAAGCCGCCGACCCCGCAGTAGAGGTCCCACACGCTCGCGGGCGACACGTCGTCGACCCACGCGCTCACCTGTCCGTAGAGCTGTTCGGCAACGGCCGTGTTGGTCTGGAAGAAGCTCTGCGGCCGCAGCCGCAGGCCGACTCCGCCGACCCGCATCACCAGCGACGAATCCGGCGTCAGCACGATCTCCCGGTCGCCCTCGACGACCGCCTTGTGCTCCGGCTGGATGTTCGCCGACACCACGCGCGCGTTCGGCAGCCTGCCGAGCAGCCACCCGAGCTCGCGCCGGATCCGCGCCACGGCGGACTCGTCCCGCAGCACGAACCGGATCATCAGCTCGTCGTCGGGCGAGAGCGTCACGAGGACGAACTTCAGCTCTCCGCGCCGCGCGGGCACGTCGTAGGGCGCGAGCTGTGCCCGCGTCACGAATTCCGCGAGCACGGGCAGCGCCGCCCGTATGCCGGGCGCGCAGATCCCGCACTCGCTCAGGTCGACCCCGCGCCCCCGCTCGTCGAGGATTCCGATGGTCGGCCGCTCGAGCGTGCCGCCCACGACCATCTTCGCCTTGTTGCGGTAGCCGGCCTCCGCGCTCGCGATCGGAGGCAGCCACATCGCATCCCCGAAGGGCGCCAGCAGCTCCCGCGCCGAACGGTCCTTCCCCGCCAGCTGCTCGCCGTACGGCACACCCATCAGCGTGCACGACCGGCACACGCCGGCATCGAAGTAGGAGCAGTCCATGACCGGTCAATGGTACGCGGTCGTGCACACGACGAAGGCCTCACTCCCGTGGGAGAGAGGCCTTCGTGTGCTGTTCGGTGCCCCCAGTAGGATTTGAACCTACGGCCTTCTGCTCCGGAGGCAGACGCTCTATCCCCTGAGCTATGGGGGCCAGGAGTGCCCGTCCAGGCTAGCATCACTTTTCCGTGCTGCTCGCACCGCGCGGGCCTCGCCGGGGGTCAGGCGGCGGGGAGGTTGGCGAGCACGTTCTCCATGAGCGGTGCGGCGTCGCCGGGCTCGAAGAAGGCAGTGGACTCGGCGACGATCCACTGACTGCCGCGGAAGATCTGCACCTGGCCCGCGTCGCCCGTCTTGAAGTAGCCCTCGATGGGCGGCGCGCCGTAGGTGGGGACGGGCTGGGCGTCGGTGATCGCGGCGTTCTTGAGGGCATCGAGCTGGCTCGCGGGAGGCTGGGCGACGGCGATCTGGATGACGTCGCCACTGGTCTGGTTGAGCCAGGAGCAGGCGACACCCTGCCAGTCGGCGATCTTCTTCTCGAGGCTGCCGTCCTTCGGGGAGTAGCCGGGGTTCGCTCCGAAGTTGGGGTTGTACGCGTACAGCTGATCCGGGGTGACGAGCTGGTCGCAGGTGAGGGTGACCGGCGTGGGGGGCTCGGTCGGCGTCGAGGTGGGGGTGGTCTCCGTCGGCTTCGTCGTGGACGCGCCTCCCGCGGTGGCCGTGGGCGACGACGGCGACGCCGAGGGCGTGCAGCCGGCCAGGGCGAGCGCTCCGGCCAGGACGCCGGCGACGAGGAGGGAGCGGGCGGGGCGGGGGGAGAACGGCATGGTGGCGATCGTCTTCCGAGTCGGCGGGCGAGTGCTGTCGACCCTATCAAGGGGTGCACGGGCGCTCCGGCCCGGAGGCGTGCGCGCGCGGCTTTCGTTAGGCAATCGATGCCGTCGCCATCCCGGTAGAATCGATGCTCATGACTCCCGCTGACCTCTCCGCCGCCCTGCTCGACATCGTGACCGCGGTCGTCGACCGGCGCCGAGCGGAGGGCGCGGAGCTCGGCGAGCTGTCCCTGACGCTCGCCGACGTGCCCCTGGAGCGGCCGAAGAACCGCGAGCACGGGGACTGGTCGTCGAACGTCGCCATGCGGCTCGCCAAGAAGGTGGGCGCCAACCCGCGCGAGCTCGCGACCGAGATCGCCGCGGCCGCCGCGGCCATCGACGGCGTCGCGTCGGCCGAGGTCGCCGGCCCGGGCTTCATCAACTTCCGCCTCGACGCCGCCGCCGCCGGGCAGCTCGCCCAGACCATCCTGGACGCGGGGGCCGACTACGGGCGCACCGACGTCTACCACGGCCTGAAGGTCAACCTCGAGTTCGTCTCGGCCAACCCGACCGGCCCCATCCACATGGGCGGCGCGCGCTGGGCGGCCGTGGGCGACAGCCTCGCCCGCATCCTGCAGGCCGCGGGCGCCGACGTCACGCGGGAGTACTACTTCAACGACCACGGTTCGCAGATCGACCGGTTCGCGCGCAGCCTGCTCGCTGCCTATCTGGGCGAGGCGACCCCGGAGGACGGCTACGGCGGCGCCTACATCGGCGAGATCGCCGCGCGGGTCGTCGCGGACTACGACGGCGACCTGTCCGCCCTGCCGCGCGAGGAGCAGCAGGAGGTGTTCCGCTCGCAGGGCACGCAGCTGATGTTCCAGGAGATCAAGGACCGGCTGCACGCGTTCGGGGTCGACTTCGACGTGTTCTTCCACGAGGACTCGCTGCACGAGTCCGGCGCCGTCGAGCGCGCCATCCAGCGCCTCTCCGACCTGGGCCACATCTTCGAGGCCGACGGCGCCGTCTGGCTGCGCACCACGACGTTCGGCGACGACCGCGACCGCGTGATCATCCGCTCGAACGGCGAACCCGCCTACATCTCGGGCGACCTCGGCTACTACCTGAACAAGCGCGAGCGCGGGTTCGAGCAGAACATCATCATGTTGGGCGCGGACCACCACGGCTACATCGGCCGCTTGATGGCGATGACCGAGGCCTTCGGCGACGTCCCGAACGTCAACCACCAGATCCTCATCGGCCAGATGGTGAACCTGGTGAAGGACGGCGAGCCGATGAAGATGTCGAAGCGCGCCGGCACCATCGTCACGCTCGACGACCTCGTCGACGCGGTCGGGGTGGACGCCGCCCGCTACTCCCTGGTGCGCTCGTCGACGGACTCCCCGCTCGACATCGACCTCGACCTGCTCAGCAAGCGCAGCAATGAGAACCCCGTCTACTACGTGCAGTACGCCCACGCCCGCACCCGCTCGGTCGCGGCGAACGCCGAGAAGGCGGGAGTCGACCGCAGCGCCTTCAAGCCGGAGCTGCTGACCCACGAGACCGAGAGCGCGCTGCTCGGCGCGCTGCAGGAGTTCCCGCGTGTGGTCGCCCAGGCCGCCGAGCTGCGCGAGCCGCACCGCGTCGCCCGCTACATCGAGGAGGTCGCGGGCCTGTACCACGCGTGGTACGCGGTGCGCGACGGCTCGACGCGCGTGCTGCCGTTCGGCGAGGAGCCCGTGACCGACGCGCACCGCACCAGGCTGTGGCTCAACGACGCGGCCGGGCAGGTCATCCGCAACGGACTCGGCCTCGTGGGGGTGTCCGCTCCGGAGCGGATGTGAGCCCGATGAGCGACCAGCCCACCGACATCCTTCCCGACCCGGCGACGACCCCCGCCGGGACATCACCGCGTGCCCGGCGGCCGCGCTGGACGCGCGTGCTGCTGTGGACGCTCATCCCGCTCGCCGTGCTGGCGGTACTCGTCGTCGCCGCCGACGTCGCCGTGCGCGCCTACGCGGAGCAGCGGGTGTCGTCGGAGATCGAGAAGAAGCTGCCGTCGAACATCGCGGGCGACGTGCAGGTGCACATCGGCGGCGTCTCGGTGATCCAGCAGTACCTCTCCGGCTCCTTCGAGCGAGTGGAGCTCGACGCCCCGAAGCTGACCGTCGACGGCACACCGATCAGCGCCTCGGTGATCGCGACCGGAGTGCCCGCCGACTTCAGCAAGCCGATCGCGGACGCGACCGGCACCCTCAGCATCTCGCAGGCGTCGCTGAACAAGCTCGTGACCATCCCGGGCGCGACCGGAGACATCACGCTCGGCGACGGCGTCATCGGCTACCGCGGCAGCATCGACCTGCTCGGCCTCCCCGTCGGCTACTCCGTCACGGCCACGCCCACGGCGCACGGCGACACCGTGCTCCTGCAACCGGGCACGGCCTCGCTGGACACGGGATCCGGTTCGAACGTCAACCTGACGCGCCTCCTCCAAGCCCTCACCGACCGCGGCCCGTTCCCGGTGTGCGCGGCGCAGTACCTCCCGAAGGGCGTGAACGTCTCCGACATCGCGGTGACCACGGGCCACGCCACGGTCACCCTCACGGCCAGCGGTTTCGTGCTCGACGAAGCCTTCCTGCGGAGCAAGGGCAGCTGCTCGTAACACGTCCTGCGCCGCCGCACGGCATCGGTAGACTCTTTCGTACTTCTCCACCGGCTTCAGGGGCCAATCCGGGTCCGCTCGCCTGAGAGACCCCCCACTCGTCGTTCCCGTGAGGTTGTCCCTATGGCCCCGAATCCCCTTGCACCCCCGTGGCTCCGCGTCCCGCACGACGCCAATGCCCTCGTCCCCGGCCTCTGGTCGCGCACCGTCGAACGCGACGGCGGCGAGCTGAGCGTCGGCGGGGTCGCCGTCACCGACCTCGCCGCCCGCTTCGGCACGCCCCTCTACGTGGTGGATGAGCGGGAGGCGCGCGAGCGCGCCGCGGAGGTGCGCGACGCGCTGCAGACCGCGTTCGCGGGGATCGGCTCGGCGGCGAAGGTCTATTACGCGGGCAAGGCCTTCCTCTCGATCGAGGTCGCGCGCTGGATGGCCGACGCCGGCCTCAACATCGACGTGTGCTCCGGCGGGGAGCTCGCGGTCGCCCTCGCGGCCGGCGTCGACCCGGCGCGGCTCGGCTTCCACGGCAACAACAAGTCGGCGGCCGAGATCGACCGTGCCGTCGCGGCCGGCCTCGGCGCGATCATCATCGACAGCCTCCAGGAGATCGACCGCGTCGCCGAGGCCGCCGCGCGCCATGGCCGCGTCCAGAGCGTGCGGCTCCGCGTCAACAGCGGCGTGCACGCCCACACGCACGCCTTCCTCGCCACCGCGCACGAGGACCAGAAGTTCGGGATCGCCCTCGGCGATGCCGCGCAGGCGGTCGCCCGCATCCGCGCCCATGAAGGACTCCGCTTCCTGGGCCTGCACTGCCACATCGGCTCGCAGATCTTCGGCGCGGACGGCTTCGCGGAGTCGGCCGCACGCCTGCTCGCCGTCCACCGGGAGCTCCTGGCCGACGGCGACGTCCCCGAGCTGAACCTCGGCGGCGGATTCGGCATCGCCTACACCGCGGCGGACGACCCGGCGCCCATCGCGGAGCTGGCCACGCGCATCGCCGAGACCGTCGCCGCCGGATGCGCCGAGCTCGAGATCCCGACGCCCGTCGTGGCGTTCGAGCCGGGGCGCTCGATCATCGGCACGGCCGGGCTGACCCTCTACACGGTCGGCACCACCAAGGATGTGCTGGTCGCGGCCGAGGATGACGGCGAGACCGCGGTCCGCCGCTACGTGAGCGTCGACGGCGGGATGAGCGACAACGCCCGGCCCGCCCTCTACGGCGCTGACTACTCGGCCCGTATCGCGAGCCGCGTGTCGTCGGCCGCACCGGAGCTGGTGCGCGTCGCCGGCAAGCACTGCGAGAGCGGCGACATCGTCGTGGACGCGGAGTACCTCCCCGGCGACGTGCGACCGGGCGATCTGCTCGCCGTGCCCGCGACCGGCGCCTACTGCTGGTCCTTGGCGAGCAACTACAACTATCTGGGCCGTCCGCCCGTGATCGCGGTGCGCGACGGCGAGGCCCGCGTGATCGTGCGCGGCGAGACCGAGGCGGACCTGCTGGCGCGCGACGCCGCATACGAGGGTTCCGTCGGCGAAGGAGTGAACCGATGATCGAGTACCGCAACCTCCGTGTAGCCCTGCTCGGGGCCGGCTCCGTCGGCTCGCAGGTGGCGCGCCTGCTGCTGGAGCAGGGGGACGAGTTCGCCTCCCGGGTCGGCGCCAAGCTGGAGCTCGTGGGCATCGCCGTCCGAAACCTCGACGCCCCGCGCGACGTCGACCTGCCGCGTGAGCTCTTCACGACGGACGCGAGCTCGCTCATCCTGGGCGCCGACATCGTCGTGGAGCTGATGGGAGGCATCGAGCCGGCCCGCGGATACGTCCTGGAGGCGCTGAACTCCGGGGCCGACGTCATAACGGCGAACAAGGCTCTCCTGGCCACCCACGGCCCCGAACTGTTCGAGGCGGCCGAGCAGGTCGGCGCGCAGCTCTACTACGAGGCGGCCGTCGCCGGTGCGATCCCGATCATCCGACCGCTGCGCGACAGCCTCGCCGGCGACCGGGTCAACCGCATCCTCGGCATCGTCAACGGCACCACGAACTTCATCCTCGATCGGATGGACGTCAACGGCGAGAGCCTGCAGGACGCCCTCGCGACCGCCACCGAACGCGGGTACGCCGAAGCCGACCCGACCGCCGACATCGGCGGCTACGACGCCGCGCAGAAGGCGGCCATCCTCGCGAGCCTCGCCTTCCACACCACCGTGCCGCTCGACCGCGTCTACCGAGAGGGCATCACCGGTGTCACCACCGCGCAGGTCGATGCCGCGCGCGAGGCGGGCGCCGTCATCAAGCTCCTCGCGATCTGCGAGCGCCTGACCGATCCTGAGACGGGGGAGGAGGGCGTCTCCGCCCGCGTCTACCCGGCTCTGATCGACCGGCACCACCCGCTCGCGGCCGTGCACGGCGCGCACAACGCGGTATTCGTGCAGGCGGGCGCGGCGGGCGACCTCATGTTCTACGGCGCGGGCGCAGGCGGAGTCGAGACGGCCTCCGCCGTGCTGGGCGACGTGGTCTCCGCCGCGCGTCGGCACGTGGTGGGCGGCCCGGGCGTCGCGGAGTCGACGCACGCGGACCTCCCGGTCCTCGACATCGGCCGTGTCGTCACGCGCTATCAGATCACCCTCGACGTCACCGATCAGCCGGGAGTGCTCGCCGCGGTCGCGCGCATCCTGAGCGACGGAGGCGTGAGCGTCGAGACGATGCAGCAGTCGGTGCCGAGCGCGACCGGCGCGATCGTCATCGCGGGTCGTCTTCCGTCCGCTGAGGGGGCGCCGATTCACGGCGCGGGCGCACCCACCGCTACCCTGGTCATCGGCACGCACGAAGCCGAGGAGGCCGCGCTCGCGGCCACCGTGGAGGCGCTCGCGGCGAGCGACGTCGTGACCGCCATCTCTTCCGTTCTCCGAGTCGAAGGATCGTAATGCCCGAGAAGTCGTACAGCCGTCAGTGGCGTGGTGTCCTCCGCGAGTACGCGGACCGCCTGAACATCTCCGAGGCCACGCCGATCGTGACCCTCGGCGAGGGCGGCACCCCGCTCATCCCGGCCGCGGCGCTCTCGGCCCGCACCGGCGCGGACGTCTACGTCAAGTTCGAGGGCATGAACCCGACCGGCTCCTTCAAGGACCGCGGCATGACGATGGCGATCTCGAAGGCCGTCGAGCACGGCGCGAAGGCCGTCATCTGCGCCTCGACCGGCAACACCTCCGCCTCGGCCGCCGCCTATGCGACGCACGCCGGCATCCAGGCGGTCGTCCTGGTCCCCGAGGGCAAGATCGCGATGGGCAAGCTCGGCCAGGCCATCGCCCACAACGCGCAGCTGCTGCAGGTGCAGGGCAACTTCGACGACTGTCTCGACATCGCCCGCGATCTGGCGACCAACTATCCGGTCCACCTCGTCAACTCGGTGAACCCCGACCGCATCGAAGGCCAGAAGACGGCCGCGTTCGAGGTCGTCGAGGTGCTGGGCGACGCCCCCGACTTCCACATCGTCCCGGTCGGCAACGCCGGCAACTACACCGCATACCACCGCGGATACACCGAGGAGCTGCAGCGCGGCGAGGCCACGAAGCTCCCGCGCATGTTCGGCTTCCAGGCCGCGGGGAGCGCCCCGATCGTGCTCGGCCACCCGGTCAAGGAGCCCGACACGATCGCCACGGCGATCCGCATCGGCAACCCGGCCTCCTGGGAGCTCGCGCTCAACGCCCGCGACGACAGCGACGGCTACTTCGGCGCCATCGACGACGCGAAGATCCTGGAGGCCCACCGCATCCTCTCCTCGGAGGTCGGCATCTTCGTCGAGCCGGCGTCCGCCATCAGCGTCGCGGGCCTGCTCGAGCGCGCGGAGGCGGGGGCCATCCCAGCCGGCGCCACGGTCGTACTGACCGTCACCGGCCACGGCCTGAAGGATCCGCAGTGGGCACTGCGCACGGCCGACGGCTCGGACGTGCAGCCCACGGTCGTGCCGGTCGACACCGCCGCCATCGCGGACGTGCTCGGACTCGTCGCCAGCGGAGCGACCGCGTGACCTTCGCCGCCGACGCCCTGCGCGGCCGGTCCGTCACGGTCAAGGTGCCCGCCACCAGCGCCAACCTCGGTCCCGGCTTCGACACCCTCGGCCTCGCGCTCGCGCTGTACGACGAGCTGCGGGTCTCGGTCCGCGACGAGCCGGGAGCGACCGTCGAGGTCATCGGCGTCGGCGCGGGCGAGGTCCCGACCGACGAGACCAACCTGGTCGTCCGGGCGATCGCGCACACGTTCGCGTCCGTCGGCCACCCGCTGCCCGGCCTCGACCTCGTGGCGCGCAACACCATCCCGCACGGCCGGGGGATGGGCTCCTCCGGTGCCGCGATCGTCTCCGGAATCATGGCTGCGAAGGGTCTGCTGGAGGGCGTGGTCGAGTTCGACGCGCAGAGCCTCCTCGCGCTGGCCAACGACATGGAGGGACACCCCGACAATGTCGCACCCGCGCTGTTCGGCGGCCTGACCATCGCGTGGGTGACGCCGGAGGGTCCCCAGTTCAAGAAGCTGATCGTGCATCGTGGCGTCTCGCCGCTCGTGCTGGTGCCCTCGCACGTCATGTCGACGGCCCTCGCACGCAGCCTCCAGCCGGAGTCCGTGCCCCACGAGGACGCCGTCTTCAACGTCTCCCGCTCCGCCCTGCTCGTCGCGGCCCTCATCCAGAGCCCCGAACTGCTGCACGCCGCCACCGAGGACAAACTCCACCAGAGCTACCGCGCCTCGGCGATGCCCGAGACCAACCGTCTCATCACGCTGCTGCGCGAGCGTGGCTTCGCGGCCGTCGTCTCGGGCGCCGGCCCCTCGATCCTCGTGCTCTGCAGCGACCCGAGCCAGCGGCTCGCCGCCGCCGAGCTCGTCGCGAGCGAGGCGGAGACCGACTGGCAGCCGCTGATGCTGGCGGTCGACTTCAAGGGGGCGACGGTCTCGGCCGTCGCGACGGAGAGCGCGGACACTCCGGCGGCCTAGCGTCAAAAACGCCGGGCGCGAGGTGGTAAACTGTGCGTGCACCCGTGAAGAAACCGCGTCACGAGCGAATTCAGCTTCCGGGTGATCTCAAAGCAATCATGCCGTCATTCCTGCCTGCGTGCCCGGATGTCCGGGGCGCACCGTAGCGCGGATCAGAACGCGAATCGGTCAGGGCAGTTCATGTGACGAGTGCTCCACAGCGACGCGCAGAGAGCGCGTCGGGGGAAAGGAATCCTCTTCAGTGACTGATGTCGAACTCCACGCCGGGGGCGTGGACACCAGCGACCTGACCGCGCTCAAGGTGGCGGAGCTCCAGGCTCTCGCCTCGCAGCTCGGCCTCCAGGGCGCAAGCAAGCTCCGCAAGGGCGAGCTCGTCGAGGCGATCGCGGCCGCCCGTGCCGCCGCCCAGCCGGAGGCGGCGGTGCAGGCCGCCGCTCCGGTCGAGGCGATCGAGCAGCCCGCCGACCACGCGACCGCCGCCTCCCAGGTCCTCATCGAGCCGCTCATCGCCGAGCCGGCCGCCGCCGAGCCGGTCGCCGCCGAGCAGGCCGAGCCCGCCGCCGGGACCACGGTCCCGGACGCGGCTCCCGCGGCCCAGCCGGCCGCCGAGCCGCGCCGCCGTGGCTCCCGTCGTGCCTCCAGCCCCGATGGCACGAGCCTCACCGCCACCGGCCACGTCAACTCCGGCGAGACCGGTGTCGAGTCCCTCATCCCGGACGTCGATGCCCTCCTCGACTCCGCTCTCGCCTCGCGCGAGCAGGCGCAGCGCGACGGCCAGACCGGCGGCCGTCGCCGCCGTGGCCGCGGCCAGAACGGCAACGGCGCCCCGCAGGAGCAGGGCAGCGAGCAGCAGGCCGACCAGCCGCGCGAGGCCGAGCAGGCCGCCGCCAACGGCGAGCAGGGCGACGCGCAGGCGCCGGCCGAGGGCGAGCAGCAGTCCCGCTCCAGCCGCCGCAACCGCAACCGCAACAAGAACAACGGACAGGGGCAGAACGGCGCGGGCAACGGCGCTCAGGGCGAGCGTCCGGGCCAGCAGAAGGACCTCCAGGGCGGCGACGAGCAGAAGCAGTCGCAGCAGCAGGGCCAGCAGAACCGCGGCGGCCAGCAGCAGGACGCCGAGGGCGACCGCTCCGGCCGGTACCGCGACCGCAACCGCAAGCGCCGCGGCGGTGCGGGCGACGAGTTCGAGCCCGAGCTGTCCGACGACGACGTGCTGCTGCCCGTGGCGGGCATCCTCGACGTGCTGGACAACTACGCGTTCGTCCGCACCACGGGATACCTCCCGGGCGCGAGCGATGTCTACGTCTCCCTCGGCCAGGTCAAGAAGTACAACCTGCGCAAGGGCGACGCGGTCGTCGGCGCCATCCGCCAGCCGCGCGAGGGCGAGAACAACAGCCGCCAGAAGTACAACGCGCTGGTCAAGGTCGACTCCATCAACGGGCAGACGGTCGAGGAGGCCGCGACCCGCGTCGAGTTCGGCAAGCTCACCCCGCTGTACCCGCAGGAGCGTCTGCGTCTCGAGACCGAGCCGACCAAGGTGACCCAGCGGATCATCGACCTGGTCGCCCCGATCGGCAAGGGCCAGCGCGGCCTCATCGTCGCCCCGCCGAAGGCCGGCAAGACGATCGTGATGCAGCAGATCGCCAACGCGATCACCACGAACAACCCCGAGGTGCACCTCATGGTCGTCCTGGTGGACGAGCGTCCCGAAGAGGTCACCGACATGCAGCGCACGGTCAAGGGCGAGGTCATCGCCTCGACCTTCGACCGCCCCGCCGAGGACCACACCACCGTCGCCGAGCTCGCCATCGAGCGGGCGAAGCGCCTGGTGGAGCTGGGCCACGACGTCGTCGTGCTGCTCGACTCCATCACCCGCCTCGGACGCGCGTACAACCTGACCGCTCCGGCGTCGGGCCGCATCCTCTCGGGAGGCGTCGACGCGTCCGCGCTGTACCCGCCGAAGCGCTTCTTCGGCGCCGCGCGCAACATCGAGCATGGCGGCTCGCTGACCATCCTCGCTTCGGCACTCGTCGAGACGGGCTCCAAGATGGACGAGGTGATCTTCGAGGAGTTCAAGGGCACCGGCAACATGGAGCTCCGCCTGTCGCGCAGCCTCGCCGACAAGCGCATCTTCCCGGCCGTCGACGTCAACGCCTCCGGCACCCGCCGCGAGGAGATGCTGATGGGCCAGGACGAGGTCAAGATCACCTGGAAGCTGCGCCGCGCCCTCGCCGGGCTCGACCAGCAGCAGGCCCTCGAGATCGTCCTCGGCCGTCTCAAGGAGACGTCGAGCAACGTCGAGTTCCTGATGCAGGTGCAGAAGTCGATGCCGCAGCCGGCTAACGGCCACGGCAACGCCCACTCGCACGGTCACGAGAACGACCACCGCTAGCTGAGGGAAGTGCCCGTCCGTCGCGCCCGTGCGCGCCGGGCGGGCACTTTTCCGTTCCCGGCCCCCGCCTCCCTCCCTCGAGAAAGCAGCCCCCATGTTCGAATCGGTGAACGGCCTCATCGCCGAGCACGACGACCTCCAGCAGCAGCTGTCCGATCCGGAGCTGCACAGCGACCCCGTCCGCTCGAAGAAGGTGAACCGCCGCTACGCCGAGCTCTCGCGCATCGTGGCCTCGTACAACGAGTGGAAGCAGCTGACCGACGACCTGGAGGCCGCCCGCGAGCTCGCCGCGGAGGACGCCGCGTTCGCCGAGGAGATCCCCGGCCTCGAGCGATCGCTGGAGGAGTCGAGCGAGAGGCTGCGCCGCCTGCTCATCCCGCGCGACCCCAACGACAGCCGGGACGTCATCATGGAGATCAAGATGGGCGAGGGCGGGGCGGAGTCCGCGCTGTTCGCCGGAGACCTCCTGCGCATGTACCTCCACTACGCCGACTCCAAGCGTTGGAAGGCCGAGATCATCGAGCAGACCTCCAGCGACCTGGGCGGCGTCAAGGATGTGCAGGTGGCGTTCAAGGGCAGCTCCAGCGACCCGGCGGAGGGGGTGTGGGCGCACCTCAAGTACGAAGGCGGCGTGCACCGCGTCCAGCGTGTGCCCGCGACCGAGTCGCAGGGGCGCATCCACACCTCCGCCGCGGGCGTGCTCGTCTTCCCCGAGGTCGACGAGCCGGAGGAGGTCGACATCAACCCGAACGACCTCAAGATCGACGTGTTCCGTTCGTCCGGCCCCGGCGGACAGTCCGTCAACACGACCGACTCCGCGGTGCGCATCACGCATGTCCCGACCGGCATCGTCGTCTCGATGCAGAACGAGAAGAGCCAGCTCCAGAACCGCGAGGCCGCCATGCGCGTGCTGCGCGCGCGCCTGCTCGCCAAACAGCAGGAGGAGGCGGACGCCGAGGCCGCCGAGTTCCGCAAGGGCCAGATCCGCACCATGGATCGTTCCGAGCGTATCCGCACGTACAACTTCCCCGAGAACCGCATCGCGGACCACCGCACCGGCTACAAGGCCTACAACCTCGATGCGGTCATGAACGGCGCCCTCGAACCCGTCATCGAGTCCAACATCCTCGCCGACGAGGAGGCGCGCCTCGCCGATCTCGGCAACGACTGACCGGCGAGGCGGCTGACAATCGGCCGCCTCGGCGCTCCGGACCCCACTTCGGGCCGCCTCGGCGGGCTCAGATGTAGAGCGCCGGGTCGAGCCAGTCGTTTCCGGCGATCTGCTCGTGGCCCGAGCGCGGACGCGCGCGGGCGGGGACACCCATGAGCACGGAGTCGGCGGGGGCGTCCTTGGTGACGACCGCGTTGGCGCCGATCACGCTGCGCTCGCCGATCGTGATCGCACCGAGCACCTTCGCCCCCGCACCGACGATGACGCCGTCGCGGATGGTGGGGTGGCGTTTGCCGTGACCGCTGCCGCGGCCGCCGAGCGTGACGCCGTGGTAAAGCATGACGTCGTCGCCGATCCACGTGGTCTCGCCGATGACGACGCCCATGCCGTGGTCGATGAAGAAGCGGCGGCCGATGCGGGCGCCGGGGTGGATCTCGATGCCGGTGAGGAACCGGGCGAACTGCGAGAGGAGGCGGGCGGGCGTCAGCAGCCCGGCCCGCCACATCCGGTGGGCGACGCGGTACGTCCAGACCGCGTGGAGCCCCGAGTACGCCAGAGCGACCTCGGTGGTGTTCCGTGCGGCCGGGTCGTGCCGGCGTGCGTTGCGGATGTCCTCCCGCATTCGTCCGAAGGGCAACGTCAGTCCAGGAGGTCGGCCCAGAGCGGCGTGGAGATGTACCGCTCGCCGGTGTCGCACACGATCGCGACGATGGTCTTGCCCGCGTTCTCCGGCCGCTTCGCCTGCTCGAGCGCGGCCCAGACGATCGCACCGGAGGAGATCCCGGCGAGGATGCCCTCCTCGCTGGCGAGCTTCTTCGCGATGGCGACGGCGTCGTCGAACGAGACGTCGGCGACCTCGTCGTAGACGGTGGTGTCGAGGATCTCGGGGACGAAGTTCGCGCCGATGCCCTGGATCTTGTGCGGGCCCGGCTTCCCGCCGTTCAAGATGGGGGAGTCGACCGGCTCCACCGCGACGACCTTCACGCCCGGCTTGCGCTCCTTGAGCACCTGGCCGACGCCGGTGATGGTGCCGCCGGTCCCGACGCCCGCGACGAAGATGTCGATGCCGCCGGCGGTGTCGGCCCAGATCTCCTCGGCCGTGGTGGCGCGGTGGATGGCGGGGTTGGCCGCGTTGGCGAACTGCTGCGCCCAGATGGCGTTGTCGGAGCTCGCGACGATCTCCTGCGCCTTCTCGACCGCGCCGCGCATGCCGTCGGGCCCGGGGGTCAGCACGATCTCGGCGCCGAACGCGCGCAGCAGCACCCGACGCTCCTTGCTCATCGTCTCGGGCATGGTGAGGATGACCTTGTAGCCGCGGGCCGCGCCGACCATGGCCAGCGCGATGCCCGTGTTGCCGCTCGTGCCCTCGACGATGGTGCCGCCGGGCCGCAGGGCGCCGGCCTTCTCGGCCGCGTCGATGATCGCGACGCCGATGCGGTCCTTGACGCTGCCGGCCGGGTTGGCGAACTCGAGCTTCGCGAGCACCGTCGCTCCGGTGCCCTCGGCGAGGCGGTTGAGCCGGACGAGCGGTGTGCGGCCGACCGTCTCGGTGACGTCGTTGTAGATGTGACCCTGAATCTGATCTGACATGGCCTCTTCCTCGTGGCGGGATGGTACGGCGGACCGTGGATGGGGAGCGTCCTCCACTCTAATCCGCGCGCGTGCCCGTGAGCCGAACGTGACGATAGGCTCGGTGGGCCATGCCTCCCGAGACCCCTGCCGCGACCCCCGGCCCTGCCTCCGTCCGCTCCGTCCTCGACCGTGTCGTCGCCGTGCTCTCGGCGGCGGGTGTGCCCGACCCCGATGTCGACGCCGAACTGCTCGTCGGCCACGTGCTCGGCGTGAGCCGTGGGCGCGTGCAGGCGCTCGCGATGATGGGGGAGCGACTCGAGGACGCCGAGGCGGAGCGCGTGCGCGAGCTGACGGAACGCCGTGCGGCCCGTGAGCCGCTGCAGCACATCACCGGCCGCGCCGCGTTCCGTTCGCTCGAGCTGAAAGTCGGACCGGGCGTCTTCGTGCCGCGCCCCGAGACGGAGGTGGTCGCCCAGTTCGCCATCGACGCCCTGCGCTCGGTCGCGGCTCCCGAGCCGGTCGCGGTCGATCTCGGCACGGGGAGCGGCGCGATCGCCCTGGCGATGGCGACGGAGGTGCCGCATGCCCGCGTCTTCGCCGTCGAGAACTCCCCGGAGGCGTTCGTCTGGACCCGGCGCAACGTCGACGAGTCCGGCGTCGCGAACCTGCGTCCCGTCTTCATCGATCTCGCCGATGCGCTCCCCGACCTCGACGGATCGGTCGACGTCGTGATCTCGAATCCGCCGTACGTCCCCGACGCCGCCATCCCACGCGACCCGGAGGTCCGCCTGTTCGACCCCGCGGCCGCGCTCTACGGCGGTCCGGACGGATTGGATGTCGTGCGGACCATCTCGCGCGTCGCGCAGCGTCTGCTGCGCCCGGGCGGCACGCTGGTGCTCGAGCACGGCGAACTGCAGGGCGCCGACATCCGTGCCCTGCTCACGGCCGACGGCTGGCGTGCAGCCGCCACGCACCGCGATCTGACGACGCGCGACCGGGCGACGACCGCCCTGCGCTGAGCGGGCAGTGCTAGGCGACCAGCTCGCCGGCCCGCTCGACCGCGTCGAGCAGCCCGTCCGGCGTGCGGAAGAGGTGCGCCCGGATCCCGAGCGCGGCAGCGGATTCGACGTTCTCCACCATGTCGTCGGCGAAGAAGGTCTCCTCCGGACGCGCCCCGTAACGCTCCAGCACCCGCTCGTAGACCACCGGATCCGGCTTGCGCGCACCGTAGTCGGAGGAGGCGCGCAGGTGCTCGACGCCGAGGATGGGCACCAGCTCCGGAGCGAGCCGGCTCAGGCGTCGCGCGACCAGGGGGCCGTTGTTCGTCAGCAGGGTCGCGGTGCCGAGCTCCTGGGCGCGCTCGACGGCGCGCAGCGAGGTCGGCCACGGTGTCATCGCAGCGCCCCGGATGCGGAGGAAGTCCTCCTCGGAGACCGGGACGCGGAGGGCCGCCTGCAGGGCGTCCAGATACGCCGCCTCGTCGGCGAACGCGCCGGCCTCCGCCGCCCACTCGCCCTCGCGGTGCCACCAGCGCTCCCGCAGCTCGGCGAGGCTGAGACCCGTGAGCTGCGACATCCCGGCCATGCGGGTGCGCCAGTCGTACTCGTAGAGCACGTTGTCCATGTCGAAGACGAACAGCACGCGTCAGCGCTCCCGCTCGGCGAAGGCGTGGATGGCGTCGAGCAGGCCGTCGGTGTCGAATGTCCCGTCGTCCCGCTTGACGAAGTGGTGCGCGTGCATGCCGAGCTCGCGCGCGCCTTCGACGTTCGGCAGCGAGTCGTCGAACAGGATCGCGTCCTGCGGCTGCACGCCGAACCGGCCGAGCGCACGGGTGTAGATGCGGCGCTCCGGCTTGCGGGCGCCGAGCACGGCGGACACGAGGTCGTTGTCGCGCAGCACGTCGACGATCTCCGGAGTGAGCACCGGAAGGGAGTCCTTGAACGGGATCGGGTTGTTCGACAACAGCGACACCGTGCCGAGAGTCGCCGCCTCGCGCAGCGCGGCGATCGACCCCGCGATCGGCGTCATCGCGGCCTTCCTGGCCTCCTGCCACTGGGCGAGCGTCAGCCGCGCGCCGGTCACGTCGGCGAACGCCTCGAGGTACTCCTCGCTCGTCGCGTACTCGCCGATCTCGGCGGCTCGCTCATGCCCTCCCGCCCACCAGGTGGAGGCCAGACGGTACTGACTCACGCCGCTCAGCTCCGCCAGCTTCGGCAGCCGCCGGTGGAAGTCGTAGTCGTAGAGCGTCTTGTCGCAGTCGAAGAAGTAGACGTCCATCGATACCAGTATCGACCGTGGACGCAGGGAACCTTGCAGCGGCTCAACTATCATGGGTGCCGTCATGGCACCCATCTACGACTGCTCGGTCGACTCCGAGCTCCTCTCCGGCATGCGTCTGGCCCGTTCGGCCATCGGTCGCGGCGAACTCGTCGTCATCCCCACGGACACGGTCTACGGCGTCGCCGCCGACGCGTTCTCGCCCGCCGCGGTGCAGCGGCTGCTGGACGCGAAGGGCCGCGGACGCCAGTCGCCGCCCCCCGTGCTCGTCCCCGGCATCCCCACCCTCGCCGCCCTCGCCGAGACGGTGCCAGCGGAGGTCGACGCGCTCGTGAAGGCGTTCTGGCCCGGCGGCCTCACGATCGTGCTCCCCGCCGCCCCGTCCCTGGTCTGGGACCTGGGGGAGACCCGCGGCACGGTCGCCCTGCGCATGCCGCAGGACACCATCGCCCTGGAACTGCTCTCCGAGACCGGCCCGCTCGCGGTCTCGTCCGCCAACCTCACCGGCCGTCCCGCCGCCCGCACCGCCGCGGAGGCCGAGGGGATGCTCGGCGACTCCGTGTCCGTGTACCTCGACGGGGGAGAGGCGGGCTCGTCGTACGAGCGTGTGGAGGGCAAGGACTCCTCCTCCACGATCGTCGACGCCACCGCGCTCGCCGCCGGTGCGGGCAAGCTCCGCATCCTCCGCCACGGCGTGATCTCCGTCGAGCGGCTGCGCGAGGTCGTCGGCGACGCCCTCGAGGCGGGCGCCGACGCCGCGGCGGACGCCACCACGGACAGCTGAGCCGTGACCCTCCTCCTCGTCCTCGCCCTGATCTCGGCCGTCATCACGTTCGGGATGTCGCTCGTCGTCTACAAGCTGAGCCTGAAGTACCGGCTGTACCCGAAGATCCGGGAGCGCGACGTGCACACGCGGCCGACTCCGCGGCTCGGCGGCATCGCGATGTTCCTCGGCATCCTGGTCGCGGTCGGGGTCTCGTGGCTGCTGTCGAGCCAGTTCGGGGTGCTGTCGCTGATCTTCTCGGACAGCGGGCCCATCCTGGCGATCCTCGGCGGGAGCCTGCTGATCGTGGTGATCGGTGTGGCGGACGACATCTGGGACCTCGACTGGATGACCAAGCTCGCCGGCCAGTTCGTCGCCGCAGGGCTGATCGGCTGGCTGGGCGGGGTGCAGATCCTCTCGCTCCCGATCGGCGGCCTCACGGTCGGATCGCCGATCATGAGCATCGTCATCACCCTGTTCGCCATCGTGCTGGTGATGAACGCCATCAACTTCATCGACGGGCTCGACGGCCTCGTCGCCGGCGTCGCGCTCATCGCCAACGGCACGTTCCTCATCTACACGTATCTGCTCCAGCGCGAGATCAGCCCGCAGAACTACTTCAGCCTCGCCGGGGTGATCGCCGCCATCCTGGTCGGGGCCTGCGCGGGCTTCCTCCCGCTCAACTGGCACCCCGCGAAGATGTTCATGGGCGACGCCGGGGCCTTGCTGATCGGCCTCCTGATGGCGACGTCGGCCATCTCGGTCACGGGCACGATCAACCCGGAGACGCTGCAGACCCTCGGCCGATCGAGCCTCGTCCCGGCGTTCATCCCGATCATCCTGCCGTTCGCGGTGCTCATCGTTCCGCTGCTCGACTTCGGCCTCGCCGTCGTCCGCCGCCTGCGCGCGGGCAAGTCGCCGTTCAGCGCCGACCGCAAGCATCTCCACCACCGGCTGCTCGACATGGGGCACTCGCACCTGCACGCGGTGCTCATCTTCTACGCGTGGACCGCTGTCGTCTCGATCGGCTCCCTGCTGTTCTTCTTCGACCCGTACTGGATGGCGATCGTCTTCCTCGCCGTCGGGCTCGTCGTGTGCACGGTCTTCACGCTCGCGCCCCTCAGCCGCCGCAAGCTGACGGAGGCCGCCGCCGAGCTCGCACCCGCGGGCACGGAGGAGGCGGCCGAGACCGCCCGTTTCGACCAGCTCGACGCCGCCAGCGAGCGGCACCCCTATTCCGACCCGACGCCCGCCGTCGGGCCGTCCGCCCCCACCTCCGAGGAGTCCCGATGACCGACCACCAGGACGGCGCCCCCGCGCCCCGGCCGGCCACGCCCGCCCAGCCCACCTCCACGCCCGTGCTGAAGGACGTGCTCAAGTACGGCCTCATCCTCGCGCTGGTGATCGCCGTCGTCGGCGCGCTGCTCGGCGGGATCTTCGCCGGATGGATCGGCGTGACCAGTGCGCTCATCGGCACGGTGATGGCGGCCGTCTTCCTCGGGATCACGGCCGTCAGCATTCTGATCGCCAACCGCTTCATCGGGTCCGACCTCTTCGTCGGGCTGTTCTTCGGCATCGTCCTCGGCGGCTGGATCCTCAAGTTCGTGCTGTTCCTGGTGCTGGCGATCCTGCTGCGCGACCAGTCGTGGATCAACTCGACGGTGCTGTTCCTGAGCCTGATCGCCGGGGTGATCGGCTCCCTCGTCGTCGACATGATCGTCGTCTTCCGGTCCCGCGTCCCCTACGTGAGCGATGTCACCCTGCCGGGGGAGAAGCAGTGAGCCGTATCCGATTCGTTACACTGCGAAAACTCTTGTAGAGTTGTCAGTGATCCCCCACCCGAACGCGCTTTCACGCTTCACCGGCGCTCGGTCTCGGGTGTACCCATGTTCGTCGTCGCGAGGGCCTGAGGCTCGACGCCCCGAAACAGGAGATAGCGCTGCTAGCTAACGCTGTGAACCTGCTGGTCCAGGCCGCAAGCTCCGATGATGGAAGCTTCACCGGCCCCTCGATCAACGAGTTCTTCCCCCCGACCCTGTTCACCATCGGCGGACTCGAGTTCAACCGCATCATCGTGGTCCGGCTCATCGCCCTTCTCGCGCTGATCCTGGTCTTCTGGCTCGGCACCCGCAAGATGAAGCTGATCCCCGGCCGGTTCCAGTCGGTGGTCGAGATGGGTCTCGACTTCGTGCGCGTGAACATCGCGGAGGACCTCCTGGGCAAGAAGGACGGCCGCCGGTTCCTTCCCCTGCTGACCACCATCTTCTTCATGGTGCTGTTCTTCAACCTGACGGGCATCATCCCGTTCCTGAACATCGCGGGCACCTCGGTCATCGCGCTCCCGCTGCTGCTGGCGGTCGTCGCGTACATCGCCTTCATCTACGCCGGCATCAAGAAGAGCCCGAAGAACTTCTTCAAGAACGCGCTCTTCCCGCCCGGCGTGCCGTGGTTCCTCTACATCATCGTGACGCCGATCGAGTTCGTCTCGACGTTCATCCTGCGGCCGGTGACGCTCACGCTCCGACTCCTGATGAACATGGTCGTGGGCCACCTCCTCCTCGTCCTGTTCTTCACGGCGACGTCGTTCTTCTTCTTCACCGCGGGCAGCTGGTGGTCGCTCTTCGGAGTCGGCACCTTCGCCTTCGGCTTCGTCTTCACCCTGTTCGAGATCCTGGTCGCAGTCCTGCAGGCCTACGTCTTCGCACTGCTCACCGCTGTCTACATTCAGCTCGCAGTCGCCGAGGAACACTAAGAACGATCCGCGCACCCGCACGGATCGCCATCACGGAAGGAAACACACAACGTGGACATCGCTGCAATCAACGGCAACATCGCCACCGTCGGTTACGGCCTCGCGGCCATCGGCCCGGCCATCGGCGTGGGCATCGTCGTCGGCAAGACCATCGAGGGCGTCGCCCGTCAGCCCGAGCTGGCCGGCCGTCTCCAGGTCCTGATGTACATCGGTATCGCGTTCACCGAGGCGCTCGCCTTCATCGGTATCGCGACCTACTTCATCTTCCAGTAATCCTCTTTTCTCTCTAGTTAGGAGGAACGATGCTCAAGAGTGTCGTCATCGCCGCCGCGGAGGAGCACAACCCGCTCATTCCCGCGTGGCCTGACATCATCGGGTCGCTGATCTGCTTCATCGTCATCCTGTTCTTCTTCTGGAAGCTCGTCCTTCCGCGCATGAAGAAGATGCTCGATGAGCGCGCAGCAGCGATCGAGGGCAACATCGCGAAGGCCGACGAGGCCCAGCACAAGGCCGAGGCGCTGCTCGAGGAGTACACCGCGCAGCTCGCCGACGCCCGTGCCGAGGCCGCGAAGATCCGCGAGACGGCCCGCACCGACGGTCAGAAGATCGTCGCAGAGGCCAAGGACACCGCGACGGCCGAGGCCGCCCGTGTGACCGCGACCGCTCAGGCGCAGATCGAAGCCGAGCGGCAGACCGCCCTGGTGTCGCTGCGCACCGAGGTCGGCTCGCTCGCGATCGACCTCGCCTCGGGCGTGGTCGGGGAGGCGCTCACCGACGACAAGAAGTCGCAGGCGATCGTCGACCGCTTCCTCGCGGACCTCGAGACCAGCGAGAAGGCAGGGTCGAGCAAGTAATGGGAAGCGCCACCAGAGAAGCATTGGCCCGCTCCGTCTCGGCTCTGTCCGGGCTCGGGGCCAAGGCCGATCTGGCGACGGCTGAAGACCTGTTCGCCGCAGGACGAGTCGTCGCCGACTCCGCCCAGCTCCGTGCGGTCCTCAGCGACCCCTCGGCCGACCCGGCCGGGAAGACCGCGCTCGTGCAGCGCATCTTCGGTTCGCTCTCCGCCCCGGCGGTCGAGCTGCTGGTCTCCGTCGCCTCCGGCCGCTGGTCAGGGCAGGACGACCTGCTCGACGCCGTGGAGGAGCTGGGGATCCGGTCGATCGCCGCGTCTGCGCCCCGCAACCTCGACATCGCGGCCGAGCTGTTCGCGTTCGGAGGGGCCGTGACCTCCGACGCGGAGCTCGAGCTCGCGCTGCGCAGCAAGCTCGCGGCGCCCGAGGCCAAGGCCGCGCTCGTCGATCGGCTGCTCGAGGGCAAGGCGTCCGCCCAGACGGTCGCCATCGTGCGCCAGCTGGTGCTCCAGCCGCGCGGCCGCAGCATTCGCGAGTCGCTCCGGTCGGCTGCCCGGATCGTGGCGGCGCAGGACGGCCGCACCATCGCGACGGTCATCACCGCGCAGCCGCTGGCTGCCGCTCAGGCGGAGCGCCTGCGCAGCACCCTGGCCGCGAAGTACGGCGACCTCAAGCTCAACCTGGTCGTCGACCCGACGATCATCGGAGGACTGCGCGTCCAGATCGGCGACGACGTCATCGACGGCAGCATCGCCTCGCGCCTCTCCGAACTTCGACTTCAGCTGGCGGGCTGACCGCCCTCTATACGAGAAACCCAGGTAGGGAACTAACGATGGCAGACATTCAGATCAGCCCCGACGAGATCCGGGACGCGCTCAAGGACTTCGTGTCCCAGTACGAGCCGACCAAGGCGGAGACCACCGAGGTCGGACACGTCCTCGACGCCTCCGACGGCATCGCGCACGTCGAGGGCCTCCCGGGCGTGATGGCCAACGAGCTCATCCGCTTCGCGAACGGCACCCTGGGCCTGGCCCAGAACCTCGACGAGAACGAGGTCGGCGTCGTCGTCCTCGGCGAGTTCGACCAGATCGTCGAGGGCATGGAGGTGACCCGCACCGGCGAGGTCCTCTCCGTGCCGGTCGGCGACGGCTACCTCGGCCGCGTGGTCGACCCGCTGGGCAACCCGATCGACGGTCTCGGCGAGATCGCCTCGGAGGGTCGCCGCGAGCTCGAGCTCCAGGCCCCCGGCGTCATGCAGCGCAAGTCGGTGCACGAGCCGCTCCAGACCGGCATCAAGGCCATCGACGCCATGATCCCCGTCGGCCGCGGCCAGCGTCAGCTGATCATCGGCGACCGCCAGACCGGCAAGACGGCCATCGCGATCGACACGATCATCAACCAGAAGGCCAACTGGGAGTCGGGCGACGTCAACAAGCAGGTCCGCTGCATCTACGTCGCCATCGGCCAGAAGGGCTCGACCATCGCCTCGGTGAAGGGCGCGCTCGAGGACGCCGGCGCGATGGAGTACACCACCATCGTCGCGGCCCCCGCCTCCGACCCGGCCGGCTTCAAGTACCTCGCCCCGTACACCGGCTCCGCCATCGGCCAGCACTGGATGTACGGCGGCAAGCACGTCCTCATCATCTTCGACGACCTGTCGAAGCAGGCAGAGGCCTACCGCGCCGTGTCCCTCCTCCTCCGCCGTCCGCCGGGACGCGAGGCCTACCCGGGTGACGTCTTCTACCTGCACTCCCGCCTGCTGGAGCGTTGCGCCAAGCTCTCCGACGAGCTGGGCGCCGGCTCGATGACCGGTCTGCCGATCATCGAGACCAAGGCGAACGACGTCTCCGCGTACATCCCGACCAACGTGATCTCGATCACCGACGGCCAGATCTTCCTCCAGTCGGACCTCTTCAACGCCAACCAGCGTCCCGCCGTGGACGTCGGAATCTCGGTCTCCCGAGTCGGCGGCGACGCGCAGGTCAAGTCGATCAAGAAGGTCTCCGGCACGCTCAAGCTCGAGCTCGCCCAGTACCGCTCGCTCGAGGCGTTCGCGATGTTCGCGTCCGACCTCGATGCGGCCAGCCGCCGCCAGCTCGCCCGTGGCGCGCGCCTCACCGAGCTGCTCAAGCAGCCGCAGTACTCGCCGTACCCGGTGGAGGAGCAGGTCGTCTCGATCTGGGCCGGCACCAACGGCAAGCTGGACGAGGTCGCCGTCGAGGACGTGCTCCGCTTCGAATCCGAGCTGCTCGACCACCTGCGCCGCAACACCGACATCCTGACCACGCTCCGCGAGACCAACGTCCTCGACGACAGCACGGTCGAGGCGCTCGGCGCCGAGGTCGACAAGTTCAAGCTCGAGTTCCAGACCGGAGAGGGCAAGCCGCTCGCCTCGGTCGGGCGCGAGGAGTTCGAGGCCATCGCGGAAGAGGACGTCGACCAGGAGCGCATCGTCAAGGCGAAGCGCTGAGCCGGCACGCTCAGTAGGAACTTAGGAGACACATGGGAGCACAGCTTCGGGTCTACCGGCAGAAGATCAGATCTGCCCAGACGACCAAGAAGATCACCCGTGCGATGGAGCTGATCTCCGCCTCACGCATCCAGAAGGCGCAGGCGCGGGTGGCCGCCTCGTCGCCGTACGCCCGCGCGATCACGCGCGCGGTGTCGGCGGTGGCGACCTACTCGAACGTCGAGCACGTCCTGACCACGGAGCCGGAGAAGATCGAGCGCGCCGCGATCGTCATCTTCTCGTCGGACCGCGGCCTCGCGGGCGCGTTCAACTCGAACGTGCTCAAGGAGTCGGAGAAGCTCGCCGAGCTGCTCCGCAGCCAGGGCAAGGACGTCGTCTACTTCCTCATCGGACGCAAGGCGCAGGGCTACTTCAGCTTCCGTCGGCGCGCGTTCGAGCGGGTGTGGACGGGCAACACCGACGCGCCGGAGTTCGAGCAGGCCAAGGAGGTCAGCGACGCGATCCTGGAGTCCTTCCTGCGCGACGCATCGGACGGCGGCGTGGACGAGATCCACGTCATCTACAACCGCTTCGTCAGCATGCTGACCCAGGAGCCGCAGGTCGTCCGCCTCCTCCCGCTGGAGGTCGTCGAGGGTGTGGAGGAGCCGGACCGCAGCCAGGTCCTCCCCCTCTACGAGTTCGAGCCGGACGTCGAGACGGTGCTGGACTCGCTGCTCCCGGTCTACATCGAGAGCCGCATCTTCAACGCCATGCTGCAGTCGGCCGCCTCCAAGCACGCTGCGACGCAGAAGGCGATGAAGGCGGCGAGCGACAACGCCGACAAGCTCATCACCGACTACACGCGCCTCGCGAACAACGCCCGTCAGGCCGAGATCACCCAGCAGATCTCCGAGATCGTCGGCGGCGCGGACGCGCTGAGCGGCGCCAAGTGACATCCGGCCGAGAAGTTTCACAACGAGAAGAGAACGAATCATGACTACCGCTACCGCCGAGGCCCAGGCTTCGACCGCGCAGCCGGCCGGCGTGGGACGCATCGCCCGCGTCACCGGTCCGGTCGTCGACATCGAGTTCCCGCACGACTCGATCCCGGGCATCTACAACGCTCTGAAGACCACCATCACCATCGGTGAGCAGTCGACCGAGATCACCCTCGAGGTCGCCCAGCACCTCGGTGACGACCTGGTCCGCGCCATCGCGCTGAAGCCGACGGACGGCCTCGTCCGCGGCGGCGAGGTCCGCGACACCGGCGCCCCCATCTCGGTGCCCGTCGGCGACGTGACCAAGGGCAAGGTGTTCGACGTCACCGGCCAGGTGCTCAACGCCGAGCCGGGCGAGAAGATCGAGATCACCGAGCGCTGGCCGATCCACCGCCAGCCGCCGTCGTTCGACCAGCTCGAGTCGAAGACCCAGCTCTTCGAGACCGGCATCAAGGTCATCGACCTCCTGACGCCGTACGTGCAGGGTGGCAAGATCGGCCTCTTCGGTGGTGCGGGCGTCGGCAAGACCGTCCTCATCCAGGAGATGATCCAGCGCGTCGCGCAGGACCACGGCGGTGTGTCGGTGTTCGCCGGTGTCGGCGAGCGCACTCGTGAGGGCAACGACCTCATCCACGAGATGGAGGAGGCGGGCGTCTTCGACAAGACCGCGCTCGTCTTCGGCCAGATGGACGAGCCGCCGGGAACGCGTCTGCGCGTCGCCCTGTCGGCGCTGACGATGGCGGAGTACTTCCGCGACGTGCAGAAGCAGGACGTGCTGCTCTTCATCGACAACATCTTCCGCTTCACCCAGGCCGGCTCCGAGGTCTCGACCCTGCTGGGCCGCATGCCGTCCGCCGTGGGCTACCAGCCGAACCTCGCCGACGAGATGGGCCTCCTCCAGGAGCGCATCACCTCGACGCGTGGACACTCGATCACCTCGCTGCAGGCGATCTACGTCCCCGCGGACGACTACACCGACCCGGCGCCGGCGACCACCTTCGCCCACCTCGACGCCACGACCGAGCTCTCCCGTGAGATCGCGTCGAAGGGCCTGTACCCGGCCGTCGACCCGCTGACGTCGACCTCGCGCATCCTCGACCCCCGTTACCTGGGCGAGGACCACTACCGCGTGGCAACCACGGTCAAGCAGATCCTGCAGAAGAACAAGGAACTGCAGGAGATCATCGCCATCCTCGGTGTCGACGAGCTCTCCGAAGAGGACAAGATCACGGTGTCGCGTGCGCGCCGCATCCAGCAGTTCCTCTCGCAGAACACCTACATGGCGAAGAAGTTCACCGGTGTCGAGGGCTCGACCGTTCCGCTCAAGGACACCATCGAGTCGTTCGACGCCATCGCCAAGGGCGAGTTCGACCACGTCGCCGAGCAGGCCTTCTTCAACGTCGGTGCGATCTCTGACGTCGAGGAGAAGTGGGCGCAGATCCAGAAGGAGAACGGCTGATCATGGCTGTTCTCAACGTGAGCGTCGTCGCCGCCGACCACGAAGTGTGGTCGGGCGAGGCGAGCATGGTCGTTGCTCGGACCGTGGAAGGGCAGATCGGTATCCTGCCCGGCCACGAGCCGCTGCTGGCCATTCTCGCCTCCGGCGAGGTGCGCGTGACCCTGAACGGCGGGGAGTCGATCACGGCGCAGGCCGACGACGGCTTCCTCTCCGTGGAGAACAACACGGTCACCGTCGTGGCCCGCCAGGCGGAGCTCGTCTGACATGGCGGAGCCGGCAGCCCCCCTCGACCGCCAGTTCGGTGACGTCCGCGTCCCCGTGCTGGTGGTGATGGCGGGGCTGCCCGGCTCCGGCAAGTCCACGATCGGCGAGATCGTCGCGAGCCGCATCGGCGCGACCGCGATCTCCGTCGATCCCATCGAGGCGTCGATCCTGCGCGCAGGCATCGACTCCGACCAGCCGACCGGCCTCGCCGCCTACCTCGTGGCGGAGACCATGGCCGAGCAGGTGCTCGTCTCGGGCCGCTCCGTCGTCGTCGACGCGGTGAACGCGGTCGAGCCGGCCCGCCTGCAGTGGCGGGATCTCGCGGAGCGCTGCGGCGTCTCCCTGCACGTCGTGGAGACCGTCTGCGACGACGAAGAGCTGCACCGCGACCGGTTGAGCAAGCGCGAGACGCCGATCACGGGCTACGCCGTCGAGCAGAGCATCGAGGACTACGCGGAGTGGAAGGGCGCCAGCGCGGCGCTGCCCCGCATCACCCTGGACACCTCCCAGCCGCTCGGCCAGAACGTCGAGGCGGCGGTCGCCTTCGTCGGACGCTAGCGTGCTGATCCTCCTGCCGCCCTCCGAGACGAAGAGGGACGGGGGAGTGGGTGCGCCGCTCGACCTGGACCTGCTCAGCCACCCCTCGCTCACCTCCGTGCGTCGCGAGGTCATCGACGCTGTGCTGACGCTCTCGGCGGATCGCGACGCTGCGGTCCGCGCGCTCAAGCTCGGCCCCAAGCAGGCCGGCGAGGTCGATCGCAACCGCGCCATCCTCACCTCACCGACGATGTCCGCACTCGAGCGGTACACCGGAGTGCTCTACGATGCGCTCGCGCCGCAGACGCTGGCACCGGACGCGCTGGGATTCGCTGCGTCCACCGTCGCAGTGCAGTCGGCGCTGCTCGGCCTCGTGGGTGCGGCGGACCTCATCCCGGCCTACCGGCTGTCGTTCGACTCGCGACTCTCGTTCGAGCGCGGGGTGCCGTCGCTCAAGAGACGCTGGGCGCCGACGTCGGGCGCCGTGCTGGAGGAGCGAGACGGTCTCATCCTGGATCTCCGGTCCGAGGGCTATGCCGCGTTGGGGCCGATCCCGCGTCGGCGCGGGGCCCATTACGTCCGCGTGCTCGCCCGCGACGAGAGTGGAAACGTCCGTGCCCTCAATCACTTCAACAAGCAGGCCAAGGGCCTGCTGACCCGCGCCCTCGTCGAGGCCGGCATCGACTTCGCCACGACCACGGACCTGCTCGACTGGGCAGCGACCGAACGGTACGAGCTGGCGGGGGCCGCGGACGGCTCGGGCGATCTCGAGCTCGTGGTCCCGGAGGTCGCCGGTTCGCCCGACAGGCTGATGGCCGTATTGCGGAGCGACGCCGCGTAGGCTCCGCCGCACCCGTGTGTGACGCTCGCTCCTCTTCGTGTCGATTCACTCTTGCATTCACGGGAAAGTGAGATAAACTCACACTAAGCGAGAAGGGATCTCCGATCCGAGAAGCGGGACGCCGCGGGGGTGTCAGCGCGACTCGCGGAATAGTCGGGCCGACGAAGCTCTCGACGTGTCATCCCACGTCGGTGTCGGGGTCGTGTGTGATGGTGGTGCGGTACCGCGTGCGGTCGGGCACGAGCGGAGTGTCACCGTCGCCAGCGAGAAACGACCCTCGACAACACGCCTCCGTCGGCCCGACTATTCGTCCGTCAGTCCGGCCGTGTCTGCGGCTGCGGGCCGCGGTGCCCCGCCGTCAGGCGGCCCGGAAGCACCCGGCGAAGTGGTCGTCCACCATCCCGGTCGCCTGCATCAGGGCGTACATGGTGGTCGGCCCGACGAAGCGGAAGCCCCGTCGGCGCAGCTCCTTGCTCAGAGCGGTCGATTCGGGCGTGACGGCCGGCACGTCGCCCCACGCGCGCGGCCGTGCGCTCTCCGGAGCCCTCGGGGGAGCGAAGCCCCACAGAAGCTCCTCGAGGGGCACGTCGAGGCCGAGGACGGCGCGCGCGTTGGAGATCGTCGCTTCGATCTTGCCGCGGTGCCGGATGATCCGCTCGTCTCCGAGCAGGCGCAGCACGTCGTCCTCCGTCATCGCCGCGACCCGCTCCGGCTCGAAGCCGAGGAACACCTCCCGGAAGGCCGGGCGACGGCGCAGGATTGTGATCCACGAGAGCCCCGCCTGGAACCCCTCCAGGGAGAGCTTCTCGTACAGCGCACGCGGATCGCGCTGCTCGCGGCCCCACTCCTCGTCGTGATAGCGGCGGTACTCCGCATCGGAGGCGGACCAGGAGCAGCGGTCGAGACCGTCGTCGCCCCGGGCCAGGGCGGCGCGCACCGGAGTGGATCCTGCGTCGGAATCGATGGCGCGGCCAGCGGCGTTGGTGGCGGCGGCGTTCGTGGCGGCGGCGTTCGTCTCGTCGATGCTCATGCGGCCAGCAGGATCCCCTCGTGCTCCAGGAGCCACAGTTTGGTCGGGACGCCCTCGCCGCCGCTGTAGCCCGTCACCTTTCCGCTCGTGGACAGCACGCGGTGGCAGCCCACGATGATCGGCACCGGGTTCGCTCCGACGGCGCCGCCGATGGCGCGCCCGTACCCGCTGTAGCCGAGCGAGAGCCCGAGCTCGCCGTACGAGGTGAGCGTGCCGAACTCGAGGCTCTGCAGCCGCTCCCACACCGCTCGTCGAAACGGTGTGCCCTCGAACCGCACCGGCACGTCGAACTCGCGCCTGTCGCCGGCGAAGTACTCCGCAAGCTGGCGCGCCGCCTCGTCGAGGACGCCCCCGCTGCGTTCAGGATGCTCGTCGAGCGGGAGGCGGCCGCCGCGCTCGATCGAGAGCGAGGTCACGGCATCGCCGTCGCCGGTGAGCTCGATCCTGCCGATCGGACTCGTGGTGCGGAGGAGGTACGCGAAGCTGGTCATGTGTCGACTCTAGGAGCAGCCACCGACGGAGGCTCGCGGAAATCGGACATTGGGGACACGGGGCGTCGGTGGCCTCGCTGTGGATGGGCGCAGGCCGCTCCCGCGCGCTCGAACCGGGCGGGAGCGGCCGCACCCCGTCCTAGACTCGGGGCATGGCGAACATCGACTACCGCACGCTCGGCGATTCCGGCCTCGTCGTCTCGACGATCGGTCTCGGCTGCAACAACTTCGGCCGCACCGGCACCGTCACCGAGACGCAGGAGGGCACCGACGCCGTGATCGGCGCCGCCATCGATGCGGGCGTCACGTTCTTCGACACGGCCGACATCTACGGCGCCGAGCGCGGGCTCTCGGAGTCGTTGATGGGCAAGGCCCTCGCGGGCAAGCGCGATCGCATCGTCCTCGCCACCAAGTTCGGCATGGACATGGCGGGGACCAACGGCCCCGATTGGGGAGCGCGCGCTTCACGCCGCTACATCCGCCTGGCGGTGGAGGCCTCGCTGCGCCGCCTCCGCACCGACTGGATCGACCTCTACCAGCTGCATCGGCCGGACGGCGTCACACCGATCGAGGAGACCCTCGCGACCCTCGACGACCTGATCGCCGAAGGCAAGATCCGGTACATCGGCCACTCCAACCTGGCCGGCTGGCAGATCGCCGAGGCGGAGTTCACGGCTCGACTGCACGGGCATCCGAAGTTCGTCTCCGCGCAGAACGAGTACAGCCTGCTCGTACGCGACGCGGAGCGCGAGGTCCTTCCGGCGGTCACCGCCTACGGCCTGGGGTTCCTGCCTTTCTTCCCGCTCTACAACGGTCTCTTCACCGGCAAGTTCTCGCGGGAGGGTGGCCCAGCCGACAGCCGCATCATGATGATCCGCAAGCACCTGCTCGACGACGCGCCCTGGGACCGCATCGAGGAGTACCAGGCGTTCTGCGACGAGCGCGGGGTGACCATGCTCGCGGCGACCTTCGCGTGGCTGCTCGCGCAGCCGGGACTCACGAGTGTGATCGCCGGTGCCACGAAGCCGGAGCAGATCGTGGCGAACGCCGAGGCGGCCACCGCGTGGACGCCGACCGTCGAGGAGGTGGCGCGCATCTCGGAGATCTTCGCCGTCGTGCCGTAGCGGGGAGGGAGCCTGTTCGCCGTGGGCGAACGGGTGTGCGTTGTGAGTGAGCACTCACTCCGCGTAGCATCGCCACCGTGATCAGGGAAGACGCCCCCTCCGCGGAGGCCGGGCCGGAGCGACTCGCGCGCGAGGCGCGATCGCGCGCGCAACCCCTCTCGCCGGACGACCGCAAGGCCATGATCATCGACGCGGTCATCCCGCTGCTCATCGAGCACGGCCGCGGGGTGACCACCCGTCAGATCGCGGAGGCCGCGGGCATAGCGGAAGGCACCGTCTTCCGTGCCTTCGGCGACAAGGAGACCCTGGTCGCCGCCGCGATCGAGAAGTACCTCGATCCCGAGCCGCTCAGGGACGCGCTGCGGGCGATCGATCCCGCCCTGCCGCTCGAGCACAAGATCCGCGCGGTCATCTTCCTGATGCGCGAGCGCTTCCAGAGCGTGATGCGCATGATGGCCGTCATCGGTCCGGAGCGTCCGAGCGTGCCGCAGGAGCGCCACGAGTTCGCGCACATCATCGCCCGCATCATCGAGCCGGAGGCGGCGGCCCTCAACCTCCCGCCGGAGCGCGTCGCCTACGTGCTCCGTCTGATCAGCTTCTCGTCCGCGTTCCCGGCCCTCAACGAGGGGATCGAGTTCAGCGTGGACGAGCTCGCCCGGATCGCGCTCCTCGGCGTCGCCGGGCGCCCGTTCGTCGTCTTCACGCCCTCGGGCGCCGCTCCCGCCGCCGACGCGGCTCACCACTAGGAGGTCGCACATGCTCCTGAGACTGCTCGGCCGGTTCCTCCGGCCTCATTGGCGGCTGCTCGTCGGGGTGGTGGTGTTCCAGCTCGGCCAGTCGCTGCTCTCGCTCTGGTTGCCGACGCTCAACGCCGACATCACCGACAACGGCATCGCCAAGGGCGACGCAGGCTACATCCTGACCGTCGGCGCCGGGATGCTCGGCGTCACCCTCGTGCAGGTGGCCTGCTCCATCGCCGCGGTGTACTTCGGCGCCAAGGTCGCGATGCGGGTCGGCCGCGATCTGCGCACGGCCGTCTTCCACAAAGTGGGGGAGTTCTCGGAGCGTGAGGTCTCGCGGTTCGGGGCGCCGTCGCTCATCACCCGCACCACGAACGACGTGCAGCAGGTCCAGATGCTCGTGCTCATGACGTGCACGCTCCTGGTGTCCGCGCCCATCCTCGCGGTCGGCGGCATCGTGCTCGCCATGCAGCAGGACCTCGAGCTCTCCTGGCTCATCGCCGTGAGCGTGCCCGTCCTGCTCGTCGCGGTCGGCCTGATCATCACCCGCATGGTGCCCCTGTTCCGCAGGATGCAGGAGCGGATCGACCGCGTCAACCGCGTGCTGCGGGAGCAGCTCACCGGAATCCGCGTCGTGCGGGCGTTCGTCCGTGAGGACGTCGAGACGGCGCGCTTCACGGTCGCCAACGACGAGGTGACCGAGACGGCGCTCAAGGCGGGCCGGCTCTTCGCGCTGATGTTCCCCATCGTGATGCTCGTGCTCAACGTGTCGAGCGTGGCCGTGATCTGGTTCGGCGCCTTCCGCGTCGACGACGGATCGATGCAGATCGGAACGCTGACGGCGTTCCTGCAGTACCTCATGCAGATCCTCATGGGCGTCATGATGTCGACGATGATGGCGGTGCTCGTGCCGCGCGCCGCGGTGTGCGCCGACCGGATCGGAGAGCTCCTCGCCACCGAGCCGTCCGTCCACGCTCCCGAGAACCCGGTGACCGCGCTGCCCTCCCACGGCACCGTCGAGTTCGTGGACGTCAGCTTCGCCTATCCCGGCGCGGAATCGCCTGTGCTCAGCGACGTGACGTTCCTCGCCAGGGCGGGGGAGACCACGGCCATCATCGGCAGCACGGGCTCGGGCAAGACCACCTTGGTGAACCTGGTGCCGCGGCTGTTCGACGCGACGGGCGGCCTCGTGCTGGTGGACGGCGTGGACGCCGCGGAGCTCGACCCGGAGCTGCTCTGGTCGCGCATCGGTCTGGTGCCTCAGAAGCCCTATCTCTTCTCGGGGACCGTGGCCTCCAACCTCCGCTACGGCAAACCGGATGCGACGGACGACGAACTCTGGCGGGCCCTCGAGATCGCCCAGGCGAGGGACTTCGTCGAGGCGATGCCCGAGGGGCTCGACGCGCCGATCGCCCAGGGCGGCACGAACGTCTCCGGCGGCCAGCGGCAGCGGCTCGCGATCGCGCGCGCTCTCGTCAAGCGGCCCGAGATCTACGTGTTCGACGACTCGTTCTCCGCCCTCGACACCGCAACCGATGCCCGGTTGCGCGCGGCACTCGCCCGCTCGGTCGCCGACGCGACGATGATCGTGGTCGCGCAGCGCGTCTCGACCATCGTCGATGCGGACCAGATCATCGTGCTCGAGGACGGTCGTGTGGTCGGCCGCGGCACGCACGAGGAGCTCCTCGAGAGCAACCCCACCTACGCCGAGATCGTCTCGTCGCAGCTGACCGCGGAGGAGGCGGCATGAGCCAGGACACCGAGGACCGGCCGGCCCCCGCCCGTCCGCCCGTGCGGCGCGGCCCCGGAGGCGGTGGCCCGTTCGGCGGCATGGGGATGCCCGCCGAGAAGTCCCTGAACTTCGGGCCGTCTGCGCGCCGGCTGGCCGGCCAGTTGAAGCCGGAGCGCTGGCCGATCGTCTTCGTGGCCCTGCTCGCCGTGGTGAGCGTCGTGTTCGCCGTGCTCGGACCCAAACTCCTCGGCAACGCGATCAACCTGGTGTTCGCCGGAGCGCTCTCGAAGCAGTTCCCGGCCGGAGTGAGCCAGTCACAGGTGATCGCCGGGCTCCGCGCGGAGGGCCAGGGCCAGTTCGCCGATCTCCTCTCCGGGACGACGTTCACCCCCGGCGCTGGAATCGACTTCGTCGCCGTCGGGCACGTGCTCATGTGGGTGCTCGCGCTCTACGTCGCATCGTCGGTGTTCAGCTACCTGCAGGCGTATGTGCTCAACGGCGTGACCCAGCGGACGGTGTACCGGCTGCGCCAGGACGTGGAGGAGAAGATCAACCGCCTCCCGCTGACCTACTTCGACACGATGCAGCGCGGCGAGCTTCTCAGCCGGGTCACCAACGACATCGACAACATCTCGCAGACCCTGCAGCAGTCGATGAGCCAGCTCCTCACGTCGTTGCTGACCATCGTCGGCGTCGTCGTCATGATGTTCGTCGTCTCGCCGCTGCTCGCGGTGATCGCGCTCGTCACGATCCCGCTGACACTGCTGATCACCGCGCTGATCGCGAAGCGCTCGCAGAAGCTCTTCGTCGCGCAGTGGAGGAACACGGGCGAGCTGAACGGCCAGATCGAGGAAGCCTTCACCGGCCACGCGCTGGTGAAGGTGTTCGGTCGGCACCGCGAGGTCGAGGAGCGCTTCGGGGCGAAGAACCAAGAGATGTACGAGGCGAGCTTCGGCGCGCAGTTCGTCTCCGGCATCATCATGCCGGCGATGATGTTCGTCGGGAACCTGATGTACGTCGCGATCGCGGTCGTCGGCGGCCTCCAGGTCGCGAGCGGCGCGATGCAGCTCGGCGACGTGACGGCGTTCATCCAGTACTCCCGCCAGTTCACTCAGCCGCTGACGCAGCTCGGCTCGATGGCCAACCTGCTGCAGTCGGGCGTCGCGAGCTCCGAGCGGGTGTTCGAGCTGCTCGACGCCGAGGAGCAGACTCCCGACCCCGCGCAGCCGCAGAGCCCTGCCGGGACGAAGGGCCGGCTCGCGTTCGAGGACGTCTCGTTCCGGTACAGCGAGGACAAACCCCTGATCGATGACCTCTCGCTGGTCGCCGAGCCGGGCCAGACGGTGGCGATCGTGGGGCCGACCGGAGCGGGCAAGACGACGCTCGTCAACCTCATGATGCGGTTCTACGAGCTGAACGGCGGACGCATCACGCTCGACGGCGTCGACATCGCGTCGATGACGCGCCACGACCTCCGCAGTCGCATGGGGATGGTGCTGCAGGACACCTGGCTGTTCCAGGGCACCATCCGCGACAACATCGCGTACGGCCGTCCTGGCGCGACGGAGGAGGAGATCGTCGCCGCGGCGAAGGCCACCTACGTCGACCGTTTCGTGCGCTCGCTGCCCGACGGCTACGACACGGTACTGGACGACGAGGGAGGCAATGTCTCGGCGGGGGAGAAGCAACTGCTGACCATCGCGCGCGCGTTCCTCGCCCGGCCGAGCGTGCTGATCCTCGACGAGGCGACCTCGTCGGTGGACACGCGCACCGAGCTCCTCGTGCAGAAGGCGATGAGCGCGCTGCGGGCCGACCGCACATCCTTCGTGATCGCGCACCGTCTCTCGACCATCCGGGACGCCGACCTCATCCTGGTGATGGAGGCGGGGAGCATCGTCGAGCAGGGCACCCACGCGGAACTCCTCGCACGTGGCGGGGCGTACTACTCGCTCTACAACGCGCAGTTCGCCGCCCCCGCCGAGGAGGCGTGAACGGCACGGCTCACGTGAACGGCAGGGCTCAGAGGCGGGCGGCGACCGATCGCACCAGCCAGAACACGCCGTAGGCGATCAGGCCGACTGCGATGAGGATGAGGAGGACGGGTCCGAAGGGGAGCCCGACCAGCGCCTTCAGACTGCCATCGAGCCCGCCTGCTTTCCCGGGGTCGTAGGTCACGGCGCCGGCGACCACGAGGCCGCCGACGAGGAGCAGCGCGACGCCCTTCGCGATGTAGCCGATGCGGCCGAGTGTCGTCGTCACCCCGGCCAGCGCGTTCGGGGGGAGGCGCAGGTCGCGCTCGAAGCGGCGCGTGATCCCGTTGCGGAGGAAGACGACGCCTCCCGCGATGATGGCGAGCCCGACGAGGGCGAGCACGAACACGCCTCCGGGCTGGGCGAGGAGGCGCGCGCTCAGCGTCTTCTCCGACGACGAGGAGTCGTGCGAGCCGCCGAGCGCGATCGAGATCGCCAGGACGGCGAGTGCCGCGTAGAGCACGCACTTGCCGAGTTCGACGAGCCGCGTGCCCGTGCGCTGCGCCCGCATGGCGACGAGGATCTGCCACAAGGCGAGGACGATCAGACCCACCGCGGCCAGCCATACGGCGAACAGTCCGCCCGGCACCGCGACGACCGCTTGCAGGGCGCCGGACTGGTCGGCGTCTCCGCTCCCGCCCGCCGCGATCGCGACGGCGATCGCGCCGATCAGGATGTGGAGGAGGCCGATCGTCGCGAGACCGACGCGGGCGAGGGCACGCACGACGGGGTTGCGTTCGGCGGTGGCGGCGGCTCGGGTGGGGGCGCTCATGCGGTGCACGGTACCCGCGCGGGTCCGGCAGCGGGCGAGGGTCCCACGTTCCCCGAATCTCGGGTACCGTAGATAGTCGAGTCCGCTGTGCCATCGCGCGGCGGCGCAATCTGAATAGAGGAGGCCGGCATGGACATCGACCTCAGCGTCTTGCGTCTCATGGAGCGCGAGAAGGAGATCCCGTTCGACGAACTGGTGCACATCATCGAGCAGGCGATTCTCACCGCCTACCTGAAGCACACCAACCAGGCTGACCACCGCCACGGCCACAGCCACGCGGACGAGGTCCCGGCCGCGCGCGTACAGCTCGACCGCAAGACCGGCCACGTCACCGTCTTCGTGCCCGAGCGCGACGAGGAGGGCAACGTCGTCGGCGAAGCCGAGGACAGCCCGAGCGACTTCGGCCGCATCGCCGCCTTCGCCGCGAAGCAGGTCATCAATCAGCGTCTGCGCGACATCGCGGACGACGCCGTGCTCGGGGAGTTCCGCGGCCGCGAGGGCGACATCGTCGCCGGCGTCATCCAGCAGGGACCGAACCCGCGCATGATCCACGTCGACCTGGGCAGCGTGGAGGCGATCCTCCCGCCCGAGGAGCAGGTTCCGGGCGAGGAATACACCCACGGCTCGCGCATCCGCGTCTACGTCACGAGCGTCGCCAAGGGCCCGAAGGGTCCGTCGATCACCGTGTCGCGCACCCACCCGGCGCTCGTCCGCAAGCTGTTCGCCCTCGAGGTCCCGGAGATCGCGAGCGGTGTCGTCGAGATCGTGTCTCTGGCGCGGGAGGCGGGCCACCGCACCAAGATCGCCGTGCGCGCGACCGAGCCCGGCATCAACGCCAAGGGCGCGTGCATCGGCGAGCTCGGGCAGCGCGTGCGCGCGGTGACCGCGGAGCTCAACAACGAGAAGATCGACATCGTCGACTACTCGCCCGACCTCGCGACGTTCGTCTCGAGCGCCCTGTCGCCCGCGAAGGTGACGAGCGCGTTCGTGATCGACGAGTCTCTCAAGGCCGTGCGGGCGCTCGTGCCCGACTACCAGCTCTCGCTCGCGATCGGCAAGGAGGGTCAGAACGCCCGCCTCGCTGCGAAGCTGACGGGCGCGAAGATCGACATCCAGCCGGATTCGATCCTCGATCGGGAGTAGGAGGGGCCGTGCGTCGACCGGTGTGGTCGGCGCGCGGGTGTAAGATGGAAGCTGTCAGAACGTGCGTCGGATGCCGTTCTCGCGCTCCCCGATCCTCTCTTCTGAGGGTCGTCGCCCGGAATTCGGAACTCGTGGTGGATCGATCCGCCACGCTCCCCGGGCGAGGCGCGTGGCTGCATCCGGTCGACGAGTGTCTCGACATCGCCCTCAAGCGGCGGGCCTTCGGGCGCGCGTTGAGGGTGGAGCGAGCGCTCGACCCGACGGCCATCCGGGCCTACCTACGAGAACAGGCTGAAGAACAAGTGACTTCACATGAGTGACAACCGATGAGCGGCTCGAAATGAGTCCCGTCCGCTACTAACGCCTGCCCTGTCCGGGGTAGGCCCCAGACAGGAGAATTGTGGCTGCAAAACCACGCGTACATGAGGTCGCGAGCGAACTCGGCGTCGACAGCAAGGTCGCGCTCGCGAAGCTCAAAGAGATGGGCGAGTTCGTCAAGGGACCGTCCTCGAGCATCGAACCCCCGGTAGCCCGCAAGCTGCGCGCCGCTCTGGAGGCGGAAGGCTTCACCCCCGAGAAGGCCGCAGCGGCCGCTCCCAAGGCGCCCGCGCCCGGGCCGCGTCCGGGTGCCACGCCCGGCCCGCGTCCCCAGGCGGCCTCAGCCGAGGCCGAGTCCGGCGCGCCCAAGCCGCAGGCGCCGATGTCGGTCGCCGAGCGCCAGGCCGCAGCCGAGAAGGCAGCGGCCGAGAAGGCCGCCGCCGACAAGGCCGCCGCGCAGACCGCCGCACAGTCGGCGCCGCAGGCCGGAACGCCCTCGGCGGCGGGCCCGGCCGACGCGGCCAAGCCGTCGTCCGCGCCGCGCCCCGGCGGCAGCAGTGCGCCGCGTCCCGGCGCACCGCGCCCGGGCAACAACCCCTACTCGTCCAACCAGGGCATGGGCCAGCGTCCCGCGCAGCCCCGTCCGGGCAACAACCCGTTCTCGAGCTCGCAGGGAATGGGCCAGCGCCCCACCCCGAGCAACATCCCGCGTCCCGCTCCGCCGCGTCCGGGCTCGCCGCGCATCGGCGCGCCCGGTCAGGGCGGCGGCCAGGGGCGCCCCGGCGGCAATCGCCAGGGCGGCGGAGCTCGTCCCGGCTTCCAGCAGCGTCCCGGTGGCGCCGGTGGCGGCGGCTTCCAGCGTCCCGGTGGCGCTCCCGGCACGGCCGGTGGGTTCTCCGGCCCGCGCCCGGGCGGTGGCGGCGGTCGCGGTCGTGGACCGGGCGGCGGCACGGCCGGCGCGTTCGGCCGCGGTGGCGGCAAGAGCAAGGCCCGGAAGTCGAAGCGCGCGAAGCGTCAGGAATTCGAGATGCGGGAGGCCCCGTCGCTGGGCGGCGTGACCGTTCCCCGCGGCGACGGCGGCACGGTCGTCCGACTGCGTCGTGGCTCGTCCATCTCGGACTTCGCCGACAAGATCGACGCGAACCCCGCGTCGCTGGTCACCGTCCTCTTCCACCTGGGCGAGATGGCGACCGCGACCGAGTCGCTCGACGAGGCCACCTTCCAGATCCTCGGCGAGGAGCTGGGGTACAAGATCCAGGTCGTCTCCCCGGAGGACGAGGACAAGGAGCTCCTCGAGGGCTTCGACATCGACCTCGACGCCGAGCTGGAGAACGAGTCCGACGAGGATCTCGAGATCCGCCCGCCGGTGGTCACGGTCATGGGCCATGTCGACCACGGTAAGACGCGACTCCTCGACGCCATCCGCAGCGCGAACGTCGTCGAGGGCGAGGCCGGCGGCATCACCCAGCACATCGGTGCGTACCAGGTGTGGACCGAGCACGAGGGCATCGAGCGCGCGATCACCTTCATCGACACCCCGGGTCACGAGGCGTTCACCGCCATGCGTGCCCGTGGTGCGCAGGTGACCGACATCGCGATCCTCGTGGTCGCGGCCGACGACGGCATCATGCCGCAGACGGTGGAGGCGCTGAACCACGCCCAGGCGGCCGGCGTTCCGATCGTGGTCGCGGTCAACAAGATCGACAAGCCCGAGGCCAACCCGGCCAAGGTGCGCCAGCAGCTCACCGAGTTCGGCCTGGTGGCCGAGGAGTACGGCGGCGACGTCATGTTCGTCGACGTGTCCGCGCGGAACAACATCGGCATCCAGGACCTCCTGGACGCGGTGCTGCTCACCGCCGACGCCGGTCTCGACCTGCGTGCGAACCCGAACAAGGACGCCCGCGGTGTCGCGATCGAGGCCAAGCTCGACAAGGGCCGCGGTGCTGTCGCGACCGTGCTGATCCAGTCCGGGACGCTCCGCGTCGGCGACGCGATCGTGGCGGGCACCGCCTACGGCCGCGTCCGCGCGATGGCGGACGAGAACGGCGAGGCCGTCTTCGAGGCCGCCCCGTCGCGTCCGGTCCAGGTGCAGGGTCTGTCGAGCGTCCCGCGCGCCGGCGACACCTTCCTCGTCACCGAGGAGGACCGCACGGCCCGTCAGATCGCCGAGAAGCGCGAGGCCGCCGAGCGCAACGCGCAGCTGGCCAAGGCCCGCAAGCGCATCTCGCTCGAGGACTTCACCCGCGCTCTGGAAGAGGGCAAGGTCGAGGCGCTCAACCTCATCATCAAGGGCGACGTGTCCGGTGCCGTGGAGGCGCTGGAGGAGTCGCTCATGAAGATCGAGGTCGACGACTCGGTCAGCCTGCGCATCCTGCACCGCGGTGTCGGCGCGATCACCGAGTCGGACATCGACCTGGCGACCATCGACAACGCGATCGTGATCGGCTTCAACGTCCGCCCGGACGTCAAGGCCCGCGAGCGTGCCGCCCGCGAGGGTGTCGACGTGCGCTTCTACTCGGTCATCTACAACGCGATCGAGGACATCGAGAACTCGCTCAAGGGCATGCTCAAGCCCGAGTTCGAAGAGGTCCAGTCGGGTGTGGCCGAGATCCGCGAGGTGTTCCGCTCCTCGAAGTTCGGCAACATCGCCGGTGTCATCGTCCGGTCCGGGACGATCACGCGCAACGCCAAGGCGCGCGTCATCCGCGACGGCGTCGTGGTGGGCGACAACCTCGCCATCGAGTCGCTGCGCCGGTTCAAGGACGACGTCACCGAGGTCCGCACGGACTTCGAGGCGGGTATCGGCCTCGGCAAGTACAACGACATCCAGGTCGGCGACGAGATCGAGACCACTGAGCTGCGGGAGAAGCCCCGCGTCTGAGACGGATGCACGGAAGGCCCGGCGGTGATCCGCCGGGCCTTCCGGCTTCACCGTCCATCCGGAAGGAAGAGGAGACAGCAATGGCCGATCCGGCACGCGCGAGGAAGCTCGCTGACAGAATCAAGGTCATCATCGCCAAGCGGCTCGACCGCGGCCTGCGCGACCCGCGCCTCGGGTTCGTGACCATCACGGACGTGCAGGTGACGGGCGACCTCCAGCACGCCACCGTGTTCTACACCGTCTACGGCACCGACGAGGAGCGCGAAGGCTCGGCGGCGGCGCTCAAGGCCGCCACCGGGATGCTCCGCAGCGAGGTGGGCAAGAACATCACGGCGCGTCTGACGCCGACGCTGGAGTTCCAGCTCGACGCCATCCCGGAGAACGCCGCGCACATCGAGGACCTGCTCCGCGAGGCGCGCGAGCGCGACACCGCGGTGGCCGGTCTGGCCGCCGGCGCCGCCTACGCGGGCGACGAAGACCCGTACGTCAAACCGCGCGACGAAGAGGAGTGACCGAGGTTCACGTCGTTGCGCTCATTCCGCGGTTTTGAGCGCAACGACGTGAACTTCGGCGGGAGCCGTCGGGTTACGGGAGGGTGTAGCCGCCCTGGGACCGGACGGCCAGGCCGTCTGCGAGCAGCCCGGCGAGGGCGCGGTCGCGCTGCGCCGCGTCGGGCCATACGCCCTCGAGCTCGGCGGCGGTGACGGGGATGTGGGACGCCCGCAGTTCGGCGAGGATGCGGCCGCGCACCTGGCGGTCGCTGCCCTCGTACTTCTTCTGCACGGCCTTGCGGGGTCCGTCGTATTCCGGGTAGCCGGCCGCCCGCCACGCGCAGCGATCGCGCAGCGGGCACTCGTCGCAGTGCGGCGAACGGGCGATGCAGACGATCGCGCCGAGCTCCATCATTCCGGCATTGAATGCGGCCGCGGCCGGTCGATCCGCCGGCAAAAGCGCCTCCATCGCGGCGAGATCGCGCCGGGCGCTCGGCGGCGCGGGTTCCGCCTGGCCGTCGACGGCCCGGGCAATGACGCGGCGGATGTTCGTGTCGACTACCGGGTGCCGTTCGCCGTACGCGAAGACCGCGACCGCGCGGGCGGTGTAATCGCCGATGCCGGGCAGGGCGAGCAGCTCGGTCACATCGTCGGGGACGACGCCGCCGTGCCTCTCGGTGATGGCGACGGCCGCCGCGTGCAGCCACAGCGCACGGCGGGGGTAGCCGAGCGACTGCCAGGCACGGACCGCCTCTCCGGGCGGCACCGACGCCAGGTCCGCGGGTGTCGGCCACCGCTCCAGCCACTCCTCGAGCCGCGGGATCACCCGCGAGACGGGCGTCTGCTGGAGCATGAACTCGCTGACGAGCGTCCCCCACGCGGTGAACCCGTCGCGTCGCCAGGGGAGGTCGCGGCGGTTGGCGTGGTACCAGTCGACGACCTCGGTCGCGAGGCTCACGCGCGCTTGGTCCGTTCGCGGTAGGCGCGCACGCGCAGCCGCGTCGAGCAGGTGTCGCAGCAGGCCTTGCGCACGTGACTCGGGTCCAGGTAGATCTTGCGGCAGCCGGGGTCGCTGCACTCGCCGAAGTCCTGCGGGTGGTGCCCGAGGTCTGTGGTCGCCGCCGCGACGATACGGGCGAGGGCGGCGCGGGTGTCGGAGGGGCTCTGCGGGCGCAGTGAGGCGTTCCCGGTCAGCTCGAAGGCGGGGGCTCCTGCGCCGAGTTCGCCGAGCGTGCGGGCGGCGTCCGCGGCGCTGGGGGCGTCTGGGCGGAACGGCACCCCGAGGGCCCCGTCCGCGAGGGTGCGGAGCGCCTCGCGGGTCGCGCGCGCGAGGAGGAGGTCGTCGTCCGTGGGCGGGACGGTCGGGGCGAGGCCGACGGCGGCGAGCCACTCTGCGAGGCGCCCGGGGGAGTCGAGGCGTTCGAGCGGATCCTCGACGTAGGGGTAGCGGACGGTGCCGAGCAGGTCGGTCCACGCGGCTCCCGTGTTGTAGACGAAGTCGAGTTCTGCCATGCCGACAGTGTAACGGCTTGACACGTTACCCCGGGCATGCAATCGTAACGCTGTGAACCGTTACAGTTGGTGGCCCCGCGTTCTGCCCGTCCTGTTCCTGCCGATCTACGGCTCGGGGTACATCGCCGGCGCCCTGGGGCTGCACACCATGCGACCATTCGCCATGACGTTCTGGCGGTTCGCGATCGCGGGCGTCGTCGTCCTCGTGGTGGTCGCCCTCCGCCGTGCCCGCTGGCCGCGGGGCTGGCGGCAGTGGTGGCCGGTGCTCGCGGTGGGGCTCCTCATCCAGGTGGTCCAGTTCGGCGGCAACTACACGGCCATGGGTCTCGGGATGCCGGCCGGGCTGACCTCGCTCATCGCGGGGAGCTCGTCGCTCATGATCGCCATCGGAGCGGTGCCGGTGCTGCACGAGAAGCTCGGCGGCCGACGTCTGGTCGGGGTGATCCTCGGCTTCGTCGGCGTCGCTGTCGCCCTCGCCGACCACCTCGGCGTGCCGAGCGGCCCCGTCGGGGTCTTCGCGGCCTTCAGTGCGGCCGTCGGCTACGCGGGAGGCTCGCTGCTGCAGCGCAAGCGGCTGCACGGTGTCGACAGTTGGGTCAGCGTCGCGATCCAGTTCCTCGTGGCGGCGCCGATCACGTTCGTGGCTGCGGAGCTGACCGGCGGCGTCGGTATCCCGCTCACGCCGGAGGCCCTCCTCCCTCTCGCCTGGATCGGCCTCGTGAACTCGGTGCTCGGGATGTGGCTGCTCGGTCAGATGCTCCGGCACCACACAGGTGCGACCTTGAGCGCGTGGAGCAACCTCATCCCGTCGTTCACCGCCGTGCTGGCCGCCCCGTTCCTCGGGCAGGCGCTGACGCCGATGCTGGGCGTCGGACTGGTGATCACCCTCGTCGGCACCGGACTGGTCGTGCTGCCGGAGCGGCGGTCCCGGCGCCGTGCGGCCGCGGACGGGCGCGAGGCCGCCGCAGTGGAGGGGCCGCGCCCGGATGACGAGCGCGAGCAGACCCGTGACGCCGAGCGGAGCGCCGCCTAGGCTCGGGGCATGAGACTGCCGCCGACCCCGCGCGTGCTGTTCCTGCGCGAGCTTGCGCGGGAGCTGCGGCAGGACGGGCGCGCCGGTCGCGTCATCGTGGCGGTCGACGGCGGACCCGGGGGCACGGCGTTCGCCGACGACCTGGCGGCGGTCTTCGACGAGGCGGGCGCCGACGTGGTGCGCGCGTCGATGCGCGACTTCCACCGCTCCCACGCGGACCGCACCCGGCTCGGCCCCGAGACCGTGGAGGGCTACTATTGCGGCGCGTATGACGAGGTGACGCTGCGCCGGGTGCTGATCGACCCGTTCCGGCTGGGTGGAAGCGCCGGCTTCCAGACCGTCGCGTTCGACGAGGCGCGCGACGCGCCCGCCGAGAGCAGGTGGCTGAGTGCGGGCCCCGACGCCGTGCTCGTGCTCGACGGCGAGTTCCTGCTGCGGCCGAGCCTGCGGGACGAGTGGAACGCCTCCGTGCTGCTCGTGGACGAGCCGCAGAACCCGGCCTACCTGGCCGACGCCGACCCTCGCGCGCACGCCGGGGTACTCGTCGACGAGGCGGACCCTGCCGCACCCCGCCGCGTCGCCCGCGAGGGTTAGCGCGGGGCCTGCAGGAGGGGCCGGAGCCGATCGAGCACGACCGGGCGGGGCACGAATGCGCCCGCGTGCTCGACCTCGTGCACGAGCGCGGTGAGGGCGGCGTTCACGGGAGCGGCCCGGCCGAGCTCCGCGGCCTCGGCGACGACTGCGCCGTTCAGGTAGTCGATCTCACTGCGCTGGCCGCGGCGGATGCTCTGCAGCGTCGACCCCGGGTTGGGCGTCGCGCCCATCCGGCGCCTCATGAGCAGCGGGACGATCTGCGCCGCCCAGCGGGGGGCCCGGGCGACGAACCGCAGGATTCGATCGTCGAGGCCCTGGATGCTCCCATAGCGGATGCCGCGGTCGAAGCCGACGCGAGTCGCCTCCTGCATGCTCGCGGTCACGATGGCGCGGAGCGCCCGGTCGCCGAGCGTCTGCTGGACGCTCAGCCCGGTGATCGCGGGCATGGCGTTCACCTGGTTGACGATGAGCTTGGTCCACTGCGCGCCGGTGAAGTTCGCGACCGCGAAGGCGGGCATGGCCGCGTCGAGGACGCCCGCGGCGGCGACGGCGGACGCCGGGGGAGGTCCGTCTCCAGCACCCAGGTAGGTGTTGGCGGTGGTCGTCACCGTGATGCGGCCGGGGGAGAGGTAGCTGGAGGCGTAGAGGGCGAGCGCGCCGACGCAGTCCGAGTCCGGCAGGAGCTCGCTCGCCTGCCGGAGACCGGCGAGGCCGTTCTGCACGACCACGACGGTGATGCCGCGCAGGAGGTGCGCGTTCTCCTCGATGGCAGCCCGCGCATCCTGTGCCTTCGTGCAGAGGAAGACCAGCTCGGGCGTCGACTGCAGCGTCTCGGCGGCGTCGACCCGGGCCGTGTGCTCGCCCCAGCCGCCGTCGAGCCGGAGGCCGTCCCGGCGGATCGCCGCGAGGTGCTCGCCGCGTGCGGTCACCTCGACCAGATGGCCGACGCGGTCGAGCAGCGCCGCGACGGCGCCGCCGATCGCTCCTGCTCCGATGACGCCGATCCGCACGCGGACCAGCCTACGTCGTGCGGCTTGCTGCCCACGCGAGACCGGGGTCGCATCCTGCCGTTCCGCGCGCGCCGAAGCGGCAGGATGCGACCCCTCGGATCGGGATGCGGCCCGTCAGGGGACGGGGACCGGGGCCGCCTCGATCGGGGCGGGCGCGCCGACGTCGTCGTGGCCTGCGTCGTCCGTCTCCGCCGCAAGCCGGGCGGCCAGGCGACGGCCGGGGAGCGCGAAGGCGATCACCGCGGCGACGGCCAGCGCGGACGCGCCCACCCACACGGCGGGGATCGCCGCGTCCACGTAGCCGGTCGGGGTGAGCGTCCCGCCGGCACCGGTGAAGACGGCGGTGAGCACGGCGACGCCGAGGGCGACGCCGATCTCCCGCAGTGTGGAGTTCGTGCCCGACGCCTTCGCGTGATCGGCCCCCCGCATGTTGGCGAGCACGGCCGTCGAGCTGGGAGCGAAGACGAGTCCCATGCCGACGCCGGCGAGCAGGAACGGCGGCCACATCTCGGAGTACGGGAGCGTGGCGGAGAGGGTGAGCGCGATCCAGCCCATGGCCACCGCGAGGAGCACGAGGCCTGCCACGATCGGCAGCCGCGTGCCGGTCCGCGACGAGACCAGGCCCGTCAGCGGTGCGACCACCATCGGCGCGAGGGTCCACGGCATGGTCATCACGCCGGCCTCGAGCGGCGTGTGGCCCTGCACCACCTGCAGGAACTGGATCAGGATGAAGATCGCCCCGAAGATCCCGAAGCTGAAGGTCATGCCGACCAGGTTCGCCGCGGTGAAGCTGCGGTCGCGGAACAGCCGCAGGGGCAGGAGTGGGGCGGGCGTCCGCGACTCCCAGAGCACGAAGGCCACGAGCAGCACGCTGCCTCCGATCAGCGAGACGAGCACCTCGGTGCTGCTCCAGCCCGCGTCGTTGCCGCGGACGATCCCGTAGACCAGTCCGAAGACACCGGGGGCGGCCAGCAGGAGGCCGACGATGTCGGAGCGCACGCGGGCGCCGAAGCTGTTCGGGAGGGCGATTAGCACGAGCGGCACCGCGATCACGCCCAGCGGCACGTTGAGCCAGAAGATCGCCTGCCAGTTCCATCCCTCGACCACGGCGCCACCGATGAGCGGGCCGAGGGCGACGCCGAGGCCCGAGATGCCGCCCCAGATCCCGATGGCGGCGGGACGCAGCCGGGCGCTGACGCTGCCCGCGAGCAGGGTGAGCGAGAGGGGGAGGAGCGCGGCGGCTCCGGCGCCCTGCACGGCGCGGGCCGCGATGAGCATCCAGGGCTCGGTGGCGAGCGCGGCGGCCGCGCTGGCCACCGTGAAGACGACGATGCCGCCGAAGAAGACCGTGCGCCGGCCGAACCGGTCGCCGAGGCCGACGGCCATGAGCATGAGGGTGGCGAAGCTCAGCGTGTACGCGTTGACGACCCACTGCAGCTCCTCGATGGAGGCGCTGAGGTCGCGGGCGATCACCGGGAGGGCGCTGGTGACGACGAGGTTGTCGAGCGTCGCCATGAACATCGGGAGCGAGGCCGCCACGATGGCGAGCCACACCGGGATGCGCCGGCCGGTACGCGCGGCGGCCGGGGCGAGGTCTGTTGCGGTCATGAGCGGGTGTCCTGTTCTCGGAACGAAGCCGAATCAAGGTAGTAATCGAATGATTACCACGGACTCTAGTAATCGACTGATAACCTGTCAAGCGTGACGGACAAGATCACCGAACGGATCCCCTCGGCGCAGCGCCGGGAGCAGATCCTCAGCGCCGCCGGGCGCGTCTTCGGCGAACGCGGATACTTCGGTGCGACCACCGATCAGATCGCCAAGGCGGCCGGCATCAGCCAGCCGTACGTGGTGCGCATGTTCGGCAGCAAGGAGAACCTCTTCGTCGAGGTGCTCAGCCGCGCGCTCGACACGCTGCTCGTCGCCTTCACGCAGACCATCGCCGAGTGGAACGCGCAGGGCCGGCCCGCGGGCGACTCCGTCGACGACCGCAAGGAGATCAGCCGCCGCCTCGGGCTCACCTACGTCAACCTCATCGAGGACCGCGGCATCCTTCTCTCCCTCATGCAGGCGTTCGGGATGGGCCACGACCCGGTGATCGGGGGCAAGGCCCGCGACGGTTTCATCGCGATCTACCGGATGCTGCGGGAGGACGCGGGTTTCGCCGCCGACGACGCGCGCTCCTTCCTGGCGGAGGGCATGCTCCTCAACACCCTGCTCGGGCTGCGCCTGCCGGACGAGTACGGCGACGACCCCTGCGCCACCGAGCTGCTCGAGAGCACGTTCCGCACCAAGCTCCAGCTCGTCCTCGACACGACGGGGGCGGACGCGTGACCGGCAGCGGTCTCCTCCTCGTCGACAAGCCGGGAGGGATGACGAGCCACGATGTCGTCGCGCGCGTGCGCCGTCTCGCCGGCACGCGCAAGGTCGGCCACGCGGGGACGCTCGACCCGATGGCGACCGGACTGCTCATCGTGGGCGTCAACTCGTCGACCCGCCTGCTCACCTACATCGTCGGCGCCGACAAGGAGTACCTCGCGACCATCCGGCTCGGATCCACCACCACCACGGACGACGCCGAAGGCGACGAGACCGGGCGGGCCGACGCCGCCGCGCTCGCCGCGGTCGCGGACGAAGCCGTCCTGGCCGGGATCGCCGACCTCACCGGCGAGATCCAGCAGGTGCCGAGCGCGGTGAGCGCCATCAAGGTCGACGGCAAACGCGCCTACGCCCGGGTGCGGGCGGGGGAGGAGGTCGTCCTCGAGCCGCGCGCCGTCACGGTGAGCGCCTTCGAGCTGCTCGCCGCGCGACGCATGCCGGACTCCCTCGACCTCGACGTGCGCGTGGTCTGCTCGTCCGGCACCTACATCCGTTCCCTCGCCCGCGATCTCGGCTCCGCGCTCGGCGTCGGCGGGTACCTGACGGCCCTGCGCCGCACCCGCGTCGGCCGGTACGACGTGCGAGACGCGCACGACCTCGATACGCTCGAGCCGGACGCGGCGCTGCTGCCCGCGGTGGATGCCGCCACAGCACTCTTCGAGCGCCTCGACCTCACCGAGCAGCAGGCGATCGACCTGACGCACGGGCGACGCATCCATCTCGCCGACCGGGAAGGACCGGGCGGCGTCCCTGTCGCGGCCGTCGCCCCGACCGGCCAACTGGTGGGGCTCATCGAGTTCCGCGGAAAGGAAGCAAGGACCCTCGTGAACTTCCCGACCGACGAGATCGCCACGGCATGATCGAGTGGTTCACCACGGTCCAGGTGATCGTCGCCTGCGCCGCCGGCCTCCTGTGCCTCGTGCTCGGCCTCGCCGGCCGCGTGCCGAACGACCTCACGATGGGCGCCGTCGCGCTCGTGGAACTGCTGCTCCTGGCACAGCTCGTCGTCGCGATCGCGGCGCCGGCGGTCGGAAACACTCCCAGCGGGAGCCTGCCGGAGTTCTACATCTACCTGATCTCGGCGATCATCCTCCCGGCCGCCGGGGGCTTCTGGGCCCTGATCGAGCGCAACCGCTGGAGCACCGTCATCCTGGGCGGCGTCTGCCTCGCCATCGCCGTCATGGTGTACCGGATGGGCCAGATCTGGTTCGTCCAGGGCGCCTGACGCCGCGCGGGCGGCCCGCCTCCCGCGGGCGCGAATAGAATCGTCTTCGATGTCTCCCCTCACCAAATCCGCGAGCGAGCGCGCGCAGCGCACGAGGACCCGGCGCATCTCCGGGATCGGCCGTGTGCTCGTCTTCGTCTACGGCGTGCTCGCCCTGGCGGCGACCGGCCGCAGCGTCTTCCAGATCATCGACCGGTTCGACGAGGCGCCCGTCGCCTTCACCCTCTCCGCAGTCGCCGCCGTCGTCTACATCGTCGCCACCGTCGCCCTCGTCGCGCCGGGCCGTGTCTGGTACCGCGTCGCCTGGGTCACCATCACTTTCGAGCTCGTCGGCGTGCTGGTGATCGGCTCGCTCAGCCTCTTCGCGCCCGCCGCCCTGGGCCTGCACGACGTCGACCCGTTCGGCCGCGACGCCACGGTGTGGTCCGTCTACGGGATGGGCTACCTCTTCGTCCCGCTCGTGCTGCCGATCCTCGGTCTGGTCTGGCTGCGCGGCCACCGCCCCCGCACGGAGGCATCGTGAAGGTCTTCCGCAGCGTCGACGAGGTGCCGGAGGGTTTCGGCCCGAGCGCGGTCACCATCGGCAAGTTCGACGGCGTCCACTCCGGGCACCGCGCGGTCATCGGACGCCTGCGCGAGGTCGCGGCCGACCGCGGGCTCACAGCCGCTGTCGTGACGTTCGACCGCAACCCGCTCGAGCTGATCGCCCCCGCGAAATGCCCGGCCTCCCTCGTCAGCAACGACCAGAAGCTCGACCTCCTCGCAGGCACGGGCATCGACGCGACGCTCATGGTTGCGTTCGACCGCGCCCTCGCCGAGCTGGAGCCCGAGGAGTTCGTGCGCCGCATCCTCGTGGACCGGCTGCACGCCGCCGTCGTGCTGGTGGGCAGCGATTTCCGGTTCGGGCACCGCGGCGCGGGCGATCTGGCGATGCTGCGCGAGCTGGGCGGGGACTACGGCTTCGGAGTCGAGCTCATCGACGACGTGCGCCCGGAGCACGGGCGCCGCGTCTCCTCCACCTGGATCCGCGAACTGCTCGCAGATGGAGACGTCGCGCACGCCGCCGAGCTGCTCGGTCACGTCCCCGCCGTGCGCGGTGTCGTGGTCCACGGCGCCGCCCGCGGACGCGAGCTGGGCTTCCCGACCGCCAATCTGTCGCCGGAATCCGAGGGGCTCATCCCGGCCGACGGCGTCTACGCCGGCTGGCTCACGGACGGCGACGAGACCTACCCGGCCGCCATCTCCGTCGGAAACAACCCGACCTTCGAGGGCGTGCCGCACAAGCAGGTGGAGGCGTACGTCCTCGATCGCGAGCTCGACCTGTACGGGCACCGCGTCCAGGTCTCGTTCGTGCAGCGCATCCGCGGAATGGTCGCCTACCAGGGCGTCGAGCCGCTGATCGCGCAGATCTCGGACGACGTGGAGCGCGCCCGGAGCATCCTCTCGGCCGAGACCGCGTGAGCGGGGCCGCCCCTGCGGTGCGGCCGCTCTGGCAGGGGCGCACGATCGCGCTGCTCGGCATCCTGCTGGTCGCCGCGAACCTGCGCACGGCGGTCGCCGCGCTGTCGCCGATCTACGCCGAGATCCGTGCGGAGTTCCCGGTCTCGAGTCTCGGGGTCGGGCTCCTCGGGATGCTCCCGCCCATCTGCTTCGCCGTGTTCGGACTGGTCGCCCCCTCCTTCACGCGGCGCCTGAGCCTCGAGACGGTCATGCTGATCGCGCTCGGTGCGATGCTCGCCGGACACGTGCTGCGCGCGTCCGCCGGCACGTTCGCCGTGCTCGCCGCCGGGTCTGCGGTCACCTTCGCCGGGATGGGCGTCGGCAACGTGCTGCTGCCTCCGCTCGTCAAGCGGTACTTCCCGGATCGGATCGGGCTGGTGACCTCGCTCTACGCGACGGTCATGTCGGTGAGCACGCTGCTCCCGCCGTTGATCGCGGTGCCCGTCGCCGACGCTGCCGGGTGGCACGTCTCGGTCGGGATGTGGGCCGTCGTCAGCCTGCTCGCCGTGCTGCCGTGGTTGCGCATCCTGATCACGCACACGCCCGCGCATCCCGCGCACGACGTCGAGGTGGAGGGCGCGCCTCCCGCGATGGTGGGCCGGGTGTGGCATTCGCCGCTCGCGTGGGCGATGGCCGTCGTGTTCGCCGTGTCGAGCCTCAACGCGTACGCGATGTTCGCCTGGCTCCCGCAGATCCTGCATGACGTCGCGGGGACCCCGCCGGCCGAGGCGGGCGCTCTGCTGTCGGTGTACGCCGGGATGGGAATCCCGGCCGGGCTCCTCGTGCCGCTGCTCGCCGCGCGGCTGCGGAGCGTCGCCGGCCTCATCTACGCGGCCGTCGCGTTCTTCGTGCTCGGCTATCTGGGGCTCATCCTGGCTCCCGGCGCCGCGACCTGGCTCTGGGTGACGTTCGCCGGGCTCGGGCCGCTGCTCTTCCCGCTCGTGCTCGTGCTGATCAACATGCGTACCCGCACGCACGCCGGCGCCGTCGCCCTGAGCGGCTTCACCCAGGGTCTGGGCTACACGCTGGGTGCGCTCGGCCCCCTCACCGTGGGACTCCTCCATCAGCTGACGGGCGCGTGGACCGTCCCGCTGATCGTGCTCACCGCGACCGCCCTCGCGGCGGCCATCGCCGGGGTCGTCGTCGCGCGCCCCCGCGCCCTCGAAGACCGCCGCTGATCGGCGTCGAGGCGGCGAACACCCCGCCGCCTCGGTCGTTCGCGTGCGACTTCTCGCCGCATCGACGCGCGGTCAGGCGGGCAGGAGGCTCGCGCGGTGGATGAGGGCTCCGGCGCCGATGAGCGGGCCCTCGGAAGAGAGGGCCGACGGGACGATGCGCACCTTGCGCACGAACGGGAAGTAGTGCTCCTCGATGACCGTGCGCATGTGCGCGAACAGGTCGGGCGTCGAGTGCGAGAAGCCGCCGCCGATGGCGACGAGCTCCAGGTCGAGCAGCGCGGTGGCCGAGGCGATGGCGTGGCCGACAGCCCGGCCCGTGCGCGCGATGGCCTCCCGGGCGACCTCGTCGCCGGCGGCGTAGGCGGCGGCGAGCTCCTCGCCCGTCGTCCCGGTGAAGCCGTGCTGCTGCGCCCAGGCGACCGTGTGCGGCCCCGAGGCCATGGCCTCCAGCGCGTACGGACTGCCGAACGTGTCCTCGCCGCGGATGTCGCCGACCTCCACGTGGCCGATGTGACCCGCGTTGCCGGTGGGGCCGGTGATGACGTGGCCGCCGACGATGAGGCCCCCGCCGATCCCGGTGGAGACGACCATGCCCATCACGTTGTCGATGCCCTGCGCGGCGCCGACCCAGTGCTCGGCCATCGTGATCGCGACGCCGTCCATCTCCAGGGTCACCGGGACGTCGAGCCCGGCCGACCGCACCTCCGCGGCGATGAAGTCGCGCATCGGGTAGTCGCGCCAGTGCGGCACGTTGAGCGGCGAGACGAGGCCGCGCACGCGGTCGATGGGGCCGGCGGAACCGATCCCCACGCCGACGACCGACGCAGCGGAGGGGAGGACCGCGAGCGCGTCGCGCACGACTCCGCCGACGGAGGCCTCGAGATCGGCGACGGTGGCGGTGCGGCCGGTGGGGCGACGGAAGCGGGAGCCGGGGACGAGGAGGCCGTCGGCATCGACGAGCGCCGCCTCGACCTTCGTGCCGCCGAAGTCGACGGCGAGAGCGAGGGGTGTGGACACGAGCATCACCCTAGACGATTCGCCGATCGCTCATTTGAGCAACGCCTGCGCAAAGGTTGCTCACGATCTAGGCTGGGCACGTGGCCCTGAACGATACCGACGAGATCCTCGCCGTCAAAGCCGCGGAGCTCTATTACGAGGCGGGCAAGACGCAGGACGAGATCGGCGTCGCCCTCAACGTCAGCCGCTGGAAGGTCGGCCGGCTGCTCGTGGCGGCGCGCGAGCACGGCTTCGTGCGCATCGAGATCGTGCATCCGAGCGCCAGGCGGTTCTCGCTCGAGCGCGAGCTGTGCGGGTTCTACGGCCTGGAGGACGCGGTCGTCGTGCCCGCGGCCGAGAGCGAGTCGGAGACCCAGGCGCGCGTCGCGCAGGCCGCGGCCGACTACCTCACCACGCTGCGGCCGGTGCCGCGCACGCTCGGCGTGAGCTGGGGCCGCACCCTGCACGCGGTCGCCGCCCGGCTCCGCCCGGGATGGGCCGTCGGAGTCAACCCGGTGCAGATCAACGGAAGCGTCTCGAGCACCCGCCAGGCGACCGCCGCCGCGGACACCGCCGTCGTCATCGCGCGCAAGGCGCAGGGCACGGCGACGCTCCTGCCGAGCCCCGCGATCTTCGAGCACGCGGCGACGCGCCGGGCCATCGAGTCGGACCGCTCCGTGCAGTCGGTGCTCGATCTGGCGCGCGCGGCGAACGCCTACCTGTTCAGTGCGGGGGTCGTGGACACCAGCTCGGTGCACGTCGACTCGGGCTACCTGACCCCGGAGGACGTCTCCGAGCTGGCGGCCAAGGGTGCCGTGGGCGACGTCGTCGGCCGGTTCATCACCGACGAGGGCGCCGTGGCCGATCCGGAGCTCGACGGTCGCACCCTCGGCCTCTCGCTCGAGGAGCTCCGCAACGCACGCACGAGCATCGCGGTGATCGCCGGCGAGGCCAAGCACGGGGTCGCCCACGCCGTCGTCGCGAGCGGCCTCTGCACCACCCTGATCACCGACGAAGCCACCGCGAACGACCTCCTCGGCCGCAGCCAGCCGGGTTCGTGACCCGAACCCGTCCCTCGACCCGAATCAGTAAGGAATGACGTGACCATCGAAACCACCGTCCCGCCCGTGCGCACGCTCGCACCGGCGGCGCGCGCCGTCGAGGTGCTCGGCGGAGACCTGACCGAGGCCTCGCTGCGCCGGTACCTGAACGGCATCCCCGGCGTCGACGCGGTCGGGCTCGAGCAGCGCGCCGCCGGGCTCGGCACCCGCTCCATCAAGACGTCCAGCAAGCGCTGGGCGCTCGACACCATCATCCGGCTCATCGACCTGACCACCCTCGAGGGCGCCGACACACCCGGCAAGGTGCGCTCGCTCGTCGCGAAGGCGCTGACCCCGGACGCGGGCGACCCGACCACCCCACGACCGGCGGCGGTGTGCGTCTACGGCGACATGGTCCCGTACGCCGTCGACGCGCTCGGCGCCGCGCACGCCGAAGCGCCCGAGGGTGTCGCCGTCGCCGCGGTCGCGACGGCGTTCCCCAGCGGGCGCGCCTCGCTCGCGGTCAAGCTCGCCGACACCGCAGACGCGGTCGCCGCGGGCGCCGACGAGATCGACATGGTCATCGACCGCGGCGCGTTCCTGTCGGGCCGCTACGGCCTCGTGTTCGACGAGATCGTCGCCGTCAAGGAGGCCTGCCGCCGGCCCGACGGCAGCTACGCGCACCTCAAGGTCATCCTCGAGACCGGCGAGCTGAACACGTACGACAACATCCGTCGGGCGTCGTGGCTGAGCATCCTCGCGGGAGGCGACTTCATCAAGACGTCCACCGGCAAGGTCTCGCCGGCGGCGACCCTGCCCACCACCCTCCTCATGCTCAAGGTGGTGCGCGACTGGCACCGACTCACCGGCGAGGAGATCGGGGTCAAGCCCGCGGGCGGCATCCGCTCCTCGAAGGACGCCATCAAGTACGTCGTGACCGTCGCCGAGACCGTCGGCGAGCACTGGCTGCAGCCGCACCTGTTCCGGTTCGGCGCGTCCAGCCTCCTGAACGACGTGCTCCTGCAGCGCCAGAAGCTCGCGACCGGGCACTACTCCGGCGCCGACTACGTGACGATCGACTGACGAAAGCAGACCCAGAATGAGTTTCCTCGAATACGCCCCGGCTCCCGAGTCGCGGTCGATCCTCAGCCTCCGCGACGAATACGGCCTCTTCATCGACGGCGAGTTCGTCGCCGGCCACGGCACGCCGTTCCAGACGATCTCCCCGGCGACGGAGGAGCGTCTCGCGACGATCGCCACGGCCGACTCCTCCGACGTGGACGCCGCGGTCGCCGCCGCCCGTCGCGCGTACGAGAAGGTCTGGTCGCGGATGAGCGGCACCGACCGCGGCAAATACCTGTTCCGCATCGCCCGCCTCGTCCAGGAACGGGCGCGGGAGCTCGCCGTGGCCGAGAGCCTCGACAACGGCAAGCCGATCAAGGAGAGCCGCGACGTCGACGTCCCGCTCGTCGCTGCCTGGTTCTTCTACTACGCCGGCTGGGCGGACAAGCTGGAGCACGCGGGCCTCGGCCCCGCACCGCGCGCTCTCGGCGTGGCCGCGCAGGTCATCCCGTGGAACTTCCCCCTGCTGATGCTGGCGTGGAAGATCGCCCCGGCGCTCGCGGCCGGCAACACCGTCGTGCTGAAGCCCGCCGAGACCACTCCGCTGACGGCGCTCCTGTTCGCGGAGATCGTGCAGCAGGCCGACCTGCCGCCGGGAGTCGTGAACATCGTGACCGGCGCGGGGGAGACGGGCCGCGACCTCGTCGCGCACCCCGACGTGAACAAGGTCGCGTTCACCGGCTCCACCGCCGTCGGGCGCGAGATCGCACGCTCGGTCGCCGGCACCGACAAGAAGCTGACGCTCGAGCTCGGCGGCAAGGCGGCGAACATCGTCTTCGACGACGCGCCGATCGACCAGGCCATCGAGGGCATCGTGAACGGCATCTTCTTCAACCAGGGCCACGTCTGCTGTGCGGGCAGCCGCCTCCTGGTGCAGGAGAGCATCCACGACGAGGTCGTCGACCGTCTCAAGGACCGGTTGTCGACCCTGCGTCTCGGTGACCCGCTGGACAAGAACACCGACATCGGCGCGATCAACAGCGCCGAGCAGCTGCAGCGCATCCGCGAGCTCTCGGACATCGGGGAGGCCGAGGGCGCCGACCGCTGGACGGCCGACTGCACCATCCCGGAGAACGGCTTCTGGTTCGCGCCGACGATCTTCGACAACGTGTCGACCAGCCATCGCATCGCCCGCGAGGAGGTGTTCGGTCCGGTGCTCTCGGTGCTGACCTTCCGCACCCCGGCCGAGGCCATCGCCAAGGCGAACAACACCCCCTACGGCCTCTCGGCCGGCATCTGGAGCGACAAGGGCAGCCGCATCCTCGCGGTCGCCGACAAGCTGCGCGCCGGCGTCATCTGGGCCAACACCTTCAACCGGTTCGATCCGGCCAGTCCGTTCGGCGGCTACAAGGAGTCCGGCTATGGGCGCGAGGGAGGCCGTCACGGCCTCGGCGGGTACCTGGTGCCCGGGCGCGCCCTGCCGGCGGTCTCCGCCTCGTCCGCCTCCGCCGCCTCCGTCCGCCCGACCCGCAAGGGAGCCAAGAAGTGAGCCGCCTCGCCGTGCCGAAGACCTACAAGCTCTACATCGGCGGGAAGTTCCCGCGCAGCGAGTCCGGGCGCACTTACGAGGTGCTGTCGGCGACGGGCGCCTTCCTCGCGAACGCCGCGAAGGGGTCCCGCAAGGACGCCCGCGACGCCGTGGTTGCCGCACGCGCCGCCGTCTCGGGCTGGGCGGGGGCCACAGCGTACAACCGCGGCCAGGTGCTGTACCGCATCGCCGAGCTCCTGGAAGGGCGGCGGGCGCAGTTCGTCGACGAGATCCGGAACGCCGAAGGCGTCTCGGCGGCCGCCGCCGGCGCGCAGGTCGACGAGGCGATCGACCGCTGGGTCTGGTACGCGGGCTGGGCCGACAAGTTCGCACAGGTCGCGGGCAACGCCAACCCGGTCGCCGGCCCGTACTTCAACATCTCGGTGCCCGAGCCGACCGGTGTCGTGGCGGTGATCGCCCCGCAGGACTCGAGCCTGCTCGGGTTCGTCAGCGCCGTCGCCCCGGCCCTCGTCGCGGGCAACACGGTCGTCGTGGTCGCCAGCGAGCGCTTCCCGCTCTCCGCGATCAGCCTGAGCGAAGTGCTCGCGACCAGCGATGTGCCCGGCGGCGTCGTCAACATCCTCACCGGGTCGCCGGCCGAGATCGCCCCGTGGCTGGCCTCGCACGCCGACGTCAACGCGCTCGACCTGGTCGGCGCGGGTGCGCTGGAGTGGGTCGACCTGCAGATCGCGGCGGCGGAGACGCTCAAGCGCGTCCTCCCGCCGGAGAACGGCACGGACGCGGCGGCTCCGTCGCTCGACCGCATCGCGTTCTTCACCGAGACGAAGACGGTCTGGCACACCAAGTCCCTGCTCTGATCGTCTCGGCCGCCCCGACCCCCTCGCCTCTCCGCCCGATCTGAGGGAGGATGGAGAGGAGTCGGGGAGGATGGTACGCATGCCGGAGGAATGGGACGCGGGCAGGGGCGCGCTGGCCCTGATCGGTGACAGCTTGACGCAGAGCGGCGACTGGTCGGCGCTTCTCCCCGGTGAGACCGTCTGGAACTTCGGCGTCGCGGGGGATACGACGGACGACGTCGTCGCGCGCCTCGGCGATGTCATCGCCTCGCGCCCTGGCACGATCGCCTTGTTGATCGGGACCAACGACCTGGCCTGGCGGCGTTCCGCCGAGCATGTCGTCCGCAACGTGGAGACGGCGCTCGTGACGCTGCGCAAGGAGCTGCCGGAGGCGCGCATCCTGGCGCAGTCCGTGCTGCCGCGCGGCGTCGAGTTCGCCGAGCAGATCAGGGACATCAACCGCCACCTGTGGCAGTTCGCTCCCACCGTGCACGCAGGCTGGCTGGACCTCTGGCCCGCGATGGCGCTGGAGGACGGCGAGCTGAACCCGGCGTACACGGAGGACCGCCTCCACTTGAACGCCGAGGGCTACCGGGTGTGGGCGGGGGAGTTGGCACCGGCTCTCGAGCGCGTGCGCGAACTGCCGCCGTCGAGCCGGGCGATCGAGCTGCCCGACCTGGGCGGGGCTGCCTGAGGCGTCGCTGCGGCGGTCAGGTCCGGCGGTCAGGTCCGGCGGTCAGCTCGACCGGAGCATCAGCTCGTAGAAGTCGATCCCGCGCAACCAGGTGCGCACGTGGATGCGCTCGTCGCGCGCGTGGAGCGTGCCGCGTTCCTCCGTGCTCATCTCGAAGGGCGTGAACCGGTAGACGGTGTCGCCGATCGCGGTGAAGTGGCGGCTGTCGCTCGCCCCGAGCATGATGTAGGGGGTCACGATCGCCCGCGGGTGCGTCCGTGCGAGCGCGGCGACGACGCGTTCCCACTCCGGGCCCTCGCTTGGTGACACCGGGGAGGGTTCGCTGGCGTCGACGGCCTCGATGCGCACCTGCGGGTCGCGGATGGCGCGGCGCAGATGCTCGAGGGTCTCGGCGACGGTCGAGCCCACGGCGATCCGCACGTTGACGACGGCCTCGGCGCTCTCGGGCAGCGCATTGGCGGCCATACTCCCGCGGAGCTGGGTCACGGCGGTCGTGGTGCGCACGATCGCCCGCGTCTCGTCGCTCAGCCGGCCGAACACCGCGCGCAGGAGGGGCTGCAGGCGCCGGGCGCGCGTGAAGACCGCACGGAGCGGGCCGGAGACGTGTGCGCCGAGTGTCTCGACCATCCGCAGGTTCGTCTCCGTGAGGCGGGCGGGGAACGGCTTCGCATTGAGCCGGGTGATGGCGCGGGCGAGGCGCACGGTCGCGGTCATCGGCGGCGGCGTGGACGCGTGCCCGCCGTGCTGCTCGACGGTGAGGCGGACGGAGGTGATGCCCTTCTCGCTCACGCCCACGACGGCGATCGGGCGTGTGACGCCGGGGAAGATGCGCTCGACGACGGCGCCGCCCTCGTCGAGGACGAGCGCCGGGCGCACACCGCGCTCGCGCAGCGCGGTGACGATGGCCTGAGCCCCGCTGCCCAGGGTCTCCTCGTCGTGACCGAAGCTCAGGTAGACGTCCTCGCGCGGGGCGAACCCGTCCGCGAGGAGACGTTCGGCGGCCTCCAGCACGGCGACGACCGCGCCCTTGTCGTCGAGGGTGCCGCGGCTCCACAGCACGCGGCCGTCTCCGGTCCCGGTGATCTCGGCGGCGAATGGCGGGTGCTGCCAGCCCTCGTCGGTGGCGGGGACGACGTCGTAGTGCCCCATGAGCACGGTCGGCCGCCCGGTGGGAGCGTCGCCGGGCCAGCGGAAGAGGAGCGAGTGGCCGTGCTGCTCGCGCTCGAGCGTCGCGTGCACGAGGGGGTACAGCCCGGGCAGGGCGGCGATGAACGCGTCGAAGGCGGCCCAGTCCGTGAGGGTCACGTCGTTGCGGGACATGGTCGGGATGCGCAGGAGGGTGCGGAACCGTTCGACGGCGGCGTCCTCACGTTCGGCCACGGGTGCCCCCTCGGCGGCGCTCACTCGCCGGCCGCCGCTCGGAAGGCGGCGAGGGCGTCATCACCGAACAACACGAAGCGCACGAGCTCGACGGAGCCGACACCGGACGAGAGCACGGCGCGCACGGTGCTGACCGCGATCCGGGCCGCGTCGTCCATCGGCCAGCCGTAGACCCCGGCCGACACCGCGGGGAACGCGACGGTCGTGGCGCCGAGCTCACGGGCGGCCCGCAGGGACGACCGGTAGGCGTTCTGCAGCAGCGACGTGCGGTCCTCCGTCGCGGACCAGACCGGCCCGACCGTGTGGATCACCCAGCGCGCGGGGAGTTCGCCGGCGGTCGTCGCGACAGCCTGGCCGGTCGGGAGCCCGTCAGGGAGCGTCGTCGCCCGCAGTTCGCGGCAGGCCGCGAGGATGGCGGGGCCGCCACGGCGGTGGATGGCGCCGTCGACGCCTCCTCCACCCAGGAGCGAGCTGTTGGCGGCGTTGACGACGGCGTCCACGGCCTGATCGGTGATGTCGCCACGGACGATCTCGATGGGGTCGCTCATCTCAGCCCCGGTTGTTGGAGAGCTCGTAGACCTTGAGCAGCTCCAGGATCGCGTCGTCGCGCTGGCTGCCGCCCTCCTCGAACATCTCGGAGACGTGGGTGCGCAGGTGGTTCTCGACCAGGAGCTTGTTGAGCGATCCGAGGGACTTCTGGATGGCGAGCGACTGCGTGATGATGTCGACGCAGTAGTCCTCGTTCTCGATCATCTTCTCCAGCCCGCGCAGCTGTCCCTCGAGGATGCGCGTGCGGTGGAGGGCTCGTTTCTTGATGTCGGCGATCACTTCTCCAGGATACCGCGCATCCCATATACCCCTATGGGGTATGTGCTACGGTGGGGGCATGGAAACGACCTACGACATCCTCGGCATGACCTGCGACCACTGCGCGCGGGCCGTCAGCGACGAACTCTCCGCGCTCGGCGGGGTCGAACGCGTGGATGTGGACGTCGCCGGGGGGACAGCCACCGTCGCCCACGCGGCACCGCTCGCCGACGACGCCGTGCGCGCGGCCGTCGAGGAGGCCGGCTACACGCTCGGACGCCCCGACCGCCTCCCTCTGCTGTGACCGGCGCGACGACGACCGGGGCCGAGGGACTCGTGCGCGTCGACCTCGCCATCGAGGGCATGACCTGCGCGAGTTGCGTGGCCCGTGTCGAGAAGCGGCTCGGCCGCGTCGACGGCGTGACGGCGACGGTCAACCTCGCCACCGAGCGCGCCAGTGCGCTGGTGCCCGCCACGCTCGACTCGGCCGCGCTCGTGGCGGAGGTGGAGAAGGCGGGATACGGCGCGCGCGTGCTGCACGACGACCGCGAGGAGCACGCGAGCGGCAGCGGCCTCGACGCAGAAGAGACGAGGGGCCACGACGGGGACTCCCGGCGGCTGGTCCCGCGGGCCATCGCGAGCGCCGTGCTGAGCGTCCCGATCGTGCTGATCGCGATGGTGGAGCCGCTGCACTTCGCCGGCTGGGAGTGGGTCTCGCTCGTGCTCGCGGCGCCGGTCGTGCTCTGGGGCGGCTGGCCGTTCCACCGCTCGGCCGCTGTCACCCTCCGGCACGGCTCGACCACGATGGACACGCTCGTCTCGCTCGGGACCTTGACCGCCTTCGTCTGGTCCCTGGTCGTGCTCCTGCTCGGGATGGGCGGCCACGTCTACTTCGAGGTCGCCGCGGTCGTCACGACGTTCCTCCTCCTCGGGCGACTCGCCGAGGCCCGGTCGCGCCGCCGGGCGGGGAAGGCTCTGCGCGAGCTGGCTCAGGCGTCGGCGCGCGAGGTGTCCCGGCTCGACGAGTCGGGGCGCGAGCGGCGCATCCCGGTCGCTCTGCTGGCGGTCGGCGACCGTTTCGTGGTGCGGCCGGGGGAGCGGATCGCGGCCGACGGCCGCGTCGTCGAGGGGGCCGCCGCGGTCGACGCGTCGGCCATGACCGGCGAGTCCGCGCCCGTGGAGGTCTCCGCGGGCGATGACGTGACGGCGGGGACGGTGGCCGCGGGCGGGATGCTCGTGGTCAGTGCCGAACGGGTCGGAGCCGACACGCGGGTCGCCCGGCTGGCGTCGCTGGTCGAACAGGCCCAGCTCGGGAAGACCCGCGCGCAGCGGCTGGCCGACCGTGTCTCCGCGATCTTCGTGCCCGTGGTGATCGGGCTCGCGCTCGCGACCTTCGCCGTCTGGTGGCTGCTCGCGGGCGACCCCGCCGCCGCCGTGTCGCCGGCCGTCGCGGTGCTCATCGTCGCCTGCCCCTGCGCCCTCGGCCTAGCGACGCCCACGGCGCTGCTCGTCGGCACGGGCCGGGCGGCGCAGCGCGGCATCCTGATCTCCGGTCCCGACGCGCTCGAGCGCGCCGGACGCATCGACACGGTCGTGTTCGACAAGACCGGGACGCTCACGACGGGCCGGATGGCCATCACGGAGACGGTCGCCGTGCCCGGTGTGCGGGTCGACGACCTCCTGCGACTCGCCGCGGCGGCCGAGCGCGGTTCGGAGCATCCGCTGGGCAGGGCGATCGCGGAGGCGGCGCCCTCCGACGCGGTCGTCGCCGGATTCCGTGCCATCGCCGGCTTCGGCGTCGCTGCCGTGGTGGACGGGCGGGAGGTCGTGGTCGCGCGCGCGTCCGGCGGTCTCGCCGAGGTGCTCGCGAGCGCCGTCGACGAGATCCGGGGGCGGGGAGCGACGGCGGTCGTCGTCGCGATCGACGGGGAGGCGGCGGGGGTGATCGCGCTGAGCGATCCGTTGCGCCCGGACGCCTCCGAGGCGATCGAGCGCGTGCGCGCTCTCGGCGCCGAGTCGGTCGTGCTGAGCGGCGACCATGAGAGGACGGTGTGCGCCACCGTCGGTTCCCTGGGTGTCCTCCGTGCGGTCGGAGGCGTCGACCCCGAAGGCAAGGCCGCCGAGATCGCGCGGCTTCAGGGCGAGGGACGGACGGTGGCGATGGTCGGCGACGGTGTGAACGACGCGGCCGCGTTGGCGACGGCGGACCTCGGCATCGCGATGGGCGGAGGCTCCGACATCGCGCGGGAGGCGGCCGACCTGACCCTGCTGCGACCCGAGCCGGCACTGGTCGGGGAAGCCCTGCGTCTCTCGCGGCGCATGCTCGCCGTGATCCGCGGCAATCTCTTCTGGGCGTTCGCGTACAACGTGGCGGCCCTGCCGATCGCCGCACTGGGGCTCCTCGACCCCATGATCGCCGGAGCCGCGATGGCGTTCTCGAGCGTGTTCGTCGTCCTCAACAGCCTGCGGCTCCGTCGGTTCTGAGGGAGGGAGCGCACAGCGGATCATTAGCAGGTGTGTATCCGCGCATTCCGGATACTCGGCGGCGCGTCGGGAGGGCCTCCCCTTAATGGGGGGTAGGGGAGGACATACTACTTGTTCTATCCTCATCAGCAGGGGTTGAGAAATATTCGTTTTGCAGGAAAGGCCCGACTTTGCTGAAGAACCTCAGCCCGCTGCTGTCCGGTGCGCTCTTGAGCGCCCTGGACTCGATGAAAGACGGCGAGACGCTTACCCTCGTCGGCAGCGGCTATCCAGAGAACACCATCAACACGCCCGTCGTCCACCTCGAGGACGACACCACCACAGAGGCCGCCGCCGAGGCGATCCTCAGTGTGTTCCCGCTCGACAACATCCACCCGTCACCGATCGCCTTCCTCGACCTGGCAGGCGAGCCCTATGACGTCCCCGACGTCGCCTTCGCCGTCAACGGCATCGCCTCCGATGCCGAGCTCCGTCGTGTCCCGATGGAGCGCCTCGGCCTGGACGAGTTCCTCGACCAGGCCCGCACCTCCTCGGTGATCGTCCGTGTGGGGTCCGACGCCCCGCCGTGCGCCTTCCTGTTCCGCAGGGGAGCGCTCTGACGACGACCGCCGTGTCCGGCTGCACCCGCCCCCCGAGAAGGTCTCGTCTCGGACGGGGCGGGTGCCGCTAGGGTGGTGGGGATGTCCACCTCCCGCACCCCGCAGCAGCCCACCGTCAACCGGGCGGCCCTGGCGCCCGGGATCATCGCCGCGATCGTCCTGCTCGCCGGCCTCGCACTCATCGGCGGTGCGTGGTACCTCTACGTGCAGTACGCCGTCGCGATCCTCGCGCTCATCATGTGCGTGTTCGCGGGGCAGGCCAAGCAGTGGTGGTGGCTGGTGGGTCTCGTACCGATCGCCGTCGTCTGGAACCCGGTCTGGCCGCTCGCCATCGAGGGGACGGTGCTGCGCGCGCTCCACGTCGTCGCGTCCGTCTTCCTGGTGTGCGCCGCGGTCCTCATCAAGATCCCGGCCGACACTCGTCGCTGAACCGCCGCGCATCCGGTAAAATGGTGACGCGCGGCGATTCGTCCGCCGCGCTGCCGGCGTCACCGACGCCCGGTCGGGGCCGCTCGGTCCTCCGGCCGGACATCGCGCCGGCCCTCACGCCTATGGCGCCGCGCTCTCGGACAGCGCGCGGCGCACCCACATGGAGGACCATGTCTCGTTCCGGTCAGCGGACGTCCGGCCAGCGCTCGAGCTCGACGCGCACCCCGCAGCGGCGGCCCCGGCATGCCAACAACGACGGCCTCATCCCCGTCCTCGCCCGCAAGGTGCGCGAGGTCGAGGCGAAGGCGGCCGACGGCAAGAAGCTCGGCCCGACCAACCGCACCAAGTTCCAGGTCATCGCCTTCCTGATGCGCGAGGAGCGCGCCCGGGCCAAGGCCGACCAGGAGCTGAGCGACGCCGCCCGCGCCGAGCAGCTGAAGCGACTGGACGGCATCGCGACCATCCTGGCCAAGACCGCCGCCCGGGACACCTCCCTCATCTCGCTGCTGGAGAGCGAGTCCCCGCCGACCGCGACGGCGCAGAAGATGCGCCGCGACTGGCTGCTCGAGTCCGGCACGGAGCTCAGCCCCGACGACCTGATCATCACCATCGAGCGCCCGGTCGCCAAGACCGACAGCGTCATTCCGCCCGAGCTGGCGGAGAAGCAGGTCGTGCCGCAGTCGGTGAAGGCGCGCCAATTGTCGAATCCGTTCCTCGCGCCCGATCTCTCGCGGCTCACCCCGGCCCAGCCGACCCCGCGCCGCCGCCTCGACTCGTGGGAGCTCCTCGGCCCCCTCTTCAAGTCGTTCGAGTACGGCGCCGGCGGTCAGGCCGCCAGCATGGAGCTTCCGCCCGCGCCCGCCATCGACCGCTACTCGCCCCCCGGGCTCGAGCTCATGCACCATCAGGCCCGATTCGTCGAGAGCGTCCGCCAGGGCCACCGCAGCTTCCTCCTCGCAGACGAACCCGGCCTGGGCAAGACGGCGCAGTCCGTGCTCGCCGCCTCCGTCGCCGGCGCCTACCCGCTCCTCGCCGTCGTCCCGAACGTCGTCAAGATGAACTGGGCCCGCGAGGTGGAGCGCTGGACCCCGCAACGCCGCGCCACCGTCATCCACGGCGACGGTGAGGGACTCGACGCATTCGCCGACGTCGTCATCGTCAACTACGAGGTGCTCGACCGCCACCTCTCCTGGCTCAGCACCCTCGGATTCAAGGGCATGGTCGTCGACGAGGCGCACTTCATCAAGAACCTGCACTCGCAGCGCTCCCGTCTCGTGCTCGGCCTGGCCGACGCCATCCGGTCGAACACCCCGAACCCCCTTCTGCTCGCCCTCACGGGCACGCCGCTCATCAACGACATCGACGACTTCCGCGCCATCTGGCAGCTGCTCGGCTGGATCGACGGCTCCAAGCCGACGGCGGAGCTGATGGAGCACCTGGAGGAGACCGGGCTCACTCCGGCCGAGTTCGGCTTCTACGCCGCCGCCCGCGAAGCCGTCATCGACATGGGTATCGTGCGCCGACGCAAGCTCGACGTCGCAGCCGACCTCCCCAGCCGGCGCGTGGTCGACCTGCCCGTCGAGCTCGACGGAGATCTCGGCCGCTCGATCCGCCAGGCGGAGAAGGAGCTCGCCGACCGGCTCGTCGCGCGGTTCCATCGCGCCGCCGCCGCGGGCCGCCCCGACAGCTTCGACGGCGACGACGAGGCGCACCGCGAGCACCTCATCCGCCTGGTCGCCCAGTCGGAGCTGGAGGAGTCCAAGTCGGCCAAGACCGGGGACAACGTCTTCACCATGGTCCGCAAGATCGGTCAGGCGAAGGCGGGCCTCGCCGCGGACTACACCGCGCAGCTCGCGCGCTCGGTCGGCAAGGTCGTCTTCTTCGCCAAGCACATCGACGTGATGGACCAGGCGGAGGAGGCGTTCGCAGCCCGCGAGCTGAAGACGATCTCCATCCGGGGCGACCAGAGCGCTCTGGCCCGGCAGAAGGAGATCGACGCGTTCAACAACGACCCGGACGTCTCGGTCGCCGTCTGCTCGCTCACCGCAGCCGGTGTCGGCCTCAACCTCCAGGCCGCGTCGAACGTCGTCCTCGCCGAGCTGTCCTGGACGGCGGCCGAGCAGACCCAGGCGATCGACCGGGTGCACCGCATCGGCCAGGAGGAGCCCGTCACCGCGTGGCGCATCATCGCCGCGCAGACGATCGACTCGAAGATCGCCGAGTTGATCGACGCCAAGCAGGGCCTCGCTGCGCGTGCCCTCGACGGCAGCGACGTCGAGGTCGGTTCGGCGGACTCGGTGCAGCTGGATGCGCTCATCCATCTCCTCACGGAGGCGCTGGGCTAGGCGCCGAACATTCGTGCCGAATGTCGCGAAAGCGTCGCGCTTTCGCGACATTCGGCACGAATGAGAGCGCTCCGCTCAGGCGATCCCGGCGTCGTCCGGGTCGAGCGGCACCGGACGGTCGTCGTCGGGGACGATGCGGTCGTCCGCATTGTAGTCTTCCACGGGTACGTCGTCGGCGTCGTGGAGCACAGGCTCGGGCTCGTAGTCGCCCTTCTGGGACTCCCGGAAGTCGTCCTGTTCCTCGTCGCGCCGGTCGCTCATGACACCGAGGGTACCGCTCGCCCCGTTCGGGGTCGAGGGGCCGTCATGTCGTGAGCGAGAACACGAACGATGGTCCCGCCTCGTCGTGCACGATGCGGGCGCCACCCGCGAGACCGGCGAAGTCCCCCGTGCCGGTGCCCGGGACGATCCAGCCGAACGCGGACGGATCGTCGGGGTGCTGGAGCGCCCCGTGGTGCACGGTGAACGAGCCGCTGCGGCCGTCGGTCAGCTCTCCGGTGATGCGTTCGACGGCGAGGTAACCGCGCCCGCCCTCCTCGGTGCCGGAGGAGACGAAATGGGCGACGGACTCGCCGACGAGCCCGTCCGTGTAGCGCTTGCGCATGACGACGGCGCCCACCCAGTCGCCCTCGAGCCCGGCGAGCGGCTCCGGCTCCCAGCCGGTGACCTCGAAGCGGGCGGTGATCGTGTGCGTGGTGTCCATGCCCCGAGCGTAGGCACGGGGAGGCGCCCGGGTCTTGTGATTTCGCGACACGGCCGAAGTGGACTAGACAGTAGGGCATGGAGCACCGGAGCCAGGTCGAGATCGAGCGCAAGTACGACGTGGGGGAGGACACCGTCCCTCCCCAGCTCGTCGGTGTCGGTGCCGTCGCGGTCGCGTCCGAGCCGGAGACCGCGGAACTCGTCGCCACCTACTACGACACCGCCGACCTGGCGCTCGCCCACCAGCGGATCGCGGTGCGCGCGCGACGCGGGGGTTCCGACGAGGGCTGGCACGTCAAGCTCGCGCCCGGCGACGAGGGGCGCGTCGAGCTGCACTGGCCCCTGGGCGACGGGGAGCGCGAGCCGCAAGCCCTGCGGGACGCCATCGCCGACGCGCTGGGAGACGCAACGCTGCTCCCGATCGCGCGCATCGTGAACACGCGGGTGACGACGGTGCTGCGGGATGCCGCCGGATTCGACCTGGCCGAGCTGTGCGACGACCACGTGCGCGGCGAGAACCTGCGCAGCGGCGGACGCGACGAGTGGCGCGAATGGGAGGTCGAGCTCCTGAGCGGTGCCCCCGATACGAAGTCCGGCCGCACCGCACTCCTCGACGGGGTGGAGGAGCGTCTGCTGGAGGCCGGAGCGCGTCCGTCGGCCAGCGGCTCCAAGCTGCAGCACGTGCTCTCGCTCTGACGCCCCGTCCCGCAGGCCCGCCCCAGGGGTGCGACCGTGGACCGCGCGGTCCACGTGCGCGTGGATACCCCACCGCCCACCCGCTGTAAAGGGCGCTTTTGTGCTGCGGGCGGGAGGTCGGGCATGATGCCTAGGGGCGTAACTGAAACGGCGAGAGACGGAGCACCATGAAGATCGGCATCCTCACCAGCGGCGGCGACTGTCCCGGGCTGAACGCGGTCATCCGCGGCGCGGTCCTGAAGGGCGACCGCGTGCACGGCTCGGAGTTCGCCGGCTTCCGCTACGGTTGGCGCGGTGTCGTCGAGGGCGACATCATGCCGCTCGACCGCCACAGCGTCCGCGGCCTCTCCCGTCAGGGCGGGACCATCCTCGGCTCCAGCCGCACGAACCCGTTCGAGGGCGAGCAGGGCGGCCCGGAGAACATCCAGCGGATGATGGACGAGAACGGCATCGACGCGATCATCGCGATCGGCGGCGAGGGCACCCTGACGGCGGCCCGTCGCCTCACCGACGCCGGCCTCAAGATCGTCGGCGTGCCGAAGACGATCGACAACGACCTCGCGGCGACGGACTACTCGTTCGGCTTCGACACGGCGGTCGAGATCGCCACCGAGGCCATCGACCGCCTCCGCACCACCGCCGAATCCCACCAGCGCTGCATGGTGGTGGAGGTCATGGGCCGCCACGTGGGCTGGATCGCCCTGCACTCCGGCATGGCCGGCGGTGCGCACGCCATCCTCATCCCGGAGCAGCCGCAGTCCATCGAGCAGGTCGTCGAGTGGGTCGAGTCGGTCCGCGACCGCGGCCGCGCGCCCGTCATCGTCGTCTCGGAGGGCTTCCACCTCGACACGATGGAGGAGGCCCACTCGCACAAGGGCCTGGACGCGTTCAACCGGCCGCGACTCGGCGGCATCGGCGAGATGCTCGCCCCGATGATCGAGGAGCGCACCGGCATCGAGTCGCGCGCCACGGTGCTGGGCCACATGCAGCGCGGCGGCGTCCCGAGCGCCTACGACCGGGTGCTCGCCACCCGGCTCGGGATGGCCGCGGTCGACGCGGTCTACGAGGGCCGCTGGGGCTCCATGGTGTCGCTGCGCGGCACGGATGTCGTCAACGTGTCGATCGCGGACGCGACCGGCGGCCTGAAGACCGTTCCCGACGCGCGCTACGAAGAGGCCGCGCTGCTCTTCGGCTGACCCGGCCCGGCTCCCGAGCGCCGCGATCCACTACTGGCTCCGAGGCGGCGGGTCTAGGCTCCGTCCTACGAGCGCATCCCGCGCACGGGGATGTCTCGACCGGAAGGAAGGGATGCCGCATGCCCAGATTCGTCCAGTTCGAGGAGTTCGGCTCCCGCGACTACCTGCAAGTGGTGGACCGGGAGCGGCCTTGGCCCGGCCCCGGGCAGCTGCTCGTGCGGGTGATGGCGGCGGGGCTCAACCCGATGGACTACAAGGCCTACCGCGACGAGCGGTCGGCCGGACGGATGGGGGTCACCCTCCCGAGCGGCATCGGCCAGGACTTCGCCGGCTTCGTCGAGGAGGTCGGCGACGGCGTGACCCGGTTCTTTCCGGGTGACGCGGTGCTGGGAACGGCGCCCTTCGCCGCGGTCGCCGATTTCGTCGTGGTCGCCGAAGACGGCCAGGTCGTGCCCAAGCCCGATGCGCTGACGTTCGAGGTGGCCGGCGCGCTCGGCGTCGTGGGGCGCACCGCGATGGCGACTACGGCCTCCTTGAACCTCGGCGAGCACGACACCGTGCTGGTCAGTGCGGCGGCGGGAGGCGTCGGAGTCCTGGCCGCGCAGCTGGCGATCCGCTGCGGCGCCACCGTCGTCGGCACGGCGGGGGAGGGGAACCACGAGTTCCTCGAGACGCTCGGCGTCATCCCGGTGTCGTACGGGGACGGGCTGGCCGACCGTGTGCGCGAGCTCCTCGACGGAGAGCGTGTCACGGCGGCGCTCGACAACCATGGCGGCGGCACCATCGAATCCGCCCTGGAGCTCGGCGTCCCGATCGAGCGCATCAACTCCATCGCGGTCTTCGGCCCGGCGGCGCACGGCGCGGCGAACGTCGGTGGAGCCGCCGCGGGAAATGCCGAGCTCTCCGAGATCGCCGATCTCCTGGCCGAGAACGAGGTCGTGCTGCCGATCGACTCGATCTTCCCGATCGAGCGGACCGGCGAGGCGTACGGCCGCCTCGAAGGCGGCCACCTGCGCGGCAAGATCGTCGTGGTCACGGATTGAGCGCCGCGATGATCGACGACGACACCGCCCGTCTGCTGCGTCAGGCGGGGCTGCGCTGGCAGCCGCAGTCCGGCGACACCTTCGCCATCGACCGGCCCGGGATGGGCGGCGAGCGCTTCACCGTCAGCGAGATGACGATCGAGCCGCACCACTTCGACACCGGCACCATCCTCGGCTTCAACGGCACCACCGAGTGGGCGCTCGACTCCCTCGCCGTGGAGGATGCGCTCTGGATCCCCCGGGAGGATCAGCTGCGGGAGCTGCTGGGCGGGTCGTTCCGTCATCTGGCGCGCACCGCGGACGGCTACCGGGTGACGATCCTCCTGTCCGGCGTCGAGCGGATGTTCGAGCACGACGACCCGGCCACGGCGTACGCGCAGGCGCTGCTCTCCCTCATCGGTGCGTCGGCGGACTGAGCGCGCCCGACCGCATCGTGTCCCGGCGGGTCAGCCGTCGGCGGGTCAGCCGTCGGGGGTCAGCCGTCGGCGCGGCGGGCGGCGCGCTCGGCGTCGCGCGCCTTCACCCGCGCGTTCTCGGCACGCACCGCGGCCTGGGTGGCGCGCTCGGCGACCAGCCACTCCGGCGGATCGGCCAGCAGCGCCTTGATCTCCGCGGTGGTGAGCGCCTCGTCGACGCCGGCACGGGCGAGGCCCGAGTTGGAGACGCCGAGCTTGCGGGCGACCTCGTCGCGCGGGTGCGGCCCGACGGCGCGCAGCGTGCGCAGCCACTCCGGAGGTTCGGCGTTCAGCGCGTCGAACTCGGTGCGGCTGATGTCGCGGTCGCGGAATTCGGCGGGCGCGGCGGGCAGGTAGATGCCGAGCTTCTTGGCGGCGGTGGCCGCCTTCATGGTCTGGGGTCGCTTCTCGGCACTCATGGGTTCCAGGGTACCGTTCGGTACCCTCGGAGGATGACCTCCCGATTCGCCCTGGCCTTCCCGCGGGGCGTCAACGTCGGCAAATGGACGCGCGAGTTCGAGCGGCGGCACCCGGAGGCCGAGCTCGTCGTCGCCCCCAGCGCCGACCCGTTGGGCGTCCTGTCCGCCGGTGACGCCGACATGGCGTTCGTCCGCGACGCAGAAGCGGACGACGATCGGCACCTCATCCCGCTGTACGCGGAGGACATCGTGCTGGTCATGCACCACGAACACCTCCTCACCCTGGAGGAGAAGCTCCACCGCGCGGACCTCGACGGGGAGCCGCGGATCGACGACGAGCCGTCGGAGGCCGCCATGCGCCGGATCGCGGAGGGGGAGGGCATCGCGCTCTGGCCGGCATCGGTCGCGAAGTCCTTGCGCCGCAAAGACGTCGTCGCGGTCCGCCTGGAGGACGGCGACGAGAGCGCCGTGGCCCTGACCTGGCCGCGCGAGGGGCAGCATCCCCTCGTCGACGAGTTCATCGGGATCGTGCGCGGACGCACCGCGCACAGCTCCCGCAACCCCGAGATCGCCGAGCAGCAGGCGGCCGCCGCCAAGCAGACGACACCGAAGCGGTCGACCGCCCGGCAACCCGGGGCGAAGCGTGCCGGCGGTTCGGCCTCGGCGCGGTCCGGTCGGGGCCGCAAGCGCCGGTAGGGCATGTCTGATCTCTCCGAACGACGTCCCGATCGATGAGGTAATGCGAGATCGTGCATTGATCGTGAACACGCGAAGTGCACAGGCACTAAGGAGGGCCGGGATATCCCCACAGGAGTGGACGATTCGGAACATGACAGGCGACCCGGATTCGGAATCGCGACTAGACGGCCAGCTTTCGAACAATAAGCTCGACGGTCGGGGGACCGACGATGTTCACTCCCGTGGTCTTCTGAGGGGCGCGAGAGGAGGAGAATAGGGATGTCAAAGCGTGTCGCGCCCGAACCTGCGCACCGGTTCCTTTTTGAGCTGCCCTACGGTCCCGAAGAGGTCGATGGCGAGTCTTGGCTCAGCGGGCGCGGCAGGATGGAGTTGCGCGTGCCACTCCAGCGCGATGGACTCGGTGTCGATGCCGTTTTATCGTTCGACTGGGTCCGCGCGTACAAGTACATGGTCGAGCCGCTCTGTCTGCCGTTTCAGAGTCAGGCGTACAACAAGCTCGTCGAGGTGGAGAACTCTATCTGGATTTCGGAACTCATCCGAGACCGGCGGGAGCGGAATGTCGCCCACCTCGACCTGTCCCACTTCCTGATCTATATCGCGGAAGAGGGCTGCTACGAGTTCGCTGCTGAGACGTGGCAATATCAGGAGCAATCTCATGGGCACTGATGGAGAGATCAGCAGGGCGATCAGTCATGCTTTACGTCACGCGCCCGAGGCGTACGGGCTTGCTGTGAGTCGCGATGGCTGGGTGTCCGTTCACGACCTCGTACGGGCTCTCGCCAACCACGGCGTTGGCGACGTGACTGAGGAACGCATCCGTCGCATTGTCGCCGAGGCACCTAAGCAGCGTCATGAGATTCGGGATGATCAGATTCGTGCGCGCTACGGGCACTCGGTCGTTATCGCGTCAGAGCTTGCTGGGGATGAACCTCCGAATCTCCTGTTTCACGGCACTCAGCGGCGAAATCTGGCCGCGATTCGCGCGGAGGGCTTGCGACCGATGCAGAGGCAGTATGTTCACCTATCTCCGGAGAAGGAGACGGCATCACGTGTGGCCAGGAGGCACGGCGCCGATGTCGTAGTTCTGACCGTGAAGGCGGCGAGCGCATTTCGATCCGGAGTTCGGTTTGATCATCGTGAGAACCAAGTGTGGATCTGCGAAGCCATTCCGCCGGAGTTTATCGATCTGTGAGCAACAGTGGGAGCCTGAGCCTGCAAATCGCCAAGGATGCGGCGCCCTCGCGGACGAAGCAACTCGCTAGCGTGACGTGGGAGTTCGGTCGAAGCGATGCGACTGGCAAGAACGGGCCGACTGCTAGTTTCCAGCGGGCCTTGAACGCGGCGGGAATCAACTGGAGAGTGGGTCATTGATCAACTGGGGAGACTACTCGCTGTACGAGCCGCCGGTGCTGGGACCGCCAGAGAACATGTCGCGGCGAGATGCTCGGGTCGCGTACGCGGATGTGATGGAGAAGAAGCCTGAGAGGCTCAACTACTTGAAGGCGTTTGCGGCACGCAACGGTGTGGTGCTCGACGGCCATCGAGAGTCGACTGACACGTGGGGGCGGTGGTTCTATGAACATGTGGAAGAGGATCCCGTGCGGCCGGGACGTCTCCTGGGGGACTGGTATTCCTTGGTCTTTGACACGGGGTTGTTTGTCGGAGACCTGATAATCGCGAAGAATCCGGCCCGGTTCTGGAAGATGCAGGAGGGAGGGAAGCAGCACATCTCCTACCAGAAGCCGGTCATCGCAGGCTTTGATGATCCTCGGTATAGCGTCGACCCTGACCGTTTCATCGCGGGGCTTGGCTATGCCGGAATCAAGCGTAAGCCGTTGGACGACTCGCCGATCTGGGAGTACGTCGCCATTGCAGCAGGTGAGGGGTGATCCTCTGCGGATGCTGGTCGGCCCTGGCAGAACAATCAACGATGCCGACGAATCCATGGGAGCGGGAAACGCGAGCCGAAACAAGCTCGCCCCTCCCGCTCGCAGCAGACGACGGTCGAGTCATCTGCGTGGTACATGCCCGTCGACAGATACCCCTGCGCCGCTCCAAATCCAGGGTTGCGAGAGACTGGCAGAAGTCGAGGACTCGCGGTGGGTCTCAGATCTGATCCGAGATCGGGCGACGAAAAGGTCCCGCATCCGAACCCGACGCACTATCTGATCACATCGCAGACGAAGGCTGCTATGAGTTCGCCACCGAATCGTGGAAGTACGGGGAGCAAGCGCATGACCGATGACGCAGAGAACCGCAGCGTCTGTATCCTGAGACGCCGGAACGGCTGTCGAGAGCTACGGCGCTACCCCGACGCTGAGGGAGTGCGGCACGTGCGCAAACCGGCGAACCCGCCAGCGGCGCGGATCGCGAGGAGGGTGACGGGCCGTTGACGCATTCCCAGAATCGGCTGCGGGCGCTCTTCGAATGGGGCGGATGGGAGATTCATACGCCGGGAGGGGCCGTCCTCTTCATCATCGCGGACGGCGTTGATCTTGAGGCAGATCCACGCGTGTTCCGAAGCGTGAGGAGGTCTCCGGAGAGACTCGAGGAGTTCTGGGTCGCGAGTATCGCGGCCAGGGATGCCGCAAGACTGTTCTCGACCGAGGAACGCGGCCCGTACGAGCGGCCGCCATCCACGTCGGAGCCGTGGATTGTCAGGGATCCGATTCCGAGGTGGCGGGTGCAGCTCACGGACGGCACCAGCCTCGAAATCGCGGCCGACACCTACCGGACGATTGGCGAATGGTGCGAGTTCACTTTTGGCGTGGACGATGGCAGCCGTGGCTGGGATGAGCCTGTGCTGTTCGTGCGCTCGAAATGGTTCTCGTCGGCGACGGTCCTGACAACGTGACGTTGGAGGTCGATGTGTCGGCAGAGTTTGGGGTGCGAGTCGTGCACGTTCGACGTCCTGACCGACACGCCGGACAGGCGAGAGGAGGTGAGAGTCGCGAACATGTCAGCTACTGACGTTTCCAAGGCGTCTTCCACGTCCAAGGGGCCGCATGCGCGCGTGAATGAGTGGATCAGTCGGTGATCCTCAGCGACCCGATCCCGACGTGGAACGTTTAGTTTCGCGATCGTGTCGAGGTCGGGGTCTCGGCGGACGGACTCCGTCGGATCAACGCCTGGACCCAAGCACCGTCCAACACACGGTAGAGCAGAATGGCGGCATGGCAGCCAGTGCGGGCCGCGACGCCCAGTCCGAGATCTATCGCGCCGGAGTGAGCGGCGCGCGCCCGCGCATCCCGGTCGGTGCGCACGCCCTGGAACGCGCGGCGCAGCGGAGGATGTCGCGCGCGGCGTTCGCGTACGTCGCCGGTTCCGCGGGCGCCGAGCGCACCGCGCGGGCCAACCTCGATGCCTTCCGGGCGCGGCGGATCGTTCCGCGCGTGCTGCGCGACGTGGCCGAGCGCGACCTCGGCGTCGACCTGTTCGGCGTGCGCCACCCCACCCCGCTGCTGCTGGCCCCGATCGGCGTGCTGGAGCTGGCCCGGCGCGGTGGCGACGCGCTCGCGGCACGGGCGGCGGCCTCCCTCGGCATCCCCGCCGTGCTCTCCACCCAGGCCTCGACGCCGATGGAGGGGGTGGCCGCGGCGATGGACGCGGTGCGCCCCGGCGCGTCCCGCTGGTTCCAGCTGTACTGGAGCTCCTCCCGCGACCTCGTCGCCAGCCTGGTGGAGCGGGCCCAGCGTAGCGGGTGCGAGGCCATCGTGGTCACCCTCGACACCCACGTGCTCGGCTGGCGCCCGCGCGACCTCGACCTCGGCTACCTCCCGTTCAGCCGGGGCCTCGGCATCGCGCAGTACACCAGCGATCCCGTGTTCCGGCGTCTCGTCGCGGAACGGGTCGCCTGCGGACCCGCGCGCGCTCGCACCCGGGTGACCTCGGCCGCCGTCGCCTCCTTCGCGAGCATCCTGCGCCACCACCCCGGCGGGATGCGCCGCAACCTCCGCTCGCCCGAGCCGCTCGCCGCAGTCGAGACCTTCCTCGACGTGTTCGCCGACCCGTCGCTGACCTGGGACGACCTGGCCTTCCTGCGCGAGCGCACCCGCCTCCCGATCGTGCTCAAGGGCGTGCTGCACCCCGACGACGCCCGCAGGGTGGTGGACGCGGGCGTCGACGCCGTGCAGGTCTCGAACCACGGCGGCCGCCAGCTCGACGGGGAGGTCGCCGCGCTCGACGCCCTGCCCATGGTGGTGGAGGCGGTCGACGGGAGGCTCCCCGTCCTCTTCGACAGCGGCGTACGCGGCGGAGCCGACGCGGTCATCGCCCTCGCTCTCGGAGCCCGCGCCGTCGCGATCGGCCGCCCGTACGTCTATGCGCTGGCGCTGGCGGGGGAGGAGGGCGTCCGGGAGCTGCTGCGCAACGTGGTGGCCGAGCTGGACATCACGATGGGGCTGGCGGGAGTGCGCTCGGTGGGGGAATTGGATGCGGGGGTGCTGACGGGTCGATGATCGACGCCTTCGGGCCCGATCGTTCTGGTGGACGAGCAGGCCCGAAGGCGGGAAGGCGGCTATCCGCGACTGGCTCCGGAACCGGAGATCGTGCCGTTCGAATAGACGGTCGCCGTCATTCCCCAGCTTGTCGTCAGATACCCGGGCTGACCGACGTTCCAGGTGCAGTTCATCGACCGACTGCTCGTTCCGCCCCACTCGCTCTTGGCGACGTTGGAGATGGACCACGGCCAGACAACGTAGTTGGTGAAGCAGGCGTGCGAGCCGCGATATCCCGCGTAGCTCTCACTGACCCAGACACGCGAACCGTTGTAGTAGAACGTGCCGTTCTGAGTCTGTGTGTACGCCGCCCCCGTGACGAACTGGCTCCAATGGTTGGATGAGACGCCGGCGTACGCTGCTGCGGCGGTCAGTTCGGCTTTGGCGAGGAGGCTGAGGCCGGAATCATGCGCGATATCCTCCGCGGTCACGATGACCGGTTCGCCGAGGGAGAGGACGGTCGAATTACCGTCCGGACCCTCGAATGATCGCGACTCGCCGGGGGTCACGAATTCGTCGGATGCAGCCTGTGTCCAGGCATTGGCCGGAATGCCAGAGCCGAGCGCGAGTGCGGTCCCGGCGAGGACCGCGGATCCGGTGGCCGCGATGCGACGGTAGGTGGGAAAATGCATGACCTATCTCCTTTGATCGTCAAGCGAGCGAAGTATTCGACGAGGTGTCGATACCCTTCGACCATCCCATCTGAAGTATTAACTTCGCAACACACAGTATCTACTGCTATCGTGTAGACATCACTCGTCGAAGGAGCCGAGATGGAAATCGTGGGTCTGATCTTCGCCGGTCTCGCCGGTGCGTTCTACCTCGCTGCCCTTGCCTATGCGGTGATGCGGATCGCCAAGACGGAGCAACTCAGCCCCATGGAACGGATCATCTGGATCGCTGCGGTCATCGCGTTCCCACTCGCCGGACCGATCGTCTGGTTTCTGCTCGGGCCTCGTCCGCTGGGCGTGGGCGTACCCCACAACCGCTGAGATCCCGTCGTCGCCGGATCGGCGTCACGCCCCCGGGGTCTCGCCCGCCTTCTGCGCCGCCCGCGCCAGCACCTGCGGCCCGGTGACCAGCGCTCGCTTCCACGGGGCGACGCCGTCGATCTCGACTTGCAGCGAGAAGCTCAGGATGGTGCGGATGAGCACGATGATGCCGAGCACGATCGCATCGGTGAGGGTCGGGCTGGAGGTCACGGTCTTCACGAGGTCGGCGGCGACCAGGATCTCGAGGCCGAGGAGGATGACGCCGCCGAACGTCTCGCGCAGGGTGCGGAACCCGACGGTACCGCTCCGGCTGCGCCGCCAGGCGACGAGGGAGATCGCCACCGCCACCACGAAGCCCAGTGCCATCGCCACGACGCCGACGAACTCGAAGGCGACGCCGATGGCCTCGAAGAACGCGTGTCCGTCCATGCGGTCATGGTCCCACAGCACGGGGCCGATCAGGAGACGTGGACGGCCGGTCGGCGTTTCACGTCCTTCTCGGCCTCCCGGAGCACCTCCCTGGTCACCGGGGCGACCTCGCCGACACCGGTGATGAGGAAGCGGAACATGTTCGAGATCGGGTTGCCCTCCGTCCACTCGAAGTAGATCGTCGGGACGACGCCGGTGATGTCGCGGATCTCGAGCAGGACGGCGGCGATGGTGTTCGGGACGTTGCCGCTCCTGACCTGGAGAACGCGGTAGCCGTGCTTGATGACCCCGTGGACGACGAGGTCCTCCTCGAAGTCGGAGGAGTCGGAGCGGAGCACCTCGAGGAAGATGGTCCGCGCGCGCTGCGGGATGTGGCTGAACTTGCGCTCGTCCTTGTTCTTCTCGGCGTACTCCTTCGTGGTGTCGACGTCGGGCTCGTGCGAGATGATGCGGATCTCGCCCTCCTCGGCATCCTCCAGCACGAAGTCGAGGGCGGAGACGTCGAGCGTCACCGAGGTGGCGCGCAGTTCGAAGGAGCGCCCGATGCGGGAGACGATCGAGACGACCAGGATGCCCAGGATGAACAGCAGGGCGATGCGGATGCCGTCGGGGCGCTCGATCACATTGACGACGGTCGTGTAGATGAAGATCGCGGTGATGATGCCGAACAGCACGAACCGGCGCGGCTGCTTCTTGCGTCGGGCGGAGAGGGCCACCGCCAGAGAGGCCGAGGTGATGAGCACGAGCACGCCCGTCGCGTAGGCGCCGCCCTGGGCGTCCACGCTCGCCTGGAAGACGAGCGTGATGAGGAACGCGATCGCGGTGAAGACCAGGACGAGGGGCCGCACGGCGCGGGCCCACTGCGGCGCCATCCCGTACCGGGGCAGGTAGCGCGGCACGAGGTTGAGCAGGCCGGCCATGGCGGAGGCGCCGGCGAACCAGAGGATGAGGATGGTGCTGATGTCGTAGACCGTGCCGAACACGTTGCCCAGGTACTCGTGCGCGAGGTAGGCGAGCGCGCGGCCGTTCGCGGAGCCGCCGGGCTGGAACTCCTTCTGCGGGATGAGCAGCGTGGTGGTGAAGCTCGACGTGATCAGGAACGCGCTCATGATGAGGGCGGCGGTGGTCAGGAGCCGGTGGGCTCCGCGGATGCGGCCGGCCGGGTGGCTGGGGTCGTCGTCCGGGCGGCCCGTGATCTGCGGCATGACCGCGACGCCGGTCTCGAAGCCGGAGAGGCCCAGCGCGAGCTTCGGGAAGACCAGCAGCGCCACTCCGACGATGATGAGCGGGTTGCCGTTCTGCCGGAACAGCATGCCCCACCAGTCGTCGATCGCGGTCGGGTGCTGGAACACCTCGACGATGGAGGTGCCGACCACGATGACGTTCAGGGCGAGATAGACGGCGACGAGGATGACTGCGATGCCGATGGCCTCCCGGAATCCGCGGAGGAAGACGGCTCCCAGCAGCGCGAGCAGCACCAGGGTGATGATCACGTTCTGCCCGTGGAACCAGTCGGGCGCGAACGGGTTCTCGATGGCGTGCGCGGAGGCGTCGGCCGCGGACAGCGTGATGGTGATCATGAAGTCGGTCGCGGCGAAGCCGAGCAGGACGAGGACGAACAGCTTGCCGGCCCACCAGGGCAGCAGCCGCTCCAGCATCGCGATCGACCCCGAGCCGCGGAAGCTCTCGCGCGCGACCCGGCGGTAGACCGGGAGTGCTCCGAGGAGCGTCAGCGCGACGAGCACGAGGGTCGCGAACGGCGAGATCAGCCCGGCCGCGAGGGCGGCGATGGCGGGCTGGTAGCCGAGTGTCGAGAAGTAGTCGACGCCGGTGAGGCACATGACCTGCCACCAGGAGTGCGTGCGCTCGGGGTTGCGCCCGTGCGGACCCTGCTGGGTGCCGCGCTCGTCGATGAGGCCCGACAGCAGCCAATGGCGGAACCGGCCCGCCTTCTGCGGGGCGTTCCCGCCCGGCCGCGCCTGGCCGGGCAGCGGGACGGGCGCCGGCGCGCCGTCCTCCGGTGTGGTCGACATCGTCGCTCCTCGTGGTGGGCCTACGGGCTCAGCGTAGTTCGCTCACCACGCCGACGCGCGGTAGTCCTTGAGAAACACACCGTAGACATCTTCGCCGGCTTCGCCGCGGACGATCGGGTCGTACACGCGCGCGGCGCCGTCGACCAGGTCGAGCGGGGCGTGGAAACCCTCCTCGGCGAGCCGCACCTTCGTGTAGTGCGGGCGCTCGTCGGTGATCCAGCCCGTGTCGACACTGGTCATCAGGATGTTGTCGGTCTCGAACATCTCGCCGGCGCTCGTGCGCGTGAGCATGTTCAGAGCGGCCTTCGCCATATTGGTGTGCGGATGACCGGGACCCTTGTAGCGGCGGCCGAACACGCCCTCCATCGCGGAGACGTTGACGACGTAGGCGCGGCCCGCCTCGACGGCGGCCATGGACGGGCGCAGCCGGTCGATCAGGATGAACGGCGCGGTCGTGTTGCAGAGCTGGACCTCCAGAAGCTCCAGCGGGTCGACGTCGCCGATCGCCTGCGTCCAGCTGTTGACGCGCTTGACGTCGGGCACGAGGCCGCCGGCGTCGATCGCGGTGCCGTCGGCGTGCTTGGCGAGCGACGACGAGCCCGGCGCCATCGCGAGCGCCGCGAGATCGTCCGCCGTGAGCGCGCCCGGGCCGGCGAGCTGCGCGACCGTGCCGGCGATCGTGGCGCTCGACAGCAGCGGATGGGCGGCCACCGACGCCTCCAGCGCCTGCGGGTGCGGGTCCGCCGTGTGGCCGAAGGTCTCCATCTCGGGCAGGGGCCCGTCAGGCAGCGGCTGCGACTCGGCCTCGGCCAGCAGCGAGTAGGAGCCGGGGGAGCGGCGCACCGTCTGCGCCGCGTTGTTGATGAGGATGTCGAGGGGGCCCTGGGCGGCGACCGAGTCAGCCAGCGCGATCACCTGCGACGGGTCCCGCAGGTCGATCCCGACGACGCGGAGGCGGTGCAGCCACTCGGCGGAGTCGGGCAGCTGCGAGAAGCGGCGCACCGCATCGCGGGGGAACCGTGTCGTGATGGTCAGGTGCGCACCGTCGCGCAGCAGGCGCAGGGCGATGTGCATGCCGATCTTCGCGCGGCCGCCGGTCAGGAGGGCGCGCTTGCCCCGCAGGTCGGTGCGGGCGTTGCGCTTGGTATGGCTGAACGCGGCGCAGGAGGGGCAGAGCTGGTGGTAGAACCAGTCCACCTCGGTGTAGTCCTGCTTGCAGATGTAGCAGGCGCGCGGCTTGAGCAGCGTCCCGGCCGAGGTGGTGCCGGTGGAGCTCGACGTCAGCTCGCGCCCGCGTGTCTCGTCGTCGATGCGATCCGGCGCTCCGGTGGCGGTCGCGGCGACCACCGCGCGGTCGGCCTCGGCGACCGCATCCCGCAGCTCCCGCCGACGCGCCTGCTTGACGGCCTTGAACATGTGACCGGTCGCCTGGCGCACGGCGATGAAGTCGGGGTGCTCCCGGTCGAACGCGTGAAGGCTCCCGAGCACGCGGAGGGTGATCGCCAGCTCGGCCGGGTCGATGCCGGCGGGGGAGTCGGAGGAAGGGGTCGTGGATGGCACCGGAGAATTCTACGGTGCCCTGCTGGACGGGCACTGCCTGCGCTGGCGCCCGGATGCTATGGTGCCGAAAAGGGGGTGCACCGTGAGCATGCTGATGGAGGAGCTGGAGCGGGCGCGTCGCCGCCGTACACGGGTCGCGCTCCTGGTCGCCGGGGCGATCGTCAGCGGTGTGAGCGCCTGGCTGGCGGGGCCGTACGGTGTCGTCCTCCTCACGGTCGGCGACCCGGTCGGGTGGGCGCTCGTCGCCGTCGGCGTCGTGCTGGTCGCCGCGTGCGTCGTCGCGATCGTTGCCGCGGCGCGGGCTCGGGTGGTGCCCGCGAGCCTGCCGGGCAAAGCCAACCCGTCGTTCGACGAACCGGTGCCGTCGATGAAGTCGGATGGCGGCTACTCGATGTCGGGGTCGTACCTGGGGTCGTAGGAGCGGCACCGACGGTGGTCGCGGGCGTCCCGGTCAGATCGGCACTCGGAGCCACGCGAGGCCCCGGAGGTCGAGGCACACGGAGTCCTCCAGCTCGGTCGCCTGCGCGAGCACCTCGCCGCAGACCGCGCACCGCAGCACCATCCCCGTGCCGTGCAGATAGAGCCGGCCGGCGGCGACGACGTTCTCGTCGCCGCAGTGCGCGCAGCGGCCGCGGGCCGCTGTGACGTCGACGGCGAAGAGTTCGGAGAGGAGGCCCGCGGCGGCATTGCCGTCGAGGTAGCCGGGCTCGGCCGGATCGTCCTGGTCGGTCATGATGCACCTCCGATGCCGCCGTAGCGCTCGGTCCGGATGCGCTCGGGCGCGTGTCCGGCGTCCACCAGCCACCCCGAGACGGCCTCGACGAACGGTGTCGCCCCGCACACGTAGAAGGTGGGTGATTCGACCGCGGGAACGACGGCCGCGGCCAGCGCTTCGGCCGTCAGACGCCCGGGCGGTGTCGCCGCTCCGGCCGGCGCAGCGCGGGTGTAGACGTAGTCGACAGTGAGCGGTGCTGCCGCGTCGTGGCCGAGCCGTCCGAGCTCGTCACGATAGAAGCCGGACTCGGGCGTGCGGATCGAGTAGAGCAGGCGGAACGGCGCCGTGCTTGCGGCGGCGGCGTGCGCCCGTGCCATCGACATGAGCGGCACGACGCCGGAGCCGCCGGCGATGAGCTGCACCGGGCCGGTATCGGTGGCGCGCCAGACGAACCATCCCCCGACCGGGCCGCGCACCTCCAGCTGCTCTCCGACCATCAGCCCGCGCACGAGGTAGGGGGAGACCTCCCCGTCGGGGAGCTCCTCCACGGTGAGCTCGAGCTCGTCCTCCGCGACGCCGTTCGCGCCGGTCGCCGACGCGATCGAGTAGGAGCGGACGGCCTGGTAGCCGTCGGGGGCCGTCAGCCGCACATCGACGTGCTGTCCGGCGAGATGTCCGTGGAGGCCGGGGATGCGCAGGCGGATGGTGCGGGCCGAGGGCGTCTCGGGCCGCGCATCGACGACGTCGGCCACGCGCCAGACGGTGCTCACCAGTAGCGCTGCTCTTTCCACGGGTCGCCGTACATGTTGTACCCGTTCTGCTCCCAGAATCCCGGCTGGTCCTGCGGCAGCATCTGCAGTCCGCTGACCCACTTGGCGCTCTTCCAGAAGTAGAGGTGGGGCACGAGCAGACGCGCGGGACCCCCGTGCTCGGGAGCGAGGTCCTCCCCGTCGAAGCTGTGCGCGATCCACGCTTTGCTGTCGAGCAGGTCGGCGAGGGGGACGTTCGTGGTGTATCCGCCGTAGGAGTGCGCCATCGTGTACTCGAAGGCGGTGTCCACCTCCGCGAAGAGGGTGTCGAGGGCGACGCCCCGCCATGACGTCCCCAGCTTCGACCAGCTGGTGACGCAGTGGATGTCGGTGCTGACGTCCTCCTGCGGGAGGGCTTGGAACTCGGCCCAGCTCCAGCGGCGGACGTCGCCGGTCTCGGTGGTGATCGTGAACGCCCAGTCCTCTTTCGAGATGCGTGGCGTCGGGCCGGCCGACAGCACCGGGAATCCGTCCGTGGCGTACTGGCCGGGCGGAACGCGCGGGTCGTCGTTTCTGCGACGCCCCAGGAATCCGGAGGAGACGATACCCATGCGCGAAGCATATTGCGCCGGGCCGCGCGACACGAGACCCTGCGACATGGTTGGCTGTGCGTATGGCCTTTCCGCCGCTCGTCGAACCCGCTCCCGAGCTCTCCGCGGAGCGCAGGGCGCGCTACGCGCGCACCATCAGGCTCCCCGGCTTCGGGATGCTCGCGCAGCGCCGGCTGCACGCGGCGCGGGTCCTCGTGGTGGGGGCGGGCGGCCTCGGCTCCGCTGTCCTGCCGCTGCTGGCCTCCACCGGTTTCGGCACCATCGGCATCGTCGACGACGACCGCGTCGAGCCGAGCAACCTGCCCCGCCAGACTGTGCACACGCCCGCGGACATCGGCCGCCTCAAGACCGATTCGGCCGCCGAGACGGTGCGCGCCATCGATCCGGAGAGCGAGGTGCGGCTCTTCGCCGAGCGGCTCACGGCGGCCAACGCCCGGGAGATCATCGCCGGGTTCGACCTCGTGCTCGACGGCAGCGACAACTTCCCGACCCGCTACCTCGTCAATGACGCTGCCATGCTCGCCGGCGTGCCGGTCGTCTGGGGCGCCGTGCACCAGGCCGGTGGTCAGGTGGGACTCAGCTGGGCGGCGCAGGGACCGCACTATCGCGACCTGTTCCCCGTGCCACCCGAGCCCGGCAGCATCCCGAGCTGCGCCGAGGCGGGGGCGCTGCCGAGCGTCTGCGGCACGATCGGATCGCTGATGGTGGGCGAGGCGATCAAGCTCGTCACCGGCACGGGCGAGCCTGTGCTCGGCCGGGTGATCGTGCACGATGCCCTGCACGGGACCTTCCGCGAGGTCGCGTACGAGCGCGACCCGGCGGGCGAGCCGGTCACCGGCCTGATCGACTACGACGCGTTCTGCGGAGTCTCGGACACCGTCTCGGCGGGGGAGCTGCACGCCCGGCTCCTCGCGGGCGAGCCCCACACCCTGCTCGACGTGCGGGAGCCGTGGGAGGCGGACATCGCGGAGATCCCCGGCTCGCTGCTGGTGCCGCTCGGAGTGGTGCAGCGTGACCCGGCCGGTGTCGCGGCGCGGCTCGGCACCGAGCCGCTCGTCCTTGTCTGCCATCACGGCGTGCGCGCCGAGACCGCGCGCCGCCTCCTCGCCGACGTGGGAGCGCCCGGGCTCGTGCTCGCCGGCGGGATCGACGCGTGGGCGCGCGACGTCGACCCGTCCCTGCCGCGCTATTGACCGCGGGCTAGGGTGAGGACATGACTGCCGTCAACCTCGGCTCGCCCGCGCGGATCCCCGTGCGCTCCGGCGGCGCCGACGCGGTGGCGCCGAGCCTCGCCGGTCGTCCCGAGCATCCGGGACTGATCGATCGCTTCGGACGGGTGGCGCGGGATCTGCGTGTCTCCGTCACCGAGAAGTGCTCGCTGCGCTGCACCTACTGCATGCCGGCCGAGGGCCTGCCCGCGATCCCGCGCGAGAGCCTGCTCACGGCCGCGGAGATCGCCCGGCTGGTCGGCATCGGGGTGCGTGACCTGGGTGTCAGGGAGGTGCGGTTCACCGGCGGCGAGCCGCTCATGCGCGCCGACCTCTCCGAGATCGTGGCGCGGTCGGCGCAGGCCGCCCCCGGCGTCGATCTCAGCATCACGACCAACGGCATCGGGCTGGACCACCGTCTGAGCGCGCTCGTCGCCGCCGGTCTGACCCGGGTCAACATCTCGCTCGACACCGTCGACCGTTCGCATTTCGCACGCCTGACCCGTCGTGACCGCCTGCCCGCCGTGCTCGCCGGCATCCGAGCGGCCCGCGATGCGGGACTCACCCCGCTCAAGGTGAACGCCGTCATGATGCGCGACACCCTGGCCGACGCGCCGGAGCTGCTCGCGTGGGCGCTCGACAACGGCTGCCGCCTCCGCTTCATCGAGCAGATGCCGCTCGATGCGGACCGCGCGTGGGCGCGGGACAACATGGTGCCGGCGAGCGAACTGCTGGAGACGCTCAGCACGCGCTTCGCGCTCACGGAGGCGGGGCGGGACGACCCGTCCGCTCCCGCAGAGGAATGGCTGGTCGACGGCGGTCCGGCGACGGTCGGCATCATCGCCTCCGTCTCGCGCTCGTTCTGCGCCGCCTGCGACCGCACGCGCATCACGGCGGAGGGGACCGTGCGATCCTGCCTGTTCGGCGACGAGGAGACCGACCTGCGCGGCCTCCTCCGAGGCGGGGCGGACGACGCCGAGATCGCCCGCTGGTGGCGCGGCGCGATGTGGGGCAAGCAGGCGGGGCACGGGATCGACGCCGCCGGCTTCCTGCCGCCCGCCCGGAGCATGGGGGCGATCGGTGGCTGACGTGCTGGTGCGCTATTTCGCCGCGGCGGAGGAGGCGGCGGGATGCGCGGAGGAGCGCATCGTCCTGGCGGAGCCGACGCTGGGCGCGTTGCGCGAAGAGCTCGCCTCCCGTCACGGCGAACCGATGCGGCGCGTCCTGCGGGGCGGATCCTTCCTCGTGGACGGCGTCGTCGCGCGCGACGCAGGACGGCCGCTCGGTGAGCGGGTGGATGTCCTTCCGCCGTTCGCCGGCGGCTGACGCACCGTCCGGACGTCAGAGGGGAGCGATCGACACGTCGTCGGGAGCGACGCGGAGAGCGACGGGCGTCCCCGGTGACAGCCGCAATTCCGCGACGACCGCGGCCGGGAGCAGGGCCGTGATCCGATCCGTGCGCACCCGCACCAGGTCGTCCCGCGGCTCGAGTGCGGTGACACGGGAGGGGATGCCGTCCGTTCCCACTGGATGGACCGTGACGGACGACGGCCGGATGATCGCCGTGACCGGTGTTCCGGCGCTGATCGGGTCCGTCGTCGTGCCGGCGACCTCCAGCCCGTCGTCCGTGCGGATCCCGCGCGCGGTGCGGCGGCCGGTCAGCAGACCGAGCCCGGCGATCTCCGCCGTGAACGGGTGGCGCGGGTGGCCGAGCACCTGCCGGGTCGGGCCCTGTTCGACCACCCTCCCGTCGTGCAGCACCGCGACTCGATCGGCGAGCAGGTAGGCGTCGAGGACCTCGTGCGTGACCAGGACCGCGGTGCGGCCGGCGAGCACGGCGGCGAGCGTCAGACGCAGCTCGGCGGCGACGCCGACGTCGAGGGAGGCGAGAGGTTCGTCGAGCAGCGTGAGCCGCGGCTCGGCGGCGAGCGCCCGCGCGATCGCGACCCGCTGCGCTTGACCGCCCGACAGGCCGGCCGGGCGCCGGTCGGCGAACGCATCCGCCCCGGTGCGGCCCAGCCATTCCCCGGCGCGGTCGCGGGCGGCAGCGCGTGCGAGGCCGGTCGTGCGCGCGGCGAAGGCGACGTTGTCGCGCGCGGTGAGGTGCGGGAACAGCAGCGCGTCCTGCGCCAGCAGGGCGACGCTCCTGCGGTGCGGGGCGAGCCAGGTCGACGGGAGGTCGAACAGGGTGGCGCCGTCGAGCGTGGCCGCACCCTCGTCGGGGCGGACGAGGCCGGCGAGCATCCCGAGCACCGTGGACTTTCCCGCGCCGTTCGGGCCGAGGAGGGCGAGCGTCTCTCCGGAGCCGAGAGCGACGTCGACCGCGACGCCGCGCTCGGCGAGCGACGCCGTGAGCCGCAGCGTCATGCGGTGCGCCTGCGGAGCGGCTCGCCCGCTCCGTGAGCGACGGCGACGACGGCGATCGCGACCGCGATGAGCACCAACGACAGCGCGACTGCTGCCTCGGGGTCGGTCTCCCGCTGCACGTAGATCTCCAGGGGCAGGGTGCGGGTGACGCCTTGCAAGCTGCCCGCGAAGGTCAGGGTCGCCCCGAACTCCCCGAGGGCCCGGGCGAACGACAGCACCGCACCCGAGACGATGGCGGGCGTCACGAGCGGCAGGGTGACCCGGAACAGCACGGTCGACGGACCGGCGCCGAGTGTCGCGGCCACCGCCTCGTACCGATCGCCGGCTGTCCGCAGCGCTCCCTCCAGGCTCAGGACGAGGAACGGGAGGGCGACGAACGTCTGGGCGATCACGACCGCCGGGGTCGAGAACGCCACGGCGAGCGCGCCGCCGAGCAGACCGCGGCGGCCGTAGAGCGCGAGCAACGCCAGGCCCCCGACGACCGGAGGGAGGACGAGCGGCAGCAGGATGACGGCTCGCACGAGACCTCGGCCGTGGAAGGGCACACGCGCGAGCACCACGGCCATCGGGATGCCGAGCACGAGGCAGGCGGCGGTGGCCGTCAGCGAGGTGCGCAGACTCAGCAGCAGGGCGTCCACCGACGAGGGCGAGCTGATGAGAGCCGGGAACTGCGCCCAGTCGACCTGCAGCACCATCGCCGCGACCGGGAGGAGCACGAACAGGGCGCCGGCCCCGGCGATCACGAGAAGCCAGGCCGGGATGCCGGTCGCGGGCCGGTTGCTCACGGTGCGCCGAAACCGGCGGCCCGCAGCACCCGCTGCCCGGCCGGACCCGTCACGAAGGCCAGGAACGCCTTCCCGCCCGCGGTGTTCGCGCCCTGCCCGACGGCCGCGATCGGATACGTGTTGACCACGCCCTTCGCCTCGGGGAAGGGCACCGAGCCGACCGCGTCGCCCGCACCCCGGACGTCCGTCGCGTAGACGATGCCCGCGTCGGCCTCGCCGGCGATCACTTTGCCGAGGACGTCCGTGACCGAGGACTCCTCGCTGACCGGCGCGAGCGTGGTGCCGGTCGCGGCCTCCACCTTCGCCGTCGCCGCCCCGCACGGCACCTGTGGTGCGCAGACGACCGTGGCGACGCCCGGCTTCGCGAGATCGGCGAAGCCGCCGATGTGTGCGGGGTTGCCTTTCGGCACGGCGATCGCGAGCACGTTCGTGGCGAAGTCGACCGGGTCGCCCGCGGTGACGCCGGCCGACACCGCCTTCTTCATGGTGGCTTCGTCCGCGGAGGCGAACACGTCGGCGGGCGCGCCCGCGGTCAGCTGGGTGACGAGGTCGGATGATCCCGCGAAGCTGAAGGTCACCGCGCTGCCCGGGTTCGCCTTCTCGAACTCGGCGCCGAGTGCGGTGAAGGTGCTCGTGAGCGACGCTGCGGCGAACACGGTGATCGTGCCCGTCGCCCGTCCCGTCGCCGAAGAGGTCGGGGATGCGGTCGCGGAGGACGAGCCGGCGGCCGAGCAGCCCGTCACGGCGAAGAGCAGGACGGCGAGGGAGGCGGTCGCAGCCGCCAGGCGCCTCCCCGCGGTCACGACGATGCCCCCGGGGTCTCGACGATGACGGTGGTGGCCTTGACGACCGCGACGGCGACCGAGCCAGGCTCCAGCCCGAGCTCGCGCACGGCCTCGCTGCTCATGAGCGAGACGACGCGGTGCGGGCCGCACTGCAGCTCCACCTGGGCCATGACGCGATCGGCGACGATGTCCGTGACGATGCCCACGAACCGGTTGCGGGCCGATCGGCCGACTCCGGACGGGTCGTCGGGCAGCACGGCGTTCTGCTTGGCGAGGACCGCGAGTTCCAGGCCGTCGACCACGGTGCGTCCGGCCCCGTCGTGTTCGCTCGACAGCAGGCCGCCCTCGATCCAGCGGCGCACGGTGTCGTCCGAGACTCCGAGGAACCGTGCTGCGTCTTTCACCCGTATCTGCGGCATGACTGTCATCATAGAGTCGCATCCGCGGTTGCGGGAGAGGTCAGAGGCCGACCCACTCCGAGGCTCCGGTGGCGAAGTGCTGCCGCTTCCAGATCGGCACGCCGGCCTTGATGGCCTCGACGAGCTCGGCGCACGCGGCGAACGCCTCCGCCCGGTGCGGCGCCGCGACGGCCGCGACCAGTGCGAGATCGCCGACCCTCAGCGACCCGACCCGGTGTTGCGCGGCGACCCGGAGCCCGGTTCGTGCGGCGACCTCCTCGCAGCAGGCGCGGAGGAAGGACTCGGCGTCGGGATGCGCGCGGTAATCGAGGGAGACCACCGCCTGGCCCCCGTCATGGTCGCGCACGATCCCGTGGAAGCAGACGACGGCTCCGGCTTCCGCGCGCCAGACGAACTCGTCCGCGATCCCGGGATCGAGCGTGGCGGCGCTGATCTCGGCGAGCACCGCCCCCGCCGCCGTCATCGCCGGCCTCCTCGGTGGTCGCCGCCGGCGATCTGGTCGAGCAGGTGCGGCAGCAGCTCGGCCAGCACCGCGAGACCGTCGGCGACCCCTCCAGGAGACCCCGGCAGGTTCACGACGAGGGTCGTGCCCGCGACGCCCGCTCGTCCCCGGCTGAGGGCCGCGAGCGGCGTGCTCGCCGTTCCTCGGGCGCGGAGCGCTTCGGCGACGCCGGGCAGCTCCCGGTCGAGGACGGCGGCCGTCGCCTCGGGGGTGAGGTCGTCGGGAGCGAGGCCCGTGCCTCCGGTCGTGAGCAGCACGCGCGGCCCCTCGCCGACCGCCGCGCGCACCGCGTCCCCGACCGCGCGGTCGGGCACCACTCGCACGTCAGCGGGGAGCCTGCGCTCGGCGAGCCACGCGGCGATCAGCGGACCGGTGGTGTCCTCCGCCGTCCCGGCGGCCGCCCGGGTCGAGGCGACGACGACGATGGCGGACGCCGGGGGAGCGGACGTGGCCGCGTCGTGCGCCACACGGTCCCCGGCGTCCGCGGACGGCGCGGCGCCGGCCTCTCCCGGGCGTCGCCACTCGCCGCGCTTGCCGCCGCTCTTCGCGACGACGCGCACCTCGGTGAGGACGGCAGCGGGATCCACGGCCTTGACCATGTCGTGCAGGGTGAGCCCGGCCACGGCGACGGCCGTGAGCGCCTCCATCTCCACTCCCGTGCGCCCGCGGGTGCGCGCCACGGCCTCGATGGCGACGGACCCGTCCTCGCGGTCGAGGGCGAAGTCGACGCGCACCGAGCTCAGCGGGAGGGGATGGCACAAGGGAATGAGGTCGCTGGTGCGCTTCGCGCCCGCGATCCCGGCGATGCGGGCGGTGGCGAGCACATCGGCCTTGGGGAGGTCGTCGGCGGCGATCGCCGCGACCACCGCCCGCGTGGTGCGGAGCAGGCCGCGTGCGACCGCTTCGCGATCGGTCTCGGCCTTGCCGCCCACGTCGACCATGCGTGCGCGTCCGTCGGCATCCAGGTGACTGAACTCGGTCATAGGGTCCAGACTGTCACGTCGGCTCCGGCCCGCAGCGACTCCACGTCGGCGGGAACGTCGATCAGCACATCGGCGCGGGCCATCGCCGCGACGAGGTGGGAGCCCGGTCCCGAGACGGGCGCCACGACCCCGTCCGCCCACCGCCCGCGAAGGAACTGGCGCTTGCCGGGAACCGAGTGCACGGCGTCGGCCAGGCGGGCGCGCTCCGGACCGATCGGCGGCAATCCGGCCGCCTCGCGCAGCGGCCCGCGCAGGAACACCACGAACGACACCTGCGTGCTCACCGGGTTGCCGGGGAAGCAGAGCACCGGAACGCCGTCCACCACGGCGGTCGCCTGCGGTCCGCCCGGCTGCATCCCCACGGTGGTGACGACCGCGCCACGCGGCTCGAGCACCTCCCTGACGACTTCGTAGGCTCCGCGTGAGATACCACCGGATGTGACGACGAGATCGCTGTCCGCGACGGCACGGTCGAGCAGCCGAGCGAACGTGGCGGGGTCGTCATTGCTCGCCTCCTGCGATGACACCACCGCGCCCGCCTCTTCGACCAGCGCGGCCAGGGCGATACCGTTGGCGTCGAAGATCCGGCCGAACGCGGCCGGGCCGCCGTCGGTCACCAGCTCGGAGCCCGTGGTCAGAATCCCCACCCGCAGCCGCGACCGCACCGGCACACTCCGCACCCCGGCGGCGGCGAGGGCGGCCAGGTGGCGGGGTGCGAGGAGGGTCCCCGCGGGCACCAGCACCTCGCCGCGGCGCAGGTCGCTGCCCCGCTCGCGCACGTACTCACCGGGACGGCGCGGTCGTTGGATCTCCACGACGGCGCCGCGGAGGTCGTCGTCGCGACCGAGCACGAGCTCGGTGTCCTCGACGGGCACGACCGCGTCGGCGCCGTCGGGCATCGGCGCGCCCGTCATGATGCGGATGGCCGTCCCGGAGACGTGGCGCACGGCGACGACATGTCCGGCGGGGATGTCTCCGGCGACCTCGAGGGCCACCGGCGTCCGCTCGACATCGGCCGCCCGAACGGCGAAGCCGTCCATCTGCGCGTTGCGGAACAGAGGAAGATCGACTCCGGAGCGAACGTCGGACGCGGTGATGCGGCCCCGTGCCTCCGCCACCGGCACCGCGTCGATGGCGGGTCCGGCCGCCCGGGCGAGCAGCCTCGCGACGGTCACGGCGTGCTCGTCCACTGTCGGGCTCATGGCTCCCAGTATCGCGCCTCGTCGCCGGAGTCGGGTCAGGCGACCGTGACGGTGATGCTGTGCAGGCCCGTCGCGCCGTCCGGGACGACGTCCTGCCGCTTCGCCGTCTGGACCGTCCCCCGGGCATCGGTGGCGCGCACCGCCAGGGTATGGGTGCCCCGTTCGGCCGCCCACTCGTACTTCCACTGCCGCCAGGTGTCGATGGAGATAGCGTCGGCGAGTTGCGCAGGGGCCCAGTCGCCGTCGTCCACGCGCACCTCGACGGCACTCACGCCGACGTGCTGCGACCAGGCGACGCCGGCCACGGCCACGGTCCCCGCCTTCACCTGGCGTCCCTCCGCAGGGACGTCGATGCGGGACGAAAGCTTGACGGGGCCGCGCTCGGACCATCCCCGATCCGTCCAGTAGGAGGTGACGGCGTCGAATCGGGTGACCTGCAGTTCCACCACCCACTTCGTCGCCGAGACGTAGCCGTAGAGGCCGGGGACGACCATGCGCACCGGGTAGCCGTGCTCGAGCGGGAGCGGCTGGCCGTTCATCCCGACCGCCAGGATGGCCGCTCGATCGTCGGTGAGCGCCTCGATCGGGGTGCTCGCCGTCCAGCCGTCCTGGCTGCGCGAGAGCACCATGTCCGCCCGCGCGGTCGGAGCGGCGCGGGCGAGCAGATGCCGGATCGGGTAGCCCAACCACCGCGCGTTGCCGATGAGGTCGCCCCCGACCTCGTTCGACACGCAGGTGAGGGTGGTCACAGACTCCTCCAGCGGCAGGGCCAGGAGCTCGGCGTACGTCAGCTCCACCTCGTGCTCCACCATCCCCGTGATGCGCAGCCGCCAGTCCTGCGGCTGGATCCCGGGGATCTGGAGTGCGGTGTCGATCCGGTAGAAGTCCGCGGCGGGCGTGACGATGGGGGACAGGCCTGGGACGGCGAACGACGCTCCAGCCGGGATCGGCGGCGCGGCCGTCGCGGGCGCCGGGAGGTGGAACGCCGCCCGGGCCGCCGCGGCCGCTCGATATCCCGTCGCCACGATCTGGCCGGCCAGGACGCCGATCGCTCCCGCCACGGCCGTGCCGGACGCCGTCAGAACGAACCGCCGCCTGGTCACCGTGCCGAGCGGCGCCACCCTGGTCGGTTCGGTGCCGCGCAGCAGCCGGATCAGCCACGCGAGGACCAGGACGCCCACGAGCCCCGCGAGGACCGATGGGACGGCATCCACGATCCCCGCACCGGATCGGGTCAGGGCGGCCAGCACACCGACTCCCGCGCCGACCGCCACGAGGATCCGCCCGAACGGCGGACGACGCAGCTCCAGCCAACCGGCGAGCGCACCACCGACCAGGACCAGCAGGGCGAGCAGTGTGACCAGGAACACCTTGTCGCCCGTGCCGAACAGGCCGATCACGGCCTCCTTGACCCACGCGGGCGCCAGGTCGATCACCAGCGACCCGACAACGAGCACCGGGCTGCCGTCCTGCACCACGAAGGCGCTCACCAGCTCGGCGGCCCCGACGCCGCCCACCACGCTCGCGAGACCGGCCAGGGAGGCACGCGCGCGCATCGACATCATGATCGAAGCGTAGGGGCGCCGGCTGTGCGCCGGAAGAGAAGCCGGCGCGCGGCATGAGAGCCTTGGAGTCATCATGACGTCTCCTGCACCCGTCCGGCTCCGCGTCGACGACATCCCCGGGCACACCGGGCCCGGCACCGCCGACGAGGACGCCGTCTACGACACGTTCGTCTCCTGGGCGGAAGCCGGCGGCATCTCCCTCTACCCGGCACAGGACGAGTCCGTCATCGAGATCGTCGCCGGCGCGAACCTGATCCTCAGCACGCCGACGGGCACCGGCAAGTCCCTCGTCGCCGTCGCCGCCCACTTCGCCGCACTCGCCCGGGGGGAGCGCAGCTACTACACCGCGCCGATCAAGGCGCTCGTCTCGGAGAAGTTCTTCGCCCTGGTCGACATCTTCGGCGCCGAGAACGTCGGGATGATGACGGGCGACTCCGCCGTCAACGCCGACGCCCCGATCATCTGCTGCACCGCCGAGATCCTCGCCAACCTCGCCCTCCGGCACGGGGACGAGACACCCGCCGGCCAGGTCGTGATGGACGAGTTCCACTTCTACGCGGATCCCGACCGCGGGTGGGCGTGGCAGGTGCCCCTCCTCACGCTCCCGCACACCCAGTTCGTGCTCATGTCGGCGACCCTGGGCGACGTCACGGCGCTCGCCGCGGACCTGACGCGCCGCACCGGCCGCGACACGGCGACGGTCACCGGCGTCGAGCGGCCCGTACCGTTGCACTACTTCTACGAGCTCTCGCCCATCCACGAGACCATCGACGACCTCCTGCACACCGGGCAGGCGCCGATCTACGTCGTCCACTTCTCGCAGCTCGCGGCGCTCGAACGCGCGCAGTCGCTCTCGAGCGCCAAGATCGCCGACCGCGAGCAGCGCGACCGCATCGCGGAGCTCATCGGAGACTTCCGCTTCACGACCGCCTTCGGCAAGACCCTCTCCCGGCTCCTGCGCCAGGGCATCGGCGTGCACCACGCGGGTATGCTCCCCAAGTACCGTCGGCTGGTCGAGCAGCTCGCGCAGCGCGGGCTCCTGCGCGTGATCTGCGGCACCGACACCCTCGGCGTCGGGATCAATGTGCCGATCCGCACAGTGCTGCTCACCGCGCTGACGAAGTTCGACGGAACCCGGATGCGGCAGCTCAACGCCCGCGAGTTCCACCAGATCGCGGGCCGCGCCGGTCGCGCGGGCTTCGACACGGCCGGCACCGTCGTCGCGCAGGCGCCCGAGCACGAGAGCGAGAACCTCAAGGCGATCGAGAAAGCGGGCGACGACCCGAAGAAGCGGCGCAAGATCGTCCGGAAGAAGGCCCCGGACGGCTTCGTGTCGTGGGGCGAGCCGTCGTTCCGCAAGCTGATCGAGGCGGAGCCCGAGACGCTCGCCTCGTCGATGCAGATCACCAGCGCCATGCTGATCAACGTCATCGGCCGCGGCGGGGACGTCTACGGGCATGTGCGCGCACTCGTGTTCGACAACCACGAACCCTGGAAGCGGCAGCTCGCCCTGGCCCGGCGGGCGATCGAGCTGTACCGCTCCCTCCTGACCGCCGGAGTGATCGAGAACGTGGCAGGCGAGATCCGGCTCACAGTCGACCTGCAGCCCAACTTCGCCCTCAACCAGCCGCTCTCTCCGTTCGCGCTCGCCGCTTTCGAGCTCTTCGACGCCGCGTCGCCGCAGTTCGCTCTCGACATCGTCTCGGTCGTGGAGGCGACGCTGGACGATCCGCGTCCGGTGCTCTCGGCGCAGCAGTTCCAGGCGCGCGGGGAGGCGGTCGCCGCGATGAAGGCCGAGGGAATCGAGTACGACGAGCGCATGGAGGCGCTCGAGCAGGTCACGCATCCGAAGCCGCACGCGGAGCTGCTCGAGGACGCCTTCGCGACCTACGCGTCCAGCCAGCCCTGGGTGGCCGACTTCGAGCTGAGCCCCAAGTCCGTCGCGCGGGACCTCTACGAGCGCGCCATGACTTTCGGCGAGTTCATCGCGTTCTACAAGCTCGCACGCTCGGAGGGCGTCGTGCTCCGCTACCTCTCCGATGCGTACCGGGCGCTCGGACAGACGGTGCCGCTCGACTTGCGCACGGAGGAGCTGCGCGACATCATCGAGTGGCTCGGCGAGCTGGTGCGGCAGGTCGACTCCAGTCTGCTGGACGAGTGGGAGGAGCTCGTCCACCCCGACGCCGCCCGCCATGCCGCCGAGGCCGGCGCACTCGCACCGCCCGCACCGCGCACCGTCACCACCAACCGGCGCGCCTTCTTCGTCCTCGTGCGCAACGAGCTGTTCCGGCGCGTGCAGCTCGCCGCCCTCGACCGGGTGCCGGAACTCGGGGTGCTGGAGGCCGAGGCCGCCGCACTGGCGGAGTCCGCCGCCCCCTCGTTCACGGAACAGGAGTGGGATGCCGCGCTCGAGGACTACTACGCGGAGCACGACGAGATCCTGACGGACGCGGCCGCACGATCCGCCGCGATGATCGTGGTGGACGAGTCGACCGCCGCCGCAGAGGGTGTCTGGCGGGTGCGTCAGATCCTGTCCGACCCGGCCGGGGACCACGACTGGGGGATCAGCGCCGACGTGCTGCTGGAGGCGTCCGCGCGGGCCGGGGTGGCCGTCCTCCGTGTCACCGCGGTGGGGCGTCTCTGACGATTTTGACGCCGGACCGCAGGCGTGTGAGTATCTACACGGTCGCTTGATGGCGCGCCAGGTCACTTGCATGACATCCCGGTGAACGGTTGGATCGGGGTGGACCGCATCCCCCACACGAGAAAGTATCCGGTGGACCTCACCCTCATCATCGTGCTGGTCATCGCGCTGGCCTTGTTCTTCGACTTCACGAACGGTTTCCACGACACCGCGAACGCGATGGCGACCCCCATCGCGACCGGCGCCATGAAGCCGAAGGTGGCCGTCGCCCTGGCCGCCGTCCTCAACCTGATCGGCGCGTTCCTGTCCACGGAGGTGGCGAAGACCATCTCCGGCGGCATCATCCGGGAGGGCTCCGGCGGGGTGCAGATCACGCCGGAGCTGATCTTCGCCGGCCTGGTCGGCGCGATCGTCTGGAACATGGTCACCTGGCTGTTCGGGCTGCCCTCGTCGTCCAGCCACGCGCTGTTCGGCGGACTGATCGGCGCCGCCATCGTCGGGGCGGGTATCGGGGCGGTGGACTTCGTCGTCGTGCTCGACAAGGTCATCCTCCCCGCCCTCATCGCACCGGTCACCGCCGGTGTCGTGGCGTACTCGGCCACGAAGCTCGCCTACTGGATCACGCGACGCTACGACGGCCGTCCCGACGGGCGCGGCGGGTTCCGGTACGGCCAGATCTTCTCCTCGTCGCTCGTCGCACTCGCGCACGGCACCAACGATGCCCAGAAGACGATGGGCGTCATCACGCTCACCCTGATCGCCGCCGGACTCCAGACGGCGGGCACCGGCCCCGAGCTGTGGGTGGTCGTCTCCTGCGCCCTCGCCATCGCGATCGGCACGTACTCGGGCGGGTGGCGCATCATCCGCACCCTCGGTCGCGGCCTCACCGAGGTCAAGCCCGCACAGGGCTTCGCGGCCGAGACGAGCACCGCAGCGACGATCCTCGCCTCCAGCCACCTCGGCTTCGCCCTCTCGACCACTCAGGTCGCCTCCGGTTCGGTCATCGGATCGGGCCTCGGCCGTCGCGGTTCGTCGGTGCGCTGGGGGACGGCAGGGCGCATCGCGATCGGCTGGCTGCTCACCCTTCCCGCGGCGGCCATCGTCGGCGCCGTCGCCGCGCTGATCGCGGGACTCGGCCCCGTGGGCATCCTCGTCGACACCGTGCTCGGCGTGGTCGTCGTGGCCCTCATCTTCTGGCTGTCGCGGCGCAACCAGGTGCACAGCGCCAACGCGGTCGAGCCCGCCCCCGTGCAGGGTCAGAGCGAGGTCGCCGCCTCGGGCCGCGCCGTCAAGATCAAGAAGGTCAAGCCGCTCAAGAAGGAGCGCGCTCGCAAGGAGTCCGCATGAACGGCATCGACTGGGTCGCCTTCCTCATCGTCTTCGCCGCCGCCATCGTGGGGGCGTGCGTCGTCGTGACCCTCTATGCACTCGGCACGCGCCTGCTCGCCGTCGCCGGGCGCGCGCTCTTCGTCGAGCCGGTGGAGTTCACGGACGCGATCACGGTGATCACGCCGGAGGAGGCCGCGAAGGCCCAGCGCAAGGCCGCCAAGGCCCGCAAGAAGAACCCGCTGACGGACGGCCAGAAACGATTGGCCCTCACCGGCGCCTACGCATGTTTCGTGCTCACCGGCTGCGCCGTCCTTTACGGCCTCTACCTCATCATCCCGTTCTTCCACGCCTGAGGTGCCGCGAGGTTCACGTCCTTGCGCTCAAATCGCGGATTTAGCGGCAATGACGTGAACTTCGGCGGCGGTCGGGTCAGTCGGTTCCGCGGAGGCGGGCGACGGTGCGCATGAGGTGGTACACGACGATCGCCGCGATGGTGCCGAGGGCGATGCCGTTGAAGGTGAGCTGACCGAGATTGAGCGTGAAGTCAGCGATGCCGACGACCAGCGCGGTCGCCGCGGTGAACTGGTTGACGGGCTTCGAGAAGTCGACCTTGTTGTCGAGCCAGATCTTGACGCCGATGATTCCGATCAGACCGTACAGGGCCGTCGTCACGCCGCCCAGCACACCGGCCGGGATGGTGTTGATGACCGCGCCGACCTTGGGGGAGAGGCCGAGGAGCACGGCGACGATGCCGGCGACCCAGTAGGCGGCCGTCGAGTAGACCTTGGTCGCCGCCATGACGCCGATGTTCTCGCCGTACGTCGTCGTGCCGGAGCCGCCGAAGAAGCCGGCGACGGTGGTCGCGAGGCCGTCCGCGAAGAGGGCGCGGCCGGTGAGCTTGTTGACAGACGGGTCGGTCAGCTGTGCGACGCCGCGGATGTGCCCCACGTTCTCGGCGACGAGCACGAGCACGACCGGCAGGAACGCCGGCAGGATGCCGAAGGTCGCCCCCGGATTCTCGAACGGGTTGGCCGGCAGGGCGAAGGTCGGGAGCCCGATCCAGTCGGCCTTGGCGACCGCCGAGAAGTCGACCTCGCCCATGACGACGGCGAACACGTAGCCGACGGCGACGCCGACGAAGATCGACAGCCTCCCGAGCAGGCCCTTGAAGAGCACCGTGCAGAGGATGACCGCGAGCAGGGTGACGAGGGCCGTCCACGGCGCCTGGACGAAGTTGTTCTTGGCCGCGGGAGCCAGGTTGAAGCCGATCAGCGCCACGATCGCACCGGCCACGACGGGCGGCATGAGCGCGTCGATCCAGCCCGTGCCGGTGAGGATGACGATCCCGCCGACGAGGGCGAGCAGGATGCCGACCGCGACGATGCCGAAGAGCGCGCTGCCCATCCCGTTGCTCGCCGTCGCCGCCGTGATCGGCGCGATGAAGGCGAACGACGAGCCCAGGTAGCTCGGGAGGCGGTTGCCGGTGATGAGCAGGAACAGGATGGTGCCGACACCGGAGAAGAGCAGTGTCGTGCTGGGCGGGAAGTGCGTGAGTACCGGGACCAGGAAGGTCGCGCCGAACATGGCGACGACGTGCTGGGCGCCGAGCCCGATGGTGCGGGGCCAGCTGAGACGCTCGCCGGGGAGCACGATCTCGTGGGCGCCGACGTTCTTTCCGTCGCCGTGCAGGGTCCAGGGCAGGGCCATTCAGGGTGTCCTTCGCTCGTGGAAATGGGAATTAGGCTTGAGTGCGGCGCGTCGCGCCCGCGAATCCGCTCCGAATGTTCAGAGCACGTTCATCGACACATCCGCTTTCGAGATAGTACGGGAGATCACCATTTCCGAATCGACCACCGCACCAGCGCCGACCGGCACGGGGCGCCTCGACCGGTTCTTCGAGATCACCAAGCGCGGCACCACCTGGGCGACCGAGGTGCGCGGAGGTGTGCTCACGTTCGTGACGATGGCGTACATCGTCATCCTCAACCCGCTCATCCTCGGCGGGACCCCGGACGTCTCCGGCCATTCGCTGCAGGGCGCGCAGGTCGCGGCCGTCACCGCGCTGAGCGCCGGAGTCATGACCGTGCTGTTCGGCCTCGTGGCGCGCCTGCCGTTCGCGTTCGCCGCGGGCCTCGGCATCAACTCGTTCCTCGCGGTGAACGTGGTGCAGGTGCTGACGTGGCAGGAGGCGATGGGCCTCGTCGTCATCAACGGTCTGATCATCGTGCTGCTCTCGGCGACCGGCCTGCGCAAGCTGATCTTCAACGCGGTCCCCGCACAGCTCAAGACGGCGATCACGGTCGGCATCGGCCTCTTCATCGCCTTCATCGGCTTCGTCGACAGCGGCTTCGTCCGCAGCACGAACATGTCGTCGCCGCCCGTGCAGCTCGGCGAGGCGGGATCGATCGCGACCGTCCCGACCCTGATCTTCCTGCTCGCCCTGGTGATCATGGGCGTGCTCATGGCGCGCAAGGTGAAGGGCGCCCTGCTCATCGGCATCGTCGCGGCCACCGTCGTCGCGATCATCGTCGAGGCGATCTGGCCGGTCGGCCCGTCGCTGGGCGGCAAGAACGCGGGAGGCTGGAACCTCACCGTCCCGCAGCTCCCGAGCTCGCTGGTCTCGCTCCCGAACCTCGGCCTCGTCGGGCAGGTGGACGTGTTCGGCTCGTTCGGCCGGATCGGCGCACTGGCCGCGATCATGCTCGTCTTCACGCTCGTCTTCACGAACTTCTTCGACGCCATGGGCTCGATGACGGGTCTCGCGCGCAGCGCCGGCCTGGCGAAGGAGGACGGCACGTTCCCGCGCCTGCAGCCCGCGCTCATCGTTGAGGGCGTCGGCGCCGTGGTCGGCGGTGCGACCTCCTCGTCGTCCAACACGGTCTTCGTCGAGTCCGCGTCGGGAATCGGCGAGGGCGCCCGCACCGGGTTCGCGTCCGTCATCACCGGAGTGCTGTTCCTGCTGGCGATGTTCTTCACACCGCTGACCCAGGTGGTGCCGCTCGAGGTCGCCGCCGCCGCCCTCGTGATCGTCGGTGCGCTGATGGTCGTGCAGATCCGGCACATCGACTTCGGCGAGTTCTCGAGCGTACTGCCGGTGTTCCTGACGATCATCGTCATGCCGCTGACCTACTCGATCGCGAACGGAATCGGGGTCGGCTTCATCAGCTGGGTGCTCGTGCGCTCGCTGTCGGGCAAGGCCCGCGAGATCAGCCCGCTGCTCTGGATCGTGGCCGCCGGCTTCCTGATCTACTTCGCGCGCGGTCCGATCGAGGCGTTCCTGCCGCACTGAACGCGGTGATCCGGCTCGGGGTAACCCCCGAGCCGGATCCGGGGGTTTCCCCGATGCCGCGGGCGCGGGCGCTCCGCTTCACTGGAGTCATGACCAGCACCAGCACCAGCACCAGTACCCCTCCCTCGACCGCCCCCGCCGCCGTCCCCGCTGCCGCCCGCACGCTCAGCGTGACGAGCTTCGTGCTCGGCCTCGCGTCGATCGTGTTCGGCTGGACCTTCGTCGCCCCGATCGCGGGCCTCGTCGTCGGCATCCTGGCTCTCGGCCGTGAGCCGCTCGGCCGCACCTTCGCCATCTGGGGCATCGTCCTCAACGCGCTCATGCTCTTCGGCGTCCTCATCGGCCTCGTGCTGGCCCTCGCGGGCATCGGTCTGGGCCTGACGTTCCTGCCGTTCGCGTTCCTCTGACCGGCCGGGGTCGTCCCTCCTGAGAGAATGGAGGGATGGAACAGTCCCCCCTCGGCCCCCGCAGCTACGTCGTCCGCGGCCGCAAGACCGAAGCGCAGCAGCGCGCGATCGATGAGCTCTGGCCCGTCTACGGCGTCGAGTTCGACGGCTCTCCGCTCGACCTCGACACGCTGTTCGGCCGTGTCGCCGAGCGGACGGTCGAGATCGGATTCGGCAACGGGGAGAACCTCCTGACGCTCGCGGAGCGGCATCCCGAGCGGGACTTCCTCGGTGTGGAGGTGCACGGGGCCGGCGTCGGGCGGGTCCTGGCGGGGGCGCGCGACCGCGAGCTCACCAACATCCGCATCGTGCGCCACGACGCCGTCGAGGTCTTCCACACCGGGCTCGCCGCGGGCGGCATCGCCGAAGTGCTGATCTTCTTCCCCGACCCCTGGCCGAAGGCGCGGCACCACCGGCGCCGCCTGGTGCAGCCCGAGTTCGCGAAGCTGATCGTGCGTGCCCTCGCCTCCGACGGCGTCCTGCGGCTCGCGACCGACTGGGAGCCGTACGCCGAGCACATGGTGGAGGTGCTCGACGCCGAGCCCGCCCTCGTCAACGTGGCGGGCGCAGCGCACTTCATCCCGCGGCCGGAGGACCGCCCCGTCACGAAGTTCGAGCGACGCGGCGAGAGGCTGGGCCACGCGATCTTCGACCTGGAGTACCGTCCCCGTCCGTAGGATGGGCGCATGACCACTGGGCTCACCGCCATCGGGCAGACCGTCGACGCTCTGCGCACCGTCTTCGACAGCGGGGCGACGAAGCCCCTCGGCTGGAGAGTGGCGCAATTGCGCGCCCTGCGCCGCCTGCTCACGGAGCGGGCGCCGGAGCTCGAGGACGCGCTGCTGGCCGACCTCGCGAAGAACCCGACCGAATCCCAGATCGCCGAGATCGGCTTCGTCGTGGGCGAGATCGACCACATGCTGCGCAACCTGCGCCGCTGGCTGCGCCCGAAGCGCGTGAGCGTGCCGGGGGCCCTCCTGCCCGCGAAGGCGTCGACGATGCTGGAGCCGGTGGGGGTCGTGCTGATCATCGCGCCGTGGAACTACCCGGTACAGCTCCTGCTCGCGCCGCTGGTCGGTGCGCTGGCGGCCGGGAACGCCGTGCTCCTGAAGCCGTCCGAGCTCGCGCCCGCCACGTCCGCGGCGATGGCTCGGCTGATCCCGCAAAACCTGGACACCCGGGCGGTCGCGGTCGTCGAGGGCGCCGTCGACGAGACCACCGAGCTGCTGACGCACCGGTGGGACCACATCTTCTTCACCGGCAACGGGCGCGTCGGCCGCATCGTCGCGACCGCGGCCGCCCAGCACCTGACGCCCGTCACCCTGGAGCTCGGCGGCAAGTCGCCGGTCTACGTGGACGATTCGGTCGACCTGGGCGCGGCCGCCCGCCGGATCGCGTGGGGCAAGTTCATGAACGCGGGCCAGACCTGCGTCGCACCCGACTACGTGCTCGCGACCGCCTCGGTCTCGGCCCGGCTCGCGGACGCGCTCCGCGTCGCCGTGCACGAGCTCTACGGCGACGACCCCGCGCAGAGCCCCGACTACGGCAGGATCGTCGACGACCGGCAGTTCCGCCGCCTCGCCGGGCTGCTCGACGGCTCGGGGACGACGGCCCTGGGCGGTGCTCGGGAGGCGTCGAGCCGCTACCTCGCCCCGACCGTGCTCACCGATGTCCCGCGTGGGGCGGCGGTGATGCGCGAAGAGATCTTCGGTCCCATCCTGCCGATCGTCCCCGTCGCCGACCTCGACGACGCCATCCGGTTCATCCGGGCGGGGGACAAGCCGCTCGCGCTCTACGTGTTCACCGAGCGCGCCTCCGTCCGCCGTCGTCTCCTCACCGAGACGAGCTCCGGCGCGGTCGGCTTCGGCGTCCCGGCCGCGCACCTCGCGGTCGGCGGCCTGCCTTTCGGCGGTGTGGGGGAGAGCGGCGTCGGCGCCTATCACGGCGAGCGGTCGCTCCGCGCTTTCAGCCACGAGAAGGCGGTGCTGAGCAAGTCCCTCGCGCCCGACACGATGAAGCTGATCTACCCGCCGTACACGGAGGGCAAGGACCGCTTCGCCCGGGGACTGCTGCGCAAGCTGGGCTGACCTGCGACGTCTCGGATTCGAGACGGATCGTCCACCGCGCGGGCAGGGGCGGGAGGTAGGTTGGATGCTGTCGGCGGCCACGAACGGCCGACACCCCGCGCCGGGAGACTCCGGCGAGCCAACCGCACAACGAGAGGCAACGGTGCTGACCGTGAACCCCACAGCCCAGATGGACGAATCCCCGACGAAACCGATCCCGGTGCCCCCGACCGCCGTGGTCGACGCGTCCGAGAATGTCTCAGACGTCCCCGATCCGAGCGCGTCCGGCGGACCGACCCGCACGGAGACCGACTCGCTCGGCAGCCGTGAGATCCCGGCGGACGCCTACTGGGGCGTCCACACCTCCCGTGCGCTCGAGAACTTCTCGATCGCCAAGCGTCCCATCTCGGTCTACCCCGACCTCATCGTCGCCCTGGCCAGCGTCAAGCAGGCCGCCGCGCGCGCCAACCTCGAGATCGGCGTGCTCGAGCCGCACAAGGCCGACCTGATCGACCGCGCCTGCCAGCTCATCATCGACGGCCGCTTCCACGACCAGTTCGTCGTCGGCGTCATGCAGGGCGGTGCGGGCACCTCCACCAACATGAACGCGAACGAAGTCATCGCCAACGTGGCGCTGGAGCTCGACGGCCGCCCGAAAGGCGACTACGCCGCGCTCAGCCCGATCGACGACGTCAACCGCAGCCAGAGCACCAACGACACCTACCCGACGGCCATCAAGATCGCGTTGACGTTCGCCCTCGACGATCTGCTGCGTGAGCTGGGCGAGCTGCGCGACTCCTTCTCGCGCAAGGGACGGGAGTTCCGCCACATCCTCAAGGTCGGCCGCACGCAGCTGCAGGACGCGGTCCCGATGACCCTCGGGCAGGAGTTCCACGGCTTCGCGACGACTCTCACCGAGGACCACGCACGCCTCACCGAGACCAAGTGGCTGCTGGCGGAGATCAACCTCGGCGCCACGGCGATCGGCACGGGCATCACGGCCGACCCCGGCTATGCGGCGGCGGCGGTGGCGCACCTCAACGCCATCACGGGTCTGAGCTTGGAGACCGCGCCCGACCTGATCGAGTCGACCAGTGATGCGGGTGCGTTCATGTCGTTCTCCGGTTCGCTCAAGCGCAGCGCCATCAAGCTCTCGAAGATCTGCAACGACCTGCGGCTGCTCTCGTCGGGCCCGCAGGCCGGTCTCGGCGAGATCAACCTCCCACCGCGGCAGGCCGGGTCGAGCATCATGCCCGGCAAGGTCAATCCGGTGATCCCGGAGGTCGTCAACCAGGTGGCGTTCTCGGTCGCCGGCGCCGACGTCACGGTGACCATGGCGGCGGAGGGCGGCCAGCTCCAGCTCAACGCCTTCGAGCCGGTGATCGCGCACTCGCTGCTGCAGAGCATCACCTGGATGACCCAGGCGTTCCACACGCTCCGGGTCAACTGCGTGGACGGCATCACCGCCAACGAGGAGCGCCTCGGCGCGATGGTCGGGTCGTCCGTCGGCGTGATCACGGCGCTCACGCCGCACATCGGCTACGCCGCTGCCGCCGCGCTCGCCAAGTCGGCGCTGCTCACCGGCCACAACGTCGCCGACCTGGTGGTGGACGCCAAGCTGATGAGCCGCGACGAGGTCACCCGGCTGCTGTCGCCGGCGCGTCTGAGCGGTCTGGAGGCGATCACGACGGCGATCCCGGTGATCGCGCCGGAGGAGTCGGCGGAGTAGCGCTCCGGCGCTCGGCCGCGGGGCGGCGCGCGGTCAACCGCGCGCTTCGGCCTCGCGGAACAGCGCCAGCATGTCGCGCCCGAGCTGGTGCGGCGCCGTCTCGCACGGGCTGTGGCCGGTGCGGTAGACCGCGAGGTGCGCGCCGAGCGCGTCGGCGTTCTCAGCGTGGAGGCGAGTCGGCCACAGGTCGTGGTCGCCGGTGGCCACGAGCACGGGGATGCCGCTGGCGGCGACGCGGGCACGCACATCCGGCACACGCTTCATGAGGCCGACCATGTCGTCGACGCTGGACCGGCGGGTGAGGTCGAACCGCGAGCGGACGAAGGCGAGGCGACTCGGCGGCACCTTGTTCTTGTTGGTCACGATGCCCCAGATCATGAGCCCGGCGCCCTGGTGGCCGTTCAGCAGCCAGCTCAGCCAGCCGATCACGCGGACCCCTCGGAAGGCCTGCCCCGGCTCGGGCGGCGTGGTCAGCAGCGTGAGGGAGCGGAAGAGACCGGGCTGGTCGACGAGCGCCAGCTGCGCCACGATCCCGGCGAAGGAGTAGCCGAGCACGTGTGCGGGGCCGCCGTCGCGCAGAAAAGCGACGAAGTCCGCGACCAGCAGCTCGTACGTGTAGTGGCCGCCCGGCGGAGGTCCTGCGTCGGCGGACTCGTACTGGCCGGCGAGGTCATAGCTCTGCACGTAGTAGCCGGCGGCCGCGATGATCGGTGCGAGCAGGAAGAAGTCCTCCTTGGAGCCGGTCGCACCCGGGACCATCACGACGCGCGGGTGCGCAGGGTCGCCGAGGGAGGCGACGGCGAGCCGGCCGCTCGGGGCGTCGAACCGGGAGAACACCGTGCCCACCGGCGCGACGGACCAGTCGATGTCGGGCAGGGCCGCGTCGAGCCGGGCGCACTCGTCGCCGCCGCCCGTGATTCCGGGGCGTCTCTCACCGATGGACATGCCCTCACGCTAGCCGACGGCGTGCGCGAATGCAGGCAATGCCGTCAGGTGACGCGGCAGTAGGTCGTCAGATAGCCGATGCCGCCGATCGAGACGGTGACGGTCGACTTGTCGCGCAGGAACACCGGGGGAGTGCGCGAGTAGCCGGCTCCGCCCGGGCTCCCGGTCGAGATCAGCGTGCCCGGCTGGATGGTCGCCGAGTGCGAGAGGAACTCGATGATCTGGGCGACCGAGCGCACCATGTCCGCGGTGGAGGCGTCCTGCAGGATCGTCCCGTCGACGTTCGTCGTGAGCCACAGGTCCTGCGGGTCGGCGATCTCGTCGGCGGTCACGACGACCGGGCCGTTCGGGGTGAAGCCGTCGAACGACTTGCAGCGCGACCACTGCGCCTCGGAGAACTGGAGGTCGCGGGCCGTGATGTCGTTGACCACCGTGTACCCGAAGACGTAGTCGAGCGCGTCGCGAGCGGAGACGTTGCGCGCCGGTCGCCCGATGATCACGCCCAGCTCGGCCTCGTAGTCCACCTGCGTGGTGAGGTCCTCCGGCCAGGACGTGGTGCCGCCGTGACCGGCGAGCGAGTTCGGCCAGAGCGAGAAGACCGTCGCGGCCTTCTCGCTGCGCAGCTTGAGCTCGGAGGCGTGGGCAGCGTAGTTGGCGCCGATGGCGATGACCTGCGGCGGACGCAGCACGGCAGAGGCGTGGCGCAGCTCATGGACCGGGCTGAGCGGCCGGCCGGTGGCGACCGCCGCATCGACGAGCGCGCGCACGTCGGCCAGCGCGCCCTCACCGCGTTCGATCAGATCCTGCAGGTCGCGTGGCGCGTCCGGCATGATCTCGTCGAGGAAGAGGGCGCCGTCGGCGACGACGGCGGCCAGACGCGGCGACGCATCGGGGGTGGCGCTGAGGTGCGAGAATCTCACACCTTCCAACCTAACGGGGACGCGGGGTCAGTGGTACTCGACAGTCCGTCGGTCGGCGACCGTACCGGTCGACGCGGTGTCGAAGGGTGGGGTGCGTCAGGCGACGGCGCCGGGAGCCTGTTCCGCGTGCTCCTCACGCCAGCGCCGGCGCGCGGCCCGGCGGCGCCACGGCGACTCCTCCGGCAGGTGCAGCCAGAGCGTCCCGAACGCCCAGGAGAGCCGTCGTCCGAAGCCGCGCCACGTCGAGAAGGGCCGCGCCGAGATGCCGACGGTGAGCCGTTCGTCGTAGCGGACGATCACGCCGGGGTCGAGATGGAAGGCGAGGTCGAGATCGTCGTGCACCTCGCGCATCCCGCTGTGCACGGCGTCGCGCGCGCCGGCCCACACCTCCCGGCGCATGGCGAAGTTGGAGCCGAAGATCGGCGGATGGCCCAGCCAGATCTCCATCGACCAGAAGTAGCCGCCGATGTAGAGCACTTGCCCGAGCCCGGCGATCAGCGGGTTGCCGTCGTAGAAGACGCCCGGCCCCGTGAGCACTCCGATCTCGGGGGAGTCGACGAACTCGGCCTCGATGTGGAGCAGCCAGTCGACGGGAGGACGGGAGTCGGCGTCGATGCGCGCGATGATGTCGCCCGTGGCGGCGTCGTACCCCGTCGCCGCAGCAGGCCAGATGCCGCGGACCGGCTGCTCGATCACCCGTGCGCCGGCGGCGCGGGCGACCTCCGCCGTGTCGTCGGTGCTGCCGTTGTCCACGACGATGATCTCGTCGGCCGGACGGAGCTGTGCGGCGAGGTCCGCGAGGCTGGTGCGCAGCATCTCCCCGTCGTCCAGCGCGGGGATGACGACGGTGATCGAGAGCACTGCTCGCCTCACCCCTCCCCTGCGTACTACCGGTTGTAGTGCGATCCTACGCTCAGGCGGCCCGCCAGAGGTGCATTCCGGCGTAGCTGCGCCAGGGGGCCCAGCGCGCTCCGTGGGCGGCCAGCCCCCGGAGGTCGGAGGGGAGCCCGAGGTTCGCGGCGCCGTGGCGCAGGGCGAGGTCGCCGGTGAGGAGGATGTCGGGGCTGCCCAGGACGCGGAGCGCGATGTAGCCGGCGGTCCAGGGGCCGATCCCGGGCATCGCGAGGAGGCGGGACTCGAGCTCGTCGCGCGATTCGCCGACGTCGACGCGAAGCGAGCCGTCCGCGAGGGCCGCAGCGACGCCGACGATCGATGCGACGCGGCGGGCGGGGCCGCGGAGGACATCGTGTCCGCGCTCGGCGATGGCGGCGGCGGTCGGGAAGAGGCGGGTGAAACCGTCGAGGTCGATGCGCTCGCCGAGCACCTCGGTGAGCCGCGAGAGCGCGGTGCGCGCGGCGGATACGGAGATCTGCTGGCCGATGAGCGCACGGAAGACGATCTCCTCGGCGTCGACCGCGCCGGGCACACGACGCCCGGGGGCGGCGAGCACACTGGGCGCGAGTGCCGGGTCTGAGGCGAGGGCGGTGTCGATCGCAGCGGCGTCCGCGTCCAGGTCGAGAAGTCGGCGCACCCGGGAGACGAGCGGGGCCAGGTCGGCGACGTCGGCGAGGGTGGCGTCGCACTGCACGGCGGGGGCCTCGGCCGTGCCGGTGAGGCTCAGACGCACGACGGCGGGACCGTGCGGGAGCCGGAGGGCGCGGGCGTACGAGCTGTCGCCTCCCGCCTCCAGGCCGGCCACGGAGCGCGCGGAGAGGAAGGCGAGCAGCGCGCGGCCGTCGAACGGCGCGCGGGCGGGCAGGCGAAGGCTCAGAGTGGCGGCGCCGCCCTCTGACGGCGCGGAGGGAGTCGGGCGGCGTGCCGCTGCGCGGATGCCTCCCGGGGTCGTCCGGTAGATCTCGGAGATCGTCTCGTTGAACTGACGCACGCTGCTGAAGCCGGCCGCGAAGGCGACGTCGGTGATCGGGAGGTCGGTGCCGGTCAGCAGCAGGCGCGCGGTCTGGGCACGGTGCGCGCGGGCGAGGGCGAGCGGGCCGGCGCCGAGCTCGGCGGTGAGCACACGTCCGAGGTGACGAGGGGTGTAGCCGAGACGCTGAGCCAGACCGGGCACGCCCTCCCGCTCGACCGTGCCGTCCGAGATCAGGCGCATCGCGCGGGCGGCGAGGTCGTCGCGCATGTTCCACTCGGGCGAACCGGGGACGGCATCGGGCAGGCAGCGCTTGCACGCGCGGAGCCCTGCCTCGTGCGCGGCCGCCGCGGTGAGGTAGAAACTCACGTTCCCGGGCTTCGGGGTGACGGCCGGGCAGCTCGGGCGGCAGTAGATGCCGGTGGAGTGGACGCCGGTGATGAACTGCCCGTCGAACCGGGAGTCGCGGGCGTTCATCGCGCGGTAGCGCTCGGCGAAGACGGGGTCGTCGAGCGGGTCGGGGCGGGGGCCGGTGGTGCGTGCCATTGCCTCAGCCTGACACGCTCCACCGACTTCGGATAGCGGAAATCGGACACGAGCGCGGTCGTCGCTCACCGGTCCCGGCCACAGCCGCGCAGCCTCGCTAGCCTGGGGGAATGGATGTTCTCGACTGGCTGGCGGCGGCCCTCGGCGACGAGGCGATCGCGGCGGGCGTGCTCACCACGGACCCGGCCCTCCTCGACGTGGTCCGCACCGACCGGTCGGGCTGGTGGGCCGACGGCTCCCCGCTCGCCCTGGTCAGCGCCACGACGATCGAGCACGTGCAAGCCACCCTTCGCGCGGCGAGCGAGTTCCGCGTGCCGGTCGTCCCGCGTGGCGCGGGAACGGGTCTGGCCGGCGGCGCCAACGGAACGCAGGGGGCCATCGTCCTCTCGGTCGCCGGAATGAACCGGATCCTCGAGGTGTCAGCGGAGGACCAGCTCGCCGTGGTCGAACCCGGCGTCGTGAACTCCGATCTCAATGACGCCCTGGAGCCTTCCGGGCTCTTCTTCGCCCCCGACCCCGCCAGCCGCGCGATCTCGACCGTCGGCGGCAACATCGCCACGAACGCGGGCGGCCTGCTCTGCGCCAAGTACGGCGTGACGCGGGAGGCCGTGCTCGCCCTCGATGTCGTCCTCTCCGACGGCCGCCTCATCCGCACCGGCCACCGCACGGTGAAGGGCGTGACCGGCTACGACCTCACGGCGCTCTTCGTCGGCTCGGAGGGGACGCTGGGCGTGATCGTCGGCGCGACGGTGCGACTCGTCCCGATCCCCGCCGGGGAGCCCACGACCCTGGGCGCGATCTTCTCGGACGTGCGCTCCGCCGCGGACGCCGCGGCCCGGGTCACCGCCGCCCGGCTGCGTCCGGCGATCATGGAGCTCGTCGACGGCCCGGCCCTCGAACGTATCTCGGCCCATCTCGGCGAGCAGACGCTTGCCGCGGCGTTCGGCACGACCGGGGGAGGCGCGTTCCTCCTGGTGCAGTTCGACGGCCCGTCGGCGGCCGCGGATGCCGCGACGGCGGGCGGGCTGATCTCCGCCGCGGGCGGGGCGGTGCGGGTCGCGGCCGATCCGGCGGAGGGGGAGCATCTGCTGGCGATCCGCCGCGCCTTCCACCCGGCCCTCGCCGCGAGCGGCGAGGTGCTCATCGAGGATGTCGCCGTCCCGCGCTCCCGGATGCCGGAGATGTTCGAGGCGATCGAGCGGATCTCGCAGCGCCACGGCATCCCCATCCCGACGGTCGCTCACGCCGGCGACGGCAACCTCCACCCGAACTTCGTCTACGCGGGGGAGGAGCCGCCGCCCGCGGTGTGGGAGGCGGCGGGCGAGCTCTTCCGCACGGCGGTCGAGCTCGGCGGCACCCTGACGGGCGAGCACGGTGTGGGCGTGCTCAAGCGGCGGTGGCTGGCCGACGAGCTGGGCCCGGACTCCTACGAGCTGCAGGTGAAGCTGAAGTCGGTCTTCGACCCGCTCGGCATCCTCAACCCGGGCAAGGTGTTCGGCTAGACCCCCTGCGCCAGCACCGGCTCCGCATCCGCGAAGGCGCCGGCTTCGTCGTGGGAGGGCGTGTCGAAGACGTGGGCCGTGCGCACGGCCGACGTGACAGGGGCCCAACCGGGCTCGCCGGTGCGGACGAAGGAGACCGCGGCGCCGTGCACGTCGTCGGCGAGCGACTGAGGCGGATTCGCGCCGGCGAGATCCTCCACCCGCTCGAGGTCGAGTCCGTCGAACCAGAACGGCACGTCGAGGCAGTGGGAGGCCGTGCCGTTCGCCCCGGAGCGCCAGGCGAACCGGTAGAGCCAGGTCGGTGCGTCCGCCTGCCCCCTGGCCAGGGCGACGGCCAGCGCCGGTGCGCGGAAGAGGGTGTCGGTCACGAACTGGCCCACGAGGTCGGCCGTGTCGGCGTCCGGGTGCGCGGCGCTGTACGCCCCGATCGTCGACTCCGGGACGCCGAACGAGGACAGGAGGGCGGCGGCGGGAACCGTCGCCAGCTGCTCGCGGAACGGCGCCAGAGCGCCCGTGAACTCCTGGTCGGTGGCACCGAGCAGGAGTGGCTTGTCCGCGCCGGCTCCGTCGCGGAGCGCGTCGACGACCGGCTGCGGGAGGAGGTCGCCGTCGATGACGGGGCTCCACGTCAGCCCGCCGGAGATCAGCTGTCCGATTCCGGCGAGCGGATCCCCGTCTGCGCCGTCGGGAACTGTCGCACGCGCCTGCAGTCCGAGGATGGTCTGCTCGTCGAGGGTGGAGAGCCCGGCCCTCGTCGGCTCCACTCCGCCCAGTTCCGCGACGCGGCGTCCGAGCGTCTCGGCCTCGTCGACGGCCAGGCCGCCCGCCGCCCCTGAGATGCTGATCGCCCGGTGGAAGAGCCCGGCGGCCCGCGGGACGCCGAGCAGCGTCAGCACCGCGCCGCCGCCCGCGGACTGCCCGGCGATGGTCACGGCGTCCGGGTCTCCGCCGAAGCGGGCGACGTTGTCGCGCACCCACTCCAGGGCGAGCAGCCAGTCGAGGACGGCTCGGTTGGCCGGGGCGTCCTCGATCCAGCCGAAGCCGTCGAACCCGAGCCGGTAGGAGACGGAGACGGTGACGACGCCGTCCCGGTTGAACGCCCGGCCGTCGTACCAGGGGCTCGCGGGGGAGCCGGCGACGAACCCGCCCCCGTGGATGTACACGAGCACGGGCAGCTTCGCGGCGGTGTCGCCGGGCGCGGGGGTGAACACGTTCACGTTCAGTGTCGAGTCGCCGGGGATGCTCGGCTCCGGGATCGCGGTCACCTCGGCCAGTGCCACCCGCTGGGGCGTCGGTCCGTACGCCGAGGCGTCGCGCACTCCGTCCCACGGCGCGTGCGGAGCGGGCGCGGCGAAGCGGAGGTCGCCGACCGGGGCCTCCGCGAACGGGATGCCGAGGAAGGCGGCGGACCCGTCGCGCCAGACGCCGGCGACGCGGCCGGACGCGGTGGGGACGACGGGAGGGGTGGGGTTCGACACGGGCGGGCTCCTTCGATCGCTTCAGGGTCGAGGCCAGCCTGCCACAGAAAACCGAGCAATGGTTGGGAAGTTCGCCGGTGGGGGTGAACCCGTTAAAAGACTCGACGCCCGGTGGTGCGGCGATGCCTGCAACGCTCCCGGGACGTCGAGTTATACCTCTAGCGTGCTCCTCCTCGACGCGATCCGCAAGACCCTTCTGCGTCGGCTCCGGCTGCGCGCACAGCGAACGGCTTTGACGCGGTGCCCGCGCACGGGTTGGATGGTGCACATGGCAGAGAACACCAACCAGAAGCCCGAAGTCGACGCGCCCGAGGGCCCGGCTCCGGCGACGCTCGAGATCGTCGACATCGTGGAGGGGGCCGGCGCCGAGGCGACGCCGGGCGCCAAGGTCGACGTGCACTACCTCGGCGTGGAGTACGAGACCGGCGAGGAGTTCGACTCCTCGTGGAGCCGCGGGCAGTCCATCAACTTCCCGCTCAACAACCTCATCAAGGGCTGGCAGGAGGGCATCCCCGGCATGAAGGTCGGCGGCCGTCGCAAGCTCACGGTGCCGCCGGCGCTCGCCTACGGCCCGGCCGGCGGCGGTCACCCGCTGTCGGGCAAGACCCTCATCTTCGTCATCGACCTGCTCGGCGTCAGCTGAGCCGACCGCACGACGCGACGCGCCCCCTCCGGCTGCCGGAGGGGGCGCGTCGTCGTCCGGGGCTCTAGCCGTTCGGGAGGATCACCGCGCGGCCGCGGATCCTCCCCTCGTGCAGTCGTTCGTATGCCTTCGGTGCCTCGTCGAGCGAGTAGGTCTCGATCTCGACCTCCACCTGGCCGGTGCGCGCCAGATCGAGCACCTCGATCAGCTCGGCGCGGGAGCCCCAATACGGCGTGCGGACGGCGGCGTCGTAGGCGATGCGGCCGAAACCGACCGCGAGCGCGCCGCCGCCGATGCCGACGATGGTGACATCGCCCTCCGCCGCGACCATCCCGCCCGCGAGGTCGACGGTCGGCTGCACGCCCACGAAATCGAACACGGCGTCGGCGCCGCGCCCCCCGGTGAGATCGCGCACGGCCGCCACCGCGTCGGGGTTCGACAGCAGGGTGTGCCGTGCGCCGACCGCCGTGGCCAGGTCGAGCTTCTCCTGGTTGACGTCGAGGGCGACCACCGTCGCCCCGCTGATCGCACGCAGGATCTGGATGCCCACGTGACCGAGTCCGCCGGTGCCGATGACCACGGCGGTCGTCCCGGCGCCGAGCTTCGGCAGCGAGTTCTTGATCGCGTGATAGGGGGTGAGCCCGGCGTCGGTGAGGGAGACGTTGCGCACGGGGTCGAGGCCGTCCAGTGGGACGAGGTGGCGCTCGCTGTCGACGATCATGTACTCGGCCATCGAGCCGGGAGCGCCCAGCCCCGGCGGGCGGATCTGCTCCGCCTCGGCGTTCAGGCAGTAGTTCTCCTTGCCCTGTGCGCACATCCGGCACCGGCCGCAGCCCCACGGTCCGTAGACCGCGACCGCGTCTCCGGCGCGCACGCCGGTGACTCCCGCTCCGACCGCCTCGACGATGCCGGCGCCCTCGTGGCCGAGGGTGAGCGGCAGGCCGTACACGTACTGCTCGGCCGGGAGGCTCATGATGAACTCGTCGGAGTGGCACGCGCCGGCGGCGGTGACCTTCAGGAGGACTTGCCCGGGTCCGACCTCGGGATCGGGGACCTCGACGACCTCGGGGCGGGAGCCGATCTCGCGATACTGCAATGCCTTCATACCTCGGACGCTACCCGGTGCCCGCGCGGCTCTCTAGAGCCGATCGGCCCTCCGCCGGCGTGGGTCCCTCACCGCCGTCTGGTAGACTCGTCAGGTTGCCGTCTAACGGCCGCGGAGAAAGAGAGCCCAGGCATCAGGCCCCGGGCACCGCGCAACGAGAGGAAGGGGATCCCGTCTATGGCACTGGATGCTGATATCAAGAAGGCGATCATCGAAGAGTACGCTACCCACCCCGGTGACACCGGATCCCCCGAGGTCCAGGTCGCGATCCTGACCAAGCGGATCAAGGACCTCACCGAGCACCTCAAGGAGCACAAGCACGACCACCACTCGCGTCGTGGCCTGCTCCTCCTGGTCGGTCAGCGCCGCCGCCTGCTGGGCTACCTGTCGGACATCGACATCAGCCGCTACCGTTCGCTCATCGAGCGCCTCGGTCTGCGTCGCTAGTCCTCGCAGAGGCAGCTCTTCGCTGACACCGCGAACTTCTTACGGACGGGCCGTCACCTTCGGGTGGCGGCCCGTTCGTGTCATCGGTGACGCGGATCCGCGCCGGGCCTCACCGCGGCGTCGTCGCGGATGTCGATCCGTGTGCGGCCGTCTTCGCCCGGGCCGATCTCGACACGTGGCTCGGCGTCCTCCTCCGTCGCCTTCGGGGCGGTGGTCAACTGGTCGGTGCGGGCGTCGTCGTGGGGCTTCTCCGTCATGGTCCCTCCTCGTTCGATCCCACCGTCCCGCGACGAGCGCCGCGGGGCAACCCCCTCGGCATCCTGTTCGGCTCCCTCGTCACTCGTCGCGCAGGGCCGTGGCCTTCCGGGCCGCGAACGCGCGGTCGACCAGCGTCGCCGCGACGAGTGCCGCCGCGACGAGCGCGATCCCGATCGTCACACCCACGAGCCCCAGCACCGGCGACGCGAGGGGGAGGAGCAGCACGAGCAGGATCGCCGCGGCGGTCTTGAGCGGGCGGATCACGACCTCGGAGACCAGCGGTGCGTGCAGCACGTAGAGCATCAGCAGGAACACTGCGACCGGGACGGCGACGGCGTACTCCACCGCCGTGTCCGACCCGCCGTGGTGCTCGGCGCCGGCCTGCACCGCGACTTCGAGGCCCGCACCGAGCGCCGCCAGCGAGGCGAACACGACGTAGTGTCCGTAGCCCCAGAAGAACGACAGATTGCGGCGGTTCGCCAGCCCTTCTGCCGCGGGCTCGAGGAAGTACAGCCACCAGAGCGCGAACAGCAGCACCAGGCCGGCGGCGGCGATCCAGACGAGGGCGGCGGAGAACCCGTGCGCTGCCAGGGCGTTCTGCACACCGATCGCGCTGGCCGACACGGACTCGCCCAGCACGATGATGGTGAACAGTCCGTAGCGCTCAGCGATGTGGTGGGGATGCCAGGACGTCATCCCCGGCCGCTCCGCCCACAGCGGCACCGACAGTTCGAGAGCCGCCCCGACGAGGAACAGCCACGGGCGGGCGTCGACGGGGAGGAAGCCGAAGGCGACCCAGAACACCTGCACCACGGCGATACCGGAGGCGTACCGGATCGCCGTCGACCGCCCGTCCGGATGCTCGACGGCCGCGCGGATCCACTGACCGACGAGCGCCAGCCGCATGATCAGGTACCCGATGATGATCGCCGTGAAGTCGGAGCTCTCGAACGCCGCGGGGACGCCCGCCGCGAGCACGAGCACGCCGCCCATCTGGACCAGCGTCATCACCCGGTAGGGCACGTCGTCCGTGTCGTACGCCGAGGCGAACCAGGTGAAGTTCATCCACGCCCACCAGATGGCGAAGAACACCATGAGGTACGGGCCGAGTCGTGCGAGCGCCTCGCCCGCCTCCTCGGCGTGGGCGAGCTGGGAGGCGACCTGGGCGATGGCGACGACGAAGGTGAGGTCGAAGAGCAGCTCGAGCGGGCTGGAGACGCGATGCCGCTCGTCGGAGGAGCGACCGGACATCGGGATGCGGAACGCGATGCTCATGTGCGCAAGCATAGGAGGATGGCCCGCCGCGTCCTCACCCTCCTCGCCGCCGTGTACCTGCTCGCGGTCGCGTGGATCACGCTGAACCCCTTCCCGCCGGACCCCCACCGCAACGGGATGCTGACCTCGCTGCTCGCCCTGTTCGCGGAGACGCCCCTGCTGACCTGGGTCGACTACGACGTCGTCGAGTTCTCGGCGAACATCCTCCTGTTCGTGCCGATGGGCGCCCTGCTGACACTGCTGCTCGGCCGGGAGCGCTGGTGGCTGGCCCTCGCCCTGGGCGTGATGGCGACGCTGACGATCGAGTTCGTGCAGCTCTTCCTCCCTGCACGTTTCAGCGACGCCCGCGACCTCCTGGCGAACACGCTCGGGACGCTCGTCGGCATCGCGATCGTCTTCGCGGTCACGGCCGCGGCGGCGGCCCGGGGGCGACGCACCGCCGCGACCGGATCGTAGCGGGAGGGCGCCGCCGTCGCGCCGGGATGCGCGCGCCCTCCCGCGGTCCAGGTGGTCTCGCAGGTCCTCTCCGTCGTCAGACCAGCCCGAAAGCCGACAGCTCTGCGTCGGTGAGCATCCGGGAGCGGATGAGGAACCGTTTCCCTTCCGGAGCCTCCGCCGAGAAGCCACTGCCGCGGCCGTCGACCAGATCGATCGTGAGGTGGGTGTACTTCCAGTACGCGTACTGCGACGCCGACATGTAGACGCGCACCGGATCGATGCCGTCCACGTCGAGCGCGCCGAGCAGGACGTCCGCGGAGCCGACGCGGAACATCCCGACCGGGTAGCACATCGGCGAGGAGCCGTCGCAGCAGCCGCCCGACTGATGGAACATGAGCGGGCCGTGCGTCTCCGCCAGCCGCCGCAGCATGTCTGCGGCGGCCGGGGTGACGTCCACCCGCGTCTCGGCAGCGTCGGACACCGCGACTCCTAGAAGAAGCCCATCGGGCCGTCGGCGTACGAGACGAGGAGGTTCTTCGTCTGCTGGTAGTGGTCGAGCATCATGCGGTGGTTCTCCCGACCGATGCCGGACTGCTTGTAGCCGCCGAACGCCGCGTGCGCCGGGTACTGGTGGTAGGTGTTCGACCAGACGCGTCCGGCCTCGATGGCGCGGCCTGCCCGGTACAGCTGGGAGCCGTTGCGGCTCCATACGCCCGCGCCGAGGCCATAGAGCGTGTCGTTGGCCATCGCGATGGCGTCGTCGAAGTCGGAGAAGCTGGTGAGCGCGAGCACCGGCCCGAAGATCTCCTCCTGGAAGATGCGCATCGAGTTCTGGCCCTCGAACACCGTGGGCTGCACGTAGTAGCCGCCCGCGAGGTCGCCGCCCAGATCGGCGCGCTCGCCGCCGGTCAGCAGTTTCGCCCCTTCCTTCTTGCCGATGTCCATGTACGACAAGATCTTCTCCAGCTGGTCGTTGGACGCCTGCGCGCCGATCATCGTCGAGACGTCGAGCGGGTTGCCCTGCGTGATGCGCTTGACCCGTTCGAGGCCGTCGGCGACGAATCCGTCGTAGATCGATCGCTGCACGAGGGCGCGCGACGGGCAGGTGCAGACCTCGCCCTGGTTGAGCGCGAAGAACGAGAAGCCCTCGAGCGCCTTGTCGTAGAACGAGTCGCGCTCGGCCGCGACGTCGTCGAAGAAGATGTTCGGGCTCTTGCCGCCGAGCTCGAGCGTGACCGGGATCAGGTTCTCGCTCGCGTACTGCATGATGAGCCGGCCCGTGGTGGTCTCGCCGGTAAAGGCGACCTTGCGGACGCGCGGGTGCGACGCCAGCGGGGCGCCGGCCTCGAACCCGAATCCGTTGACGATGTTGAGCACGCCGTCCGGAAGGAGGTCGCGCACGAGATCGAGCCAGACATGGATGGACGCCGGAGTCTGCTCCGCCGGCTTCAGGACCACGCAGTTGCCCGCGGCGAGGGCCGGCGCGAGCTTCCAGGTCGCCATGAGGAGGGGGAAGTTCCACGGGATGATCTGCGCGACCACGCCGAGCGGCTCGTGGAAGTGGTACGCGACGGTGTCGTGGTCGATCTCGCTGATGCCGCCCTCCTGAGCGCGCAGGGCCCCGGCGAAGTAGCGGAAGTGGTCGATCGCCAGCGGGATGTCGGCGGCGAGCGTCTCGCGCACCGGCTTGCCGTTGTCCCAGGTCTCGGCGACCGCGAGCAGCTCGAGGTTGGCCTCCATGCGGTCGGCGATACGGGTGAGGAGCAGGGCGCGTTCGGCGACGGAGGTCTTGCCCCAGGCCGGGAAGGCAGCCCAGGCCGCGTCCACGGCGCGATCGACGTCGGCGGCGGTGCCGCGGGCGATCTCGGTGAAGGGGCGGCCGGTCACCGGGGTGACGTCCTCGAAGTACTGGCCGCTCGCCGGGGCGACGTACCGGCCGCCGATGTAGTGGTCGTACCGGGTGGCGTAGTTGACGACGGCGCCCTCCGTGCCGGGCTGGGCGTACACGCTCGGCGCCTCCGCCGCGGGTGCGGGCGCCTCCTGGGCGCCGGTCTGCTCGGGGGTCAAGGTCATGGCAGTCTCCTTCGACTCGCGCGGCCCGCACCGTCGCGCGCCGTCGACCTCGACGCTACGCAGCCCCACGTTGCATCCCGTTGCGTGGACACGCGCCTCCACATTCGGACCGAATGTGCACTCTGAGTGCGGTGGTTTCTGGTGGTGAGTGCAACACCCTTTGTTGATGTGGAGGGTTGGGATGGGGTTGCATTCGTCGTTGGAGACGCGGGTTGAGGCGTTGGGGTTGTTGTTGGCTGGTGCTTCGGCTGTGAGTGTGGCGGTGGTGGTGGGGGTGCCGCGTGGTCGGGTGCAGCGGTGGGCCAGGCTTGCGGGCATGAGGTTTGAGCCGGGGAGTCGTGCTGGTTTGTTGCGTGTCGGGCTGTCGGGTGCGGGTGGCGCGGCGGGGGGTCATGGGCGCAGGTTGTCGTTGGCGGATCGGGCGTTGATCCAGGCAGGGTTGGCGCAGGGGTTCTCGTTGCGCCGGATCGCGGGTCTGGTCGGGGTGGCACCGTCGACGGTGTCGCGGGAGGTTGCCCGTTCCAGGTGGTCGTATCGGGGGCGGTGGCAATATGAGGCGGGGGTGGCGCATCAGGTCGCCGGTCAGCGGCGGGCCCGGCCCAAGCCGCGCAAACTCGATCAGGATCCGTGGTTGCGGGCCGCGGTGGTCGAACAGTTGAACGCCCGGTTCTCCCCGCAGCAGGTCGCGGGTCGGCTGCCGCTGCTGTTCCCGGGGCGAGAGGATATGCGGGTGACGGCTGAGACGATCTACCAGGCCCTCTATGTTCAGGGCAAAGGCGGGTTGCGGCACGAGCTGACCGTGGTCAAAGCGTTGCGGACCGGTCGGGCGGGACGCATCCCGCAGTCGAAACTGCCGCGGCGCAGCAACCGGCCCTGGCTGGACGGTGCCCGGCTCAGCGACCGGCCAGCCCAGGTCACCGACCGCGCCGTCCCGGGACATTGGGAAGGCGACCTCGTCGTCGGACCCGCAGGCTCCGGGATCATCACCCTGGTCGAACGCTCCACCCGGTTCGCCCTCCTGGGCCGGCTGCCCGGAACCCGGGACTCCGCCACGGTCATCGACCGGCTCACCGAGATGATCGGCCACCTGCCGTCCGCACTGTTCTCGACCCTGACCTGGGATCAGGGCACCGAGATGGCAGAACACGCCCGCTTCACTATCGCAACCGGTTGCCCGGTGTTCTTCGCCGACCCTCACTCACCCTGGCAGCGCGGCAGCAACGAGAACCTCAACGGGCTGATCCGAGACTTCTACCCCAAGGGCACCAACTTCAACACCATCCCCGACGCCGACCTCGCCGAAACCCAACGCCTCCTCAACATCCGCCCCCGACAAACCTTGAACTTCCACACCCCAGCCGAGAAACTCGACCAATACCTACAAGGTGTTGCACTCACCAGCTGAAACCGCCTGCGCGAATCGCGACATTTGGTCCAAATGGTGGGGGGTGCTCTCAGCGCTCGAGGGCGAGGAGCCGCGCGACGACCTGGGCGCGGCGCGGTGAGTGCGGCGGCAGCGCCTGCAGCGCAGCGCGCCAGATCTCGTCGTCGGCCGACCCGCGCTCGGTCTCGCCCCAGGCGATCAGCAGATCGGCGGACCCCGACTCCAGCAGCGCCTCCCGCAGCCGGGCGACCACATCCTCCCGCAGCTCCTCGAGCCCCGGGGCGTCGGAGCCGGGGAGCGGGCCGCCGCCGTACGCGGCGACCGCCGCCCGGTGCGCGCCGCGCCGTTGCAGGTCGACCACCCCGCCAAGATCCGTCTCCAGCGGAGCGGCGAGCCGGTACGGCCGCGCGAGCGGCCCGAGCTCGGGAGCGACGCCCGCGAGCGCTCGCCGCAGGCGCACCATCTCGGCACGCAGGGTCACGATGCTGCGCGGGTCGCCGTACACGAGCTCGGCGAGGCGCTCGGCCGAGAGCCCGTCCCGGTGCCAGGCCAGAAGGGTGAGCAGCTCGCTGTGCCGGCTGCTCAAGGTCCCCGAGCGTCCGCTCGTGCCCGTGAGCTCCCCGGTGTCTCGGCCCAGCACCCGCAGCGACGGGATCGCCGGGCGCGGCCGTTCGCGCCGGCCGCGGCCTCCCGCGCTCGCCTCCCGCAGCCGGGCGATCAGCAGTTCGCGCTCCACCGCGGCCACCGTCGCCTCCAGCATCGGCAGGACGTGCGGCGCCGCGACCTGGTCGCCTCCGGTCACGTCCAGCACCCCGATGATCTCGCCCGTCTCGGGGTCGTGGACGGGCACGGCCGTGCAACTCCACGGCTTCACCTCGAACGAGAAGTGCTCCGACCCGCGGATCTGCACGCCGCCGCCGATGGCCAACGCCGTTCCCGGCGCCGAGGTGCCCACGTCGCCTTCGGCCCAGGCCGCCCCGGGGACGAACAGCATCCCCTCCGCCTGCCGGCGCAGCACGGGGTCGCCCTCCACCCAAAGCAGGCGCCCGCGCGCGTCGCCCACAGCGACCACCACGCGGCTGTCCGGCTCGGCGTCGCGCACCAGCAGCTGACGGATGACGGGGAGCGCCGCCGCGATGGGATGCGCACGACGCGCGTCCTCGAGCCCGGGCCCGTCGAGCACCAGCGGAGCGCTCACCCGCTCGGGGTCGAGGCGGGCCCGTTCGGCGCGCCGCCACGACGCGCCCACGAGCGGGCGCACACTGCGCGAGACTCCCTCGTCCATGCGCAGATCGTACGCCGCGTAGCCTGGAACGCGTGCAGACCATCGTGAAGGAGCGCCGTGACGCGCCCGACCGGTTCTTCGAGGCGGAGGCCGCGGGACTCGCCTGGCTCGCCGCCGCCGAGAGCGAGGGTGGAGCGCGCGTCGTGCGGGTCGCGAGCGTCGCCCCCGGACGGATCGAGCTCGAGCGCATCGCCGAGGCGCACCCCTCGGCCGGGGCCGCGCGCGACCTCGGCGCCGGGCTCGCCGCGACCCACGCCGCCGGCGCCGACGCGTTCGGCGCGCCTCCGGACGGGTGGGGCGGTCCGCTCTACATCGGACGCCGTACGCTCCCGATCGCCCATGAGACGTCCTGGGGCCGGTTCTACGCCCGTGATCGCATCCGGCCGTACCTCGACGTCGCCGTGGAGGCCGGCACCGTGACGGCATCGCAGCTCCCCGTCATCCGGGCGGCCGTCGAGCGCGTCGAGTCCGGCGAGCTCGACGACGACGAGGCGCCCGCCCGCCTCCACGGCGACCTGTGGAACGGCAACGTGCTCTGGTCGCCGCATGGCGCCGTGCTCATCGACCCGGCCGCGCACGGCGGACACCGCGAGACCGATCTCGCGATGCTGGCGCTCTTCGGTGCCCCTTTCCTCGACGACATCGTGGCGGGGTACGACGCCGCGCGCCCGCTGCGTGCGGGCTGGCGCGCGCGTCTCCCGCTGCACCAGCTGCACCCGCTCGCGGTGCATGCGGCCGGCCACGGCCCGGCCTACGGCGCCGCGCTCGCCGACGCGTCGCGGGCGACCCTGGCGCTCTGATCCGCCCCATCCGCCGCCGAAGCGGCCTCGACTGATAGGATGCTGGGTGGTCGGCCGTGCGCCGGCCGACCGGAGCAGGCCGGCAGGAGCTGGTCCTCGGTGGTGGTATCCGGATGCCCGCGACGACAGCGTCGACGGAGCAGCCGTGTATTTCTACTGATGGCCAGACGGGCTCAGCCCACGCATTCGCCTGGGATGCCGCGTACACGCACAACTGTGTCGAACTGCCTGCTCGCTCCTTGGAGAGTCGCGCCCACACGGGGCCGCGACGTTAAACAAAGGAGAAAGACCTCTTGGAAGGTCCCGAAATCAAGTTCGCCGAAGCCGTGCTCGACAACGGCCGCTTCGGCACCCGCACCGTCCGGTTCGAGACCGGACGCCTCGCCCAGCAGGCGCAGGGCGCCGTCGCCGCGTACCTCGACGAGGAGACGATGCTGCTGAGCGCGACGAGCGCCAGCAAGCACCCGAAGGACAACTTCGACTTCTTCCCGCTGACCGTCGACGTGGAAGAGCGCTCGTACGCTGCCGGCAAGATCCCCGGCTCGTTCTTCCGCCGTGAGGGCCGCCCCTCGACCGAGGCGATCCTCGTCTGCCGTCTGATCGACCGCCCGCTGCGCCCGTCGTTCGTCGACGGCCTCCGCAACGAGGTGCAGATCGTCATCACCGTCCTGAGCATCGCTCCCGACGAGTTCTACGACGCGCTCGCCATCAACGCGGCCAGCGCCTCGACGCAGATCTCCGGCCTGCCGTTCTCCGGCCCGATCGCGGGTGTGCGCCTGGCCCTCATCCCCGGCAACGGACAGCACGAGGACCAGTGGATCGCCTTCCCGAAGGCGTCGCAGCTCGAGGAGGCCGTGTTCGACCTCGTCGTCGCGGGCCGCGTGCTCACCAACGAGGACGGCTCCGAGGGCGACGTCGCGATCATGATGGTCGAGGCCGAAGCCACCGAGAACAGCTGGAACCTCATCCAGGGCGGCGCCGTCAAGCCCAGCGAAGAGGTCGTGGCGCAGGGCCTGGAGGCGGCGAAGCCGTTCATCCGCCAGCTCGTCGGCGCCCAGACCGTGCTCGCCTCGCAGTCCGCGAAGGCGATCGCCGACTACCCGGTGTTCCTGCCCTACTCGCAGAACACCTACGACAACGTCGCCGGTCTCGCCTACGACGAGCTCGTGAACGTCTACCAGATCGCCGACAAGATCGAGCGCCAGAACGCCGACGACGCCCTCAAGGAGCGCGTCAAGGTCGCCCTCACCGAGAAGGTGGAGGCCGGCGTGCTCGACGCGGAGGTCCTCACCCAGTTCTCCGCGGCGTACAAGTCGGTCTCGAAGGTGGTCATGCGCGGTCGTGTGCTGCGCGAGGGCATCCGCATCGACGGCCGCGGCCTGACCGACATCCGTCCGCTCGACGCCGAGGTGCAGGTCATCCCGCGCGTCCACGGCTCGGCGATCTTCCAGCGCGGCGAGACCCAGATCCTGGGCGTCACCACGCTGAACATGCTCAAGATGGAGCAGCAGATCGACTCGCTCTCGCCGGTCACCAAGAAGCGCTACCTGCACCACTACAACTTCCCGCCCTACTCGACCGGTGAGACCGGTCGTGTTGGCTCGCCGAAGCGTCGCGAGATCGGGCACGGCTTCCTCGCCGAGCGCGCCCTCGTGCCGGTGCTGCCGAGCCGCGAGGAGTTCCCGTACGCGATCCGTCAGGTGTCCGAGGCCCTCGGCTCCAACGGCTCGACCTCGATGGGCTCCGTCTGTGCCTCCACCCTCTCGCTGCTGAACGCCGGCGTGCCGCTGCGCGCCCCGGTCGCAGGCATCGCGATGGGCCTGATCTCGGACGTCGTCGACGGTGAGACCCGCTACGCGGCGCTCACCGACATCCTGGGCGCGGAGGACGCGCTCGGTGACATGGACTTCAAGGTCGCGGGCACCAGCGAGTTCGTCACCGCCATCCAGCTCGACACCAAGCTCGACGGCATCCCGTCGTCGGTCCTGGCAGGCGCGCTGACCCAGGCGAAGGACGCCCGCACCACGATCCTCAGCGTCCTGAACGCGGCGATCGACACGCCCGACGAGATGGCCCCGACCGCGCCCCGCGTGATCTCGGTCCAGATCCCGGTCGACAAGATCGGCGAGCTGATCGGCCCGAAGGGCAAGACGATCAACGCCATCCAGGACGAGACCGGCGCCGACATCTCCATCGAGGAGGACGGCACCGTCTACATCGGCGCCGTCGACGGACCGTCGGCCGAGGCCGCCCGCGCGCAGGTCAACGCGATCGCGAACCCGACCAACCCGGAGATCGGCGAGCAGTTCCTCGGAACCGTCGTCAAGATCGCCGCGTTCGGCGCGTTCGTCTCGCTCCTGCCGGGCAAGGACGGCCTGCTGCACATCTCCGAGGTGCGCAAGCTCGCCGGTGGCAAGCGCGTCGAGAACGTCGAGGACGTGCTCGGGGTCGGCCAGAAGATCCTCGTGGAGATCACCAAGATCGACGACCGCGGCAAGCTCTCGCTCGCCCCGGTGATCGCGGACGAGGCCGATACGCACGGCCGCGACGCCGCGTCCGAGGGCCCCTCGGAGCCCGCGGAGGGCTGAGCCCCGCTCTGATCGCAGCCGAAGGCCGCGTCGACGACTGGTCGGCGCGGCCTTCGTGCATCCCTCCTGACCTGGCGCGCCGCCGAGACGGCCAGAAATGGGGCCGAATCCGCCGAGACGGCTGACTCTGGGCCGCCTCGGCGACCGTCCGGGTCAGTCGCGGGTGAGCAGGGGGCGCAGGCGGTAGGGGATGAGCTCGCCCATGTCGAGCGAGGTCTCTGCGCGGACCACTCCCTCCGTCGACTGGATGGCGCCCGTGATCCGGAAGAGGTCCTCCGCGTCGCGGCTCACAACCCGCAGCAGCAGGTCCGACGCGCCGGACAGGCCGTGCGCCTCCACGATCTCGGGAATCGCCGAGAGGCGGTCCACGATCGCGGCGAGCTTCTGCTGCTGCACGTGCACCGTGACGTACGCGGCCAGCGGGTAGCCGGCCGCGCGCACGTCGATGCGCCGCTCGAACGACAGGAAGGCGCCGCTGCGCTCCAGCTCGGCGACGCGCGCCTGCACGGTGTTGCGGCTGAGGCCGAGCCGGTCGGCGAGGGAGACGTTGGTCGAGCGCGGGTCGTCGGCGAGGGCGACGAGGATGCGGCGGTCGGTGCTGTCGAACGTGCGCATAGTGTGAAAGGTAGCACCGCCGCCCGCGCCCGGACAGTGCAGAGTGCACGGTCGACACGCCGTTGGTTGTGCGCCCTGATCGCGCAGCGTAGCCTTCCGAGTGATTCCGGCAATGAGGCCGGATGCCGGAGCCGGCCGCCACAAGCGCGTCGCTCCGGGCGTGAGAGTGAAGGTTGCGTGAACCGTGACGATCGACAATCAGCCTGGTGTGCACCTCGGCCGCGACGGCGGCCTCGATGACGTCCGCCTCCCCGCGGGCGCCGACACCGTCCAGCTCCTGACCCCGGCAGGGGAGCGGTTGAGCGACGTGCGGTACGACGCCTGGATCTCGGACATCGGCCCCGACCAACTGCTCGACCTCTACGAAGACATGGTCGTGATCCGCCGCATCGACGCCGAGGCGACCGCTCTGCAGCGGCAGGGCGAGCTGGGGCTGTGGCCGCCCCTCCTGGGCCAGGAGGCCTCCCAGATCGGGTCGGGGCGCGCCCTGCGCTCGGACGACTTCGTCTTCTCCAGCTACCGCGAGCACGGCGTCGCCTACTGCCGCGGTGCGGGACTCGTCGACCTGCTGCGCGTCTGGCGCGGATCGGCGCAGAGCGGCTGGAACCCCTACGACATCAACATGGCGACGCCGCAGGTGATCATCGGCGCGCAGACGCTGCACGCGACGGGATACGCGCTGGGCATCCAGGCCGACGGGACGGACGCGGTCGCGGTCGCCTACTTCGGCGACGGCGCGACGAGCGAGGGAGACGTCAGCGAGGCGCTCATCTTCGCCGCGACGTATTCCGCGCCTGTCGTGTTCTTCTGCCAGAACAACCAGTACGCGATCTCGGAGCCGGTCGGCCTGCAGGCTCAGAGGCCGATCGCCGAACGCGCACCCGGGTTCGGAGTGCCGAGCATCCGGGTCGACGGCAATGACGTCCTCGCCGTCCTCGCCGCGTCGCGTGCGGCGCTCGACCGGGCCCGCTCCGGAGGCGGCCCGACCTTCATCGAGGCGGTCACCTACCGCATGGGGCCGCACACGACCGCCGACGATCCCACGCGCTACCGCGACCCTGCGGAGCTCGACGAGTGGCGCGGGCGCGACCCGATCGCGCGTGTCGAGGCGCACCTGGACGGTCTGGGACGGCTCGACGAGGCCCGTCTGACGGCCATCCAGGAGAAGGCCGACCGGGTCGCCGCGGAGATGCGGGCCGGCTGCCTGGCGCTGCAGGACCCGGACCCGCTCACCGTCTTCGACAACGTGTACGCCGAACCCCACTCCGGCCTGGCCCGGCAGCGCGATCACTATTCGCGCTACTTGCGCACCTTCGTCGGGGGCGACGGACGGTGACCGCTCTCACGATGGCGAAGGCCATCAACGCGGGCCTGCGCAAGGCCCTCGCCGACGACCCGCATGTCGTGCTGATGGGGGAGGACATCGGGACGCTGGGGGGCGTCTTCCGCGTGACGGATGGGCTGCAGACGGAGTTCGGCCCCCGCCGGGTGATGGATTCGCCTCTGGCCGAGTCGGGCATCCTGGGCACCGCCGTGGGGATGGCCTACCGCGGCTACCGGCCGGTGGTCGAGATCCAGTTCGACGGCTTCGTGTACCCCGCGTTCGACCAGATCGTCAGCCAGGTCGCGCGCATGCACTACCGGACCGCCGGCGCCGTGCGGATGCCGATCACGATCCGCGTGCCGTTCGCCGGGGGGATCGGCGCTGCCGAGCACCACTCCGACTCTCCCGAAGCGTACTTCGCGCACGCGGCGGGGCTGCGGGTGGTGAGCCCCTCTGACCCGCAGGACGCGTACACGCTCATTCAGCAGGCCATCGCGTCGGACGATCCCGTGCTCTACTTCGAGCCCAAGCGCCGCTACCACGCCAAGGGGGAGGTGGACGAGGAGGCCGCGCTCGCGGACGCCCGCCCGATGGGGACCGCGCGCGTCGTCGCCGAGGGCGGCGACGTCACGCTGGTCACCTACGGCGGTCTCGTGCAGCTGGCGCGGGATGCGGCCGTGGCGGCGGGCGACGAGGGCGTCTCGGTCGAGGTCGTCGACCTCCGCTCGCTCTCACCGCTGGACCTGGACACGGTGGTCGCGTCGGTGCGCAAGACCGGCAGACTGGTCGTCACGCACGAGGCCGCGCTGTCGGGCGGACTCGGCGCGGAGATCTCCGCCTCGATCACGGAACGCTGCTTCTACCACCTCGAGCACGCGCCGGTGCGGGTGACCGGCCATGACATCCCCTACCCGGCGGCCCGGCTGGAGCACGCACACCTGCCCGACCTGGACCGCATCCTCGACGGCATCGATCGCGCGATGGACCGGCCGAACTCGCTCACGGGGGTGGAGGACTGATGGCGGTCAAGGATTTCGCCCTGCCGGATCTCGGGGAGGGCCTCACCGAGTCGGAGCTGGTGAGCTGGAAGGTCGCCGTCGGCGACAGTGTGCGGCTCAACCAGATCATCGCCGAGGTCGAGACGGCCAAGGCATTGGTGGAGCTGCCCGCGCCCTACGACGGGCGGGTGTCGCGGCTCTACGTCGAGCCGGGCGTGACGGTCGCGGTGGGGGAGCCGCTCGTCGCCTTCGAGGTGGCGGGCGCGGAGCCGGAGACCGCTCCCGCTGCCGCCTCCGGTGGCCAGGCCGAGGTGCCGGAGCCGACCCTGGTCGGCTACGGTGCCCGGCCCGACGCGACGTCGCGACCCGTGCGCCGGGCGCGGCCGGGCCTGACCGGGGCGCCCGCCGCGGCGACGCACGGGCAGACCGCGTCCCCGATCGCTTCGACCGGCATTGCAGCCGCCACGCCCGCCGCCGAGCGCCCGCGGGCCACACCGCCGGTGCGCAGACTCGCGCGGGAGCGCGGCATCGACCTCGCCACCGTCACCGGGACGGGCGAGCGCGGCCTCGTCACCCGCCAGGATCTCGACGCCGAGACCGCCTCGCCTCGCGTGTCCGAGACCTTCGGAGCGAACCGCCTCCCGGTGGCCGCGGCCACGACGGCGCCCGCCCGGGGCGACACCCGCATCCCGATCCGCGGCGTGCGCAAGGCGACCGCCGAGGCCATGGTCCGCAGCGCGTTCTCCGCCCCGCAGGCGACGGTGTTCGTCACGGTCGATGTGACCGCCACCTCGCAGCTCGTCGAGCGGTTGCGGGCGCGCACGGAGACCGCCGAGGCCCGGCCGGGGCTCCTCGCCGTCGTCGCCAAGGCGCTCTGCCTCGCGATCCGTCGCACGCCCGACGTCAACGCGCGCTGGGACGACACCGCCCAGGAGATCGTCCAGTCGGGTGCGGTGCACCTGGGCATCGCCGCCGCCACGCCGCGCGGCCTGCTCGTCCCGGTCGTCCGCGACGCCGACCTGCTGCCGCTGCCGGAGCTCGCCGCCGCGATCCGCTCCCTGGCGGAGACGGCCCGGGCGGGACGCACCGCGCCGGCCGATCTGACGGGCGGCACGATCACGATCACCAACGTCGGCGTGTTCGGGGTGGACGCGGGCACGCCCATCCTGACGCCGGGGGAGGCCGCCATCCTGGCCCTCGGCGCTGTGCGCCGTCAGCCGTGGGAGTACGACGGGGGCATCGCGCTGCGCGACGTGGTCACGCTGGCCCTGTCGTTCGATCACCGGATCGTGGACGGCCAGCAGGCCTCCCGATTGCTCTCCGATGTCGGCCGCATCCTGCACGACCCGGGATCTGTGCTCGCCCTGGTGTGAGGGCGCGACCGTCAGGCGTGCAGCGCCGCGTTGAGCTCGACGCCCGAGCCGGCGCGGCGCAGCACCTCGACGGCTCCGCTGACGGAGTTGCGGCGGAAGAGCAGGCCCGGAACGCCTGACAGCTCGACGGCCTTGACCGTCTGGGGGCGGCCGTCGGCGGTGGGGGCCGCGTCGACGACGATGACCTTCGTGCCGGCCGTGACGTAGAGGCCCGCCTCCACGACGCTGTCGTCGCCGATGGAGATGCCGATGCCGGAGTTGGCGCCGAGCAGGGCGCGTTCGCCGATCGCGACGCGCTGGGTGCCCCCGCCGGAGAGTGTGCCCATGATGGAGGCCCCGCCGCCGATGTCGGACCCGTCGCCCACGACGACGCCCTGCGAGATGCGGCCTTCGACCATGGAGGAGCCGAGCGTGCCGGCGTTGAAGTTGACGAAGCCTTCGTGCATCACGGTCGTACCCGGTGCGAGGTGGGCGCCGAGGCGCACGCGCGAGGCGTCGGCGATGCGGACCCGGTCGGGTGTGACGTAGTCGAGCAGGCGCGGGAACTTGTCGATGCCCGTGGCGTGGATGCCGGCTCGCTGCAGGGCCGGGCGCAGGCGGTCGAAGTCGGCCGGGAGGACCGGGCCGGCGTTCGTCCAGGTGACGATCGGGAGGTGGGCGAAGACGCCGTCGAGGTTGACCGTGTTCGGCGCGACGAGGAGGTGCGAGAGCAGGTGGAGGCGCAGGTAGGCGTCCGGCGTGGTGGCGGGGGGAGCATCGAGGTCGATCTCGACGGTCACGATGTCGATGCGGACGTTCCGGCGGGCGTCTTCGCCTGCCAGGGCCTCGAGCTCGGCCGGGGCGATCCACGGCTCGCGACCGGCCGGGATGCCGCCGAGGCGCGGTGACGGGTACCAGGTGTCGAGCACGGTGCCGTCGCCGGCGACCGTCGCGAGTCCGTATCCCCACGCGGTGCGGGAGGCGGCGGGCGCGGGGGACTCGTCAGCAATCTCGGAAGGCATGGCTCTAGATTAGTAGGGTGCCTCTCGACCTCAGCGCCACCTCCACCGACCTCACCCGCCAGATCTGCGACATCGAGTCCGTGTCCGGGAACGAGAAGGAACTGGCCGACGCCATCGAGGAGGCCCTCGCCGGCCTCGACCACCTCGAGGTGATCCGGGACGGCGACACGATCGTCGCCCGCACGAACCTCGGACGGGAGCGCCGTGCGTTGATCGCCGGCCACATCGACACCGTTCCCCTCAACGGCAACCTGCCGACGCGCTTCGAGACCGAGGGCGGTATCACCTATCTGTGGGGCCGCGGGACCGTCGACATGAAGGCCGGCACCGCCGTGCAGCTGAAGCTCGCCGCCGAGCTCACCGATCCCGCGATCGACGTGACGTGGATGTGGTACGACCACGAGGAGGTCAACGCCGAGCTCAACGGCCTCAACCGGCTCTCGCGCAACCGCCCCGATCTGTTCGCCGGAGACTTCGCGATCCTCGGGGAGCCGAGCAACGGCGTCGTCGAGGGCGGCTGCAACGGCAACCTCCGCGTCGAGGTGCGCGCCTTCGGCCTGCGCGCGCACTCCGCCCGCGGCTGGGTGGGCGAGAACGCCATCCACAAGGTCGCGCCCATCCTCGACATCCTCGCCGCCTACCAGGCGCGCGAAGTTGAGGTCGACGGGCTCGTCTACAAGGAGGGGCTGAACGCGGTCGGGATCTCCGGCGGCATCGCGGGCAACATCATCCCCGACGAGGCGATGGTGCACATCAACTACCGGTTCGCACCCTCCCGCAGCTCGCAGGAGGCCATCGACCACATGCACGAGCTGTTCGGCGACTACGAGATCACTGTCGTCGACCGGGCGGACGGCGCCCGCCCCGGCCTCGACGCACCGCTCGCACAGGAGTTCGTCGCCGCGGTCGGCGGCGTGGCCAAGCCGAAGTACGGCTGGACCGATGTCGCGCGGTTCAGCGCACTCGGCATCCCCTCCGTCAACTACGGCCCGGGCGACCCGCTGAAGGCGCACGCCGACGACGAGCGTGTCGACGTGGAGCAGATCGTCGCGGTGGAGGCGGGGCTCCGTGCCTGGCTCACCGGCGCAGGCTCCCGCTGAGCCGTCCGCCGCCGTGCGCTCCGCGGCGGCGGCGGCGTGGTGGACCCGCTGGTGGGTCCGCGTGCTTGCGATCTTCGTCGCGAGCCGCGTCGTCACCACCGTCATTCTGCTGATCTTCGCGGCGAACCAGGGTCAGAATCCCTGGACCGGGCCGAAGCCGGACTACTTCTCGTTCGCGACCATCTGGGACGGCCTCTGGTACAACATCATCGCCGTCTCGGGGTATCCCTCGACGCTGCCGACCGACGGCGGGCACGTGACCGAGAACGCGTGGGCGTTCATGCCGGTGTACCCGGGCGTCGTGAACGCCGTCATGTTCGTCACGCGGTTGTCGTGGGCGCCCGCTTCCGTGCTGGTCTCCGTCGCCTGCGGTGCGGGCGCTGCGTTGGTGTTCCACCGCCTGCTGCGGCGCGTCGGGCTCTCGGAGTCCACCGCGCTGTTCGCGATCGTGCTGTTCTGCGTCGCACCGGTCTCGCCGCTGTTCCAGGTCTCGTACGCCGAGTCGCTGGGCATCCTGCTGCTGGCGGTCGCGCTGCTGCTGCTCGTCGAGCGCCGGTACGGCTGGCTGTTCCCCGTCACGCTCGTGATGGCGTTCACCCGCCCGAGCGGCCTCGCCTTCGCCCTCGCCCTCGGCCTTCACGTGATCTACCGCTGGGTGCGCCGCGGCACCGACCCCTTCCCGGTGCGCGAGCGCGTGCTGAGCGTGTCCCTGACGGTGTTCAGCGGCCTCGCGGGCCTCGCGTGGCCCGCGATCGCCGGGCTCGTGACGGGGTCGTGGACGGCGTACACCGACACGGAACTCGCCTGGCGCGCCGCGTACATCGGCTACGTGCACCTCGTGCCGTTCGCGCCCTGGTTCCAGGGGGCGCAGTGGTGGTCCACCGTGATGCTCGGCATCCCGGGCTGGGTCGGCATCGTCGCCCTGGTGGTGATCGTCGCGCTCTACGCCGTGCTGCTCTTCTCGCCCCCGGTGCGCCGGCTCGGACCCGATCTGCTGTTCTGGGTGATCGCGTACTCCGTGTACCTCTTCGCGGTCTTCTTTCCGCAGTCGAGCACGTTCCGGCTCCTCCTGCCCCTGTTCCCGCTCCTCGGTGTGCTGGCGCTGCCGCGCAGCCGCGTCTACCGGGTCCTGATGGTCGTGCTGTTCCTCGCGATGCAGGTCGGCTGGATCGCCATCTGCTGGGGCGTCGCGGGAGCCGACTGGTCGCCGCCGTGATCTCTGCGACCTTCGGCGTACGTCCTCGATTTCCACAGGTCGGCGCCGATGTCGGATAATAGGGGGACATCCACGAAAGGGGAGCTGCATGGCGGCCATGAAGCCGAGGACCGGGGACGGGCCAATGGAGGCTGTGAAGGAGGGACGGCTCATCATCGTGCGTGTGCCGCTCGAAGGCGGCGGACGACTGGTGGTCTCCGTCAACGACGCGGAAGCCAAAGAACTCCACGATGCTCTGGCGAGCGTCGTGAGCGCCTCCTAGACACGAACACCTCGAACGGACCCTGAGCGATCAGGGTCCGTTCGTCGTTTCCCGAGTGCGTGGCCCCGCCGGCGTGGCAGGGGCGCGGCTCACGGGGTCAGTTTGGTGAGCTGCAGGAGGCCGTCGCCCGCGGGCGAGAGGGCGCTGATGACAGCGCCGGAACCGGCCGTCTCGGTGATGAGGGTGCGGAATCCGGTCGCGATGTCGTCGCGGGCGGCCGGGTCGGCGACGCGGCCGCGCCAGAGCGCGCGGGCCACGAGCACCGTGCCGCCCGGGCGAACGAGCCGCAGACCGTGCTCGACGTATTCGATGACCGACTGCGGGTCCGCGTCGATGAAGACGATGTCGTAGGAGTTCTCGTTCATCCGGGGCAGGACGTCGAGCGCGCGGCCCGTGATGAGGCGCACCCGGTTGGAGGCGATGCCCGCCTCGGTGAACGCGGTGCGCGCGTGCTGCTGGTGGTCGACCTCCTGATCGATGGAGGTCAGCTGAGCGTTCGTCCCGCCGGTGAGCAGCCAGAGGCCGGAGACGCCGACACCGGTGCCGATCTCGACGATGTTCTCGGCGGCGGTGGCGGCGACGACGACGGCCGCCTGAGCCCCGGTGCTGGGCGAGATCGGGTCGACTCCCAGTTCCAGCGACTGCTGGCGGGCCCGCGCGATCACCTCGCTCTCGACGATGACGTCGTCGGCGAATCTCCAGTTCGAGTCCTTGTCTGACACAGCGCTCCTTGCCTCCGGTCCAGGATACGGCCCGGGAACCCAGCATCCGCGCAAGCCGGCACGATACTCTGAACGTGTGTTCGGTCTGACCTTCGACAAGCTGCTCATCGTCGCGGTGATCGCTGCCTTCGTCATCGGTCCCGAGCGGCTCCCCACCTACGCCGGCAAACTCGGCCAGTTCGTGCGGTCGCTGCGCGACTTCGCCAACGGAGCCAAGAGCCGCATGCGCGACGAGATGGGCCCCGAATTCGACGAGGTCGACTGGAAGAAGCTCGACCCCCGCCAGTACGACCCGCGCCGCATCATCCGCGAGGCGCTCCTCGACGACGCCCCCGCGCCCGCCAGCGCCATCAAGCCAGCGAGCCCCGCGGCCGCGGCACGGCGCGCCCTGCCGGCGGGCGCCGTGCCGCCGTTCGACGCCGAGGCGACGTAGCCGGGCTACTCGATGAGCGCGGGCGGCGACCAGGACGGCCACCGCGGATCGCCGAGCGCGAGACCGTGCTCGTAAGTCGCGATGCGACGAAACGGTGATGCGGCCGCGGAGTTGTCGAAGAGTTCCGTCCGGTCCGCGGTGGAGCGGGCGCGGGCGACGAGGTCCCACAGGCGCGCGTAGCGTTCCCGGATCTTCCGCTCGGGTACCGCATGGCCGCCGTCGCGCACGCGCTCCGCGACGCGGCGGATGCTCAGTTCGACGGGCACGAGCATCACGTGCAGATGCACCAGGTACCCACGACGGACCGCCGATTCGACGAGCTGAAGCTTGCTGGGGTGGCTGAAGACCGTCTCGCTGATGAAGGACGCGCCGGACGCCAGGAGTCGAGCGCGCTCGTCGGATGCGGCGCGCGAGGCGTCGTACGCATGCTCGGACTGTGCATGCGGCCACCGTTCGGCCGCGATGAGGTCGGCGTTCACGAACGGGAGGTGCGTCACCGGCCGCAGGACCCGGGTGACGTAGGTGGTCTTGCCGGAACCGTTCGGTCCGGCGAGGAGGTGCAGGACGGGCACGCGTCAGTCGTCCGCGCCGCCGCCTCGGGCGACGATGGCACCGTTCTCATCCGCTTCCGTCCACGAACGACCGCTCGCGGTGAACTCCCGAGCGAGATCGAGCGTGCCCAGGCGTGCGGCGATCTCCTCGTCCCAGATCGCTCGTACGACGGCCTGCCCGCGCTCGCCGAGGTCGTCGTAGGCGCCTTCGCCCGCGAGGACGCGCTGGATGTCCCGCTGGCTCGTGCCGGGAGAGGCCTCCAGCTCGCGTCCGATGCGCGCCCAATGGCTGATCTGCTGGGCGGCGCTGCGACTCGCGACGGCTCCGACCGCTTTCGCCGCCTCGAAGAGTTCGCCGTCCATCCGCATCGGCATCGTCTGACCCATGCGTCGAGTGTAGCGGATTGCTACGCCGATCGGTCGAGGGAGCGGGCCCCGGATCGGCCGCGCTGCGCCGGGCATCCGACCCCGCATCCAATACGATGCGGACATGATCGCATCGGAGCAGACGCTCACCCGGCCGACGGTCGCCCGGTACGCCATCGGTTCGCTGGGCACGGGTGGCTTCGCCACGCTCCCCGGACTCGTGCTGGTCTACTACCTGACGGACAGCCTCGGGGTGGCCGCACTGGTGGCCGGAGTCGTCGTCACCGTCGCGAAGGTGTGGGACGTGATCATCGATCCGGTCATCGGGGCGCGGAGCGATCGGATGCTCGCGGCGCGGGGGTCGCGGCGGCCGATGATGGTGCTGGGGGCGATCGCCCTGCCCGTGTTCTTCCTGCTCACGTTCGCCGTGCCGCCGGGCACGCCGGAGGCGGTGGCGGCGACGTGGGTGCTGGTCGCGTTCGTGCTCACGGCCACGGCGTTCAGCCTGTTCCAGGTGCCGTACATCGCGCTCCCGGCCGAGCTCGCGAGCGGGTACGACGAGCGGACCCGGCTCCTGACCTGGCGGGTGGTCGTGCTGACGTTCGCCATCCTGCTGTTCGGAGCGGGAGGGCCGGCGCTGCGGTCGCTCGGCGGCTACGCGGCCATGGCGCTGATCGCCGGTGTCGCCATCGGCGGCGGGATGCTCATCTCGGCGTTCGTCGCTCCGCGGCAGGCTCCCGCAGCGGTCGCGCCGCCCCGCGAGTCGGTGCTGGTCACGCTGCGCACCAACTACGCGGCCGGGGTGCGCGTGCTGCGGGACAGCCAGCCTTTCCGCGCGCTGCTGCTGACGTTCCTCTTGCAGGGGCTGGCGACGGGTTTGATGCTCGCCGGCGCGAACTACGTCGCCACCTGGGTGCTGCACTCGGAGGACGCGGTGACGTTCCTCTTCCTCGCGCTGATCGGTCCCGCTCTCATCGTCACCCCGCTGTGGGGCGTGGTCGCGCGGCGCATCGGCAAGGAGCGGGGATTCGTGGCGGCGAGCATCCTTTTCGGGCTCGCATCGCTGTCGATGGTCGCGCTGCTCTGGGCGCCGGGCGACTGGGTCTACGCCCCCGTCGCCGTCGCCGGCGCCGCGTACGCGGGCATGCAGTCTCTGCCGATGGCGATGCTGCCGGACGTGATCTCGCACGATGCCCGCCGCAACGGGCCGGGCCGGGCCGGCACCTTCGGCGGCATGTGGACCGCGGGGGAGACCACCGGCATGGCTCTCGGCGCGACCGTGCTCACCGTCGTGCTCGCCGTGACCGGGTATGTCGTGCGCTCTGCGGACCCGACCGTCGTCGTGGCCGGCGCGACGCAGCCTGCCGCCGCGGTGGCGGGGATCGTGCTCGCCTTCAGCGCCGTGCCGGCGGCGCTCCTCGCCCTCAGCCTCCTCCCGCTCACTCGCTACCGCCTCCGGAAGGACGACATCGATGGTCTCGTTTGACTCCCGCGCCGTGCTCGCCCGCCTCGCCGCCCTCCGCGCGGCCGATGCGCCGACCCACGGCGGCCGCGTCCTCAGCTACGTCTACGACTCGGGCGTGGCCGAGATCGACGAGCTCGCGGCTTCGGCCATGCGGCTCGTGCAGCCGGTCAACGGGCTCGATCCGACCACGTTCACCTCGGTGGGGGTGATGGAGCGCGAGGTGGTCGGATTCGCCCGCGAGCTGCTGCACGGCGGCGATGACGTGGTCGGCTCGGTGACCTCGGGCGGCACCGAGTCGTGCCTCCTCGCCGTCAAGACGGCGCGGGACGCGTGGCGCGCGGCCGGAGGCGAGGGGCGTGCCCGCCTCCTCGCCCCGGTGACCGTGCACGCGGCGTTCCAGAAGGCGGCCGAGTACTTCGATCTGGCGCTCGACCTGGTGCCGGTCGACCCGGCCACCGGGCGGGTCGACCCGCGGCGTCTCCTGGAGCGTCTCGCGCCGGACGTCGCGCTCGTCGTCGTCTCCGCGCCGTCGTACCCGTACGGGGCGCTGGACCCGGTCGAGATCGTCGCCGAGGGGTGCGCCGAGGCGGGCGTCGCGCTGCACGTCGACGGCTGCATTGGCGGGTGGATCCTGCCCTTCTGGCGCGAGGCGGACGGCTCGGCGCTTCCCCTGTGGGACTTCCGCCTGCCCGGGGTGACCAGCGTCTCGGCCGATCTCCACAAGTTCGGCTACGCGCCCAAAGGCGCGAGCGTGCTGCTGCAGCGCGGTCGCGACCGCCAGCGGCTGCAGTATTTCGCGACGACGGGATGGCCCGGCTACCCCGTCGTGAATCCCACCCTCCTCGGGTCGAAGTCGGCCGCGGCGCTGGCGGCGTCGTGGGCGATCGTCCAGGCGCTCGGGGCCAGGGGACTGGCGGAGCTCGCGGACTCGTGCCGCCGGTCGACGGCCGCCCTGACGGACCTCGTCGCGGACATCGAGGGTCTCCGCGTGCTCGGGACCCCGACGGGGCCCCTCCTGGCCGTGACGACGGACGAGTCCCTGCCCCCGGAGCGACGGGTGGACCCGCATCACTGGGCCGACCGCGCACGGGCGCGCGGCTGGCACCTCCAGCTGCAGCCGGGCCTCACCCAGGCGGACGACACCCGACTGCCGCACACCACCCACCTCACGATCACCCCCGTCACGGGATCGCGGCTGGACGAGCTGGAGGCGGCGCTGCGTGGTGCGGCCGACGAGGCGCGCGGCATCCCGCCGGTCGATCCCGCCACAGTCCTGGACACGCTCCCCGACGGCCTGGCGGAGAGCCCTCTGGACTCGGATGCGGCGGTTGCCGTGCTGCAGGCGGTGGGGATCGGCGGAAGCGGAGACGGCGCCCTCCCGGACGATCAGGCGCCTCTGCTCGCCATGATCGAGGCGCTCCCACGGTCGTTGACGGAGCGGCTGCTGGTCGAGCTGCTCGCACGCCTCGTGGAGCCGGTGTGACCGCGGGCCCTCGCGCTACTTCAGGCTGAGGCCGAGCTTGCGCCCGGCGAGTCCTCGGCTCCGCGTCGCGAGCCGCTCGGCGACCAGGCGGATCGCGGCGGCTGCCGGATCCTGCGGGTCCGTCACGACGATCGGTGCTCCGGTGTCGCCTCCGGAGCGCAGCGGGATGCTGAGCGGCACGGAGGCGAGCAGCGGCACCGCGGACTCCTGGCCCGCGGACAGCCGGCGGGCCACCTCCTCGCCGCCCCCGCTGCCGAAGAGCTCGAGGACGCTGCCGTCGGGCTGCACCAGGCCGGCCATGTTCTCGATCACGCCGACGACCGTCTGACCGGTCTGCCGGGCGACGACGCCGCTGCGCTCCGCGACGTCCGCCGCGGCCGGCTGAGGCGTGGTGACGACGACGACCTCGGCCTGCGGGAGGAGCTGACCGACCGAGATCGCCACATCCCCCGTGCCGGGCGGCAGGTCGAGCAGCAGCACGTCCAGGTCGCCGAAGAAGACATCGGTCAGGAACTGCTGAATGGTGCGGTGCAGCATCGGTCCGCGCCACGCGACCGCGGCCGACGGGGAGTCGACGAACATTCCGATGGAGACGACCTTCACACCGTAGGCGACGGGCGGGAGGATCATGTCGTCGACACGGGTGGGGCGGGGCGCGACGCCGTGCTCGTCCGTCAGCCCGAGGATGCCCGGGATGGAGAACCCGTGCACGTCGGCGTCGACGATCCCGACCCGGAGTCCCCGCTCCGCCAGGGCGACGGCGAGGTTGGCGGTGACGGTCGATTTGCCGACCCCGCCCTTGCCGCTGGTCACGGCGTAGACCCGCGTCAGCGAGTCGGGGCCGAACTGCGCGGTGCGGGCCGCGCGGCCGCCGCGCAGGCGCTCGGTGAGCGCCTTCCGCTCGGCCGGTGTCATGACCGTCACGTCCACCGTCACGTCCGTCACCCCGGGCACGCTCGCGGTGGCCGCGCGCACGTCGCGCTCGATGGCGTCCGCGGCGGGGCAGCCGACGATGGTGAGCTTGATACCCACCGTCGCGTGGCCGTCGGGCGCGACCTCCACGCCCCTCACCATGTCGAGCTCGGTGATCGGCTTCCGGATCTCGGGGTCGAGCACCGCCGCCAGCGCACGCCCCACGGCGTCCGCCAGCTCAGGCACGGGTCGTCTCGCCCTCTCCCGCGTCGCGCTCCTCGAGGTCTTCGAGCAGTGCGCGCAGCTCGGCGCGGATGAAGTCCTTCGTCGCCATGTCCCTCACGGCGAGCCGCAGAGCGACGACCTCGCGCGCCAGGTACTCCGTGTCGGCCAGATTGCGTTCGGCACGCTGCCTGTCCTGCTCGATCTGGACCCGGTCGCGGTCGTCCTGCCGGTTCTGCGCGAGCAGGATGAGCGGGGCCGCGTACGACGCCTGGAGCGAGAGGACCAGTGTCAGCGCGATGAAGCCGAGCGCCGCGGAGTCGAAGCGCCAGGCGGGCGGGACGAGGGTGTTCCACGCCATCCACGCGGCGACGAAGATGGTCAGCCCGAGGATGAACCACGGCGTCCCCATCGCGCGCGCGATCCACTCGGTGAAACGTCCGAACCGGTCGTTCTGATCGGCGCGCCCCCGGCGGGACGACGAGCCGAGGACGGGAGTGCGCAGCCCCTTCGGCGCGTCGAGTCGGTCGTCCTGCCTACCGCGTGCCACCTGGGCCCCTCCTTCCGTTCACGATGCGGATGCTGCCGGTCTCGTCGGACGGACTCGGCTGTTTGACCGGTTCGTCCTCGTCCTGACTTCGCCAGTCGTCCGGGAGGAGGTAGTCGAGCACGTCGTCGATGGTCACCACGCCGACGAGCCGGTGCTTGTCGTCGACCACGGGGACCGAGACGAGGTTGTAGCTCGCGAGGATGCGCGAGACCTCGGCCGCCGAGGTCTCTCCGGTGACCGGTTCGAGGCTCGGATCGAGCAGGGTGCCGAGGCGCACGTGCGGCGGGTAGCGCAGCATCCGCTGGAAGTGCACGATACCGAGGAACCGCCCCGTCGGCGGCTCGTATGGCGGCAGCGTGACGCACACCGCCGCCCCCAGTGCCGGAGCGAGCTCGTGCCGGCGGATGAGCGCGAGGCCTTCGGCGACGGTGGCGTCGGCCGACACGATGATGGGCTCCGTGGTCATCAGGCCGCCGGCCGTGTCGGGCGCGTAGCTGAGGAGCATGCGGACGTCCTCCGCCTCCTCCGGCTCCATCAGCTCCAGGAGGTGCTCGCCGCGCTCGTCGGAGAGCTGGGCGATGAGGTCGGCGGCGTCGTCCGGCTCCATCTGGTCGAGCACGTCGGCGGCCCGGTCGTCGTCGAGCTTGGTGAGGATCTGCACCTGCTCGCTCTCGGGCATCTCCTCCAGCACGTCGGCCAGGCGGTCGTCGGGCAGCTCTTCTGCGACTTCGAGCATGCGCTGCGGCGGGAGGTCGAGCAGGGTGTTCGCCAAGTCGGCGGGCTTGAGCTCGGAGTAGGTGGCGATGAGCTGCTCGGCCGACTGCGCCTCGCCGCGGCGCAGACGTTCGGTGACCTCGTTCCAGGTCACGATCGTCGTCGGACCCTTGCCGAACGGTGACGCACCGGACTTCGGGCGCCGCACGAAGAGCTGCCCGACGGCCCACTCGCCGGTGGCGGACTCCTCGATGGCGACGTCCTCGATGGTGGCCTCGCCGCTGCCGTCGGCGAAGTCGACCTTGCGGCCGAGGAGCTCGGCGATCACGCGCACCTCGCCCCCGCGCTGCTCGAACCGGCGCACGTTGATGAGCCCGGTGGTGATGATCTGGCCGGGAGAGATGCTGGTCACGCGTCCGATCGAGACGAAGACGCGCCGCTTGCCGGGGATCTCGACGACCAGCCCGACGACGGTCGGCGGATCGGATTTGCGATAGACCACCAGGACGTCCCTGACGCGGCCGACCCGGTCGCCGACCGGGTCGAAGACGCTGGTCCCGGCGAGCCGGGCGACGAAGATCCTCGTGGCACTCACGTGTATAAACCTAAGCCCTTCCCGCCGAGCGCACCGTGACAATGGGAGAATGGGAAGATGACCAGCCCCAGCCCGCTCGGCGGCCGCAACCGGATGCTCTTCCCGACCCTCCCGCGCGGTGAGGTCGTCGCGACCTTCGAGACCTACCTCGCCGCGCAGGAGGCCGTGGACGTGCTCGCGCGAGCGGACTTCCCCGTCGACAAGGTCTCGATCGTCGGCAGCGACCTGAAGAGCGTCGAGCGGGTCACCGGCAAGCTGACCTGGGGGCGCGTGGCGCTCGCGGGCGCGGCCTCGGGCGCGTGGCTCGGCATCTTCTTCGGGCTTCTGCTCATCATCTTCTCGCCGACGGTGAGCTTCGCGTTCGTGATCGCGGCCGTCCTCATCGGCGCCGGGTTCGGCATGCTCTTCGGCATCGTCTCCTACGCGATCAACCGCCGCCGCAAGGACTACACCTCGGTCATGCAGGTGATCGCGACCAGTTACTCGGTGCTCGTGGACAGCGACCTCGGCAACCGCGCACGCAACCTCCTCCAGGGCGGGGCAGGAGCCGCCGAGCAGCCCGCCGCCGCGGCACCGCACCCGAGCGACCCGCCGGCCGCGCCGCATCCCAGCGACCCGCCGCCCGCGTGGCAGCCGCCGCCCGCGGCGCCGGAACCGCCCGCGGACGGTCAGAACAGGGCGTAGTCAGAGAGGCTCGCGCGGAATCCGTGCCCTGTCGCAGGTTCGGTGCAGCTCATCGCGTCCTCGCCGGTCGCGACGCACTCGATGCCGGCGAACCGCACACCTTGACCGGGTTCGAGCACGTTCGAGTGGTCGGTCTCGCTGGAGAACACCTGGCCGCTATTGCAGAGGGGTGATGGGGTGCTCCCCGCAATGGCGGAGAACCCGCTCGGGCAGCCGCCCACCATGCCCTTGCCCGGGCTGTCGAAGTCCGGGTAGGTCAGTGTCGCCGCGGTCGGGTCGATCCGGCAGCCGTAGAAGATCTGCGGCGGCAGGCGGTTACCGTCCTGGTCGTGCACGACCCAGTCGTCGTAGATGCCGCAGCGGAGGTGGCCGCCGGCCGTCACCCAGGACGGGCCGTGCGGCAGCGAGGAACTCGTCGTGGCGCTCGGCAGGATGATCATGCTCTCGCTGTCGCGCCAATTGACGGCCGCGTCGGTGGGGGTGGGCGTGGGTGTCGCGGATTCGGTCACGGCCGCGAGCGGCGCTGCGGCCGGCGATGTGGCGCATCCGGCAAGTGCTCCCGTCGCGGCGGCGAGGGCGAGGGCGAGGCCGATGAAGATCCCCCGGGTTCGTCTCATGGTGCGATCGTAGGGCACGGGTGCGCTCCTTCGCCGTCGCCCTTTGAAGGGCAGGGCGGGGTGCTCCCACCAGCAGCGGGACGACCGGGTCAGCGCGCGCCGAGCCGGCCCATCCACGCCTCGACGTCGTCGGCCGTGCGGGGGATGGCGAGCGAGAGGTTCTCGGCGCCGTCGGCCGTCACCAGGATGTTGTCCTCGATACGCACGCCGATGCCACGGAAGCGCTCGGGTACGGTCAGGTCGTCGGGCTGGAAGTACAGCCCCGGCTCGATGGTGAAGGTCATCCCGGGCTCCAGGACGCCGTCGAGGTACAGCTCACGTCGTGCCTGGGCGCAGTCGTGCACGTCGAGCCCGAGGTGGTGGCTCGTGCCGTGCACCATGTAGCGGCGGTGCTGCTGGTTCTCCGGCAGGAGCGCCTCCTCCGCCGAGACGGGCAGCAGCCCCCACTCGGCCGTCCGGCGCGCGATGACGGCCATGGCGGTCGCGTGGATCTCGCGGAAGCGGATGCCGGGGCGGACGATCGCGAACGCGGCGTCGGCGGCCTCGCGCACGGTCTCGTACACGAGCCGCTGGGTCTCGCCGAACGTGCCGTTCACGGGAATCGTCCTGGTGATGTCCGCCGTGTAGTAGCTGTCCATCTCCACGCCGGCGTCGAGCAGGATCAGGTCGCCGGGCACCACAGGGCCGTCGTTGCGGGTCCAGTGGAGGATGCAGGCGTGCGGACCGCTGGCGGCGATCGTGTCATAACCCACGGCGTTGCCGTCGGCCCGCGCACGGCCGTTGAAGATGCCCTCGACGAGGCGCTCGCCGCGCGGGTGCGCCACGATCCGGGGGAGGTCGGCGATCACGTCGTCGAACCCGCGCGCGGTGGCGGCGATCGCGGCCCGCAGCTCGGCGAGCTCGTAGTCGTCCTTGACGAGCCGCAGCTCGGACAGCTCGCGCGCCAGGCGGTCGTCCTCGGCGTGATCCTCGGGATCGGCGGCCTCGGAGAGCAGGAGGCGCGCGGTGTCGACCCGGTCGGTGAGCGCGGGGTCCGCCTCCCGCAGGACCACGGCCGTCGCGTCCACGGTGTCGATGACGTCGGCGGCGTCGGCGATGCCGCGCGTCGGCAGATCGAGGTCGCTCGCGACCTGGGCGAGGGAGGGGCGCGGCCCGATCCAGAACTCGCCGATCTCGGGGCTCGCGTAGAACTCGTCGGAGTCACGGCCGGCACGCTCGCGGAAGTACAGTGTCGCCTCGTGGCCGTCACCGACGGGTTCGAGCACCAGCACGCTGCCGGGCTCGGCGTCGGATCCCCATCCCGTGAGGTGGGTGAACGCGGAGTGGGCGCGGAAGGCGTAGTCGGTGTCGTTGGAGCGCTGCTTCAGCCGGCCGGCCGGCACGATGACACGGCGACCGCGGAAGAGCTCCGAGACGCGCGCACGGCGGCGCGCGGCGTAAGCGGCCTGCTCGCGGGCGCCCGGGAGCACGTCCGGCCGTTCGGCCCAGCCGCTCCCGATGTACGCCTTGAAGGCGTCGGAGCCCGGTGTGGTCGAGCGGTTCGCGGTGGCGCGCGGGGCCTCCGCGGCCTCTGCGGGGATCTCGGCCGACTCGGCGGCGGTGTCGGCGGGGGACGGCGTGGACGACTGGGACGACATGCCGACCATTCTCCCACTCCTAGGATGGAAGGCATGGCTGATGAGCGACGGTTCCGCGGTCCCGTCGACCTCCACACGCACTCGAGCGTGTCGGACGGGACGGAGACCCCTGCGGAGCTCGTCCGCGCCGCAGCGGCGGCGGGGCTGGGGACCGTCGCGCTCACCGACCACGACTCCACCGCCGGGTGGGCGGACGCGGCCGCGGCGGGTGCGGACGTCGGGGTGACGGTCATCCCGGGGATGGAGCTGAGCACGCGGATCGAGTTCGCGAGCGTGCACATGCTCGGTTACCTCTTCGACCCCGCCGATCCGGCGCTCGTCGCCGAGACGCAGCGCATCCGCGACGGTCGGATGCGACGTGCGGAGGACATGGTCAGGCGCATCGCGGAGGACTATGACATCACCTGGGCCGACGTCATGGCGCAGGCCACGGAGGGCGCGACCGTCGGCCGCCCGCACATCGCGGACGCGCTGGTCGCCCGCGGGCTCGCCGAAGACCGCAGTGCCGCGTTCGCGGGGATCCTGCACTGGCGCAGCGGCTACTTCCAGCCGCACTACGCCCCCGACCCGCTGACCGGCGTCCGTCTCATCCGCGCCGCGGGAGGCATACCGGTGCTCGCGCATCCCGCGACGGGCGGACGAAGCCGCGTCATTCCCGAGGACCGTCTGCGCCGTCTGGTCGACGCCGGGCTGTTCGGTCTCGAGGTCGACCATCGCGAGAACACCGAGGACGGCAAGGCGCGGCTGCGCGAGCTCGCGGCCCGCTACGGCCTGGCGATCACCGGATCGAGCGACTACCACGGTGCGGGAAAACCGAACCGGCTCGGCGAGAACACCACCGATCCGGCCGTCCTCGACCGGATGATCGAAGAAGCGACAGGCGCGGCGCCTTTCTCCGCTCCGTGACCAGGTGCGCTTAGCCTGGACCGCGGGGGACGGAAGGCGAGGTACTCGGGTGAAACGGATGTGGACGTCCTCTGCGGCGGCGGCGGCGCTCGTCGGCGCGCTCGTCCTGGCGGGAGGTGCGGCGCCTGCGGCGGCGGACACCAGCTATCCGTCGTGGGATGACGTCCAGGCGGCGAAGGCGAACGCGGCGAACGCCCAGGCGGAGGTCGACCGCATCAACGGCCTCCTCGCGAGCCTCCAGACCGCCGCCAACGCCGCAGGCGACCTCGCCGTCAAGCGTGCGGGCGAGTACGGCGCCGCCGAGTCGGCCCTCCAGGCCGCGACGGCGAAGGCCGATGATCTGCAGACCCGGGCGACGGCCGCAGCGGCGCAGGCCGCGACGCTCCGCACGCAGAGCGGGACCCTGGCGTCGCAGCTGGCGCGCGCCGGTGCGTCGGACGTCACCCTCCGGCTCTTCCTCGACGCCAACTCCTCCCGCCAGCAGTCCCTGCTCTACGAGCTGGGCGCGATGTCGAAGCTGACGTCACGCTCCACCGCACTGCTCGCGGCGGCCGACCAGCAGAAGAACGTCGCCTCCGCGCTCAGCACCCAGGCCGCCGCCGCACAGAAGGTGCGCACCCAGCTCGACGCGGACGCGAAGAAGGCCTACCAGGCGGCGCAAGAGGCGGAAGCGGCCGCCGAGGCGCAACTCGCCGACCAGAAATCCCACGCCAACACGCTGTACGCGCAGTTGGCGTCGCTGAAGAACACCGAGGCGTCGGTCGAGCAGAGCTACGCGGCGGGGCAGGCCGCCGCAGCGGCCGCGGCCGCTGCGGCCAATCCGGGCGGCGGCTCCGACGGGTTCGCACCCCCGCCGGGGATGGTCGTCGACCCGGCCGGCGCGCAGGCGTACGCGTCGAGCCGCCTCGCCGCCTACGGCTGGGGGCAGGACCAGATGGGGTGCCTGATCAAACTGTGGAACCACGAGTCCGGCTGGCGCGCCGACGCCTACAACAGCTCCAGCGGAGCGTACGGCATCCCGCAGGCGTGGCCGGCCAGCAAGATGGCGTCGGCGGGGGCCGACTGGATGACCAACCAGAACACCCAGGTGAACTGGGGTCTCGACTACATCGACCGCGCCTACGGATCGCCGTGCGCCGCGTGGAACTTCGAGATGAGCCACGACCCGAACTGGTACTGACATGAGCGTGTGGGCGCGATCCGCGGCGGTCGCCGTGCTGGTGGCGGGGATGGTGGCCGTCGACACGAGCCAGCGTGCCTCCGCCGAGACGTATCCGAGCTGGGACGACGTCGCCGCCGCCAAGGCGAACGCGTCCTCCGCACAGGCTCAGATGGACCGCATCACCTCCCTGCTCGCCGGACTGCGGAGTGCGGCGAACGCGGCGGCGGAGGAGACGATCGCTCGCGCTGCGGACTACGGGGCGGCGCAGGCCGCCCTCGAGACGGCCACCCGCACCGCGGCGGATCTCGCCGCGCAGGCGGATGCCGCCACAGCCGAGGCGACGACGCTGCGGACGCAGAGCGGCGCGCTCGCGGCACAGCTCAGCCGCGGGGGCGGTTCGGACGTGTCCCTCCGCCTCTTCGTGAGCGGCGGGAGCGCGTCCGCGGACTCCCTCCTCTACCAGCTCGGGGCCGTCTCGAAGCTCGGCGAACGCTCGAGCGCGCTCTACGCACGGGCGACGCAGCAGAAGAACGTCGCCGCGTCGTTGCGTGACCAGGCGGCGGCGGCCCGGACCGAACGGACCCGGCTCGACGCGGAGGCGAAGAAAGCGTACGACGCGGCGGCCGCGGCGAAGGCCGCCTCCGACGCCGCGGTCGCCGAGCAGCAGACCCGCGCCGACACCCTGTACGCTCAGCTCGCGTCGCTGAAGAACACCGCGGCCTCGGTCGAGCGGCAGTACGCGGAGGGGGTCGCCGCGCGCGCCGCGGAGGAGGCCGCGAACGCCGGGAGCGGCGCAGGTGCAGGCGGCGGGAGCGGAGGAGCCGACAGCTCCGCTCCTCCCCCCGGGATCGTGGTGAACCCGGCCGCCGCGCAGGCATACGCATCGAGCAGACTCCCCGCCTACGGCTGGGGCAGCGAGCAGATGAGCTGCCTCATCAAGCTCTGGACGAAGGAGTCGAGCTGGCGCGCCGACGCCTACAACCGATCGAGCGGCGCCTACGGCATCCCGCAGGCGCTCCCGGGGAGCAAGATGGCCAGCGCCGGCCCCGACTGGATGACCAACGCGAACACGCAGATCGACTGGGGGCTGTCGTACATCTCCGGCCGCTACGGGTCCCCGTGCGCCGCGTGGTCGTTCCACCTCGGACACAACTGGTACTGACCGGCCGACGGCACGCACGACGAAGGCGGCGACCCGTGAGGGTCACCGCCTTCGTCGTGCAGCGCCGCGAGCGGCGCCGGGTCAGTTCGCCGGGGGCGTGCTCGGTGCGGTGGACGCGCCGCCCCGCGAGCGGCGACGGCGACGGCGGGGGGCGCTGTTGCCGTCGCGGTGCTGCGAGCCGCCGCCGTCGTGCGTGCCGGCGGCGACGCCCTGCTCGCCCGAGCCGTCCGTCGCGGCAGGCGCGCTGGTGGACGCCGAGCCGGCGGCCGGAGCCGAGGAGCCCTCACCACGGGTGCGGCGCCGGTTGCGGTTGCCGGACGGACGCTCGCCGTCGCGCCCTGCCGCGGCCGGCCGGCCTGCCTCGGCCTTCACGACGGGCGTGCTCTTCAGCCGCCCCTTCGACCCGGCGGGGATGCCGAGGTCCTCGTAGAGGTGCGGGCTCGACGAGTAGGTCTCCGTCGGCTCCGGCACGCCCATCTCGAGTGCGCGGTTGATGAGAGCCCACTTGTGCAGGTCGTCCCAGTCGACGAAGGTCACTGCGACCCCGGTCTTGCCGGCGCGGCCGGTGCGGCCGGCACGGTGCAGATAGGTGTCGTGGTCGTCGGGGACCGTGTGGTTGATCACGTGCGTGACGTCGTTCACATCGATGCCGCGAGCAGCGACGTCCGTCGCGATCAGGATGTCCTTCTTGCCGGCCTTGAAAGCCGCCATCGCACGCTCGCGCTGCTCCTGGTTGAGGTCGCCGTGCACGGCGGCGGCGTTGAAGCCCCGGTCGTTGAGCTCCTCGACGAGCTTCGCCGCAGCGCGCTTGGTGCGCGTGAAGACGACGGTCTTGCCGCGGCCCTCGGCCTGCAGGATGCGGCCGATGACCTCGTCCTTGTCGAGCGAGTGCGCGCGGTAGACGACGTGCTTGATGTTGGCCTGGGTGAGACCCTCGTCCGGGTCCGTGGCGCGGATGTGCACCGGGCGCGTCATGAAACGGCGCGCCAGCGCGACGATCGGCCCGGGCATGGTCGCCGAGAAGAGCATGGTGTGGCGCGTCGCCGGGACCTGCTGGAAGATCTTCTCGATGTCGGCGAGGAAGCCGAGGTCGAGCATCTTGTCAGCCTCGTCGAGCACCACCTCCTGCACCTGCTTGAGGTCGAGGAGACGCTGCCCTGCGAGGTCGAGCAGACGCCCCGGAGTGCCGACGACGATCTGCGCGCCGGCCTTGAGCTGCTCTACCTGGCCCTCGTAGGCCTTGCCGCCGTAGATGCTGACGACCTTCGTGGAGCGGTTCGACGTGGCGAGCTCGAGGTCCTCGGCGACCTGGACGCACAGCTCGCGGGTCGGGACGACGACGAGCACCTTGACGCCGGGCTCCGGGTCGAGGCCGATGCGCTGGATGATGGGGAGGCCGAAGCCGAAGGTCTTGCCGGTGCCCGTCTTCGCTTGGCCGATGATGTCCTGGCCGCTCAACGCGAGGGGGATGGTCTGGGTCTGGATGGGGAACGGCTCCACGATGCCTTTGGAGGCGAGCGCGTCCACCATGTCCTGGTCGATGTTGAGTTCGGAGAAAGTCAAAAGGTATGCCTGTCGTTTCGTACGTGAGGTCTACGCCGTGGTCTCTGTCGCAGGCGCAGGGGCCGTCGATCCACCGCCGACGGACGAGGCAAGCCTACTGGACGACCCCGTTACACTGCTGTACGTGTCAACCTGGTTCACGCGCCGACGCCCCGTGGTCGAGCTGCCCCGTCTCGCCCCGCGCGCCGACCGCGCACCGGCGGTCCGCATCGACCTGCACGAGGTGATGCCGGACCTGCTGCCCTACCTGGGGCAGGCGGCGTACCTGCAACTGGAACAGTTCCAGACCCTGTCGCGCGTCGCGGCGGAGTGCGGTTCGCTCGCCGCGAAGGAACTCGTATCGACTGCGGCGGGGCGCGCGTTGTCGAAGCACCAGGGCATCGTCGCCGAGATCCGTCGCCGCGGCGACGAGCCCGGCGAGGTGATGAAACCCTTCGCCGATGCGATCGAGGGCTTCAGCGCGACGATCGTCGGATCGGACTGGCGGGAGACCCTGCTCTCGGCCCTCGTGACCGGCGGCCTCCTCGACGACTTCTTCATCCGGCTGGCCGCGGGGCTGCCGGGCGACATCGGGCCGCGCGTCGCGCACCTCCTGGGCTCCGAGTCCGGTCAGGAGGGGGTGCTGGAGGTACTGCGCACCGAGATCGGGGCCGACCCGCGGCTCGCGTCTCGGCTGGCGATGTGGGGCAGGCGTCTGGTCGGCGACACGCTCCTCGTCGCGCGCTCCGCGCTCCACCTCTCCGGCAACCGCGCCACCGACGAGGAGCGCATCGAGCCGATCTTCACCGAGCTGATCGCCGCGCACACGCGACGGATGGACGCGCTCGGGCTCACCGCCTGACGGGCGCCGCGGGCATGCCGGGGCGCCCGGCGGGTCAGCGTGCGATCGCACCCTTCGCGAGGGTGTGGAGCAGCTTGTCGTCGTGCGCGGTGCGGATGCGACCGACCACGAGATCGACGGCAGCGACGATGACCGCGGTGCCGACCAGGGTGATCCACCAGATCCAGCCGCCGTCCCACTTCAGGCCCGCCCAGGTGAGGGCGACCCAGAGGACGCTCGCGGCGATCACGCCGAGCGCGGGGATGAGCACCGCACCGTGGGTGTGACGGTTGGGGAGCAGATAGCGGGCGCCGAGGCCGAGCAGGGCGCCGCCCAGGGCGACGAAGAGGAGTTCCACGAGACGGGAATCTAGCCGACGAAGCCGATGCGGCGCGACTCCTCGGCGCCGACCTCGACGTAGGCGATTCCGGCGGTGGGCACGACGTAGACGCGACCCTTGTCGTCGGTCAGCTTGAGCACGGCGGCGCCGCCCGTGACGGCGGTCTCCACCTGCTGCGCGATCTCGTCGGGCGACTGCGCCGACTCGAATCCCAGTTCGCGGGGGGCGTTGACGATTCCGATGCGGATCTCCACGACGGTCCTTTCACGTGTTCCGGGCCGTTCGAAACCGACAGGCCGATGTGAATTCAGACTACGGCACACGGCTCGCGGCACCGGGTCGCGTTCTCTGTCGGCGGACGCCGATACCGTGAGGGACATGACGACCCGAGGTTTCCGTCCGCGCGCCGACCGGCGCACCTCGGGCGCCGCGCTCGTCCTCGACGACACCCAGGCCGCCGTCCTGCGGCTCGCCGACGGCGCCTCCGCGGCGGTTCTCGGCGCGCCGGGCACCGGCAAGACCAGCACGCTGGTCGAGGCCATCGCCGATCGGGTGCTCGGCCGCGGCTACGGCGTCGACGAGGTGCTCGCGCTGAGCGCCTCCCGCGCCGCGGCGACCGCCTTGCGGGACCGCATCGCGGTCCGGCTCGGCGTGCCGACCAATGGACCGCTCGCGCGCACGGCGACCTCGCTCGCGTTCCAGCTCGTGGGCTCGCGGGCGCGCCGCACGGGCGAGGAGGCCCCACGGCTCCTCACCGGCGGTGAGCAGGACCAGATCATCGCCGAGCTGCTCGCCGGGCACATCGAGGACGGCACAGGGCCGCGTTGGCCGGAGCCGCTGGGGGAGGAGGTCCGCGCGCTGCGGGGGTTCCGCACCGAATTGCGCGAGCTGATGGCCCGCTGCGCCGAGCACGGCGTGACGCCGCCCCGGCTCTCGGAGCTGGGCGCGATCACAGGACGCGACGAGTGGCGCGCGGCCGCCCGCTTCCTCGCCGAGTACCAGGACGTCGTCGACAGCTATCGCGGCGGGTTCGTCGACTCGGCCGAGCTCATCGCCTCCGCGGTCGCCGTCGTCCGCGAGGGCGGCGCGCTCGACAGGCTGAGGGTCGTCCTCGTGGACGACGCGCAGGAGGCGACGGTCGCCACGCTGTCGCTGCTGCGCGCGCTCGCCGAGCGCGGGGTCGCCGTCGTCGCCTTCGGCGACCCCGATGTCGCTTCCACCACCTTCCGCGGCGCCGAGACCGGTGCGCTGGGGCAGCTGAGCCTGCGGCTCGGCGTGCCGGTCGAGCGCGTCGTCCTGGGCACCGCTCATCGTCAGACGCCCGAGCTGCGTGAGCTCACCGCGCGGGTGACGGAGCGCATCGGGACGGCCGCGGCCGGGGTGCAGCGCCTCGCGTCGGCCGGTCGCGTCGGCACTGCGGACGGCCCCGCGGCGGTGCTGCGCCTCCAGGCGTCCTCCGCGCCGGCCGAGGCGGCGCGGCTCGCGCGGCGGCTGCGCGAGCGGCACCTGCTCGACGGCGTCCCCTGGGACGACATGGCGGTCGTCGTCCGATCGGGTGCGCACGTCCCCGGCCTCGCACGCGCATTGGCGGTCGCGGAGGTCCCGACGAAGACCAGCATCGCCGGTCGAGCGCTGCGCGACGACTACGCCGCCCGCCAGCTGATCACTGTCGCCGGCGTCGAACTGGGCGCCGTCGAGGCGACCCCGCAGGTCGCGACCGAGCTTCTGCTCGGGCCGTTCGGCGGTCTCGACGCCGTGAGCCTGCGGCGGCTGCGGCTCGCGTTGCGTCAGGAGGAGCTCGCGGGGGAGGGCAACCGGCCCGGCGACGAGCTGCTGGTCGAGGCGCTGGGCGATCCGACGCACCTGTCGCTGATCGACTCGTCCCCGGCGCGCCGTGCGGGGCGGCTCGCGGAGACGTTGCGTGCGGGGCGCGAGAAGGCGGAGGCGGGAGCCACCATCGAGGAGCTGCTGTGGCACGCCTGGGAGCGCAGCGGCCTCGCGACGCGCTGGCTGGAGCAGTCGGAGCGCAGCGGCATCGTGGCCGACGAGGCCAACCGGCACCTGGACGGCGTCGTCGCCCTGTTCACCGCCGCGCGGCGGTTCGTCGAACGCTACCCCGAGCGGCCGGCGGCCGACTTCGTCGTCGAGCTCCTCGGAGCGGAGGTCCCCGAGGACACCCTCGCCGCCCAGACCGCCGGGCCGGCGGTGCTCGTCTGCACGCCGAGCGCGACCGTCGGCCGCGAGTTCGAGGTCGTCGCGGTCGCCGGCCTGCAGGAGAGCGTATGGCCCAATCTGCGGCTGCGCGGCTCGCTCCTCCATCCGCAGGAGCTGGCCGATGCCCTCGACGGTCGCGAGACCGTCACGGAGGACCAGCGTGCCCAGGTGCTCGGCGACGAGCTCCGTATGTTCGCCCTGGCCGTGTCGCGCGCCCGGGGTCAGGTCATCCTCAGCGCGACGGCGAACGACGACGAGCAGCCCTCGCCGTTCCTCCGGCTCCCGGGCGAGGTCGCCGTCGACGACACCGACGAGACCCTCCACCCGCTCTCGTTGCGCGGCATGGTGGGCCGCCTGCGGCGCCGTCTCGCCACGACCGGCTCCGCGGATGCGGCGGAAGCCCTCGCCCGCCTGGCCGACGCCGAGGTCGAGGGCGCCGACCCGGCGGAGTGGTACGGGCTGGTCGAGCCCTCCACCGTCGAGCCGCTGGTCGACCTCGACGACGAGGAGCAGGTCGTGCGCGTCTCGCCGTCGCGGCTCGAGACGTTCGAGAAGTCGCCCCTGGCCTGGTTCGTCGACGCGATGGCCTCGTCGCCGAGCGGGCTGGCCGCCGGCATCGGCACGGTCGTGCACGCGGTGATGGAGGAGGCGAGCACCAGCGACGATCGCGATCTGAGCGTCGAGCGCCTCTGGGGCGGCATCGAACGCCGCTGGAAGGAGCTCAGCTTCGAGTCGCCGTGGCTGGAGGAGAAGGAGCGTCGTCGCACGCGCACCCTCGCGCAGGGCGTCTCCGAGTACCTCCGCGACTTCGAGCGCGCCGGGGGAGTGCTGCTCGGCTCGGAGGGGGAGTTCGAACTGCGGATCGGGCGGGCGCTCGTGCGCGGCACCATCGATCGGGTCGAGCGCACGGCGGACGGCACGGTCGTGATCGTGGACCTGAAGACCGGCAACCGCACACCCTCAGCTGCGGAAGCCGCGGAGCACGCCCAGCTCGGCGCCTACCAGCTCGCGCTCGAGCACGGCGCGATCGAGGTCGCGACCGGTCTGCCGTCGGGCGGTGCGAAGCTGCTGTTCGTGGCGAAGGGCGTGCGAGGGAAGAGCTACCGCGAGGTCGCGCAGGATCGCGTCGACCGGCGCGGACTCGAGCGCTTGAAGCAGCGTGTCGCCGCAGCGGCGGACGGCATGGCCGCGGCCACGTTCGCGGGTGTCGTCGATCTCGGGGAGCGCGACCCGCACGCGAAGTACGAGTACCGCATCCACCTGGTGCCGGCGGTGAGCGCCTGATGCGCGCGCGGAGAATTCGGGGCGAGAGGGGCGAGAGGGAGGAGCGATCATGAACGACGAGAACGTGCTGGAGTGGGCCGCCGCCGACGCCGACCTCGACCTCGTCGAGCAGGCACTGACCCTCGACGACCCGGCGCACGGGCTCGAGCGGGACGAGCGGCCCACACGCGCGATCAGCGCGGTGGAGATCGCGCGAGCGCTCGCCCTCCCCGAGCCGACCCCGCAGCAGCAGGCGGTCATCGAGGCACCCGTGCGGCCCGCCATCGTGGTCGCCGGCGCGGGCAGCGGCAAGACGGAGACGATGGCCAACCGCGTCGTCTGGCTGCTCGCGAACGGGCACGCGCGCGTGCCGGAGATCCTCGGGCTCACCTTCACGCGCAAGGCGGCCGGCGAGCTCGCCGCGCGCATCCGCACGCGGATCGAGCAACTGGTGGACTCCGGACTGACCGATATCGCGTTCGACCCCTTCGAGGCTCCCGAAGTCGCCACGTACAACGCCTTCGCCAACGCGATCTTCCGCGAGAACGCCCTGCTCATCGGCCGGGAGCCGGAGTCGGCCGTGCTGAGCGAGGCCTCGGCCTGGCAGCTGGCCAGGAGGCTCGTGGTCGGAAGCACCGACGATCGTCTGGTCGAGCTGGAGCGGGGCGTCGACACAGTGACGAGCGCCGTGCTCACCCTGAGCCGGGCCCTCAGCGAGAACGTCGCGGACGCGGTCGACGTCGAGCGCATGGTGGAGGAGTTCTCGCGCGTGCTCGAACTGCCCACGGGGAACGTGCGCAAGAGCACCCCGTACGGCTCGGTGCTGAAAGCGGTGGAGGCGGTCGGCTCCCTTCCGCCGCTGCTCGCGCTCGCTCAGGAGTTCGCCGCGGAGAAGCGGCGCCGCGGCTTCGTCGAGTACTCCGACCAGGTGGCTCTCGCGCTCGACATCGCCGAGCGGCTGCCGGCGGTCGTCGCCGACTACCGTCGGCGGTTCCGGGTCGTGCTGCTGGACGAGTACCAGGACACCTCGGTGGTGCAGACGCGCCTGCTCTCCACGCTGTTCGCCGGCCAGGCTGTGATGGCCGTCGGCGACCCCCACCAGTCGATCTACGGCTGGCGTGGCGCGAGCGCGGCGAACCTCGGACGCTTCTCGGCCGATTTCACCGGGCACCGCGCGGGCGGCGAGCACGGCGGGGCCGACGAGTACGCGCTGAGCACGAGCTGGCGCAACCCGACCCGCGTCCTCGACGCCGCCAACACGCTCGTCGCGCCGCTCTCAGCCGCCTCGCCGGTCCCTGTCGAGCGCCTGCTGCCGCGCCCCGGAGCCGCATCCGGCGAGTTGACGGCAGCCTTCGGCCAGACGGTCGCTGAGGAGGCCGAGACCGTGGCCGCGTGGCTGGAGGCGCGGATCGGCGATCGTGACGCGGACGGCGTGCCGCCGAGCGCCGCGCTGCTCTGCCGTTCCCTCAAGAAGATCGACGTCTTCACGGCGGCACTCACCCGCCGGGGCGTCCCGTACCATGTGCTGGGCCTGGGCGGCCTGCTCGAGCAGCCGGCGATCGCCGACCTCGTCAGCGCGCTGCGGGTCATGCACGACCCGACGGCCGGTTCCGAGCTGATCCGGCTGCTCACCGGCGCGCGCTGGCGGGTCGGGCCGAAGGACGTCGCCGGGCTGCGCAGCGTGGCCTCGTGGCTCTCGACGCGCGACCACCGTTTCCAGGAGCTCGACCCGGAGGTGCGCGACCGTCTGCGTCGCTCGGTCGCGGGGGAGGAGTCCGCCTCGCTCGTCGATGCCCTCGACTTCGTCGTGGAGGCGCCGGACGGGCACAGCAAGCTCCAGGACATCAGCCCGACCGGCCTGGAGCGCATGCGCGACGCCGGGCGACTGCTCGACCGCCTGCGCTCCCGGGTCGGCCTCGACCTCCTCGATCTGGTGACCCTGGTGCAGCAGGAGCTCCTGCTCGACATCGAGGTCGCGGCCAACGAGTCGGCACAGCTCGGGCAGGCGAGTCTCGACGCGTTCGCGGAGCAGGTCGCGTCCTACCTCGCCGCCGACGATCGGGCAACCCTGGGGTCGTTCCTGGCGTGGCTCGCGGAGGCCGAGCAGCGCGACAATCTCGCCCCCCGCAGCGAGGAGCCCGAACCGGGGACGGTGCAGATCCTCACCATCCACGGCGCCAAGGGCCTGGAGTGGGATGTCGTCGCCGTGCCGCGCCTGGTCGACGGCGAGCTCCCCGGCCCTCCCCAGAGCCGCAAAGGCTGGCTGGCCTTCGGGCAGCTGCCGAACGAGTTCCGCGGAGACTCCGCCGAGCTGCCGGTGCTCGCGTGGCGCACGGCCGAGGACCAGAAGCAGATCGACGACTCCATCGCGGACTTCGAGGCCGAGAACCTGCGCAGGCACCTCGAAGAGCAGCGCCGCCTCATCTACGTCGCCGTCACGCGGGCGCGCGAGCGGCTGCTGCTGACGGGCTCGTACTGGTCGACGCAGACGCGGCCGCGCGGGCCGGGCGCCTACCTGCTCGAGCTGCAGGCGGCCGGGCTGCTGCCGGAGGACGCGTTCCCCGAGTGCGACGAGCCGGACGAGAACCCGCTCTCCCTCACAGCCCAGACGGTCACCTGGCCGCTCGACCCGTTGGGGACGCGGCGCGACCGCGTGCAGGCCGCCGCCGAAGCGGTACGCGCACGACGAGAGCGGGGCGAGTCCCGCGGCGGGGTGTACGCCCGTGATCTCGACCTGCTGCTCGCGGAACGCGCCGCGCGGGTCGCTGAGGCCGGGCTGGTGGAGCTGCCGACCCGCATCCCCGCGTCCCGGTTCAAGGACTACATCTCGGATCCAGGAGGCGTCGCCGCGTCCTTGCGCCGGCCGATGCCCGAGCGGCCCTACCGGCAGACGCGCCTGGGCACGCTGTTCCACCACTGGGTGGAGGAGCGATTCGGCACGCCGGCCGGCGGAGCGGACGAGCTCGATGCGGCGGCGACGGAGCTCGACGACCCGGCGGGGGAGCTGCTCGAGGCCGATCGGCTGGCCGAGCTCCAGGCGACGTTCGCGGCGAGCGAGTGGGCCGGTCGCCGACCGGAGGGCGTGGAGTTGGAGATCCACGTGACGCTCGCCGGCCAGGTGGTCGTGTGCAAACTGGACGCGATCTACCGCGCCGACGACGGGGTGCACGACTACCAGATCGTCGACTGGAAGACGGGGAAGGCGCCGCGTGACGCGGAGGACCTTGAGCGCAAGCAGCTGCAGCTCGCGTTGTACCGGCTCGCGTTCGCCCGCTACGCGGGCGTGGATCCCGCACGCATCGACGCCGTCTTCTACTTCGTCGCCGACGACCGGGTCGTGCGGCCGGAACGGCTCTACGAGGAGGAGGAGCTGCGCTCGCTCTGGTCTTCCGCCACCGGCTTCATCCCGCCCGAGCGGCCGTAGCCGTCGGGGCGGTCGCCGGGGGTGCGGTCGAGCATGGCCTCGACGTCGCCGATGGCCATGATCGGGCCGGTGGCGTTCGCGAGCGGGTTGACCGCGTTGCTGTGCACGCGGTCGACGAGCCCGTCGAGCATGCTCACGGCGTCGTCGACGATGTGCTGGTCGCGGACCTCGCGCCCGTGCAGCAGCCAGCGGGCGACCTCCAGCTCCGCGTACAGCATCGCTCGCTGGGTGAACTGCCGATCGGTGGCCACCTGACGCGCGGACGCATAGGCGGTGAGTGCGCCGTCTGTCGCCTCGGAGTTCATGGCGAGGAGCCAGTGCAGGTCGCGGGCGGGGTCGCCGACGCGCAGGGCCGACCAGCCGATGACGGCGGTGACGGAGTCGCCGTCGACGAGGAAGGAGTCCGCGGTGAGCGCCCCGTTGATGACGGTCGGCTGGAACTGCCAGAGCGAGTGGTCCGCGGTGGCGTCGCGCCATCGGTCGCGCAGGGCGGCGGGAAGCAGCCCGGTCGCTGCGGCGGACTCGATGAGGGAGGTCGTCGACGCGAGACTGTCGGCGGCGGAGAGGACCGGGAGGCCGGCCTCCCCGACGAAGCTCGTGGGCAGCCTGTGGATCGCCGCGATCGCGTGGCCGATCGATCCGGCCAGACCGTCGCCGGGTGGGATCTCCTCGACCGCGACGTGCTCGCCGGGAAGGAAGTCGTAGACGACGGCGCGGGTGCCGCCCACCGGTGCCTGACCGAGGTACTGCGGCACGTCGAACGGGAGGCGGCTGCGGATGCCCGCGGTCAGCGCGCGGAGCGCGACGAGGTCGGCGCTCTGCTCGGACTCCGCCGACTGCGACAGCGGGACGCGTACGATGCAGACGCGGCCGTCCCGCTCATCCAGCAGCGCGGCGTCGAATTCGCCGGCCCCGTCGCGGGAGTAGCTGCGAGCGCCGGAGACGACGAGGTCGGGCACGGCCGAGGCGGCCAGCGCGGCTAGAGTGAAGTGGGATCTGGCCATGCTCCCTAGGCTAAATGGACATCCGTGCGTGGGCTCTGATCGCCACGCCTTGAAAGGTTCTCGATGTCGTCAGCACCCCCGTCCGGCGCGCTCAGCGCCCTTCCGCTCTCGCGCCACGCCGTGGACCGCGACCACGCCGCCCGATCGCGACCCGCGTTGTTCGACGAGCTCTGGGAGGAGCCGGGAACGCGCGTGCTGGCACTGTGGAAAGGACGTGCGCTCGTCACGGCGGAGAGCATCCCGGCCGCGACGCCCGCGGGCGACGGGTGGAGCGCACCGGACGCCGGCGAGGCCACCCTCGACCTGCTCCCCGTCGAGCGCGTGAGCGCCGCACTGGTCCGCGTGTACCTCGGGCGCACGCTCGTCGCCACGCCGACGGAGCCTGCAGGCACGGCCGTCGTGCTGGAGGTGCTCACCGATGCCGCCGCGCAGGAGCTCGAGCCGGACGAGGCGCGCTGGGCGAACCTGCGCACGGTCGCCACGGCGTTGAGCGACCGCGATGCCGGGCTGTTCACCGAGGCGCTCGCCATCGCCAACTGGCACGCCTCGCACACGCACTGCCCGCGCTGCGGCACGCCGACGGTCGTCGAGCAGGCGGGCTGGGTGCGTCGCTGCTTCGAGGACGGCTCCGAGGTGTTCCCACGGACCGACCCCGCCGTGATCGTGACCGTGCTCGACGCCGCCGACCGTCTGCTGCTCGGCTCGAACGCCATGTGGGAGCACTCGCGCTACTCCCTGCTCGCCGGATTCGTCGAGCCGGGTGAGTCGTTCGAGTCCGCGGTCGAGCGCGAGATCTTCGAGGAGGCCGGCGTGCGCGTCGTGGACGCACGCTACAAAGGCTCGCAGCCGTGGCCCTTCCCCGCCTCCGTCATGGTCGGGATGACGGCGCGCCTCGCCGACGACCAGCCGCCTGCGGCGCTGGCGCCGGATGGTGAGGAGATCCTCGACCTGCGCTGGTTCAGCAGGCAGGAGCTGTGGGACGCCCGCGGGCAGGTCATCCTGCCCGGTCGCTCCTCGATCGCCCGGGCCCTGATCGAGGACTGGTACGGAGGACCCCTCGACGAGCCGCCGGCGGCGCCGTGACGGACGCTCCACCCACCCCGGCGGGGCTGTTAGCGGGGCTCGACGCCCAGCAGCGCGTCGCCGCGGAGGCTCTGTTCGGCCCGGTCTGCATCCTCGCGGGTGCGGGCACCGGGAAGACCCGCGCGATCACCCATCGGATCGCCTACGGCGTGGCCTCCGGGGCATTCACCCCCAACCGCGTGATGGCGCTGACCTTCACCAACCGCGCCGCCGCGGAACTGCGTGGCCGCCTGCGTCAGCTCGGCGCCGGGGGAGTCGCCGCGCGCACGTTCCACGCCGCCGCACTGGCGCAGCTGAACTACTTCTGGCCGCAGGTGGTGGGCGGGCAGCTGCCCAGCGTCCTCGACGGTAAGGGCCGTGTGCTCGGGCACGCGGCCGAGAAGCTGTCGTTGCGGGTCGACACCGCGACGCTGCGCGACATCGCGGCGGAGATCGAGTGGCGCAAGGTGTCGAGCCTGACGCTCGACCAGTACGCGGACGCGCTCGCGTCGCGCCCGCTGCCGGGCACGCTCACGGCCGATCAGCTCGTCGACATGCATCGCACGTACGAGGAGCTGAAGGACGAGCGCAAGCAGATCGACTTCGAGGACGTCCTGCTGGTGTGCGCAGGGATGATCGAGGTCGAGCCGTCCGTCGCGATGCAGGTCCGCGAGCAATACCGCTTCTTCGTCGTCGACGAGTACCAGGACGTGTCGCCACTGCAGCATCAGCTGCTCGGGCTCTGGCTCGGCGATCGCCGCGACCTCTGCGTGGTCGGCGACGCCAGCCAGACCATCTACTCCTTCGCCGGTGCGCGGAGCGAGTACCTGCTCGGGTTCGAGCGCGAGCACCCCGGAGCGACGGTGGTGCGGCTCGAGCAGAACTACCGTTCGACGCCCGGTGTGATCGAGACCGCCAACCGGCTGATGCGCGGGCGCTCCGGGGCGCTCACCCTGCACGCCGCCGCGGCACAGCGCGGCCGCGACGGAGCGCCCACCGGCGATGTCGCCCCACCCGCCGCGTTCGACGACGACCGTGCCGAGGCGCGCGCGGTCGCCGAGGGGATCGCGGCCGAGATCGCCGCGGGTGCGAGACCCGAGAGCATCGCCGTGCTGTATCGGGTCAACGTCCAGGCAGCCCTGCTCGAGCAGGCGCTCGGCGATCTCGGGATCAGCTACCAGATCCGCGGGTCCAAGCGGTTCTTCGATCTGCCGGAGGTGCGGCAGGCGATCATGACTCTGCGCGCCGCCAGCGTCGCCGCGACCGACGAACCCGTTTTCAAGTCCGTCAGCGATGTGCTGCGCACGCTCGGCTGGTCGGTGCAGCCGCCGTCCGGCCGAGGAGCGGTGCGCGAGCGGTGGGAGTCGCTGAACGCGATCATGGGCCTCGTGGACGAGATGCCGGCCGGCACGACCTTCCGCCGCTTCACGGACGAGCTGCTCGCCCGCCAGGCCGGTCAGCACGAGCCGACGCTCGCCGCCGTCACGCTCGCGACGCTGCACGCCGCGAAAGGTCTCGAGTGGGAGTCGGTCTATCTGATCGGATTGAGCGAAGGACTCGTCCCCATCAGCTACGCCACCGGCTTCGAGCAGATCGACGAAGAGCGTCGCCTGCTCTATGTCGGCATAACGCGTGCCCGCCGCCGTCTGCGGCTCAGCTGGTCGCATCGAGGCTCCCAGCCGGGACGTCCGGTCGTCCGGCAGCCGTCGCGCTTCCTCGCCGAACTGGCCCCGCCGGCGCGTCAGCAGGGCACATCGGACGACTGAGCGGCAGCGCGAGGCACCCGCATTCCGGGTGCGGCATATGCTCCGCCGTGCTCCATCGGCCCGTAGCCGGGTCGAAGCTCGTGCTCCTGGCCGGCTGCGGCTCGACGGCCCTCCCGCGCCCGACGGCCCGCGCACCCACGACGGCCAGCGCGATCGCCGCCGTGACGGAGGCGACGGCCTCGACGACCAGCCGCGACTCGCCGGGTCGAGTGCGGGAGTGCAGCTGTGTCGCTAGCGCGGGCCACGCTGGATCGGCGTCGCGGCGATGCAGATCCAGGCATCGAACGCACGCGCCGCGACCGGGGTGGACCACCGGCCCGACCACGACCCGCTTCTCGCCGAAGACGACGGGGAGGTGCGGTACGTCCCTGCGCAGCCACTTCCCGTGGCGCGAGGGCTCGATCGCATAGGAGCCCACGAGGACGGCGAAGGCTGCGGCCTCCACCCGCGGATCGCTCCACGAGAGCCCTGCAGCCACCTCCGCTCCGCCATCGCGCAGGTGCCCGACGACGCGGGCGGCGGTCGGCCCGTCGCCGTCCAGGGCCACGAACGGTGTCGCGGCCGCGCGGTCGTCGGGTCGATCGAGCACCGGATGCAGCCGCGCGAGCAGTGCGTCGACGGTCGTCTGCTCCACGCGCGAGCGCTTCGCGATCATCCGCAGCCCCGCCATCGACACGCCGTCCGCGAGGGCGGCGATCATCCGCTCCTCCGCCGGGCTGACCGGCTCCAGCACCAGCACCGGCGCGTCGACGCCGAACTGCAGCGCGTCCGGTGAGCGCCAGACCCGGGGGATGCGGGGATCGATTGCGAGGACCATCCCGTCATCCTGCCCGGGGACCGACGGCGATCGGCCGTTATCCACAGGTGCGAGGCACGCAGGCGGTCATCCCCAGCCGGCCACACCGGATGCGGTGGTCAGCCCTCCGAGGGACGGTCCGTGTCGTCGCGCAGCAGGTCCTCGATCGCCTGGTCCAGCTCGTCGCGCTCGGGCTCCGCGCCCGTCGCCTCGGCCGTCAGGCGCGCGACGAGGGCGGACGGGTCATCGAGGTCGCTCGCGCGGGGGAGGAGGTCCGGATGGGACCACAGGGCGTCCCGCGCCTCCTGGCCGACGGCGTCCGCCACGGCGCGCCACATCGCGGCGGCCTCCCGCAGTCGGCGCGGGCGCAGCTCGAGGCCCACCAGCGTCGCGAAGGCGGACTCGGCGGGTCCGCCCGAAGCCCGGCGGCGGCGCACCGTCTCGGCGATCGCATCCGCGCGAGGGAGCAGGCGGGTCGCGTCCGCCGTGACGACGTCGACCCAGCCCTCGACGAGGGCGAGCACCGTCTCGAGTCGGCCGAGCGCCTCCAGCTGTTCCTCGGTCTTCGGCGGGATGAGCGCCCCGCTGACCATGGCCTCGCGCAGCTCCTCCGGGTTGGAGGGGTCGAAGCTCTCGGCGAGCGACTCGAGGCGCTCCGTGTCGATGGTGATGCCCTTGGCGAAGGCGGTGATCTGGGTGATGAGCTGCAGCCGCAGCCACTTGGCATGCCGGAAGAGGTTCGCGTGCGCGAGCTCGCGCACGGCGAGGTAGAGCTGCACCTGATCGTCGGGGATATCGAGGCCGGCGCCGAACTCGGCGACGTTCTGGGGGAGGAGGGCCGCCGTCCCGTCGGCGAGCAGCGGGATGCCGATGTCGCCTCCCGAGACGACTTCCTTCGCGAGCTGCCCGACCACCTGGCCGAGCTGCATGGCGAACAGCGCGCCGCCGATCGAGCGCATCACTTGACCGGCGTTCTGGATCATGCCCTGCATCTCCTCCGGGGCTTGATCGGTGAGCACCTGGGTGAGGGCGTCGGAGATGCTGAGCGCGACCGGCTCGGCGAGCTGGGTCCACAGCGGCATCGTCTGCCGCGCCCACTCGGCGCGACCGATCAGCTCCGGCGTGCCGGAGAGCCCGGCGACGGTGGTCGCCTGATCGAGCCACAGCCCGGCGACGTTGAACGCCTGGTCCAGGGAGGCGCGCTCGGCCGGGGTGACCGCGTGCGCGCCGTCGCCGGCGAGTGCGCGCGCCTGCTGCTCGGCGACGTCCCAGTTGATTCCGCCACCCGGGTTCATCAGCGCGTTCTGCAGCTGACCGAGCAGTTTCTGGATGCTCGCGGGGTCGTTCGGCAACCCGGCGGCCCCGGCCAGCTGGCTCGGATCGATCGACGCACCTCCGGAGAGGAACTCGCGCAACATGTCCCGGAACTCGTCGTCCGGCTCCTTGTTCGGCTCGTCGGCCATCGTGGGCGCCCCTCGTCTCGAAGTGATACCGCCGCGGCGTGCGGCTTTCAGGCTTGCCATCTACGCTAGCTCCTGATCTCCAAGAGCCGGGTGGGAATCCGCCCCGGCAGCAGGGTGCGCCGTGCGCCCGTGGCGAACACGACCGAAGGGACGACCCGCGTGACCCTGTTCACCGACGACCAGCACGCCGCGGTGGAGCCGCCACCGCCGGTCCGACCGCCCCGGCGGGTCATGGTCGGGTGGGTCTCGGTGCTGGTCGCGTTCGCCCTCACCCTCGTGCTCGCGCTGGCGCCCGCACCTTTCGTCATCGAGGTCCCCGGTCCCGTCTTCAACACCCTGGGCACCGACCAGCAGGTCGGCGGTGCGAAGAGCGAGGACGCGAAGCAGCTCATCTCGATCCCCGACCAGAAGACGTATCCCACCTCCGGATCGCTCGATCTCCTGACCGTGTCGGTGGTCGGCAACCCCGACTCGCGTCCGAACTGGTTCGACATCGTGTCGTCGTGGTTCCAGCCGAGCAGGGCCGTCGTCCCGATCGACTCCGTCTTCCCTCCGGGGACGACCACCGAGCAGTCCAACGCCGAGAACGCGGCGCTGATGGTGGACTCGCAGCAGGACGCCGTCGCCGCCGCGCTGAACGAGCTCGGCTACGACTTCCCGCAAGCGATCGTCGTGAAGCAGTTGATCAGCGGCACGCCCGCTGCGACGTCGCTCAAGGAGGGCGACGAGATCACCAGCGTGAACGGCACCGAGGTGAAGAGCGTCCAGGCGCTCCGCGACGCGATCGCGGACAACGGAACCGGCACGGCGGCGCGGATCGGCATCCTGCGCGACGGCGCCGCCTCGACCGTCGACATCACCCCGACCGAGTCCTCCGGGCGCGCGGTGCTCGGCATCGGCGCGGGGATGGACTACACCTTCCCCTTCGACGTCAAGATCCAGCTCGACAACGTGGGCGGCCCGAGCGCCGGCCAGATGTTCGCCCTCGGCATCATCGACAAACTGACACCGGGCGAGCTGAACGGCGGCAAGCGGGTCGCAGGCACGGGCACCATCGACAATGCGGGCAACATCGGGGCGATCGGCGGCATCCGGCAGAAGATGTACGCCGCGCGCGACGACGGCAAGGCGCAGTACTTCCTCGCTCCCGCGTCCAACTGCGACGAGGTGACCGGCCACATCCCGTCCGGGCTGAGGGTGTTCGCGGTCAAGACGCTCGCCGACTCCCTCGCCGTCCTGAAGGCCGTGAGCTCGGGCGGCAGCACCGCCGGCCTGCCCACCTGCCCCGCCTCCTGACGCTCCCGGTCCGCCCCGGCCCAGCGGCGGGCACGGCGTTCTCCAAGCGACGCCCGCCTAGGATGGATCCGATCTGCACATCACGCGAGAGCAAGAGGGCCGCACGTGAGTTCAACAACCGCCGCACGACCAGCAGGACGCCGCCGCGCGGCCATCTGGATCACCCTCGGGGTGATCGTCGCCCTGGTGATCCTGTTCTTCGTCTTCGCCGGACTCTACGCGGACATCCTGTGGTACCAGCAGGTCGGGTTCCTGAATGTGCTGACGACGCAATGGTTCGGCGCCATCGCGATGTTCTTCGTCGGGTTCCTGGGCATGGCGCTGCCGCTCTGGGCCTGCATCCAGTTCGCGTACCGGCTGCGGCCGGTCTACGCGAAGCTCAACAGCCAGCTCGACCGCTACCAGCAGGTCATCGAGCCGCTGCGCCGGCTCGCGATGTACGGCATCCCGATCGTCTTCGGCATCTTCGCCGGCGTCTCGTCGGCCAGCCGCTGGCAGCTCGCCGCGACCTGGATCAACGGCACTCCCTTCGGCAAGACGGACCCGCTGTTCAAGCTCGACATCGGCTTCTACGTCTTCGCGCTGCCGTTCTACCGCAGCGCCGTGGGCTTCGCGTCCGCGGTCGTGCTCATCGCGCTGATCGCGACGCTGGCCACCTGCTACCTATACGGGTCCATCCGCGTCTCGGGCCGTGAGGTCCGCATCAGCAAGGCCGCGCGCGTGCAGATCTCCGTCGTGTCCGCGCTCTACCTGCTCCTGCAGGGCGTCAGCATCTGGCTCGATCGCTACGCGACGGTCACCGATTCGAACGTCGGCGACATGATCAACGGCGCCGCCTACACCGACGTGAACGCCACGATCCCTGCCCGCGCGATCCTCGCGGGCGCAGCGGTGTTCGTCGCCATCCTGTTCATCGTGACCGCGTTCGTCGGCCGCTGGCGGTTCCCGCTGGTCGGCACGGCGCTCCTCATCGTCTCGGCTCTGGTGGTCGGCGCGATCTTCCCGTGGGTCATCCAGCGGTTCCAGGTCGAGCCGAGCCAGAAGACACTGGAGACGCCCTACATCCAGGACTCCATCGACGCGACGCGCGCGGCGTACGGCCTCAGCGACATCGAGGTCATCCCGTACGACGCCAAGACCGATGCCGAGGCGGGCGCGCTCCGCCAGGACGCCCAGACGACCGCGCAGATCCGCATCATCGACCCGGCGATCGTGAGCCCGTCGTTCCGCCAGCTGCAGCAGTTCCGCCAGTACTACGCCTTCCCGAACACGCTCAACGTCGACCGCTACACGATCGACGGCAACGAGCAGGACGCGGTGGTCTCGGTGCGCGAGCTGCAGCAGTCGGGCCTCACCAGCGCCCGCAACTGGTACAACGACACGCTGGTGTACACCCACGGCTACGGCCTGGTCGCCGCGTACGGCAACCAGCGCTCGACAGACGGCCAGCCGGTCTTCATGGAGTACGGCATCCCGACGCAGGGCACCCTCGGAGAGTACGAGCCGCGGATCTACTTCGGCCAGCAGTCGCCCACCTACTCCATCGTCGGCGCACCGAAGGGGTCGAAGTCGGTGGAGCTCGACTACCCCGGCGGTGCGGACGGTGCGCAGCAGACGTATACGACGTTCTCCGGCAACGCCGGACCGAAGCTCGACAACATCTTCAAGCGGCTCGTCTACGCGCTGAAGTTCCAGGACGAGCAGATCGTGCTGTCGGACGCGGTCAACAACGACTCGCAGATCCTGTACGACCGTGACCCGATCAAGCGCGTCCAGAAGGTCGCCCCCTACCTCACCCTCGACTCGCAGGCGTACCCCGCCGTGGTCGACGGCCGGGTGAAGTGGATCATCGACGGCTACACGACGAGCGACCAGTACCCCTACTCGCACGTCGGCAGCCTGAGCGACGCCATCGCGGACACGGAGACGCCGAAGCCGGCCTACGCCTTCGACGACATCAACTACATCCGCAACTCGGTGAAGGCCACCGTGGACGCCTACGACGGTTCCGTGACCCTGTACGCGTGGGACGCGAAGGATCCTGTGCTCAAGACGTGGGAGAAGGTCTACCCGTCGACGGTCAAGCCGATCAGCGACATGAGCGCGCAGCTGCTCAGCCACGTGCGCTACCCGGCAGACCTGTTCAAGGTGCAGCGCTCGGTGCTCGGGCAGTACCACGTGACCGACGCGGGATCGTTCTACTCCCGGGAGGACGCCTGGACGACGCCGAACGACCCGACCTCCTCGTCGACGGATCCGACGCTCCAGCCGCCGTACTACCTGACGATGCAGATGCCGGGCCAGACCTCGCCGAGCTTCTCGCTCTACACGACGTTCATCCCCCAGGCATCCAGTGAGGCCAGCAGATCGGTCCTGAAGGGCTACTTGGCCGTCGATGCCGACGCGGGCTCCACCAAGGGGAAGGTCGCCGCCGGTTACGGCAAGTTGAGACTCTTGTCCCTGCCCACCAGCGACACCATACCGGGGCCGGGTCAGGTGCAGAACAACTTCAACTCCGACCCGACGGTGTCGCAGGAGCTCAACCTCCTGCGCCAGGGGAAGACGGATGTGATCAACGGCAACCTGCTCACCCTGCCGGTGGGCGGCGGTCTGCTCTACGTGCAACCCGTCTACGTCAAGTCGACCGGCGAGACGAGCTACCCGCTCCTCCAGAAGGTGCTCGTGGCCTTCGGCGACAAGATCGCGTTCGAGGACACCCTCGATCAGGCTCTGGACGCACTGTTCGGCGGAGACTCCGGGGCGAGCGCGGGAGACAACAACGTTCCGCCGGGAGGTGAAACCGGTGCCGGAACCGGTACGGACACCGGAGCAGGCAGCGGCACCGGATCGGGCACCGGCTCGACCGGGACGACGAACAACGCCGCTCTGCAAGCGGCGCTGCAGCAGGCCAAGCAGGCTCTCGCCGACCGCGAGACGGCCCTGAAGGCCGGAGACTGGGCCGCCTACGGCCAGGCCGATGCGCGACTGCAGCAGGCCCTCCAGGACGCGATCGCGGCCGAGGGCAAGTAGCACCACGAACACGACGGCGCCCGTGCGGATCGCTCGCACGGGCGCCGTCGTGTTTCGCGCGCCGCGCGGCTATCGTCGGGGACCGCCGTAAGCCCGCACGGGATCCGTGCCGGTTCGCACGACCGGCGCCGAAGCACTTGCCAGAACTTTGATTGTCCACTTTACTAACAAACATGCTCCTCGATGATGTCCGCCGTCCGCCGTCCTCGGATCCGGTAGGCCCGACCGTCGACGGGGCGATGATCCCGGGGCGCGCCCTGCGTCCGCGGACGAAGGTGCTGCCGGAGCACGCCCGCAACCACAACCGCTCGCTCGTGCTCCAGTCCCTGTACCGCGACGGTCGAGCGAGCCGCGCCGATCTGGCGCGGGGAACCGGCCTCACCCGGGTCACGATCTCGGATCTCGTCGGCGAGCTGATCGCGGATGGCCTCGTCGTCGAGCTGGGGCAGCGCGACGATGCGCGGCCGGGCAAGCCCGCGGTCCTGCTCGACATGGACCGCGGCGCCACGCAGATCATCGGTGTCGACCTCAGCGAGCACGCCGTCTTCCGCGGAGCCGTGATGGACATCGACGGCACGGTGCTGCGCAGCGCGGAGGTGCTGCTCGCGGGGAGCAAGGGCGAGGCCGCGATCGCCAAGGCTCTCGACCTCGTCTCGCGCCTGGTCGAGCTGGCCACCGCGCCCGTGCTGGGCATCGGCATCGGCTCGCCCGGTGTGGTCGACGCGAGCGGTGCCATCGTCGCGGCGCCGAACCTCGGATGGACGGACGTGCCTCTCCAACGGCTCGTCGCCGAGCGGACCGGGCGGGCCGTCTTCGTCGCCAACGACGCGAATGCCGCGGTGCTCGCCGAGCACGGGTTCGGCGCCGCGGAGGGCGACATGATGCTCGTCAAGGTGGGGCACGGTGTCGGCTCCGGCCTGCTCGTCGCCGGAGCGCTTGTCGTCGGCAGCCGGTTCGCGGCCGGCGAGATCGGTCAGGTGATGGTCGGCACGGACGACGGGACCGAGGCCCCGTACGACCGTGAGCAGGTGCTCGAGGCCTGGCTGGCGGTGCCGCGCCTGGAGTCACGGGTGGCCGCGGCCGCCATCGCGGGACGATCGATCGAGCCCGTGCTCCGCGAGGCGGGGCAGCGGCTCGGGGTCGCGCTCGCACCGATCGTCGGGGCGCTCGATCTCGGCGAGGTCGTGCTGAGCGGCCCGGAGGAGCTGCTGGACGGCGCCCTCATCGGCGCCGTCCGCCGCACGCTCGACAACCGCACCATGGCGGGCTTCCACTCCGCGTCCGCGGTCAGGATGACCGCGCTCGGCCGCGACATCGTGCTCCGCGGCTGTGTCATCCTGGTGATGTCCGCGCAACTCGGCGTCTCCTGAGACGCGACCCGGTGGTGGGTCAACGCGCCCAGGTGACCCCGAAGGTCGAGTGGAGGGCGTGCTGCGCAGCGCCCCGGAACGGCTGGTCGATGGCCGAGCGCGTGTAACGGAAGCTCAGCGGCATGGCCGCGCGCACGGGATGGCGGGCCGCCTCGGCGCGCAGATGCCCGATGAACTCGGGCCCCAGTTCGGCCGACGCTCCGCCCAGCACCACGGTGGGCACATCCAGGGCCGCCCCGACCAGAAGGAGGGCGCGGGCGAGGACCCGGGCGCCCGACGCTATCCGCTCGCGCGCCTCCGGGGCGGCGGCCAGCGCCGCGATGTCGACGGCCTCGAGGTCGGCGCCGTGGGGGAGCCCGAGCAGGCTGGTCACAGAGACGACCTCTTCGAGGCATCCGCGGTTGCCGCACGCGCAGAGCGGTGCATCGTCGCCGAACAGCACGGGCACGTGGCCGATCTCACCCGCCCGGTGCGCGGCACCCGCCACGACCATCCCGTCGACGATGACCGCGGCGCCGACGCCGGTGCTCAACGAGACGAAGAGACGGTTGGCGCCGAAGCCGTCGTCGGCGGAGGTGTCGGCGATCGCCTCGGCGTCGGCGTCGTTCACCAGATGGATGGGCGCGTCGACCGCTCCGGAGAGTTCGCGCACGAGGTCGAGGTCGCGCCAGCCGAGCTGGACGCTTTCCCGGATGAGGGAGCCGTCCGCGATGCCGGGCACCTGCACGCCGACCGCGGCGATCCGCGCTCCGGTCGTGGCGGCGAGCCTGCGGATGACGGTGCGGACGTCGTCGACGGAGCCGGGGGAGGACGGACGGAGGGAGGTCCGGTGCAGCTCTTCTCCGAGCATGCTCAGCACGGCTCCGCGCACGAGTCCGGGCTGTACGAGCACCGACAGCAGCACCTGCCGTTCCGTGTCCACCCGGAGCGTGGTCGCCCTCTTGCCGCCGGTGCTCTCGGCGCGTTCGCCCTCGGCCACGAGCCCGTCGGCGATCAGGCCGCCGAGAAGGGAGGAGACGGTCGCCGAGGTGAGGCCGGTCCTCCGGGCGATGCTCGCCCGGGTGGCCGTGCCGTTGCCGGAGAGCACCAGCTGCAGAGCCGTCGTGAGATTCCGCTCGCGGACGGCGGCCTGCGTGGCCTTGCCGGGTTCGTCTGTCACTGCCTCTGCCGTCCTCGCCGTGCGCCGTCGTCGGCCCATCCGGCCGCGGCGACCCTTACGACCCTAGCGAATGGGGCGCAAGATGGGGTCATGGGGTATGGATTGATGCTCGTCGACGTGCAGCGCACGATGCTGGAGGGCGACGACGCCGTCGACGGGGCCGACGATCTCCGGAGGGCACTGGGTGGCCTGCTCGACGCGGCGCGCGAAGCGGGCGTCCCCGTGATCCACGTCGAGAACGACGGAGCCGTGGGCGATCCGGACGAACCGGGGACCCCGGGATGGGAGCTGGTCTTCCCGCCAGAGCCGGGCGAGCCCGTCGTGCGCAAAGATGTCCCCGACACCTTCCTCTCGAACCCGGCCCTCGCCGACGTGCTCCACGCGATGGGGGTCGACACCCTCGTCGTGGCCGGGCTGCAGAGCGAGCTGTGCGTGCAGGCCACCGCACTCGGCGCGCTGGAGCGCGGTTTCGACGTCGTCGTGCCCACGGGCGCGCACGCCACGTTCGACGCGGAGATCCCCGCGCAGGAGATCGTCGCGCGCGTGACCCTCGAGCTCACCGCCGCCGGAGTGGAGGTCGTGGAGCTCGACGAGGTGGCGTTCCGCTGATGCCGCTCCCTCAGTCCGCGATGCGCTCCAGCTCCACCGCCTCCCGGATGCTGAGGGCGTAGATGCGCGATCGCCCGGGACGCGCCGGGTCACCCGTGACGTAGGCCACGCTCTCCACGTGCTGCTCGAAGGCGTTCACCTTGTCGCGCGGAGCGCCGACGATCAGCTGGAAGCCGAGCCCGCGCAGGGCCGAGAGCGCGCGGCCGGTGTACTCGTTGTCCGCCTTCACGAATCCCTCGTCGAGCACGATCGGCGCGTACACGGGAACCCGGTCGGTCCCGTCGCCCAGGCGATAGCGCAGCGCGGCGCCGAGCACGAAGGCAATGAGCTCCTGGCCCTCGCCGCCGGATTTGCCTGCCACCCCCTCGTGCACGATCTGGGTGCCGTCGCGGCGCGTCTCGATCGCACGGAACTGGAAGTGCTCGCGCGCGTCGAGCACGCGGCGCCGCCAGGCCTCGCCGGCGCGCGAGCGCTCCTCCAGCCGACCGAGATCGGCCCGGAGGGAGAGGAAGTCACGCTCGATCCGCGCGGGATCGCGGGTCTCGCCCGGTTCGGCCGCGGTGTGTTTGCGCAGGGTGCGCGTGAACTCCGTCAGGTCGCTGTTGCCGGCCGGCCGCGGGTCGATGTCGAGCGTGGAGCCCTCGCGGAATTCGATGCCGTGCAGGGCGGCGGAGATCGGCCGCACGCCGCGACGGATGGCCCGGGCGTCCTCCTCGATCTGAGTGAGGAGGGCGCGGAGACTGTCGCCCATGTTCGCGCCCGCCTTGGCGAGCCATTCCGACTTCGCGCGCGGCAGGTCGTCCTCGACGAGGGCGCGTTGAACCGCGAGGGCGGCGGGCAGGCTGTCGATCGTCGCGTCCAGCTCCGCCGACGGGTCCAGCTCGCGGAATCGCTGGAACGCGCCGACCAGGAGTGACTCCGACTGTTCCTGGACGCGGTCGTGCGCCTCGATCTGATCGCGCACGAGTCGCTCGGCGTCCAGGTACCGGCGCCGCACGTCGGCCGCCTCGCGCGGCGCGGCGAAGGGCAGTGAGCCGAGGAGTGCGCGCTCGTCGGCGTCGAGCCCGGTCGCGTCGGCCAGGTGGTCGGCGACCTCGTCCTCGATGTCGGCGAGGGCGGCGTGCTCGGCGTCGAGCTGGTCGATCACGCGCTGGATGCCGGCGCCGCGCCGGGCCGCGGCCAGCCGGGCCTCGTCCTCGCGGTCGGCCGCAGCGGTCAGCTCGGCGATCTCCGGGCGGTCGACCGCGACGCGCTCCAGGCGGCGGTCCAACTCGGCGACGCGCTCGACGGCCGGGGCCACGTCGATCGTCGCCCAGTCGAGGTCCGCCACCGATGCGAGCGCGTCACGGCGGTGACGTTCACCGGCCGATCGAGCCTCGGCGGCGTCGGAGGCCGTGCGCGCCTGATCGAGCTCGGCCTCGAGCCGTTCGATCTCTGCAGCGAGCTCCACGATGCGCGGGGCGTTGTCCAGACCGATCCACGACTCCGCACCGCGGTCGTCCTTGATGACCCTGTTGCGGGATCCCGTGCGCAGCCCGGCCCGGGTCACTGCGCCCCTGACGCCGGCGGGGAGCGGCGCGTCCAATTCGTCCGGAGTCTCGACGCACAGGACGGTCCGGTCCGCGACGATCTCGTCGTGCAGCCATCCGCGGAACGGGCTCTGCTCGTCGAACGCGAGCAGCGCGGGGACGGTGCCCTCTGTCGCCGTCCGCTCGGACGGGGCGTCTGCGACCGCGGGTACGAGCACGACCCGGCCGCGCATGTCGTTGTCATTGACGAAGCGCCGGGCTGCGGCGAAGCGGCGCTCGTCGATCACCAGGTGGGTCGCGAGGTCGCCGAGCACCCGCTCGACGGCGCGCGCCCAGTCGCGGTGACCCGGCGCGACCTCGAACAGCTCACCGGCGTACGGGACCTCCTCCGGGGCGAGTCCGATCCCCTCCGCGATCCGGCGCCGGCGCGCGTCGGCCTCGGGCGGGACATTGCTGCGACGTCGCTCGTACGAGCTCTTCTGTGCGGTCTTCTCGGCCAGGGAGCGCTTCACGGCCTCCACGCGGGCGGCGAGCTCCCACCGCTGCGAGCGGTCGTCACCGGTCTCGGAGGGCTCCGCCAGCAGGGCGAGGGCGCGCTCCTTCGACTCCGCGAGCTCGTCGGCGGTCAAGGGCAGGTCGAGGCCGGCGCTGGTCAACGTGCGCGCAGCGCGGTCGCGTTCGCGCTCCAGCTGGGAGAGCATCATCGCCGCGACCTCCTGCTCCCGGCGGATCGCCTCGGAGGGGTCGCCGCCGAGCGCGGCGAGCTCGTCGAGGGCGTCCTTGTGGGCACGGTGGGCGGCGGCCTCCTCGTCGGCGGCCGCCCGGCGCAGCGCCTCCTGCTCGCGCTTGGCGTCGCGGACGCGGTCGACTTCGCCACGCACCCAGTCCGCCACCTTCTCGGAGAGCCAGACCCAGAGCCGGCTGCTCTCCTCGCCGTCGAGCGGCGCCAGAAGCCGGCGCTTGCCGGTCGCGTCGTCGAGCGCCGCACGGTACTGCTCGGCGCGTGCGGGCACGTCGGCGAGCACCTCGAGCTTGCGTCTGGTGGTCTCGAAGACGTCGTAGAGGGCGGAGGCCTCGCGGTAGCTGGACAGCGTGGTCTCCCAGCGCGAGAGTGCGCGCGGCTCGGTGAGAACGAACTGCTTGAACAGGTCGTCGATCGAGAACACACCCTTCGACGCCTGCGCCCGGCGCAGCAGCGTGAGGGCCTTCAGCTGTGACTCGTCGCTGCCGCCGATGCCGAGCTCGGTGCACAGGCGAACGCGGAACTCGGGCTGCGAGCCGGTCACCAGGTCGCGGACGGGGTCGACGAGCCGGCCGAGCGAGCCGCGCGTCAACGGCGACGAGCTGCCCGGCTCCGGCCGCAGCTCGGCCAGGCGCGTCAGGGGGAACTCGCCCTGTACGAAGACGTAGACCGTGGCGGCGGTGACCTCGTCCTGCGTCGCGGTGTCGCGACCGAGCCACGCCAGGCGAGCGGCCGTGATCGTCTCGCCCAGTTCCGTGCGCCAGGTGATGGCCGCGCCGGAGGCGAAGGCGGTTCCGAGCGGACGCAGGAAGTGCGTGGTCGTGACATCGGAGCCCGCCTCGCGGACCTCATCGGTCTTACCGCGCGCGTAGCTGTAGACGGTCCGCTCCGACCGCTGGCGGGTGTCGTCGCGCGCCGCCCGGTTGAACTCCTGGGGATTGGGCATGACGACGGCGGCCATCGCGTCGAGCACTGTGGACTTGCCGCGCCCCGTCGGGCCGAGGATCGCAAGACCTCCGCGGCCGACGGGCATGGTGTGGAGGTCGTCGTAGCTGCCCCAGTTGAGCAGCTGCACCTGCTCGATCCGGAACTGACCGCTGTGGATGAGCCCGTCGGCCACGGGGAGGTCGTCGTCCAGCTGTTCGGGGCCGGTCGTCAGCAGATCGGTCACGCGTCCACCTCCGTGGCGTCGATGCGGGTGTCGTCGGCGTCCGCCCCGTCGTCGCCGCGCAGCTCGGCGCCGCTCGCTTCCTGGAAGAGGCGTGTCAGGTGCGCGAGCTCGGTGGTCGTGACCAGCGGCACGACGGCGGGTGAGACGACATAGAGATCGGGGTCGTCGGTCTCGGGGACGAGCAGCCCGATCCGCTCCATCGCCGCGATCGCCGCACGGATGCGCCGGTCGACGCGCACCTCGTCGTGCGCGGCGTCGGTCTGGAATCGGCCGAGGAACTCGGAGATGTGGTCACGGCTCACGGTCACCGCGTCGTCGGAGGCGTCCGTGTACGCGTGCTCCTGACGCAGCAGGACGAGCAGCAGCGACGCGTCGCGCGACAGCGGCTTCTCGCGACGGAGGAGCACGGGGGCGCCGTCCTCGGCGCTCTGCCGCTTGAACGCCACCTCGTGGTCGCGGTCGATCGACAAGGTGAGGAAGATCTCCTCAAGACGGGTGCGCACCTCGTCCTCGTGATCGATCAGCCCGCCCCACGCCTCCGGATGCGTCGAACGGGTGATGAACCGGCTGGTCAACAGGGCGACCAGTGCGCGCCGGGCGGCGAGCGGGAGCCGCTCGTCGGCGGCGTCGCCGAACGCGTCGGTCGCGCCGTCGGCGTCGTTCGTCGCCGCCTCGGCCCCACGGTCCGATCCGGTCTCGGTGATGATCTCGCTCATCGTTCCGTCCTCCCGCCGCGTGCCGCGGCCGTCTCATCGTCCGCGCCGCCGAAACGGGATCGCGGGAAGGTCACCTCGCGGGCCGGCTCGTCCGGTACGTCGATGCGGACGGTGTCGGTGCCGTCCTGCACCGCGTCCCGCTCTGCGGCGTGGTCGAGGAGGCTGATCAGGAGGCCGAGCCGGCGGAACTCCGGCGGCGTCGCCGCGAAGACCTCGGCTCCGGTGACCGTGCCGCGCTCCGCCAGGAGGCGCTGGACGGTCTCCTGCACGGCGTCCGGTCCCGTCCCGACGGCGAGGCGCAGTGCGGCTCGCTCCGAATCGGGCAGCGCGTCCCTGCTCTCGGTCACGGCGACGCCGATCTCGGGCCGTTCGCCGCCGCGCCACACCTGGGTCTGCGTGATGTCGGTCAGCGCCCACGGGCCGAGGCCGAGCACATCCTCCGGCACCGACACCGGTCCCGGACGCACCTGCGCCCAGTGCGCTCCCGCGGCGAGGGCCTGATCGGCGAGCGAGAGGAGGCGCTGGTGCCGGGCAGCGCCCGACCGGCTCAGGAACCGGCGCAGCGACGACATCCAGCGCAGGTAGGTCTCCTGCACTGTCTGCTCCTCCGCGAGGAGCGAGCCGATCAGGGTCTCCAGCTGCATGCGCTGGCGCTCGGTCATCCCCGTCGCGGTGTCCGGCTGGGAGAGCACGCGCTCGAGGTCGGCGCGCATGCCGTCGAGTCCGCGCGACGAGAGCATCGTGGCGAAGCCGCGGTACGCGCGCCCCTCCGGTGTCTGCTCGAGGAGGTCGTTGTCGCGGAGGTACTGCTCGACCAGTGCGCCTTTGCCGACCTGCTCCTCGGTCGCGCGGCGGGCGACCTCGCGGTGCCGCTGCTCGACCATGGCGCTGAGCCGGCGGAAGTCCTCGGGCAGGGAGGCGGTGAGGCGCAGCACCTCCCGCAGCTGGCGACGCACCGCTTCGCCGTCGACCGTCTCGAGGCCGCCCGCGGCGATGCGCTCGCGCCGGGCCTGCAGCTGCGCGATCTCGTCGTCGATCCGCGCGAGCTGAGTCCCGACGTCGGGGTCGGCCATGTCGGCGAGCTGGTGCACCGCGTGCGCGATGCTGCCGAAGCGGGCCTCCGACACGACGGAGTCCGCCTCCACCAGCTCGCGCACGATGCGGAGCGCCTGGAGGGAGTGCTGCGACAGGCGGTATTCGGCGCGCCCCTCGCGGTCGTGGGGCCGGGAGCGAACGAGCCAGCGGTTGTCGACCCAGGTGCGGCAGTAGTCGGCGGGGGCGGAACGGCGGGGGAGTGCCGCACCGTCGGCGGGCGTGTCCATGGCGGCGGCGTCGTCGGAGGCGGGGGAGGCGTCGCCCTCCGCGATCGTGCCGAGCGCCTCCGCCACCTTGCCGTGGAACCAATCGGCGGAGACCGGGCCGTCGGCGAATTCGAGGTGGCGTGAGAACAGGGGGAGGATCCACCGTCCGTTGTGGCTGCGCAGCAGCGCCCAGGTGGGATGCTGCTCCCAGGCGTCCGCGACGGTGTCGGCGGCGAGGGCCTCGTCCATGTTCCTCCGCGCTCGAGGGCCACGAGACCCCGGGGTCAAAAAAGGCCCGGACCGGGGATTTCTCCCCGAAGTCCGGGCCTGTCTGGTTGCGGGGGCAGGATTTGAACCTACGACCTCTGGGTTATGAGCCCAGCGAGCTACCGAGCTGCTCCACCCCGCGTCACAAGAAATGACTCTATCACGGCGCGGGGAGGCCGGGAAATCGAGCCGCGATCCCGGGCGCGTCCGGCGCGATTCTCCGCGTGGTAGACCGTCCGTCCCACTAAAGTCGGGAGCAGGACGTAGGGGAAGCGTATGGCGAGTGTTGCACAGAAGTACCGGGTCGTCGTGATCGAGGACGACCCGGATGTGGCCTTCTTCATGAAGACCGTGCTCGAGAAGCGGGCGGACGCGGTGGTCGCCGCGGTGACGGACCCGTCGCGCGCGCTTTCGACCGTCGCCGACTTCGAGCCCGATCTGGTGCTGACCGACATCGAGATGCCGGGCATCTCGGGGCTCGACCTCCTCAAGGATCTGCGCGCGCAGTACCCGGGGATGCCGGTCGTCGTCATGACGGCGCACGTCTCCGTCGACTACGCGGTCGCGGCTCTGCGCAGCCAGGCGGACGAGTTCCTCACCAAGCCGGTCGCGTCGGCCGACCTCGTGTCGATCGTGACGCGCTTGGCCGAGGAGGGGCGCACCAAGCGCTCAGCCAACCGCCAGCAGGTGGTCCTCGCGGTCGGAGCCCATCCCGATGACGTCGAGATCGGCGTCGGCGGCATCCTCGCCGCGCACCGCGACGCCGGCAACCAGGTGGTCATCCTGACCCTGTCGCGCGGAGCGCGGGGCGGAGACGCCAACGACCGTCAGCACGAGTCGCTCGCGGCCGCCGAGCTGCTCGGAGCGCGACTGTTCCTGGAAGACCTGGAGGACACCCGGATCTCGGCGGCCGACCCGACGGTCGGCATCATCGAGCGCGTCGTGCGCGAGGTGAACCCGGACATCGTCTACACCCACTCCGCGCACGACCGCCACCAGGATCATCGGGCGGTGAACGCCGCCGTCAGCGTGGCGACCCGCATCGTGCGCACGGTCTGCTGCTTCCAGAGCCCCAGCGCGACGATCGACTTCCGGCCGACCCGGTTCGTGCCGATCGACGGATTCACCGACGCCAAGCTCGCGCTCATCGACTGCTTCCGCTCGCAGGACCTGCGCGCGTACCTCGAGCACGACTTCGTGCTCGCGACGGCCCGCTACTGGTCGCGCTTCGGCGGCGGCACCTGGTGCGAGCCGCTCGAGGTGATGCGCGACACGGCGGACATCTCCATCCCCGCCTCGACGATCTCGACCGAGGCCCGAATCCGAAGGACCGCCGAATGACCAGAGTTCTCGTGACCGGCGCGGGCGGGCCCGCGGGCGTCGCCGTCATCCGCTCGCTGCTGGCGAGGGACGACGTCGACGTGCTCGCCGCCGACATGGACGGCTGGGCGAGCGGCCTCTACCTGGTGGCCGCGGGGAATCGCCGCATCGTCCCCGCAGGCCGCTCGGAGACTTTCGTCGACGAGCTCATCACGATGTGCCGCACCGACGGCGTCGACGTGCTGTTCTCGACGGTCGACGTCGAGCTGCCGGGGCTGGCCGCCCGCCGGGACGAGCTCCTCGCGGTCGGTACGGCCCTCGCGGCGCCGAGCTACGAGACTCTCGTCACCTGCCTCGACAAGCACGCCCTCGCCCAGCGGGTGGACGGCGCGGCGCGCATCCCGCTCACCCGGCTGCTCACTGCCGAGGGCGTCGCGGAGGATTGGGACTTCCCGGTCATCGTCAAGCCCCGCAGCGGTGCGGGATCCCGCGGCGTCCGGCTCATCCCCGATCGCGACGCGCTGGAGGGGCTGACGCTCGACGACAGCATCCTCATCCAGGAGAACCTGCCGGGTGAGGAGTTCTCGGTCGACGTGCTCGCCGGTCTCGACGGCGGCGTGATCGCCGCGGTGCCGCGCTCGCGCGAGCGCGTGGACTCGGGTGTCTCGATCGCCGGGCGCACCGTCAAGCGCGCCGAGCTCTCCGACACGGCGGCGGCCGTGGCCAGGGCGATCGGCCTCACCGGCGTCGCCAACGTGCAGCTGCGCTACAGCGTGGAGGGCGTGCCCGCGCTGCTCGAGGTGAACCCGCGCTTCCCCGGGGCCATGCCGCTCACCATTGCGGCCGGCGTCGACATGCCGTCCCTCCTGCTCGACCTGGTGCTGGGCCGCGAGGTGCCGTCGTCCGTCGACTTCCGCGAGCTCGCCAACGTGCGCTTCCTCGAAGACGTCTTCCTCGACCCCGCGGACGTGCTGGTCTCGGAGAACGCGGCGCACGCGGACGAGCTCGACGAGTGACCGGCGCACCCGCCGTGCTGGACGTCTCCGCGCTGCTGCGCGGCGATTACCACGTGCACTCCACCTTCTCGGACGACGCCGTCAGCACCCTCGCCGAGAACATCGCCGCTGCGAAGGCCGCCGGTCTCGCGCGTCTGCGACTCAACGACCACGTGCGCGCCTCCACCACCTGGGTACCCGAGTTCGTCGCGGCGGTCGCCGCAGAGCCGGTCCCGGCCGGGCTGACCGTCGTCACGGGCGTCGAGACCAAACTGCTGGACGTGTCGGGCGCGGTCGACATCCCGACCGACCTCGTGGTCGGGCGCGGCGGCGTCGACGCGATCGTGATCGGTGACCACCAGTTCCCCGGCACGGACGGCCCCTGGTCCCCGCAGGCGACGCGTGACCGGATCGCCGCGGGCCTCAGCGCGGACGACGCCCTCGACCTGCTCGTCACCGCAAGCATCCGGGCGATGGAGCGCACCCCGCACGCACAGCTCGCCCACTGGTTCTCCATCCTGCCGAAGGTCGGCCTCGACGAGGCCGAGCTCGGCGCCGACCGGCTCGCCGCCTGGGCGCAGGCCGCGGCAGCGACGGGGACGGTCGTCGAGGTGAACGAGAAATGGGAGTGCCCGGGAGCCGACGCGATCGTCGCCCTCCACCGCGCGGGAGCGCGTATCGTTGCCTCCACCGACAGCCACATCGCGACCGACGTCGGGCGGTACGACCGCGTGACCGCGCTCCTCACCGCGGCGGCCGGCAAGATCGCGACCGAGGATGAGGACGAACAATGAGCCCCGTCGAGCTGAACCGTGCCCAGCGCGCAGAGCTCCAGCGCGAGATCGACCAGAACCGCCGCTGGGAGCTGCGCCTGCCGGTCTACGGGGGGATCGCGCTGCTCGTCCTCGCGGCGATCGTCGTCGTCCGGGTGGTGTTCTTCTCGTGAGCGGAGCGGTTCCCCGCATCGTCATCGCGGATGACGATGACGACATCCGGGGGCTCATGGTGATCGCGGCGAAGCGCGCCGGCGTGGAGGTCGCCGCAGCTGTGGACAACGGCCGCGCCGCCCTCGACGCGCTGCTCGCCGAGGACGTCGACCTCGCCGTGCTCGACATCTCGATGCCCGCATTGAACGGCGTCGAGGTGGCGGAGGTGATCCGGGCCCAACGGCCCCGCACCCGCATCCTCATGGTCTCGGCGTCGGTGCAGCTACTCACGGATCACGGCGTCGTCGCCGAGCGGTCCGACGGCTTCATCGTCAAGCCGTTCAGCCCGCGCGTGCTGTCGGAGCGTATCCGGCAGATGCTCGAGATCGAGGCCACCGCATGACGCTCGACCGCTGGCTCGGCCGTCTCCCGATCGACTCGCCGTCGGTCCTCATGAAGCAGGTCCCCACCCTGGTGGGATTCCTGCTGGCCCTCACCGTCGCGCTGATCCCGAATTTCGTGCCGGTCGACAACCTGGAGTTCGTCTGGGCGTCGATCGGCCTGATCGTCGTTGCCACCGTCCTCGCCGCCGTCGTGCCGTGGCCCCGGTTCCACGGGGCCTGGATCGTGGTCGTCCCCGTCCTCTCACTGTTCGCGATCGGCCTGCTGCGTCTGGGCACCGGCGGCGCGGCCTCGCCGATCGTCGTCATCCTGTTGCTCCCGTTCGTGTCGATCGCCACGGAGGAGGGGCGGAGGAACATCCTGATCGCGACGCTGGGCATGTTCGCCGTGCTGTTGGCGCCGATCTTCGCGACCAGTGTCCCCAGCACACCGGTCGACCTCGTACGCGCACTCTTCTCGCCGGTCGTGTATCTGATCCTCGCAACGGTCGTCAACGAGATCGCGCACCGGTTGCGGGCGCAGCTCATCGTCACGCGGGCGGCGGCCGAGCAACGCGCCGAGCTGCTCGCCCACGCCGTCACGGCCCAGGACGAACTCGTGCTCAACGAGGCGAGGCTCAAGACGGCGAACCGCCTCATCCAGAGCATCTGGAACGCAGTCACCGAGCAGTCCGTCATCGGCACCGATCTCGACGGCCTCATCGACGTCTGGAACCCGGGCGCGGAGAAGATGCTCGGACTGACCGAGAAGCAGGTCGTCGAGGGTCGCCGGCACATCGTCGAGTTCCATCTCGAATCCGAGCTCGAGGATCGGCTGCGCGACATGGATGCGCGCTTCACGACGGTCGCCAGCGCGGACGACTTCTCGGCCCTGGTCGATACAGTGCGCGCCGGGTACGCCGATGTCCGCGACTGGACCTACGTGCGGGCCGACGGCAAGCTCGTGCCGGTGCAGGTGGCCGCCACTCCGCGGCTCGACGAGAACGGGCACCGGGTCGGCTTCATCTTCGTCGCGACCGATATGACCCAGGCTCGCGAGTTCGCGCGCCTCAAGGACGAGTTCGTCGGGCTCATCTCGCACGAGCTCCGCACCCCGCTCAGCTCGATCCTCGGCTACCTCGAGCTCATGCGCGACGACGACGAGTCGCCCCTGTCGGACGAGCAGCTGCAGTATCTGGGCGTCGCCGAGCGCAACGCCCACCGGCTCCTGCGTCTGGTGGGGGACCTGCTCTTCACCGCGCAGGTCGAATCGGGCCGCTTCCCCCTGGACATCACGGACGTCGAGCTCAGTTCCGTCGTCGCCGCCTCCGTCGAGTCCGCGCGGCCGGTGGCCGGGGCCGCTGGGGTCGCGCTGGTCGGTGAGGTGCCCGAGCAGCAGGTGGTCGTCCGGGGCGACGCGGTACGCCTGGGACAGGCCGTCGACAACCTCATCTCCAACGCGGTGAAGTTCACTCCGTCGGGCGGCACGGTCACCGTGTCGCTGCGATCCGGTCGGGACGAGGCCGTCATCGCGGTGACCGACACCGGCATCGGCATCCCCGCGGTCGAGCTGAGCCAGCTCTCGCAGCGGTTCTTCCGCGCGTCCACCGCGACGCGCAACGCGGTCCCGGGCGTCGGGCTCGGCCTCACGATCACGAAGGCGATCGTCACCGCCCACGGCGGACGGCTCGACATCGCGAGCGAGGAGGGCATCGGCACCTCGATCAGTCTGGCCCTGCCGGTGGAGACCCCGCAGCCGGTCGTGGAGGCGCTCCCCGGCGCCGACGCGCGGCCCGCCGCCGGGTCGGTGCAGGGCACGGCATCATGACCGCCGTCGCGGTCGCCCAGTTCACCCCGCGGGACGACAAGACGCACAACCGCGACACGGTCGCGGGGTTGGTGGCTGTCGCAGCCGAGCGCGGTGCCCGGCTCGTCGTCTTTCCCGAGTACTCCTCGTACTTCACCGACCCGCTGGGTCCGTCGTTCGCGCGCAACGCGGAGGCGCTCGACGGCGCGTTCGTCGGCGCGCTCGCCCGTGCGGCGCGGGATCACGGCGTCCACATCGTCGCCGGTCTGGTCGAGAGCACCGGGGAGCGGCGTCGCTTCGCCAACGCCCTCGTCGCCGTGGCGCCGAGCGGCGACGTCGTCGCGGTCTACCGCAAGCAGCACCTGTACGACGCGTTCGGCTCCCGCGAGTCCGACTGGGTCGTCGCCGGTGAGACGGTCGAGCCGCAGATCTTCGAGGTCGACGGGCTCCGGGTGGGGATGCAGACCTGCTACGACCTGCGATTCCCGGAGGTGACGCGCACCCTCGCCGACGCCGGCGCCGAGCTGGTGGCGATCCCCGCGGAGTGGGTGCGCGGGCCGCTAAAGGAACATCACTGGTCCACGCTCCTGCAGGCGCGCGCGATCGAGAACACGCTCTATGTGGCGGCCGCCGACCACACCCCGCCGATCGCGGTCGGGGGCAGCGCGATCGTCGATCCGATGGGTGCCGTGGTCGCGGGCGTCGCCGAGGTGGCCGGGGTCGCGATCGCCGACGTCTCCCGGGACCGGGTGCGGCAGGTCCGCGAGGTCAATCCCGCTCTCGCCCTGCGGCGCTACCGGGTGGTTCCACGCGATTGAGCGATCCTGACCGAGCAGGCCGCCGGCCAGGCCGCGGGCGCCGCTTCCTCAGGCCCGCAGCGCCGAGAGCCGCGCGGCGGCCTCGGTGAGCACGGCCTCCCGCTTGCAGAACGCGAAGCGGCCCAGGGAGGCGGTGCGCGCCGCGTACTCGGGGCGGCAGAACGCGGCGAGCGGGACGCCCACCACCCCGGCGAGTTCCGGGAGCGCCCGGCAGAAGCCGACCGCGTCGGAGTGGCCGAGCGGAGCCGCGTCCGCGACGACGAAGTATGTGCCATCGGTCGGCAGAACGCCGAACCCTGCCTCCCGGAGACCGGCGGACAGGATGTCCCGCTTGCGTGCGAGCTCCGCGGCGATACCGGAGAAGAACGAGTCGGGCAGTGCGAGGCCCGTGGCGATGGCCGGCTGGAACGGCGCCCCGTTCACGTAGGTCAGGAACTGCTTCACCGCCAGCACCGCGGTCACCAGCTCCGGGGGAGCGGTGAGCCAGCCCACCTTCCATCCGGTGGTGTTGAAGGTCTTCCCGCCCGAGGAGATCGTCACGGTGCGCCCCTGTGCACCCGGCAGCGTCGCGACGGGAATGTGCTCGGGCCCGAAGGTGAGGTGCTCGTAGACCTCGTCGGTCACGATCACGGCGTCGTGGCGCTCGGCGAGCTCGACGATGGTGGTGAGCAGTTCGCGGTCGAAGACGGTCCCGGTCGGATTGTGGGGCGTGTTCACGAGGATGACGCGCGTCCTGTCTGTCACTGCCGCTCGCAACCGGTCGGGATCGGGGAGGAACGTGGGAGGTTCGAGCGGCACCGTGACGTGGCGGCCTCCGGCCAGGGCGATCATGGCGCCGTACTCGTCGTAGAAGGGCTCGAAGGTCACGACCTCGTCGCCAGGCTCCAGCAGGGCGAGCAACGTGGCGGCGATGGCTTCGGTGGCGCCCGCGGTGATCAGCACCTCCCTGTCGGGATCCGGCTCGAGGCCGTAGAACCGGTGCTGGTGCTCCGCGACGGCCTGCCGGAGTGCGGGGATGCCCGGGCCGGGCGGATACTGGTTGGCGCCCGAGCGGATCGCGGCGACCGCGGCCTCGAGCACCTCAGCGGGACCGTCCTCGTCGGGGAACCCCTGCCCCAGATTGATCGCGCCCGTGCGGGAGGCCAGGGCGCTCATCTCGGCGAAGATCGTCGGACGGACCGAACCGTCGGAGCCGAGCAGACCCGCCCCGCCCGCCGCTCGACGCCAGGCTCCCGAGACCGACATGTCCACCCCTTTCTCCGCTGCTCTCCAACCTAACCGCCCGGGCGGCGCGCGACCCGTCGACTACGTTAGGGAGAGTCATCGACAGGCGGAAGGCAGCCCACAGGGGGCGCAAATAGAACACCCAGGTTCGCGTCCCAAGCTGTCTGTGCTTGGAAGGAGCAACACCATGACCGACACCCCGATCACCCCGGAGCCCGCGAAGGCCCAGCACGACGCCGACACCGACGCGGTCGTGGATGCTGGCAGCACCGCCTCCACCGACACCCCGGCCGTCGCCGGGTCGGCCGCCGAGGCCCCCGCCGCTCCGGCCGCCGATGCGCCTGCCGTTCCTGTCATCGAGACGCCCGCTCCGCTCGTCGTCGAGCAGCCCACCGCCCCCGAGGCCGCGCCGGCCGCCCCGGCCGGTGGATGGAGCGCTCCCGCGGCTCAGCCCACGCAGCCTGTCGCCCCGCAGCAGACGCAGCCGACCCAGCCGGTCGCGCCTCAGCAGCCGTACGGAGCCCAGCCGACCGCGCAGCAGCCGACCGCGCAGCAGCCGACCGCGCAGCAGCCGACCGCGCAGCAGCAGCCCGACTACGGCAACGGCTCGTTCGGTCAGCCGGCCTACGCCGGCGCCGCCCCGGCAGGCGGCTACGCCCCGCACGCCCACCAGCACGCGTACGCCGCAGCGCCGGGCACACCGGCACCCGGCGCCCCCGGTGCCCCCGGGGCCGACCGTCCGGCCAAGAAGCGCAACACCGGCCTCATCATCGCCACGCTCGCGATCGGCGCCCTCGTCGGCGGCCTGGCCGGCGCCGGCGCCGGCGTCGGCATCTACTCGGCTGCCAACTCGAACAACGCCACGATGAAGACCGTCTCGGGTCCGCAGAACATCACCGTGAACGATGCCAACAACGCCACCACGGTCACGGCCGTCGCCGCCAAGGCTTCGCCGAGCGTCGTGACCATCTCGGTCACCGCCTCCAGCGAAGGCGGCACCGGCTCGGGCATCGTCCTCACGTCGGACGGGTACATCCTGACCAACACGCACGTCGTCACCCTCGACGGTGCCGCCTCCGATGTCTCCATCAGCGTGACCGACAACGACGGCAAGATCTACTCGGCGAAGATCGTCGGCACCGACCCGACGACCGACCTCGCGGTGATCAAGCTCGACGGGGCGTCCGGCATGACCCCGATGACGTTCGCCGACTCGAGCAAGCTCAACGTCGGCGACACCGCCGTCGCGATCGGAGCCCCGCTCGGACTCTCCGGCACCGTCACCGACGGCATCGTCAGCGCTCTCAACCGCAGCATCAGCATCGCGTCCTCGGCCGCGCCGAAGTCGAGCGACGGCAGCGACGGCAACGGCAATGGAAACGGCAACGGTGGCTCGCAGAACCCGTTCAACTTCGACTTCCCGGGCCAGGGCGGCAGCGGCTCCCAGCAGCAGCAGTCCACCTCGAAGGGCACGATCTCGCTGCCGGTGATCCAGACCGACGCGTCGATCAACCCCGGCAACTCGGGCGGCGCGCTGCTCAACAGCAAGGGCGAGCTCATCGGCGTCAACGTCGCGATCGCCAGCGCGAACAGCAGCAGCGACTCGAGCGGCCAGTCCGGAAGCATCGGCGTCGGCTTCGCGATCCCGTCGAACCTCGCCAAGCGGATCTCCGACGAGCTGATCAAGAACGGCTCTGCCACGCACGGCCTCCTGGGCGCCTCCGTCGCCGACGCCAGCTCCGACAGCAAGGCGACCACCGTCGGCGCGCTGATCAAGGAGGTTACGTCTGGCGGTGCCGCCGCCGGTGCCGGACTGAAGGCGGGCGACATCGTCGTCAACGTCAACGGCGTGCCCATCACCGACGCGACCGACCTCACCGCCCAGGTGCGCGCGCTCGCAGCCGGTGCCACGGCCGAGCTCACCTATGTGCGCGACGGCCAGACGAAGACCGCGACGGTCACTCTGGGCTCGCTGACGGCGAACTGACCCCGCCCCGCGACCGGATAGGCGCCCCGTGCCCGGCACGGGGCGCCTTCCTCGTGCATCGAAGCCGCTCAGCAACCGGCTGGTAGGCTCGGGCGGACCCTGGAATCACGAATGGAACGCATGCCGGACGACACCCCGAACACCGTGCCCGGTGTCTCGTACGTGATGCCCGTGCTCAACGAGGCGACACACGTCCGCGCCGCCGTCGACAGCCTGCTGGCGCAGGACTACGCGGGCCCGATCGAGGTGACCATCGCCCTCGGTCCGAGCATCGACGGAACCACCGAGCTCGTGGAGGAGCTCGCGGCCGTCGACCAGCGCATCCGAGTCGTCGACAACGTCGTCGGGTCCACGCCGGCCGGGCTCAACCTGGCCATCCGCGAGTCGCACTTCCCGATCATCGTCCGCGTCGACGCGCACAGCGTGCTTCCCGTCGACTACACCCGCATCGCCGTGGAGACGATGCTCGAGACCGGTGCCGACAACGTCGGCGGTCTGATGGACGCGCAGGGCACCACCGATTTCGAGCGGGCGGTGGCGCGCGCATACGGCAGCCGGGTCGGTCTGGGCGGCACCAAGCTCCACGTGGGCGGCTCCGCGGGCGCCGCCGAGACGGTCTACCTGGGCGTGTTCCGACGCGACAAGCTGCTGGAAGTCGGGCTCTTCGACGAGGAGATCAAGCGCGGCCAGGACTGGGAGCTGAATCGGCGCATCCGGCACTCGGGCGGTACGGTCTGGTTCACCCCGCGGCTGACGGTCACGTACCGCCCGCGACCCAATCTCTATCGGCTGGGCCGCCAATTCTTCTCGACGGGTATCTGGCGCGGCGAGCTGGCTCGCCGGTATCCGGCCTCCAATGGCCTGCGCTATTTCGCTCCGCCCGTGATGGTTCTGGGCGTCGCCATCGGCACGCTCCTCGGCCTGGTCGGCATCGTGCAGAATGCGGTGGGGGCCGCGCCGTGGCTTCTGTGGGGCTTCGCCGCGCCCGCCTTCTACCTGCTGATCGTCGTGGTCTCCGCCGTGCTCTGGGGGCGTCGCGACGGTTTTCGCCCCTTCCTCTGGTTTCTCGTAGTCTTGCCGTGCATTCATTTCTGCTGGGGGACCGGTTTCGTGCTCGGGTACCTGTCTCTCACGCGCAACATCACGGCCCATACGGGAAGGTAGGCATGTCAGCACAGGGTAGCGGGGCGCGGACGACCCGCCCGGCCTCGATCGCCGAGCTCAAGGCGGTCGCACAGCCGCCCGAGGTCCGCGGCCGTCGCAACGCCGAGCACTGGACGGCGTCGCTGTACCTGCGCATGCTCTCGCCGTACCTCACGTGGATCCTGCTCAAGACCTCCATCTCCGCCAACGGCGTCACCGGACTGATGATCCTGACCGGCTGGGCCACCGCGGCCAGCCTGCTCGTCCCGGGCATCGGGGGAGCGGCGCTTGCGCTCGTCCTGGGCCAGCTGCAGATGCTGGTCGACTGCTGCGACGGTGAAGTCGCGCGCTGGCGCAAGACGTCGTCGCCCGCCGGGATATTCCTCGACAACGTGGGCCACTACACCACGGAGACGCTCATCGCGATCGTCCTCGGCGTGCGCGCCGCGGGCTTCCCGTTCGAGGCGCCCCAGGACTTCCTCTGGACGAACCTCGGTACGCTCCTCGCGCTGCTGATCGTGCTGAACAAAGCTCTGAACGACATGGTCCGGGTCGCCCGCGCCAACGCAGGCCTCCCCAAGCTCGCGGACACGAAGGCTGCGTACGCGCCGACCAACGGTGTGATCGCCTCGCTCCGCCGGGCGGCGCGCTACCTGCCGTTCCACCGCCTGTACCACTCGGTCGAGCTGACGATCCTGATCTTCGTGTTCGCGATCGTCGGGCTCTTCATCGGTCCGGTCCTCGCGGATCGGATTCTTCTCTCGGCTCTCGTCCCGCTCGCCCTCCTCGCCGTGATCGGGCACTTCGTCGCGATCATGGCCTCCCGGCGCGTCCGTGGCTGAGCAGCCCGCCGTCGGCGTCGTGGTGCTCACGCAGGGCACCCGCTCCGTCGAGCTGCGGCACGGTCTCGAGTCCGTGCTGGCGCAGCGGGGTGTTCGCATCGACATCGTCGTCGTCGGCAACGGCTGGGACCCGGCGACCGCCGAACCGCCCCTCCCGGACGGCGTCGCGGCGCTCGCGCTGCCCGAGAACCTCGGTATCCCGGCCGGCCGCAACCGCGGTGTTCCGCTCGTGAACGGCGAGTGGCTCTTCTTCCTCGACGACGATGCGAGCATCCCGTCTCCGACCTTCCTCGCCGACGCCATCGGCCTCCTCGTCGAGGATCCGTCGATCGGGATGCTGCAACCCCGGCTCGCCGACCCGGACGGCGGGGAATCGCCGCGGCGCTGGATCCCGCGGATCCGCAAGGGCGATCCGACGGCGTCGAGCACCGTGTTCTCGGTGCTGGAGGCGGCGATCGTGCTTCCTCGCACCGTGTTCGAGCGTGCCGGCGGGTGGGCCGATCCGTTCTTCTACGCCCACGAGGGCATCGATCTCGCGTGGAAGGTGTGGGATCAGGACAAGCGGGTCTGGTACGCGGGCGATCTCCTTGCCGAGCACCCGGCTGTGTCTCCCACCCGCCACGCCTATTACTACCGCCTCAACGCCCGCAATCGCGTCTGGTTGGCCCGGCGCAATCTCCCCGCCGTCCTCGTCCCGGTCTATGTCGGCTCGTGGACCGGCATCCAGCTCCTGCGCTGGTTCCGCAAGCCCGCGGTGCTGCGTGCCTGGTTCGGCGGCTGGGTCGAGGGGTGGCGCACGGATCCCGGTGAACGGCGGCCGATCCGGTGGCGCACCGTCTGGCGCATGGCACGTGCCGGGCGCCCGCCGATCGTCTGAGCGGCCGCCTGTCTGATGGCCGGGGCCTCTCAGGCCGTCGGCCCGTCCGCTCCGTCCGCCGCATCGAGCTCGTGCGGTTCGGGAACCGGTGCCACAGACGATCGGGTGCCCGCGCGTCGAGGGAGTGCTCCGCGGATCACCGTGCCGACCCGGAGTACGCGGTCCCCCGTCGCGCGGCCGAGACGGATCACGGCGCCCGGCCCGTCGCCGGGCTGGAGGGTCGCGGGCACCGCGAGAGGCGCGGCGCCGAAGGCCAATCGCGAGTTGTGCACCACTCGGCGGCCGAGGATGTTGTTGCCGGCTCCTCCGACGACGGCCCCGACCCCGAACGGGATCGCGCGCGCCACGATCCCCGCACCACCGCGGACCGCGAACTGCCGAAGGAATACGCTCTTCAACCGGTCGACCAGCGGTCCGACCACCATCGACGGCAGTGTGGACGTGACGAGTTCACCCCAGTAGGCCGTGCGGGTCACGCTTCCCCCGCCCACCTGCCCGGCCAGTTGCCGCACGAGATCGGAGCCCTCCTTGCCCAGCATCATCGTGAGGACGAGCGCTCGCGCGCGGTTCGGGTCGTCGACCGCGATTCCGTGCAGTTCGCTGAGCGACTGCGCATAGAGCGCGGTCGCCTCCAGGAAGGCGGCGGTCTCGAGCCCCGACAGCGCCAGTGTGATCCCCGTGCCGATGGCCGGGATCACCGCCGTCGCGCCGACCGCAGCGCCTCCGGTGGTGACCGCCGCGAGGTACCGCCGTTCGAGCATGGCCGCCAGTTCGGGCCCGGTCGCCTCGGGATGCCGTCGTCGCAGCGCGCGGAGGTGGGCGATGACCGCCGGGCGCTGGACGCCCAGGAACCGATCGAGGGTGGCGTCGACGAGTCGGGGCGTGTCGCCGCCACGCGGCGGTCCGCCGGTCGCGGAGACGTAGGGGAGCTGCTTCTTGGCCATTGCTACAGAGTGTAGGCGCACTGCCCGAGCGGGCATTCAGCTGACGGCTCTGGTCGTCTCGCGCACCCGCGCGCCCATGGCCCACAGCGGTTGCACCCGAGGCGGTGAAGCTGGATGCATGCGTTCGATGCATTTGATGCTCTAACCTCCTGAGGCTCTAGCGCTCTGGCCCTGTCGACGGCTGATCACTAGGAATGAGACATGCTAGAACCACTCTCTCCCGCCGCGGAGATCTTCGGGAGCCGTGTTCGGATGGCCCGCATCGAGCTCGGGCTGAGTCAGGAGGCCGTCGCCGACCTCGCCCAGATGCACGTGACGAACTACGGCAAGATCGAGCGCGGTACGGCCAACCCGAGCCTCTTGACCGTGCTGCGGATCGCCAGCGTGCTCGGACGCGATATCGGGTACTTCACGGAGGCGATCACCGCAGAGCATCTTCCGGCCGAACTGACCGTACTCACGGCTGCTGACTACATCCGCGCCCGCGACACGAGCCGGGTCTCCTAGCCTCGCCCGCGATCCTCCGGCCGGCGAGGGCTCGACCCTCGCCGGCCCGCCGGCTCAGAACGACACCTGCCAGAGGTACTCGCGGCCGTCCGGTGGGAACCAGCGAACGACGAGGATGGTGTCACGCGCCAGGTCGGAGCCGGAAAGGCTCGCTCTGACCCATTCGCCCGGGCTCACGGAGGTGGGTGCGCTCATGCGCAGTTCGGAGTGGCCCGCCACGCTGACGCTGACGCCCGTGAGCACGTCGCCGCCGGTGTTCACGAGCCGATAGTGCGGAGCGGTGCTGCGGTCGACGCTCCACGGGACGCGATACGCGAAGCGGCGGAGCGGCAAGGCGGGACGGGGGCTGCGGAGGTTTCGTCGGTCTCTCATGCCGACGACGTTAGCCACCCCGTCCGACGCTCCCGCCCCCGAATCGGGCAGTTAAGCCACATGTGGGGAAAACTCGATCGGATTCTTTTTGTGGAGAGATCCGTGCTGCTCTCGAAAAGTGCCCTGATCGGGGATTCTCGTCAGCCTCCGTAGTCCTGGTTGTAGAGATCCAGAACGTCCGAGATCGGCCCATCGAGCACGAGTCCGCCCTTGTCGAGGTAGAGCCCGCGAGCACAGAACCGGCGCAGGTCCTTCTCGTTGTGCGAGACGAAGAACAGCGTCCGCCCGCCGGCGAGGAGCTCCTCGATGCGCCGGTAGCACTTCTCGCGGAACCCCCGGTCGCCGACCGCCAGCACCTCGTCGACCAGCAGCACGGGCTCCTCCAGCTGCGAGATCACGGAGAAGGCGATCCGTACCTTCATTCCGCTCGAGAGATGCTTGTACGGCGTGTCCACGAAGTCGCCGATCTCGGCGAACCCGATGATCTCGTCGAAGCGCGCGTCGATCTGAGCGCGCGTCATGCCGTGGAGGCCCGCGGTGAGGTAGACGTTGTCGCGGACCGTGAGGTCGTCCACGAAGCCGCCGGTGATCTCGATCAGCGGCGCGACGCCCTCGTGCACGCGCACGGAGCCCTCGTCCGGCAGGAGCACGCCGGCGACGAGCTTCAACAGCGTCGACTTCCCCTGTCCGTTCCGGCCGACGACGCCGATCGCCTCGCCGGCCTCGACCCGGAACGAGACACCGCGCAGTGCCCAGAAGTCGTCCGGTCGCGTGCGCCGCTGGCGCGACGCGAAAAGGTCCTTGAACGATCTCCGGCCACCGCGATTGCGGCGGAACCGCACGCCGAGCCCGGCGACCTCGATGACGGGCGCCACTCAGATCTCCTTCAGCACATCGCGCTCGTAGCGCTTGAACACCAGCCAGCCGACCAACAGGATGACCACGGACATCGCGGCGCTCACACCGACGAGGAACCAGTCGAGCTCCGCCGCGAAGAAGGTCGCCCGATACAGGCTGAAGATGCCGGTGAGGGGGTTGAACGCGGACCAGAAGTGCAGCGAGAAGAGCGTGTCTCCGATCGCGTCCGGGTGGGCAGCCGCGTACGCGGCGCAGTGCTTGGCGGCGACGTCGGCGCCTCCGCAGCCTCCGGGCAGATCGCGCGCGCTGTAGATGATCGGCGACGCGTAGAACAGGAAGCGGAGGGCGAGCTTGACCACCCGCTCGAGGTCGCGGAAGAGCACGACGAGGGGGGCGATCAGGAGCCCGATCCCGATCGTGAGCACCGTCTGGATCAGCACGGCAAGCGGGAACAGCAGGATGTCGATGTTCACCCGCGCGCCGGTGGCGATCGCGAACACCGCGAGCACCGGCAGCGACAGCAGGAACTCGATGCCCTTGGATGCGACGATGCGGTTGACCCAGATCGTGCGCGGGATCATCGTCGACCGGATGAGCTTGGACTCCCGCAGGAACGCCCGTGTGCTGTCCGACACCGCTCCGTTGAACCACACCCACGGCAGCAGGGCCGCGAGCAGGAAGACGATGTACGGGTCCTCGCCGACGCCGCGATGGAAGATCACCGTGAAGACGAACCAGTAGATCGCGCTCATCACGAGCGGATCCAGGATCGACCACAGGTAACCGAGGGCGCTGGTCGAGTAGCGGACGCGGAGGTCGCGTTTGGTCAGCAACCAGAGGGAGTGCCGATAGCGTGCGAAACGGGTCCGCTGCGCAGGGCGCACCTCAAGCGAAGAACTGGTCACGAGTACCCATCGTATTGATCGAAGCTGCGTGATCCGTCACGCGGCTTCGACTACACGAAAAGATTCGCGCGCTCCAGGTCCTCCTGGAAGTCGACCTCCACCGCATAGAGATCGGAGATGTCCACCGGCTCGGCCAGCAGGCGGTCCTGCTCGATGGCGAGCTCGATGCCGCGTTCGAAATAGTCCTGGTCGCCGACGCGCTGCAACTGGCGCACGAGGGCTGCCTTGTCGGCGCTCGAGATGTAGTTTATGCCCACGGCCTCGCCCAGGCCGCCCTTGACGGTCTTCGAGAGCTCCTGGATGTAGCCTTCCGGGCCGGTCGTGTACTTGACCTCCTCGTCGGCGACCGACGAGGTGTTGACCGTCACGAACGTCTGGTCGCGGCTCACCATGGCCGCGCCGCGCACCAGAACGGCGGGGTCGAACACCACGTCACCGTTCATCCAGAGCACGCCGCCGGGGCCGGAGGCCTGCAGGGCGCGCATGAGGCTCTTGGAGGTGTTGGTCTGGTCGTACTGCTCGTTGTAGACGAACTGGGCGTCCGGGAAGGCCTCGATGATGTGCTCGAGTTTGTAGCCGACGACGATCGTGACCGTGACATCCGTGCCGAAGGCGGCGTGGATGTTGTCGAACTGCTGCTGCATGATCGTGCGGCCGTCGCTCAGCTCGGTCAGCGGCTTCGGAAGGCTGCGGCCGAGGCGGCTGCCCATCCCGGCCGCGAGGATCACTACCTGGGTCGTCACAATCATCTCCTTGGAATCCGCGCGGACGGGCGCTGCGGCTTCGTAGCCACGCACCGGGACTGGGACGGTTAACCCAGGGTTCATCAGCGCTTACGCGTATAGACACCCCTTCATGCCTCGACCAGACTACCGACGCCCCCTCTCCGGGGGCAGGGGTTGACGGATGTCGTTGCGGGGTCGTTATGTTCCTCACAGGTGTTTCAGAGGTGCTCCGGCGCGCCCGAATCGCACCGGAGGGCTGTCCTGAGGTGAGCCTGTTGGTACGTTAGCGGGGTGAGTTTCGAGCGTGTGCATCAGGACGACGCCGAGCCCGTCGAGGACACGGGCGTCGCCGTGGAGCACACGGGCACTGCGGGGGATACGGGGGAGACCATGACGGAGAGCACGAGCGAGGGGGCGCAGGCCAAGCCGCGCCCGGCTCCGCGGCGCACGCCGGCGAAGACCGCGCCGGCCGCCACCGGCACCAGCACGCGGGCGCCGCGCAAGCGCAGCACGTCCGCGAAGGCCCGCACGGCATCGCCCGCGACCGTCGCCGCAGAGGAGGCGGCGACGGAACAGACCCCGGCTCCCGCCCCGGATCCGCGCCCGACCGTGCTCGCCGTCCGCGACATCCACAAGCGCTTCGGCGACACGGTGGCGGTCGACCACGTGAGCCTCGACGTGCGCGAGGGTTCCTTCTACGGCATCGTCGGTCCGAACGGCGCGGGCAAGACCACGACGCTCTCGATGGTCACCGGCCTCCTTCGCCCGGACGCCGGGTCGGTGATCGTGCACGGCGTGGACGCGTGGGCCGACCCGATCCGAGCCAAGCGCGTCATCGGCGTGCTCCCCGATCGTCTCCGGCTGTTCGATCGCCTCACGGGCGCGCAGTTCCTGCAGTATGCAGGCACGCTCCGCGGGCTCAGCGCCAAGACGGTGCGAGCCCGCTCGGCCGACCTCGCGACGGCCTTCGGCATCGACGACGCTCTCGACCGCCTCGTAGCCGACTACTCGGCCGGGATGACGAAGAAGATCGCTCTGGCCGCCGCGATGATCCACTCGCCGCGCCTCCTGGTGCTCGACGAGCCCTTCGAGTCGGTCGACCCGGTCTCCGCGGCGAACGTCGTCGACATCCTGCAGCGCTACACCGCTGCCGGCGGCACGGTCGTGCTGTCGAGTCACGGCATGGACATGATCCAGCGCGTGTGCGACAGCGTCGCCATCATCGTGCGCGGCAAGGTCCTCGCGGCCGGCACCATCGACGAGGTGCGCGGCGAGCAGACGCTCGAGGAGCGGTTCGTCGACCTCGCGGGCGGACGCAAGGCAGCGGAGGGCATGGAGTGGTTGCACAGTTTCTCGGACTGAAGCTCCGGCTGATGGGCAACGCCTTCCGGCGCAGCCCGTGGCAGGTTTTCGGGCTGGTCCTGGGGGTCGTCTACGGCGGCGTCATCACCGTGCTGGCCGTCTCGGCGCTGGTCGCGGCGCGCCTGGTGACCGATGTCGACGCCGTGCACGATGTGCTCGTCGTGCTCGGCTCGATCGTCGTGGCCGGTTTCCTCCTGCTGCCGCTGCTGTTCGGCGTCGACGATACGCTCGACCCCCGAAAGTTCGCCCTGTTCGGCCTCCCGAACCGGGTCCTGTCGACCGGGCTGCTGCTGGCGGGCCTGGTCGGCATCCCGTCGTTCGTGCTCATCGTGTGCAGCGCCGCGACGGTCGTCACCTGGTCGCGGGATCCGATGACCACGATCGTCGCCCTCGTCTCGGCCGTGCTGGTGGTCGCCACCTGCGTGCTGGCCTCGCGCGTCTCGACCGCGCTCGCGTCGTTCCTGCTGGCGACCAGGCGGTCGCGGGAGGCGGGCGGCGTCGTCGCCACGCTGCTGCTCGTCCTCCTGGCGCCGGCCGTGCTGCTGCTGGTGACCGTCGACTGGGGCCGCGACGGGCTCGGGGCGCTCTCGGGGGCGGCGTCCTGGATGTCGTGGACGCCGTTGGGTGCGGCCTGGAGCGCTCCCGGGGCAGCCGCCTCGGGCGACCTCGGTCGCGCGCTCCTGCAGCTGCTCGTTGCCGTGGCGACCGTCGGGCTCCTCTGGCTCGTCTGGGACGTCCTGGTGAGCACCGTCCTCGTCACGTCCCCGCGCCGTGCGCGCACCAAGGCCTACCACGGCACGGGCTGGTTCGGCCGGCTCCACGGCGGACCGACCGCGGCGATCGCGGCGCGTTCGATGACGTACTGGGGTCGCGATCCGCGTTACTGGGTCTCGATCGTCATGATCCCGGTGATCCCGGTCTTCGTCATCGTCGCGCTCCTGCTCGCAGGGCTGCCGTCGCACTACGTCTCGCTGGTCCCGCTGCCGTTGGTGTGCCTGTTCCTCGGCTGGAGCGTCCACAACGACGTGGCGTTCGACGGCACGGCCGTGTGGCTGCACATCGTCTCCGGAACCCGCGGCATCGCCGACCGCGTCGGGCGTCTCTTCCCCCCGATCGTGATCGGCATCCCGGTGATCGCGATCGGCTCGATCGCGACCACGATCGCCTACGGCGACTGGGCGATCCTGCCGACCGTCGCCGCGCTGAGCGGGGCGATCCTGGTGATCGGGCTGGGCCTCTCGTCGATCTCCTCGGTGCTGTTCCCGTATCCCGCCACGAAACCGGGTGACAGCGCCTTCACCCAGCCGCAGACGTCCGGCGCTTCGGCGGCGTTGGTGCAGTCGCTCAGCTTCTTCGCCATCCTCCTCCTGGCCTCTCCGGTGGTCGTGTTCCTCGTGCTGGGCCTGGTGGTGAACCCGTTCTGGCTCGGGGTCGCCCCCGTCGTCGCGGTGATCATCGGCTTCGCCTGCCTGTTCGGCGGCCTCTGGGCCGGTGCCCGCCTGTTCGACCGGCGCGGGACCGACGTCATGGCGTTCGCCACGCGCAACGGCTGAGCGACGCGTCTACACTGGAGGGATGAACGAGGCGAGCATCTCCGAACCAGGCGGTCTGCCCTCGGGCGGCGGTGCGGCGACGCTGGACCGCGAGCTCGAGGAGCTCCTCCAGAACGTCGAGCCGGGCGATCACGAGCGCTTCTCGCACTACGTGAAGAAGGAGCAGATCCTCGAGTCCGCGATCACCGGCAAGCCCGTCAAGGCGCTGTGCGGCAAGAAGTGGACCCCCGGGCGTGACCCGGAGAAGTTCCCCGTCTGCCCGTCGTGCAAAGAGATCTACGAGAAGCTCAAGGACGAGTAGAGCCACCTAGGGCGTGTCTCCTAACCGTTGTTGTGGTCGTGGTGCAGGCTGGGCGTTGTGTCGCGGTCTCGGGTGTTGTCGGATTCTCAGTGGGAGCGGATCGCGTCGTTGATGCCGGCCCCGTCGCCGAAGGGCGGTCGCCCGTTCGGTGATCATCGTTTGGTGGTCGAGGCCATCATTTGGCGGTATCGGACCGGGATTCCGTGGCGGGATCTGCCGGCGGAGTTCGGTCCCTGGCAGACGGTCTGGAAGCGTCACAACCGATTCAGTCACGACGGCACCTGGGACCGGGTGCATGCTGCGCTGTTGACTGAGGCCGACGCGGCCGGGGTGCTGGATTGGACGGTGAGCGTGGATTCCACGATCAACCGAGCCCACCAGCATGCGACCACCTTCGCCCGTGTCGAGGAGCCCGCGGGCCGCCGCCCCACCAACACCCCAGGGGGCACGATCGAATCACAAGAATCTTCGTCAGGAACCCGCTGACCACGCGATCGGCCGCTCGCGTGGCGGCCTGTCGACGAAGATCCACCAACTCGTCGATGGCAACGGACTCCCGCTTGTCGTGCTCCTCACGCCGGGCCAGTCCGGTGATTCGCCGATGTTTGACGCCTTGATGGGACAGCTCCGAGTAGATCGAATGGGTCGAGCTCGCACCCGGCCCGACGCCGTCCGCGGCGACAAAGCGTATTCATCACGCGCAATCCGCTCCCACCTCCGCCGACGCGGTATCGCGGCAGTCATCCCCGAACCCGACGATCAGAAGCGACACCGCCTCAACCGCGGCAGCGCGGGCGGCAGACCACCCCGATTCGACGCGATCAACTACCGAGGACGGAACGTCATCGAACGCGGCTTCTGCGACACCAAGCAATGGCGAGGCCTCGCCACCCGCTACGACAACCTCGCCGTCACCTACCGGGGAGCAGTCGTCCTCCGCGCAATCACACTCTGGCTCAAACGGTTAGAAGACACGCCCTAGGCGAAGATCGTCGGCAGCACCGGGTCGCCGCGTCCGACGCGGAACGCCTGCTCCGGGAGCTCCCGCATCGCGCGTTCACGGTGCTCCCTCGCCCGGCGGGTACCGTCCGCGCCGAGGTGCTCGGGGTGGATCTCACCATCGGTGACGAGCGGGACGAGCAGGTCTCGCCCGGTGTCATCGGGAACATCGCCCTCGTCGACGATGTGGACGACCTCCGCCACCGCCAGACCGCGCTCGTCGAGCCGACGCACGGGGTGCTTGCGCCCGCCGACGCTCGCCTTGCCGTCCGACTTCTTGGCGACGGGAACCCACTCGCCGGTGCCGTCGACCGTGCGGTGAGCCACGAGCTTGTAGACCATGCCGGAGGCGGGGGACCCGGAGCCGGTGACGACCGAGGTCCCGACGCCGTACGAGTCGACCGGGGACGCGGCGAGGGCGGCGATGGTGAACTCGTCGAGGTCGTTCGTGACGGTGATCTTCGTCTCCGTCGCGCCGAGACCGTCGAGCTTCTCGCGCACCCGTCTCACCAGCTTCGGGAGGTCACCAGAGTCGAGGCGCACCGCGCCCAGCCCGGGCCCCGCGACCTTCACGGCGGTCTCGATCGCCCGCTCGACGTCGTAGGTGTCGACGAGCAGGGTGGTGCCGGGCCCGAGGGCGTCGACCTGGGCGCGGAAGGCGTCCTCCTCCGAGTCGTGCAGCAGGGTGAAGGCGTGCGCCGCCGTCCCCATGGTCGGGACGCCCCAGGTGCGGCCGGCTTCGAGGTTCGACGTCGCACCGAAACCGGCGATGTACGCGGCGCGGGCGGCGGCGACGGCGCTGCGCTCGTTGGCGCGGCGCGAGCCCATCTCTGCGAGGGGGCGGCCGGCGGCGGCGGAGACCATGCGCGCGGCGGCGGAGGCCACCGCGGAGTCGTAGTTGAAGACGCTCAGGATGAGGGTCTCGAGCACCACGCCCTCGGCGAACGGCGCGTCCACGATCAGGAAGGGCGATCCGGGGAAGAACACCTCGCCCTCGCGATAGCCGCGGATGGTGCCGGAGAACCGGTACCCGGCGAGCCAGTCCAGCGTCTCCGACCGGACGACGGCGTTCTCGCGCAGGTAGTCGAGCTCCTCATCGCGGAACCGGAACTCCCGGAGCAGCTCGAGCAGCCTCCCGGTGCCGGCGAGGACCCCGTAGCGTCGCCCCTCCGGCAGCCTGCGGGTGAACGCCTCGAAGACGCAGCCGCGGTCATGCGTGCCCTTCAGAAGGGCGGCGTCGATCATGGTGAGCTCGTAGCGGTCGGTCAGGAGCGCGGATGACTCGGTCACCCGTTCAGCCTAGCGGCGTGCCGCACCGGACGGCGGGGTAGGCTGGATCGCTGTGACGGATGCGCCGATTGGGATCTTCGACTCGGGAGTCGGCGGGCTCACGGTCGCGCGTGCGATCCGCGACCAGCTCCCGAACGAGTCGATCCTCTACGTGGGCGACACCGCGCATTCGCCGTACGGGCCGAAGCCGATCGCCGACGTGCGGCGGTACTCGCTCGAGGTGCTGGACTTCCTGGTCGAACAGGGCGTGAAGCTGCTGGTGATCGCGTGCAACACCGCGTCGTCGGCGATGCTGCGCGACGCCCGCGAGCGCTACTCCGTCCCGGTGATCGAGGTCATCCAGCCGGCCGTCCGGCGCGCTGTGCGCGCAACGCGCACCGGTCGGGTCGGAGTGATCGGCACGGTCGGCACCATCGCCTCCCGCGCCTACGAGGACGCCTTCGCCGCCGCGCCGACGCTCGAGCTCTTCACGCAGGCGTGCCCGCGGTTCGTCGAGTTCGTCGAAGCGGGCATCACCAGCGGCGACGAGGTGCTGCAGGTGACCGCCGACTACCTGGAGCCGCTGCGCGACGCCGATGTCGACACACTCGTGCTCGGCTGCACGCACTATCCCTTCCTCAAAGGCGCGATCTCCTACGTGATGGGCGAGGGCGTCTCCCTGGTCTCCAGCGACACGGAGACCGCGAAGGACGTCTACCGGACGCTCGTGGGCGGAGGCCTGGAGCGCCAGTCCGCCGAAGCGCCGACGATCCACTACGAGGCGACCGGCCTCGACGCCGACAACTTCCTGCGCCTCGCGCACCGCTTCATCGGCCCGGAGGTCTCCCGTGTCGACCTGGTGCAGACCGGCGTCATCGACCTTCCGTTCTGACCACCCCATCCACACGAGGAGAGCCACGTGACCGATATGATCCGCGCCGACGGGCGCACCGCCGACCAGCTCCGCCCGGTCACCATCGAGCGCGGCTGGAGCAAGCAGGCGGAGGGATCGGCGCTCATCTCGTTCGGCGACACCCGCGTGCTGTGCACGGCGTCGTTCACGAACGGCGTGCCCCGATGGATGGCGGGCAAAGGCCGTGGCTGGGTGACCGCGGAGTACGCCATGCTGCCCCGCTCGACCAACGACCGGATGGACCGGGAGGCGGTCAAGGGGAAGATCGGCGGCCGCACCCACGAGATCAGCCGGCTGATCGGCCGCAGCCTGCGCGCCGTCGTCGATATGAAGGCGCTCGGCGAGAACACGATCGTGATCGACTGCGACGTGCTGCAGGCAGACGGAGGGACCCGCACCGCCGCCATCACCGGCGCCTATGTCGCCCTCTCGGACGCACTCGAGTGGGGTCGTGAGCACCGCTTCATCGCACAGCGGGCGACGCCGCTGATCGACTCCGTCTCGGCCGTCTCGGTCGGCATCATCGACGGCACGCCGATGCTCGACCTCGCCTACGTGGAGGACGTGCGTGCCGAGACGGACATGAACGTCGTCGTCACCGGCCGCGGTCTGTTCGTGGAGGTGCAGGGCACCGCCGAGGGCGCCCCGTTCGACCGCTCCGAGCTCAATTCGCTGCTCGACCTCGCGCTGCTCGGCACGACCGAGCTGTCGAACGTGCAGAAGGCCGCCATCGGCGCGGGGGCTTGAGCCGTGGTGCGCGTCGTCCTCGCCACTCACAACGTGCACAAGGCGGTGGAGTTCCAGCAGATCCTGGGCGATGCCGTCCCCGGGATCGAGATCGTGCGGTATGACGGACCCGAGCCTGTCGAGGACGGGTCGACGTTCGCGGAGAACGCCCTCATCAAGGCGCGCGCGGCCTCCGAGCACACGGGCCTCCCGGCACTCGCGGACGATTCCGGCATCTGCGTCGACGTCATGGGCGGCTCGCCCGGCATCTTCTCGGCCCGCTGGGCGGGAGGTCACGGCGACGCGCAGGCCAACCTCCAGTTGCTGCTCGACCAGCTCTCGGACATGCCGGACGCGTCCCGTGCCGCGCACTTCACGGCCACTCTGGCACTCGTCGTGCCGGGGGAGGAACCGACGGTGGTCGACGGAATCTGGCCCGGCAGGATCTCCCGGCAGGCCAGGGGAGCGCACGGCCACGGCTACGATCCGATCTTCGTGCCGGAGGGGTACGACGAGACGGCCGCGGAGCTCGGCCCCGACACGAAGAACCGCGAGAGCCACCGCGCCCGGGCGTTCGCCGCGATCGTGCCCGCGTTGCGCGACCTCGCCGGCCGCTGACCCCAGCTGAGAACGGCACTCATTCCTATCTAGCGGGATCGCTGGCGGCGGGCCCGGGCTTCTGTCTACCGTAGAAGGGATGAGTCACGACCACGGTCATTCCGCCAACCGCAACCGCCTCCTGATCGCGATCGGCATCGTGTCGACGGTGCTGGTCGTGGAGGTCGTCGGCGCCTGGCTGAGCGGCTCGCTCGCCCTCCTCGCCGATGCCGGTCACATGCTGAGCGACCTGACCGGCCTGATCGTCGCGCTCGTCGCCACCATCATCGCCGCGCGGCCGGCGACGGACCGGCAGACGTTCGGCTTCCGCCGCGCCGAGGTCTTCGGCGCGCTCATCAACGGGCTGATCCTGGTCGTCGTCGCCGTGGGGGTCGCGATCGGCGCGATCGGCCGGCTCGTGGCGGGTGTGTCGGAGGTGCAGAGCGGGCCGATGCTCATCGTGGCCGTCATCGGTCTCGTGGCGAACTTCGTGGCTCTCATGCTCCTGCGGCCCGCGGCCGGGCACTCGATCAACATGCGCGGCGCCTACCTGGAGGTGTTCGGCGACCTCGTCGGGTCGGTCACGGTCATCGTCGCGGCCGTCGTGATCATGGCCACCGGCTGGGGGCCCGCCGACGCGATCGCGTCCCTCCTGATCGCCGCGTTCATCGTGCCGCGCGCCTATCTGCTGCTGCGCGACGTCGTCCACGTGCTGAGCGAGGCGGCGCCCGCCGACACCGACGTGGCGCAGATCCGCGACCACATCCTCCGGGCGAGGGGCGTCGTGGCGGTGCACGACGTGCACGTGTGGGCGATCACCTCGGGCGCGCCGGTGTTCACCGCTCACGTCGTGGTCGAGCAGGAGGTGTTCCGGTCGGGGTCGACGGGAGCGCTGCTGGACGAGCTGTCCGGTTGCCTCGCCGAGCACTTCGACGTGGAGCACTCGACTTTTCAGCTCGAGCCGGCGGAGCACGCCGAGCACGAGGACGAGTTCCACCGCTAGGCGGGACCGCCGCGGTCAGGCCTCCGGTGTGGGAGCGGGGTGCGCCGCTGCGGCGTCCGCGTCGGCGGCCGCGTCCGCGAGGCGCTTCTTCTTCGACTTGCGCACCGACTGGAAGTAGTGGAACAGCGTCGGGATGAGCGTGATGACGACGGCGCCGATGAGGATGACGTCGATGTAGCTCGACACGAAATGCGCGACCGGCGGGATATAGCCGATGAGGAAGCCGAACAGTGTCAGCCCGGCACCCCAGATCAGTGCGCCGATCGCGTTGTAGAGCGAGTACTTCTTGTAGTTCATGTGGCCGACGCCGGCGGCGACGGGCGCGAACGTGCGGACGATCGGAACGAAGCGGGCGAGGATGATCGCCAGGGCACCGAAACGGTCGAAGAACGCGTTGGTCCGGCGCACGTTCTCCATGCTGAAGAGCCCGCTCTCCTTGCGTTCGAAGATCCGTGGTCCGGCCTTGTGGCCGATCAGGTAGCCGACCTCGCCGCCGAGGAAGGCGGCGAACGCGATCGCGAGGCACACCCACCAGATGTCGACCCCGAACACGAGCGAGGTGTGGGTCAGCAGCCCCGAGATGACCAGGAGCGTGTCGCCCGGCAGGAGGAACCCGACGAGGAGCCCTGTCTCGGCGAACACGATGCCGCACACGACGACGAGCGCCCACGGCCCGGCGGCCGTGATGATGGTGTTCGGGTCGAGCCAAGGGATGAGGCCGGCGTGATGGATCAAGACGCTCCAGACGGGTTCGAGGTACGGGGCCGAGTTTAGTGGCCGGAACCTGCACGAACCGTGCGAATTGTCGCGATGCGGACGAAGATCATCCTGTGGTCCTACTGTGCGGCGTCTTTGTCGTGCAGAGGGCCTCCGGTGCGGGAGAAGGGACTCGAACCCTCACGCCGTGAAGCACAGGAACCTAAATCCTGCGTGTCTGCCAGTTTCACCACTCCCGCGGCGCGCGCTGGGCGCGGCTACGACAATAGCTCATGCACGCGCGGGGCGACCTCGGTGCCGTACAGCTCGATGGCGCGCATGAGGTGGTCGTGCCCGAGCGTGCCGTTGCTGATCTTGAGGTCGAAGCGCTCGATGCCGAGGCCGCGGGCGGTGTACGCGATCTTCTTCGCGACCGTCTCCGGCGAGCCGACGACCAGGGCGCCGTCCTCTCCCGCCTCGTGCTCGAAGCGGGCGCGCGAGGCCGGGGGCCAGCCGCGCTCGCGTCCGATCCGGTTGGTCATGGCCTCGTAATGCGGCCACAGGATCTCCTTGGCCTCCTCGTCGGTGGCGGCGACGAACCCGGGGGAGTGCACGCCGATCGGCAGTTCGGCGTCCTGCCCGAACTGGTCGAGGGCCTTGCGGTAGAGCTCGGCGAGCGGCTGGAAGCGCATCGGGCCGCCGCCGATGATGGCGAGCATCAGGGGAAGCCCGTAGTGCGCGGCCCGGATGACGGACTCCGGGCTCCCGCCCACGCCGATCCAGGTCTTCAGCGGGCCGTGCTCGAGGTGCGGGTAGACCGACTGCCCGGTGAGCGGGGCTCGGAGGCTGCCTTCCCACGTCACCGGCTCCTGCGTGCGCAGCGCGGCGAACAGTTCGAGCTTCTCCTCGAAGAGCTCCTCGTACTGGCCGAGGTCGAGCCCGAAGAGGGGGAACGACTCGATGAACGAGCCGCGCCCGAGGATGACCTCGGCGCGACCGCCCGAGACGCCGTCCAGGGTTGCGAAACGCTGGAACACCCGCACGGGGTCGTCCGAGCTGAGCACGGTCACCGCGGAGCCGAGGTGGATGCGTTCGGTGCGGCCTGCGACGGCGGCGAGCACGACCTCCGGGGCCGAGACGGCGAAGTCCGCGCGGTGGTGCTCGCCGATGCCGATGAAGTCGAGGCCGACCTGATCGGCCAGGACGCCCTCTTCCACGACGTTGCGCAGCACCTGCGCGTGGGGCAGGGGCGCGCCGTCGGCGTCGCGGGTGACGTCTCCGAAGGTGTCGATCCCGAGTTCGAGCCTGGTCGCCATGTCAGTCCTCACATTCATGCGTTTGCATGAAGCCGAACGGCCTCGACGCCGAGCCTATTCCCCGGCCCCGCCCGTCTGTCAGGCGGGCCGCGCCGTGCGGGGAACGTACCGGGGGATGTAGCGCCCGAGCATCATCGCCCCCAGCAGTCCCAGCACGCCCATCACTCCGCCGGCGAACGAAATCGAGACGACCGCCGTCAACAGGGAGACGACGAGCGGGGCGACGGCCTGACCGGCGTCGCTCGAGAAGCGCCAGGCTCCGAGGAACGGCGCGGGCGCCTCCCGCGGCGCGAGGTCGGCGCCGAGCGTCATCACGATGCCCGATCCGATGCCGTTGGCGACGGAGAGGAAGAGCGAGACGCCGATGTACCAGGCGACGCGCGCATCCAGGTCGTGCGTGAAGGACAGGGCCAAGAAGCCGGCACCGAGCCCGATCATCGACGGGATGGCGCTCCACATCCGGCCGAACCGGTCCATGATCTGCCCGCTCGCGTAGAACAGGGCGAAGTCGACGGCACCGGCGATGCCGATGATGAGCGCCGTGTTCGCCTCACTCAGGCCGATGGAGACGGCCCACAGGGGCATGAGCACGGTGCGCGCCGAGCGCACGGCGCTCACGAGCGCGACGCCCGAGCCCATCCGGATCAGCACGGCGCGGAACAGCCAGATCGTGCGGAACAGGCCGTGAGTGCGCTCCTCCGCCTCCTCCTCGCCCGCGGTGACCGGCTCGCCCTTCGGATCCGCGGCGCGCGGAGCCGGCCCGAACATCTTCTCCGGGTCCGGCAGTGCGATCAGCACCACGACGGCGCCGACGCAGCCGACCACGAAGATCCAGAACACCGACTGCGTCGAGCCGGTCAGAGCGATGACGGCGGAGGCGATGAGCGGGCCGACGAACCACCCGCCGCGGAAGATCCCGCCGAGCGTCGAGAGTGCGCGCGCACGGTACTGCTGCGGAACGTAGGTCGTCATGAAGGCGTGCCGGGCGAGTGCGAACACCGCCGTCGCCAGGCCGACCACGAAGATGCCGACCATGAGCACCCAGTAGTTCGGCGCGAGGAGGCAGACCGCGATTCCGATGATCGCCACCAGGGCGGCGGCGATCATCGATCGGCGCTCGCCGAAGCGCGACACGATCCAGCCGCTCGGGATGTCGCCGGTCAGCTCGCCGAGCATCACCATCGAGGCGATGAAACCGGCCATCGCGAGCGACGCGCCGAGGTTGCCGGCGGCGATCGGGATGATCGGGATGATCGCGCCCTCGCCGATCGAGAAGAGCAGCGTCGGCAGGAAGGCGGCGAGGGCGACGGAGCGGAAGCGGAAGGGGCGCTCGTCGATAGTCATCTCCTTAATACCGTACAACTTTCCGCGGCCGTCCCCGGTCGCACGCCCGGCCGGTAGGCTGGACGCCGACATGATTGAACTGGACCTCTCCCCGCAGATCGCCGAGCTGCGCTCGACCCTGGCCGACATCACCGCCGTCGTCGACCCCGACAAGCTCCGCGCCGAGATCGCCGAGCTGAGCGAGCAGGCGGGTGCCCCCGACCTCTGGGACGACACCGCCAACGCGCAGAAGGTCACCAGCGCGCTGAGCCACCGCCAGGCCGAGCTCGGCCGCATCACCACCATCGAGCGGCGCCTCGACGATCTCGAGGTGCTCGTCGAGCTCGCCAACGAGGGCGACGACGAGGAGTCCGCCGCCGAGGCGCGCACCGAGCTCGAGTCCCTGCAGAAGGCGCTCGGCGACCTGGAGGTGCAGACCCTGCTGAGCGGCGAGTACGACGAGCGCGCGGCCATCGTCACCATCCGCTCCGGCGCGGGCGGCGACGACGCCACCGACTTCGCCGAGATGCTCATGCGCATGTACCTGCGCTGGGCGGAGCAGCACAAGTACCCGGTCAAGGTGATGGACACCTCCTACGCCGAGGGCGCCGGCATCAAGTCGGCGACCTTCGAGGTCGATGTCCCGTACGCGTTCGGCACGCTCTCGGTCGAGGCCGGCACGCACCGATTGGCCCGCATCAGCCCGTTCGGGTCCGCCGACAAGCGCCAGACGTCGTTCGCCGCGGTCGAGGTCATCCCGCTCATGGAGGAGGCCACGCAGGTCGACATCCCGGAGGGCGACATCCGCGTCGACGTGTTCCGCTCCTCCGGCCCGGGTGGCCAGTCGGTCAACACGACCGACTCCGCCGTGCGCATCACCCACCTCCCCACGGGCATCGTCGTCTCCATGCAGAACGAGAAGTCGCAGATCCAGAACCGCGCCGCCGCCATGCGCGTGCTGCAGACGCGCCTGCTCCTGCTCCAGAAGGAGGAGGAGGCGGCCAAGAAGAAGGAGCTCGCCGGCACCATCACGGCCAGCTGGGGCGATCAGATGCGCTCGTACTTCCTCTACGGCCAGCAGCTCGTCAAGGATCTGCGTACGGGGTACGAGTCGGGGAACCCCGCCACCGTCTTCGACGGCGACCTCGACGGGTTCATCGCGGCGGGCATCCGCTGGCGTGCGGGGAACAAAGCCGAGTCCCAGGACTAGTCGATCCGGGACGCACCGCGCACCGACCGCACGCACGGCGCGCTGTCAGGCTCGCGCCACGCCCGCGTCACTACGGCGGATGCGACCGAAGATGCATAGTCTCTAGAGGTCATGATCCGGTTCGAACACGTATCCAAGCAGTACTCGGGCACGACCCGCCCGGCGCTGAACGGCATCAACCTCGAGGTGCTGCGCGGTGAGTTCGTCTTCCTGGTCGGCGCGTCCGGCTCGGGCAAGTCGAGTTGCCTGCGCCTCATCCTGAAAGAGGAGAAGCCCACCAAGGGCAGCATCCACGTGCTGGGGCAGGACCTCGGCTCGATCTCCTCGCGCAAGGTGCCGTACTTCCGCCGCAACCTCGGAGTCGTCTTCCAGGACTTCCGCCTGCTCCCCAACAAGAACGTCTTCCAGAACGTCGCCTTCACGCTGCAGGTCATCGGGAAGTCCCGTGGCTTCATCCAGGAAGCGGTTCCGGACGTGCTGAAGATGGTCGGGCTCGACGGCAAGGCCCAGCGGTTGCCGCACGAGCTCTCCGGTGGCGAGCAGCAGCGCGTGGCGATCGCGAGAGCCGTCGTCAACAAGCCCCAGATCCTCCTCGCGGACGAGCCGACGGGAAACCTGGACCCTGCGACCAGTGCCGGCATCATGGCCGTGCTCGAGCGGATCAACGCCGGCGGCACCACGGTGCTGATGGCGACGCACGAGGCCGCGATCGTCGACCAGATGAAGCGACGCGTGATCGAGCTCGTCGGCGGCCAGATCGTGCGCGACGAGCGCCACGGCGGTTACGGCGTGACGGCTGCCGTCCCGGTCCAGCGGGACCAGGTCACCGTTGCCGCGCCGGCCCCGGTCGGCGTTCCCGTCGGCGCTGCGGCGCCGGCGCCGTACGTCGCGCCCGCGAGCGAGCCGATGACGCGCCCGCACACCCCCGTGAGCAACCCCACCGGACCGGTCGCGGTGCCGCAGCAGACCGGGCCGCAGCCGTCCGCTCCGCAGCCGGTCGCGTACCCGCCGGCGGCGCAGCAGCCCGTCGCACCGCCACCGGCCGCTCCGCAGCCGGTGCAGCAGCCCGCCGCCGCCCCGGTGGCGCCGGGGGAGTCGCTGCCCGACCACCTCAACTTCACCGCGAACCTCGACCTCCGGGGCCTGCGCGAGAACTCCGACCGTGACGGCGAGCAGAATGTGGGGCCGACCAAATGAGATTCGGACTGATCTGGTCCGAGGTCGGCAACGGCCTGCGCCGCAACCTCTCGATGGTGATCTCCGTCATCCTGGTCACGTTCATCTCGCTGACCTTCGTCGGCACGGCAGCCCTGCTGCAGATGCAGATCGGCCAGATGAAGACCTACTGGTACGACCGCGCCCAGGTGGCGGTCTACATGTGCACGGAGGCCGACAACTGCCAAGCGGGCCCGGCGACCGAGCAGTCCGTCGAGGCCGTCAAGAAGCAGCTGGAGTCTCCCGAGCTCTCGCCGTACATCCAGAAGTTCTACTTCCAGAACCAGCAGCAGGCGTACGACGAGTTCAAGCAGCAGTTCAAGGGCAACCAGATCGCGGACTTCGTCACGCCGGACATGATCCCGCAGACCTTCTGGATCAACCTCAAGGATCCGAACCAGTCCGCGGTGCTCACGGAGACACTCGCCGGCACGGCCGGCGTGCAGAGCGTCGTGGATCAGCGCAGCTACCTGGACCAGATCTTCAACATCCTCGGCGCGGCCAGCGCCACCGCGCTCGTGGTGGCGGTGGTGATGCTCGTCGCCGCGGTCCTGCTGATCGCTACGACGATCCGCCTGTCGGCGTTCTCGCGACGGCGGGAGATCGGGATCATGCGCCTGGTCGGCGCCTCGAACAGGTTCATCCAGACGCCGTTCATCATCGAGGGCGTGCTGGCGGCGCTGATCGGCGCATTGCTGGCGGCCGGTGTCCTCGTCGTCATCGTGCAGCTGTTCGTGCGCGGCCCGCTGCAGAACAGCATCCAGTCGATCAACTTCGTGTCGATGGCGCAGGCCTGGCCGGTCATCCCGCTGATCGTGCTGGTGGGCGTGCTCCTGGCGGCGGCCTCCGCGAACTTCGCGATCAAGCGCTACCTGAAGGTCTGACGCACGATAGACTGGTCTGCTGCCCGGCGATGCGCCGGGCAGCACCACCATCGAACGTCAGGAGTCAGCCGTGCCCAGGGAACAGGGACAGAAGGTCGTCGCGACCAACCGTCGCGCCCGCCACGACTACATCCTCGAGGACACCTTCGAGGCCGGCCTCGTCCTGACCGGCACCGAAGTCAAATCGCTGCGGATGGGGCGCGCCTCGCTGGTCGACGGCTACGCCTTCGTCGACGGCGGCGAGGCGTGGCTCGATGCCGTGCACATCCCGGAGTACGCGGACGGCACGTGGAACAATCACGCGCCGCGCCGCAAGCGCAAGCTCCTGCTGCACAAGGCTCAGATCCTGAAGATCGAGAACAAGGTGAAGCAGGGCGGGTACACGATCGTGCCGCTCCAGATCTATTTCAACGACGGCCGCGCCAAGGTCGAGATCGCCGTGGCCAAGGGCAAGAAAGACTACGACAAGCGGCAGGCGCTGCGTGAGCGGCAGGACAACCGCGAGGCGCAGCGGGCGATGTCGAGCCGCCGCCACCTCGGCGAGTAGCCGCGCCTGCACAGGCTGTTCGCGGCGCGGTCGGTCGCACCTGGCAGACTGAGGCCATGACCAGCACCGCGCAGCGCATCCCCGTCCCCGGCACGTACAACTTCCGCGATGTGGGCGGGTACGCGGTCGACGGCGGGACCACTCGCAGCGGCAAGCTGTTCCGAGCCGATGCGCTCGGCCGCCTCGGCGACCCCGGCAAGCAGAGCCTCCGGGACCTCGGCGTGCGGGTCGTCATCGACCTGCGGGACCAGTTCGAGGTGGATGTGCTCCCCGACGACCTCGACGGCCTCGACGTCGACGTGCTGCGGCTCCCGGTGTTCGAGGGGTCCGGCGCTTCGCAGGCCACCATCGGGGCGACGCTCGTCGACCTCTACGAGAAGATCCTGCTCCAGCACCGGGACGTCGTCGTGCGCGCTCTGCGCGAGATCGCGGACACGGCCGATGCGCCGGTCGTCGTGCACTGCACCGCAGGCAAGGATCGCACGGGCATCGTCGTGGCCCTCGCCCTGCTGGCCGTCGGCGTCGATCGCGAGACCGTGCTCGACGACTACGCGGCGACGCAGGCGAACCTGGCGGGTGAGTGGCTCGACGGCATGCTGGAGCTGGTGCGCCGCCATGGAGTGGAGGTGACGCCCGACCTCCGCGTCATCATGGGAGGCAGCCCGCCGGAGGCGATGGCGGCGGCGCTCGACCTGCTCGACCGCGACTTCGGGGGCGCACGCGCCTACCTGCTGGACGCGGGCCTCGACGAGGTGGAGCTGGTGAAACTCCGCTCGGTGCTCGTGCGGCCGGCCTGATCGCTGCCGCTCTCAGACAGGGCGTCGATTCACAGGGGAGTCATCAGTCGTTCGCAGGTCGGTCGCGGGCAGCGCGTGCTTTCCTGGGAGCATGGACGAGAATCAGCCGACGGAGCCGCTTCCGCCACAGCATCCGGAGCCTCCGCGCCCGCAGGCGGAGGCTCCTGCCGTTGTGCCCGCTGAGCCGTTCTACAAGCGCCACGGCCTCGCGTTCGCCATCTCCACGCTTGTCCTCGGCGTCGTCGTCCTGCTCGGTGTCGTCGGTGCGGGCACCGTCGTCGCCGTCACGGTGGTGTCCCACTCGGTCTCGGCCCGTGACCACTCCTCGCAGGAGGGGCCGCGCGGGCCGGGTGACGGGCGTCAGGACGGGGGACCTGGACGGGAAGGCCCCGGCCAGGGCGGCCAGGGCGGCCAGGGCGCCGGCGGCACGCAGCGCGAGCTCGTCCGCGGCACGCTGGAGTCCGCCTCCGGATCGGAGTGGAGCGTCACGACGGCCGCGGGCACGACGATCACGGTGAAGATCACGTCGTCGACGGCTTACGGCCTGCCGAAGCAGTCGATGTCGGCCTCGGACTTCGCCTCGGGCGACGAGGTCATCGTGGTCGGCACCGACCGCAGCGGCGACACGGTCACAGCTGCTCGCATCCTCAAGCTCGCCGACATCCCGCGCCCGGGATCGACTCCGGGGCCGACTCCCGGTTCCGGCGGACTCTGACGCGCGTCAGCGTGTCCCAGGCCGCTCAGGAAGCCGCGAACCGAGCGTGCACCTGCACCGCGACGCGGATGTCCTCCGGCGCCAGTGCGAGTGCCCCGCCCGCCATGTCGGCGGACATCGTGCGCGCCCCCAGCGGGGTAGGCGACCCGGGCGGAGCGCCCGCGTCGCCGAGCAGTCCGGGGTCGCTGAGCGCGACGGGCCGCAGCTCGGTGAGACCGAGCGCCGACGCATACCGCCGGGCCGTCGCGACGGCGTCCTCGACAGCGAGGCGGGACACCTCGTCGACGAGGGCCTCCCTGGTCTCGTCGGAGAGCCTCCACTCGACGCCGTCGACGGAGACCCCCTCGCGCAGCGTCACCGTGCTCACCCAGTCCGAGACGGCGGCGGCCTCGGCGAACTCCGCTCGCAGCCCGAGTTCGGCGTGGTGCACGATCGGCAGCTGCTCGCCGCTCTGACTCCATGGCCGGTCGCCCCACACCCGCACCTGATCCGACGACCAGCGCAGCAGCGGACCGCCCGCCGCCTCCTCCAACTCGCGCAGGCCGGCCACCAGCTCCGCGTGACGCTGCGTCGCCAGTGCGAGCGTCTCGTGCCGCGAGGAGCCGTCGTACATCACCCGGACGCGTACGCTCCCGTGCTCCGCCGTCCGTTTCTGCTCGTGCTCGCCCAGGACCGTGATGATCGTCTCCGACATAGGGTGATCGTGGCATAGAACGGGTGGCTGCGCTGTTGTATGATGAGAAGCTCGCTGAGAGGCGAGAGCGGTATCTACACAACTCAACAGCGCGTGACAGCGACCCAGCCTGATGGCTGCGCACGGGGATGATCGGTTTCGACATTGTCTGCGTGACTGTGAGAAGCGGGTCGAGGATGCATGCTTATCTCGTAAACGACGCATGCAAAACCATAAGTGCCAATTCCAAGAGCACTGTCTCGGCCAAGGCCGACTTCGCCCTCGCGGCGTAAGTCCTCCTCCGCCATCTAAAGAGACCGTCAGACCGGGAACTGTTCTCTACCCGGATCCTGGCGTCAGCTAGAGAACTTGCTTCTGCGTTGCGTATCAGGGCGCAGAGGGACTTCAACTGATGCTGGGCCCGTCGGATCAGGTGCCAGTGGCAAGATCCGGGGCCGAGAAAACGCCTTCACTGGCTACACCCGTAGAAGGCACATGACCACAGCAGTGGACGGGGGTTCGATTCCCCCCATCTCCACCACCAGGTCGCTGTCACGCGTTGTTCGAGTCACGACACGACGAAGGGCCGCCCCGAGAGATGGCGGGTTCTAATGGTGGTCGCAACACTCCGGTTTTCGGGAGGTTGCGACCACCGTGTCGTTTTCGGAGGAGCAGGATCGGCGTCGGGCTGAGTTCCTAGCGTTGTTGGGGTCGTTGGGCAGTGTGACTCTTGCCGCGCGTGAGTTGGGGTTGAACACGAATACCGCGTTCGGTTGGGCGCGGAAGGCCGGGTTCCGGGCGAAGGCGTATCCGGCCAGGCCGCACCCGGGACGAGAGGAGTTCGCCCGATTGCGGGCGGAGGGCGTGTCACGCCGGGAGGCAGCGGCGCGAGTCGGGATCCACGAGCGCACCGGCCGCGACTGGGATTACGGCGTGAGGAAGTCGCGGAATTCGCGGTTTTACTCGGACGGGCGACGTGTTGATTACACGACCGGGCGCACCACGATGGAGTCCATGACGAGTCCACCGCCGAAGGTTCCGGAGCAGGTTGGCTCCCGTCTCCTGTCGCTTATGGAGCGGGAGACGATCGCCGATCTCAGACGGGCCGGGCTCACACTGCGGGCGATTGGACGGGCGCTAGACAGGCCCGCATCGACGATCAAACGCGAACTCGATGCGCGTTCGAAGGGCGGTCTCTATCTCCCGCACGGCGCGCATCGGGATGCCGCCACCAAGCGAGCTCGCCCGAAACCTGCGAAGCTCGCACAGCCCGGACGGTTGCGTGAGTATGTCGCCCAGCGACTGAGGGAACAATGGTCTCCGGAGCAGATCAGCGGCGTCTTGTCGCGTGATTACGCAGATGACGAGAGCATGCAGGTGAGCACGGAGACGATCTATCAAGCGATCTACATCCAGGCCCGCGGTGGGCTCAAACGCGAGATCGCCGACGCGTTGCGCACCGGCCGCGCCCGCCGCAAACCCCACCGGTCACCCGAGCAACGCACCAGCCGGTTCGTGGATCCGATGGTGATGATCTCAGAGCGTCCGCCGGAGGTCGAAGACCGCGCCGTCCCCGGCCACTGGGAAGGTGACCTGATCGTCGGCGCGAACAACCAGTCCGCGATCCTCACACTGGTAGAGCGCACCACCCGCTACGTGATGCTCGGCCACCTCCCCGGCGAGCACACCGCCGAAGCCGTCCGCGACGTCCTCGTCGAACTGATCGGCACGCTCCCACAACACCTGCGCGGGTCGTTGACCTGGGACCAGGGAGCAGAAATGGCCGCTCACAAGGCCTTCCGGGTCGCCACCGGCGTCCCGGTCTACTTCTGCGACCCCGCGTCCCCCTGGCAACGCGGCTCGAACGAGAACACTAACGGGCTGCTGCGCCAATACTTCCCCAAGGGCACCGACCTGACCGCTCACGGCCCGGAGGACCTCGAACACGTTGCCCAGAAACTCAACAGCCGGCCACGCAAAACGCTCGGCTGGGATACCCCAGCCGAGCGTCTGATACAACTCGTTTAGTTCACTTAGTGTTGCGACGACCCCTTGAATCCGCCGATCCGGGCGGCCCTTCGTCGTCGGTCGAGGGGGGACGCCTACTCGTCGTCCCGCGTGATCGCCTTGTTGAACCCGGTGACCGGCTGGGCCTCGTCGAAAGCGGCGACCTTGCGGCGGAAGCCGCGGGTGAGAGCGAGCAGGTAGACGAAGCCGATCACGGCCCAGACGAGGCCGCCGATGAGGGCGTCTGTGTGCAGGTTGACCCAGAGGATGCCGGTCAGGAGCATGCCGATGCCGGGGAGGACGATGAACGTGACGATGTCCTTCGCCTTTTTGCGGCGCCCCTTGCGGATGGCGAACCAGGCGATCACCGAGACGTTCACGAAGGTGAAGGCGATGAGGGCCCCGAAGTTGATGAACGCCGCGATCAGCTCGAGGGTGAAGGCCGCGGCAAGCAGGCTGATGACCCCGACGAGGACGATGTCGAACGTCGGGGTGTGGGTCTTGGGGCTGATGTACCCGAAGAGGCGCTGGGGGAGCACGTTGTTGCGGCCCATGACGAGCAGCATGCGCGAGACCGAGGCGTGCGAGGCGAGACCGGAGGCGAGCGTGGCGGCGAAACCGGCCGCCGTCAGGACCGCCTGGAGTACGGGTCCGCCGACCTGCAGACCGATCTGCGGGAGCGTGCTGTCCTCGATGGCGTCGGTGGGGAACGCCGACGACGATGGGAAGCGCAGCTGGGTGAAGTACGCCGCCACGAGGAAGATCCCGCCGCCGATGAGCACCGTGAACAGGATCGCCTTCGGCATGATCCGCGGGTGCTTCGCCTCCTCGGCGTACATCGTGACGGCGTCGAAGCCGATGAAGGAGAAGCAGACGATGGTCGCGCCCATGAGGACGGCCCCGAGGGTCACGCCGTCGTGGAAGAAAGGCTGCACCGACGCGACCGTGCCGGCGCCCTGCCCCTGGACGAGCTGGGCGATGACCATGATCACGAAGACCGCCATGACGACGATCGAGAAGACCAGGAGGAGCATGTTCATGTTCGACGTGCCGCGCATGGTCAGGTAGATGACCGACGTGACGACCGCGCAGTAGATCACGACCCAGATCCAGCCCGGCACGTCCGGGAAGATCGCCTCCAGATAGCTCCGGATGATCAGGCAGTTCACCATCGGCAGCAGCACGTAGTCGATGAGGGAGGTCCAGCCGACCATGAAGCCGACGTTCGGGTGGACCGACTCGCGCACGTAGGTGTAGGCCGACCCCGCGCTCGGGATCGCGCCCGCCATTCTGCCGTAGCTGATCGCCGTGAACATCATCACGACGAGCGCCACCAGGTAAGCGGAGGGGACGACGTTGTCCGTGTCGCGCGCCACCATCCCGAAGGTGTCGAAGACGACCGTCGGCGTCATGTAACCGAGACCCAGCCCGACGATCGCCCAGAGTCCGAGGTTCCGTCGGAGGGAGCCGGACTTCGATGTGGCGGGGGCTGATGTACTCGTCACGGTCTCTCCTTACGAACAGGGCGAGCGGACGAGGGGCCTCCCGCTCGTCCGCGAGCAGTGACAGCCATCATGGCAGAGCGGACGAGCGACCCGCACCACACACTCCGTCGGACGAGCCGACGATTCCGGATGATCTGACCTGTCGCTGACGCTGCGGCCGCCACTCCCATGCGGCCGCACGGAGCGCTCGCTTCGCGCGTCCTATCGGCTGAGCGCCCAATCGAGGGCGACGCCCAGCCCGGTGAGCACGGAGATGTGGCCCTCGCGCGGACGCAGCCAGAGCTCGCCGCGGTGCAGTCGCGCGAGCTGGAGAGCCGCATGGCCGGGTGGGACGACGCGGTCGGCGCCGCCCTGCACGAGCAGCGCCGGGCAGCGCACGGCGGCGAGGTCGACGCCCCACGGCGTGACGTAGGCGACGTCGTCGTCGACCTCGCCGTCCGGGCCGTCGGCCGACCCGGCGCCCGCGTCCGCGCCCAGGGGTCCCCAGTCGCCGTTCAGCGCCTCGTAGTCGCGCGCCGTGAAGGAGTCCGGGTCGAACTCGGCCGTCTGCGCGTGCGCGAGCCGCGCGTCGCGGCCGCTCAGCGCGGCGCCGAGGCCGGAGGGATCGGCCATCCCGGTGAACCAGTCGGGCGAGGCGGTGTAGGGGGCGATCCCCGCCAGCACCACCGCCGCGCGCACGCGGTCGGGGGCGACGGCGGCGAGCGCGAGCGCGTGCGGGCCGCCGCCGGACGCGCCGGCGGCGATGACCTCCCGCACGTCGAGTTCGTCGAGCACGGCGACGACGTCGGCGGCCGCGTCCGCAACGGTCCGCCCGGGCAGCGGGTCCGACCCGGGATAGCCGGGACGGGCGCACGAGACGACACGGAGCCCGCGTGCGGACGCCGCGGCCGCGACGGGTGCGATGACGGCGCCGGTCTGCGGCGTGCCGTGATGCCAGACGAGAACCGGAGCTCCGGCTGCGCCTCCGGTGTCGAACCAGCGGACGCGGCGCCCGTCCGCGGTCGTGAGGGCCCCCGTCGTGTCTGCTTTCATCCTCGCCATGCCTCCAACTCCTGCAACAGCTCCGCCTTGCGCCCGTCGCTCGCGAAGGACGCCTCGATCGAGTTGCGCGCGTACCGTGCGGCCCGCTCCGCGGTGAGGCCGAGGGCGTCTCGCACGGCGATGAAGTTGTCGCCGACGTAGCCGCCGAAGTACGCGGGGTCGTCGGAGTTGATCGTGACCGCGACCCCGGCGTCGTCGAGCTCGTGCAGCGGGTGGTCGGCCAGCACGGGAACGGCGCGCAGGCGCAGGTTCGACAGCGGGCACACCGTGAGGGCGATGCGTTCGGCGGCCAGCCGCTGCACGAGCGCGTCGTCCTCGACCGAGCGGATGCCGTGGTCGATCCGCTCAGCGCCGAGCAGGTCGAGCGCGTCGCGGACATAGCCGGCCGGACCCTCCTCGCCGGCGTGCGCGACCACGCGTAGACCGGCCTCGCGGGCGCGCCGGTACACGGCCTCGAACAGCGCGGGCGGGTAGCCGACCTCGGCGGAGTCGAGCCCGACGCCGATGATGCGGTCGGTTCGGGTGAGGCCGGCGCTCAGGATCTGCTCCGCCGACTCCACGCTCTCGTCGCGGAGGAAGCAGAGGATGATGCCGCTCGTGATTCCGAGGTCGCGCTCCGCCTCGTCCAGTGCGGCGCCGATGCCGTCGACGACGTCGTCGAGACGGACTCCGCGTGCCACGTGCGCCTGCGGGTCGAAGAACAGCTCGACGTGCCGGACGCCCTGCTCGGCCGCGCGGGCCAGGTAGCGCCGGGTCAGTTCGGCGAAGTCGTCTTTCGTGCGGAGGACGTCCATCGTGGCGTAGTAGAGGTCGAGGAACGACTGCAGGTCCGCGAAGTCGTACTGTGCGGCGAGCTCCTCCACCGACGCGTAGGGGAGGGGCACGCCGTTGCGGCCCGCCAGCTCGAACACGAGGTCCGGCTCCAGCGTGCCCTCGATGTGGAGGTGCAGCTCCGCCTTGGGCAGAGCCATCAGGGCGGAATCGGACGGAGCGGAGGGGGAGGGGGCGGGCACGGCATCGGTCATGCACCGATCCTCCCACCTGCGGCGGACGGGATCATCCGGGCGGCGGATGCCCGGGCGCGGCGCGGGCGTTAGCGTCGGGGGATGCGCCGCCTCGTCCTGCTCATCCTGGCCGTCCTCGTCATCGCGGCCGGCCTTGCCGTGCACACCGCGACCTCGGGGGAACCGGGCGGCTTCGTCGGAGACGCCCTCTATGCGGTGCTGGTGTTCCTGCTCGCGGCGCTGGTGGCCCCGCGCGCCTCCGTGCTGCTGACCGGTGGTGCCGCGCTCGCTCTCTGCTGGGGCGTCGAGCTGCTGCAGCTGACGGGCATCCCCGCCGTGCTGGCGCGATCCGTCCCGGGCGCGTCGCTGGCGCTGGGGACCACGTTCGAGGCCCTCGACCTCGTCGCCTACGCGGTGGGCGTCGGCACGGCGGTCTCGGTGGACGCGCTCATCCGGCGCGCAGCAGGATCTTGCCGAGGTGGGCCGACGACTCCATCCGCCGGTGCGCCTGGCTCGCGTCGGCCAGAGGGAACACCGAGTCGATGACGGGGCGCAGCCGCCCGTCCGCCAGCAGGGGCCACACCCGTCGTTCCACGTCCGCGACGATCTCGCGGCGCTCGGCGAGTGGACGCGCCCGGAGGGTCGTCCCGTGCACGAGGGCGCGCTTGCGCATGAGCAGTCCCATGTCGAGGGAGGCCGGGGCGCTCTCGCGCGTCGCGATGGACATGATGCGGCCGCCCGTCGCGAGCGCGTCGAGGTCGCGGGCGATGTACGAGCCGCCGACGATGTCGAGCACGACGTCGGCTCCACGCCCGTCGGTGACGGCGAGCACGGCCTCCACGAAGTCCTGGGAGCGATAGTCGACCGCCGCCTCCGCGCCGAGGTCGCGGCAGAACGCCGTCTTGACGTCGCTGCCCGCGGTGGCGATCACGCGGGCGCCGAACGCGCGCCCGAGCTGGATGGCGGTGCTGCCGATCCCGCTCGATCCCCCGTGGACGAGGAGGGTCTCACCGTCCGCGAGCCGGGCGATCCGGAACACGTTCGACCACACGGTCGCGACCGCCTCCGGCAGGCCGGCGGCCTCGACCAGGTCGATCCCGTCGGGCACGGGGAGCACGAGGCCCGCATCCACCGCCACCTGTTCGGCGTAGCCGCCGCCGGGGAGCAGGGCGCACACACGGTCGCCGACGCTCCAGCGCTCGACGCCGCCTCCGACGCGGACGACCGTGCCGGACACCTCCAGTCCGGGCCATTCGGGCGCCCCCGCGGGAGGCGGATAGAAGCCCCGGCGCTGGCTGAGGTCCGCGCCGTTGAGTCCGGCGGCGGCGACCCGGATGAGCACCTCGCCGGCGGCGGGCTGCGGGTCCGCGACCTCGCGGAGCCGGAGGACCTCCGGACCGCCCGGCTCGGCGATGGTCACGGCTCGCATCAGCGGGCGACCCGGTCCGCGTCGCGGCGGGCGCTCAGCACGTCGCGGATCTTGACGCGGCTCGAGTACTGGATCGAGCCGTAGCGGAACAGCCGGACGGCGAGGCGCAGCACGATCGCCGCGAGCACAAAGAGCTCCACGATGATCACGATCGCCTGCCACAGCGGCAGGGAGCCGAAGGCGTTCAGGATGAGCGCGGTAATGGGCGCGGTGTAGGGGAAGAACGCCAGGATCTGCACGATCGGCGACTCGGGCGCGCTGACCGCGAAGCTCGACGCGTAGAGGGGGATGACGACGGCGAAGATCACGACGGAGAACACGGGGGCTGCATCCTTCGCGGTCGGCATCACGGCGCCCACGGCCACGAGGGTTCCGGTGAACAGGGCGAAGCCGCCGATGAGGATCAGCGACCCGACGACCATCTTCTGCGGATCGAAGACGAGCCCGCTGAGATCCAGGTTCGGGATGTCGAGCTGATCGCGGAAGAACAAGTACCCGACGAGGACAGGCAGGGCGAACACCGCGATCTGGATGATGCCGACGGCGAAGAGGGAGATCACCTTGCCGATCAGCAGGTTGGTCGGGTTGATCGTCGTCAGGATCATCTCGGTGACGCGGTTCTCCTTCTCCTCCAGCGTGGAGTTCAGCATCTGGTTGCCGAGGAACACGATCACGATGAAGAACGCGGCCAGGAAGATGAGCGCAGGGATGATCGCCTCGAAACCGGGGGCGACCGCCCCGTCCTTGAAGGTCGTCGTCGAGGTGGAGACCTCGCCGCGGAGGATGGCCACGTCGATCGGGGAGTCGAGCCGTTGCTCCACGCTCGCCGACAGCAGCGCCTGCGCGACCGAGGAGTACTTGCCGTTCTGGAACACTCCGACGTCGGCGCCCCAGACCTTGATGGCGTCGGTCTTCGGGTCGGCCGGGTAGTCGAAGTACGCCGCCGTTCCGCCGATCTGCACCTCCTCGACGCCCTCCGCGTCGCTCTGGATCAGCTTTCCGCCGTACTCGCGCGCGATCGTCGGGTTCACGAGTCCGGAGGCGTCGCTGTAGAGGAAGTCGAAACGCGCGTTCTTCTGCGCGTCCGCCGAGTTCGACGTCGAGACGTTGGCCGAGATGATCAGCGCGCCGAGGCCGAAGACCAGTAGCGGGAGGATGAGGGTGACGACCCAGAAGGACCGCTTCGACACAGTGCGCTTGAACTCGAACGAGATGACGGTGGAGAGGTTGTGGCGGGCCATGTCAGTCCTCCTGGCGGCTTTCGGCGCCGTAGACCTCGACGAAGATGTCGTCGAGCGACTTGCGGGTGGGGGCGAAGCGGGTCACGGCGAGGCCGGCGTCGAGCAGGCCTCGCAGGATGGCGGCGTCGTCGGCGTCGTTCGCCACCTCCAGCTCGGCGTGGCCGGCCGCGTCGAAGGCGATCCGGTAGGCAGGGGAGGCGGGCACGACGCCGTCGTGGTCGACGTGGATGATCGTGCCGCCGAACTGCTCCTGCACCTCCGGCACGGTGCCGTACGCGCGGGAGACGCCGTCCTTCAGCAGGATGACCCGGTCGCAGAGCCGCTCGACCTCTTCCATCTGGTGGGTCACCATCATGACCGTGGAGCCCCCGCGCTTCTGATCGGCGATGATGTCCATCAGCAGCCGCCGATTGACCGGGTCGAAGCCCTTCGTCGGCTCGTCGAGGATGAGCAGCTCGGGGTCGTTCATGATCGTGACGCCCAGTTGCACCTTCTGCTGCTGGCCGCCGGAGAGCTTGTCGAGGCGCGTCTTCTCCTTGTCGCCGAGTCCGACTCGCTCCAGGTACTCCCGCGACCAGTGACGGGCCTGTTCGGCGCCGAGACCCTTGAGACGGCCGAAGTAGACCATCACGTCGATGACGGACTCCTTCTTGTAGAGCCCGCGCTCCTCCGGCAGGTACCCCAGGCGCTCACCGGTCTCCGGAGAGAACGGCTTGCCGTCGATGTGCAGCACGCCCGCGGTCGGCTGGTAGATGCCGAGCAATGCGCGGATGGTCGTCGTCTTGCCGGACCCGTTGCTGCCGAGGAAGCCGAACGTCTCCCCGCGGTTGATGTCGAAAGAGAGGTCGCGGATGACCGTCGTGCGGCCGAAGTCCATCCGGAATCCCTGGATGTGGACGAGGGGTTCGAGTGTCGATGCGCTCACGCCCCCAAGCCTAGGGGTGGCCCTCCTGCGCGTCACCGGGCCACGCCCGCGTCAGGCGAGCGCCTCAAGCAGGGCCGGGTGGAGGCGGCCGTTGCTCGCCAGGGACGACCCGTTGCCCGGTCCGGGCGTGCCGTCGACGGAGGTGAACCGGCCGCCCGCCTCCTCCACGATCGGGATCAGCGCCGCCAGGTCGTAGGTCTTCACGTCGAACTCGGCGACCGCGTCCAGCACGCCCTCGGCGAGGAGCATGTACGACCACATGTCGCCGTAGGCCCGATCGCGCCACACCGCGCGGGACAGCGCGATGAGCTTGTCGAGATACCCGGCGTCGTCCCACTGGGCGATGCTCTGGAAGCTGAGCGACGCGTGCTCCAGTTCGGCGACACCCGAGACGTGGAGGCGGCGCGGCTCGCCGCTCGCCTCGTCCGCGGTCCAGGCGCCGTCGCCCGCCGCCCCCCACCAGCGGCGGCCGAGAGCGGGGGAGCTCACCACGCCGACGACCGGCACGCCGTCGACCGCGAGGGCGATCAGGGTGCCCCACACGGGCACGCCGCGCAGGTAGTTCGCGGTGCCGTCGATCGGGTCGACGATCCACTGGCGCGCGGCGTCGCCCTCGGTGCCGTACTCCTCGCCCAGGATGCCGTCGTCCGGCCGTTCGGCGGCGATCGCCTCCCGCAGCGCCCTCTCCACCGCCAGGTCGGCCTCGGTCACGAACGACCGGTCCGGCTTGGTGTCGATGCGCAGATCCTGCGCCCGGAAATGCTCGGATGAGATGCGGTCGGCGATGTCGGCGAGGCGCAGAGCGAGAGCGAGGTCGTCGGTGTAGCGGGTCACGAGGACGAGCCTAGCGGGGGCCGCGTCACGCGGCATCCACCCGCCGCAGCGTCTAAGCTGATGCGGGTTCACGACCGGAGGATCATGAAGACGGCACCATCAGCGCGCTCGGCGGGCATCGACGCGGTCCGCGTCCTCGGCATCGGCGCGGTCATCTTCGGGCACACCTTCACCGGGCACCTCACGCACGAGTTCATCTACGCCTGGCACGTGCCCGTCTTCTTCTTCCTCACCGGATACCTGTGGAAGCGGGGGCGGACCGTCGGGGACGAGTTCGTCAAGCGCGGCCGGACGCTCGGACTGCCCTACATCGGATGGTTCGTGGTCGTCTCGCTCCTCGTCGCCGTCGACATGGCACGGTCCGGTGCGGTCGACCTGTCCTTCCTCGGGCCCTCGGGGTACGGCGGCCTGAGCGCCCGCGGCGCTTTCGGGACCTTCTGGTTCGTGTCCACCCTCTTCTTCGCGGCCCTCCTCTACCGGATGATCGAGCGTCTGCCACGCGCGGTCGTCTGGATCGTCGCCATCGCCGGCCTCGCCGCCGGATACCTGTTCGGCGGCTGGCTCGCGTCGACACCGCTGGCCATCGGGTCGGCGCTCCCGTGCCTGATCTTCCTGGCGGTCGGCACAGCCGCGAGGGAGGTCGAGCCGCGCATCCCGCGCAAGCCGCTCGTGGGCCTCGCCCTGATCGTCCTTCCGCTCGTCGTCATCGCCCTCGTGCAGCCGGAGCCGATCGACATCAAGCAGGGGCTCTACGGCGCCCCGGCCGTCGGCGTCCTGTTCGCCTGCGCCATCTCGTTCGGCCTCGTGCTCGTCGCGCAGGCGATTCCATACCCCCGGGTGCTCGGCGGCCTCGTCACGGAGCTCGCCGTCGTCGGCATCGCCGTCGTCCTCTTCCACCCCTACGTCCTCGCCTATTCACGCGCGCACGGCCTTCCGGCGGTCGGGATGTTCCTGGCGGCGGTCATCGTCCCGTGGGTCGTCGCCCTGCTGCTACACCGCACACCCCTCTCCGCACTCCTCATCGGGTTCCCGCGGCGGGCTTTCCGGCGGGTGCTGGACCGCGTCTGACCGCCCGGGCACGATACACGCCGGCGTCCCGTCGGCCCCGCGCGAACGGCAGGTCGGCGTGAGCGGGATCCGGTCGGCACTGCAGATCTCTGGCCAGTCTGGAGGTGGTGTCGCTCCGCAGCGCGGCACCCGACGACGACGAAGCCCCCGGCCGCGCTGCTTTCAGCGTGACCGGGGGCTTCTTCTGCTGGTGCGCCCCCAGGGACTTGAACCCTGAACCCATTGATTAAGAGTCAATTGCTCTGCCGATTGAGCTAGAGGCGCATTCGATTCGGTGACCCGAACCGAGGCTCAACATTAGCATCGGTTTCGGCCGCTCCGCCAATCGAGTGATCCTCGGGTGTGTCGGCGGTCAGCGGAGCTCCTTGCGGGGCATGACGACCTCTTTGATGATCAGGATGATGCCGGCGGAGATGGGGATGGCGACCAGGGCGCCGGGGAGGCCGAAGAGCGTGGAGCCGGCGAGGGCGGAGATGAGGACGACGGAGCCGGGGACCTGGACCGCCTTGCCCATGACCTTGGGGGTCAGGATGTACGCCTCCACCTGCATGTAGATCAGCATGAAGATGAGGACGACGACCGCGCTCACAGGGGAGTGGATAAGTGCGAGGACGGTCATCACCGCCGTGGTCAGGACCGTTCCGATGAGCGGGATGAGCGTGATGAAGAACGCGGCGAGACCGATGAGGAATGCTCCGGGGACGCCCGTGACGACGAGGAGGATCGTGCTGTAGACGGCGTTGAAGAATGCGAGGACGACCATCCCGCTCAGGTACTTGCCGAAGTTCTGCAGGATGCGCTCGGTGTACTTGGTGAAGCTGTCGCGGTGCGACTTCGAGACGAGCCGGTACAGGGAGGCCTTGGTCGCGTCGTAGGAGGCGATGAAGTAGAGCGTCAGGATGGCGATGAAGAAGCCGGTCGTGAGGCCGTTGACGACCGAGAGGCCGAACCCGACCAGCCCCGAGCCGACGCTCGCCCAGAGCTGTGGTTCCTGCACCTCCTTCGCGATCCAGTTGAGGGCGGCGGCGAGGGTGCCGTTGCTGGTCTCATTGGCGGGGTCGAACCACCCTTGCGCCTTCAGGGCGGCGATCTGCTTGGGGATCGAGACCGCGAGCGACTGGATCTGCTCGATCACCAGGGGGAGCACCACCCAGATGATCGCGACGATCACGCCGATGAGCAGGAGGCTGACGGTGACGATCGCCCAGCCGCGCTTCATGCCGCGGCGCTGGAACCAGCGGATCAACGGGTCCAGGCCGACGGTCGCGAACGCCGCGAGGAACACCGAGAAGATGATCGAGCGCAGCCCGTACAGCATGAGGCCGGTGACCACCGCACCCACCGCGCCCAGCGTGATCAGATAGCCGAACAGCAGCGGGCTGCGGTTCACGAGCGGCTCCGAGCGTCGCTCCTCGATCGCACGGGAGGCCGGGGTCGCCGGCGGACGGGTGAAGCGCATCGCGCCCTCCTTCAGGTTCCAGCTGAGCGTATTGGCCGCGCTGATGGGCGACAAGTGCAACACGCACCGCATGGACGCGCGGCGGCACAGCGCATTTGCGTCTTGTGGCACTGGAGGCGGCGGACGAGACTGAACGGAACGGTCGCGGAGGACCGCGGCCGCCGACGACCGAGGAGGACGCGTGGAGTACAAGGACATTCCCACCAAGGCCGACATCGAGCGGATCGCCGCACATCGCGAACCGGGCTGCGTGAGCATCTATCTGCCCACGGGCACCACCCCGCCGGAAGCGGACCGGGCACGCATCGAGCTCAAGAACCATCTCAGCCAGGCGGTCCGCGCGCTCGAGTCCCTCGGCGTGGCCAAGGCCCGGGTCGGGGCCGTGCAGGCCGAGGGGGAGCTGATCCTGGAGGACCGCGACTTCTGGCGCTACCAGTCCCGCTCACTCGCGGTCTTCCTCGACGGCGAGGTGGCCGAGACCTTCCGCCTCCCGAACCGACTGAACGGCGCGTGCGAAGTCGCCGACCGCTTCTACGTCAAACCGCTGCTGCGCGCAGTCACCTTCCCCCAGTCCGCCCTCATCCTCGCACTCGCGCAGAACTCGGTGCGGTTGATCCGGATCGCCGCGGAGGCGCCTCCCACCGTGGTGGAGGTCGAGGGGATGCCGCAGGACGTGGCATCGGCCGCGGGCCTGGCCTCGATCAGCGGGCGCTCGCCCGACGGACGCATCCAGGGCTCCGAAGGCCAGAAGGTGCGGATGCTGGAATACGTGCAGGCGATCGACCGGGCGCTGCACCCGCTGCTCGCGAACAGCACGGAGCCGCTCATCCTGGCCGCGGCGGAGCCGCTGAGCGGCATCTTCCGCGGCGCGAGCGCCTATCCCCATCTCGTCGAGGAGACCATCGGCGGCAATCCCGAGGACAAGACCGACGAGGAGCTCTCCGCCGCCGCCCGAGGCGTGCTCGACGCCGTCTACGCCCGCAGGACGGAGGAGATCAAGGACGATTTCGAGGCGCGGATCGCTGCGGGCACGGCGCTCGTCGACCTCAGCGACATCGCACGTGCGGCGACGTTCGGCGCGGTCGAGGCGCTCGTCTTCGACATCGACCGTCGCGTGCCGGGAACCGTCGACGACGAGAGCGGTGCGATCAGCTTCGCGCCCGACGACGCGCCCGGATACTACGGAGTCGTCGACGAGATCATCCGCCGGTCGCTGGCCTCCAAGGCGAGGGTCTACGCCGTCCGCTCCGAGGACGTGCCGGGTGGAGGCGCGGTCGCGGCCGCGGTGCGGTTCCCGGTCTGAGCCGGGACGCGCCCGCCGTGGCGCTCGGCCCTAGCCGCGGCCGAGCGAGAGAACGAGGGACTCCTGCACGACGGCGAGCCAGTCGAAGACCGTCCGGCGGATCTGCGACTCCTCGTCGTGCTGGTCGCCCTCGTCGCCGTCCTGCACGATGCCGAGGCGTGCCGCGAGCACGAGCCGGATGTCGGTGAGGCAGCGCAGCCAGGCCGTCGCCTGTGCCTCGTCCAGGGTGACATCCACCCGGGAGGCGTCGGAGCGGGCGAGGCATTCGACGACGATGCGCGCGTTGAGGGCCTTGCGCTCGGCGATCCCGTCCGCGGTGAACCGGCGGAACTCGGCGGAGGCCTTCGCGTCGCCCGGGTAGGCGTCGGGCATCAGGCGGATGAGGGCCGGGTCGGCGCGCAGGTCGTCGTCGACCGCGGCGGCCTCGGAGGCGAGCTCGGCGGCGTCCGCGGCGAGCCGCAGGAGGAGTTCGGCCTCCTCCGGCTCGAAGCGGGCGGTGACGCTCCCGTGGCCCGCCGGGCGGAACAGCCTCATGCGTCCGCCTTCGTCAGCGTGGCCCAGAGACCGTAGTCGTGCATCGCCTCCACGTGCCGCTCCATCTCCTCGCGCGTCCCGGTCGCGACGACGGCGCGGCCCTCGGTGTGTACCAGCATCATGAGCCGTTCGGCCTCCCGGCGGGGATACCCGAAATAAGTCTGGAACACGTGCGTCACGTAGGACATGAGGTTCACGGGGTCGTTCCAGACGAGGGTCACCCACGGCGACCCGAGCTCCAGGCGCTCCTCGACCCCGAGGGCGCCCTCGGTACGTTCCGCCGGTCGGGCGTCCGTCACCGGCCGGCCGCCGCGATCGCGTCCGCCGCGCGCACCAGAGTGAGGTGGGTGAGCGCCTGCGGGGTGTTGCCGGCCTGCGACCGCCCGTCGACGTCGTACTCCTCGGAGATCATGCCGACGTCGTTGGCGAGCGCCACCAGGCGGTCCATGAGTCGCGTCGCGTCGTCCAGGCGGTGCGAGCGTGCGTACTGCTCCACCAGCCAGAACGAGCAGGCGAGGAACGGGTGCTCCCCGGGAGGGAGACCGTCGACCCCCTTCTCCGTGCGATAGCGCAGCACCAGCCCGTGACGCAGCAGATCCTCCTCGATCGCCCGCACGGTGCCGAGCATCCGCGGGTCCTCCCAATCGCAATAGCCGACCTGCGCCAGTTGGAGCAGCGAGGCGTCGACCTCGGAGGAGCCGTAGTGCTGCACGTACGTGCCGCGCACGGCGTCGAACCCGTTGGCCTCGATGTCGGCGCGCACTTCGTCGCGCAGCGCACGCCAGCGCACGACGGGGCCGTCCAGACCGTCGCGCTCGACGGCCTGGATGGCGGAGTCGAACGCGGCCCACACCATTGCGCGGGAATGGGTGAAGGCCTGCGGCTCGCCCCGGATCTCCCAGATTCCGTGGTCGGCATCCCGCCAGTGCTGTTCCAGGTACCCCAGGAGCGCACGCTGCAGCGCCCAGGAGAACTTCGTCTCTTCGCTCCCGTCCTCGCGGCCGCGCCGGAGAGCGATCATGACCTCGCCGATCACGTCGCCCTGGAACTGCGTGGAGGCGCCATTGCCGACCCGAACGGGGTGCGCGCCCTGATAGCCGGGCAGCGACGACAGCTCCCGCTCCGCGAGGTCGCGCTCGCCGGAGAGGCCGTACATGATCTGCAGGTCGGCCGGGTCGCCGGCGATCGCCCGCAGCAGCCAGTCGCGCCAATGGTCGACATAGTCGTCGTACCCGTGCGCCAGCAGCACCGCGATGGTGAGGGAGGCGTCCCGCAGCCACACGTACCGGTAGTCCCAGTTCCGCTCGCCGCCGAACGCCTCGGGCAGGGAGGTGGTCGCCGCCGCCACGATCCCGCCGGTCTCGAGGTGGGTCAGCGCCCGCAGCAGCAGGAGCGATCGCACGACCTCGTCGCGGTACGGGCCGTCGTGGGAGCAGCCTGCTGCCCAGCCGGTCCACCAGCCGCGTGTCTCCCGGAGCGCGTGCTCGACGTCGAGGGCCTCGGGGGTCGGCCGGTGGGAGGGGAACCAGGTCAGGCTGAGGTCGACGGTCTCGCCGGCCTTCACGTCGAACTCGCCGTGGTGCGAGTGATCGGCTGCGTGCAGCATCGGCCCGCGGACGACGATCGCGTCGGGGCCGGCCACCGCCACCAGGGCGGACGGCCGTTCGGAGGTGTCCTTACGCACCCACGGCACGGCCGAGGCGTAGCCGAAGCGGATGCGGAGGTCCTGCTGCATCCGCACCGTCCCGCGCACGCCGCGCACCCGCCGCACCACATCGGCACGATGGTCGCCCATGGGCATCGCGTCGGTGACTTCCACTTCGCCGTCCGGCGTGCGCCAGCGCGTCACCAGGATCATCGTGTCGCCGTCGTAGCGGCGCGTGCTCTCGGCGGTGGCGTCCGTGGGGGCGACGAGCCAGCGGCCGTGATCCTCGGTGCCGAGCAGGGCCCCGAACATCGACGCGGAGTCGTAGCGGGGCAGGCACAGCCAGTCGATGCTGCCGTCCTTGCCGACGAGCGCTCCGGTGAAGCAGTCACTGATCAGGGCGTAATCCTCGATGGGGAGCGACATATCCCCAGTATGGCCGTACTGTGAAGTCCATGACGCAGTCGGTCGACACTCTCGCGATTCTCGGAGCGAGCGGCGATCTCTCCGCCCGCCTTCTCCTCCCCGCCATCGGCCAGTTGCTCTCGGATCACCCCGACCGGCGCTTCCGGCTGGTCGGCGCCGGCTTCGAGGACTGGACCGACGCGCATTGGCGCTCGGTGGTGCGGGCATCGTTCAAGACCATCCGGGCCTCGGGCCCGACGGTCGAGCGCGTGCTGAAGGAGACCGTCTACGTGCAGGCGGACGTCACCCGCGCGGACGACCTCCAGCGCATCTTCGACGCGTGCGAGGGAGCTCCCGCGCTCTACTTCGCGCTCCCGCCCGCGATCACTGCCAAGGCGTGCGCCGTTCTCGGGACGATGCACCTGCCGCGCGGTCTGACGCTCGCGCTCGAGAAGCCGTTCGGCACGGACAAGCGCAGCGCGATCGCGCTCAACAAGCAGCTCGCGACGCTCGTGCCGGAGGAGCGCATCCACCGCGTCGACCACTTCCTCGGCCGGTCCACGGTCTTCAATCTGATCGGCCTGCGGTTCGCGAACAGCATCCTCGAGCCGCTGTGGAACGCCGACCACATCGAGCGCGTCGACATCGTCTATGACGAGACGCTCGCGCTCGAGGGGCGCGCCCGCTACTACGACAACGCCGGCGCCCTGGTCGACATGATCCAGAGCCACCTGCTGCAGGTCCTCGCCATCGTGGCGATGGAGCCGCCGTCGACCCTCGACGCGACCGACCTGCGCGACGCGAAGGCGACCGTCCTGCGCGCGACCCGGGTGTGGAAGGACAGCCCGAAGGAGTCCAGCAGACGCGCCCGCTACACCGCCGGCACCGTCGAGGGCGAGTCGGTCCCCGCCTACGTCAAGGAGCCGGGTGTCGACCCCGCGCGGGGCACCGAGACGCTCGCCGAGGTGACCGTGCAGATCGACACCTGGCGCTGGGCCGGCGTGCCGTTCACGCTGCGGTCGGGCAAGGCGCTCGGGGAGCGGCGGCGGGAGGTCGTCGTCACGTTCAAGCCGGCCCGGCACGTCCCGAAGGGCCTCAGAGGCACCCGCGAGCCGACGGTGCTGCGCGTCATGCTCGCCCCCGACGAGATGTCCCTGGAGATCAACATCAACGGCCCGGGCGACCCGTTCGAGATCGAGCGGGCGGCGATGCGGTTGGAGTTCGGCCCGGGCCAGCTGCTGGCCTACGCGGAGGTGCTGGAGGGCATCCTCGACGGCGACCCGGCGCTGTCGGTGCGTGCCGACACGGCGGTCGACTGCTGGCGCATCGTGGCGCCGGTGCTGACGGAGTGGGCGAAGGACGAGGTCCCGCTGCAGAACTACCGAGCGGGGTCGGCGGGTCCGGCGTCGTGGAAGAGGGTGGGCTGATCCGGCCGCGCGAGCGGACGGCGGTCGTCAGGCGGCGTTGCGCTCGGCGATCGCCGGGATCTCGCCCGTGACGGGCTTGCGGAGGTCGGTCCAGACGGTGATCGGGGCAGGCTCCCAGCTGAACGCGGCGGGCTCGCCCTGGTCGGCCGTCCGGGTGCTGTCGGCCGCCGGGGTCTCCTCCGGCTCGGCCAGGTGCTGCGGCTCGGTGACGGCGCCCATGTCGCCGGCTTCCAGGCGCCGGCGGGCGTCGACCAGGGCGGCGGCGATCCCGACGGAGACCGACTGCGCGAGCACGGAGTGGAAGATCGTGTCGGTGTCGTCGGCGGACCGGCGCGAGACCGTCCACTCGCCGTCCTCGCCGATCAGCGCGGCGATCTTCCCGTGCACGATCTCGAGGATCTGCGCATCCGTCAACTGAGGCACCGGCGCCGCCGGAACCTCGGCTGCGGCGTGCCGCCTGCGTCCAAACATCGCGATACCCCTCTCCTGGCCCTCGTCGTATACCAGTGTCGGTGAGGAACGCGCCCTCTCCCTCCCGGACACGCCGGTTGACCAGCGGAAATCCGCGGGAGAGCGAGGTTCAGGAGCTCTTGCGGGCGCCGAGCGGCTTGGATTCGCGCTCGGCCGCCTCCTTGGACTCGTCGATGACGGTGCCGATCGCGATCGCCAGCGAGATGGCTGCGCCGATCCAGAGCAGCGGAACGCGCCAGTCGCGCACCCCGTTCTTCGTCGACTGGATGGTGGTCCACAGACCGAGGACGGCCGAGATCACCGCACCGTTGAAGACGTACTTGCGCATCCGCATCCTTCCGCTCTCCCCGTAGCGTACGCTGCCTACGGCGCCGGAGGGACCCGGCCAGGACGGAAGGGACCGGATGCGCACTGCGTTGGTGGGAGCGGTGCTCCTGATTCTCGGCGTGATCGCCGTCGCCGTCGGCATCCTCCCGCTGCCGGAGGTGGCCGAGCTGTGGGACCGCGTGTGGCCCATCCTGCTTTTCGTCGTCGCGGTGACCGTCGTCACGGAGCTCGCCGCGGAGGCTGGGCTGTTCACCTGGGTGGCGCAGCGCACGGCGCGGTGGGGGCGCGGCCGCGCGTGGGTGCTCTGGCTGTTCGTCGTTCTCGTCGCCGCCCTCTGCACCGTGTTCCTCTCGCTGGACACCACAGCGGTGCTGCTCACGCCGGTCGTGATCGTGCTCGCCCGCCACGCGGGACTCAACCCCCTGCCGTTCGCGCTGACGACGGTGTGGATGGCGAACGCCGGCTCGCTGCTGCTGCCGGTGTCGAACCTCACGAACCTGCTGGCGCAACACGCCATGGGCGATCCGTCGCCCGCAGCCTTCGCCGCGCTCATGTGGGCGCCCGCCGTGGTCGCGATGGTCGTGCCGATGGTCGCCGTGTTCCTCATCTCCCGGCGCTCCCTGGTCGTGCGCTACGAGGCGGGGGAGGAGGAGCCGGTCGGCGATCGGGTCCTGTTCACGGCCAGTGCGGTCGTCGTGGTGGCGCTGGTACCGCTGCTCGTCTCGGGGCTCCCGGTGTGGCTGCCCGCGTCGGCAGCCGCCGTCGCGCTCGCCGTCGTGTTCCTCGTCCGCCGCCGCTCGGTGCTCCGGTTCGGCCTCGTCCCGTGGCAGCTCGTCGTGCTCGCCTCCGGCCTCTTCCTGTTCATCGAGGCGCTGCACGCCCTCGGGCTCGGCCAGCTGCTCGCCGCCGTGTCCGGGACGGGGGACTCCCCGCTGGCGCTCCTGCGCCTCTCGCTGACCGGGATGGTCGGCGCCAACGCCATCGACAACCTCCCGGCCTATCTCGCCCTGGAGCCCGTCGCCGGGTCGCCCGTGCGCCTCGCCGCCCTCCTGATCGGCGTCAACGCGGGACCGCTGATCACCCCGTGGGCCTCGCTCGCGACTCTCCTCTGGCATCAGCGCCTGACGTCGTTCGATGTGGACCTGCGCTGGAGGCGCTACGTGCTGCTCGGGCTCGTGGTCGCGCCGCTCACCGTGGTGCTGGCGACGCTGGCGCTGGCAGTGACCGCCTGAGGCCGGCGCCGCGTCGCGCCACTACTCCGCGGGCAGCAACTGCGCCGCCCGCACCACGCGCCTGCGTGCGATGGCGAAGAGGGCGAGGCCGAACCCCAACGCGGCCCAGAGCAGCAGGCCGCCGAGTCCGCGCCAGACGTCCGAGCTGCCGGCCACGACACCCTGCAGCGCTGTGATCGCCGGCGAGGTCGGCAGCCACGGTATCGCGGCGTCGAAGAACGCGGGCGCCGTCGACACGATCCCCGAGGCCAGCGTGACCACGACGACCAGCATGGAGAGGAACCGTCCGACACCGCCGAGGAGCGCGACGAGCCCGTGGTTGACCGCGGCGAACGCGACCCCCACGCCGATCGCGACCGCCGCGAAGCCGAACCACCGTCCCGCGTCGAGCGAGAGCGCCGGCTGCATGATGGCCGCGACGAGCACGCCCTGCACCGCGCCGAGGACAGCGGCGGGGACGAACCCGTCCAATACGATCAGCCCTGCGGCGCGCGAGGTCAGCAGCGCGCGCCGCGAGACGGCCTGCAGCACGAGGAACGACGCGAGCGCGCCCAGCCAGAGCGCGACGGAGGCGAACAGCGGGATGCTCGTCGAACCGAACGCGGAGGTGCCGCTGGTCTTCTGCGTCACCGGATCGGAGACGACGGACGCCAGATTGGTGCGCTCGCCGGAGTCGTAGCTCGGCAGCTGTGCCACGGCCGACTTCAGGCCGGAGGCGAGGGAGGCCGCACCCGAGGCCGACTGGTCGGCGCCGGAGGCGAGCGGTGCGACACCCGAGGCGAGCTGCGAGACGCCGTCGGAGAGCTGCGCGGCACCGCTCGCGGACTGGGACGCGCCCGACGCGACCTGGGCGGCGCCGGAGGCGGACTGCTGGGTGCCGGAGGCGAGCTGCTGGGCGGCCGTGGCGGATTGGGCGATTCCGTCCGTGAGGGTGGGGAGGCTCTTCGAGTACTTCGACGCGCCGGCGGCCGTCTGGGCGGCCGCGTCGACGAGGCTGGGCTGGCCATCTGCCGCCGTTGTCATCCCCTTCGCGATCGCGGCTACCTGAACGCACACCGGGTCGGCCGCGGGACAGCTCGCGGCGAGGGCGTCGAGCGCGGCAGATGTCTTGGACACGCCGCTGGACACTCCCGATGTTCCCGTCGCGATCTGATCGGCGCCCGCTTGGACGTCGCCCATCGAGTTCTGGATCGTCGAAAGCCCGCCCGCGAGTCCCGACGCTCCGTCGGACAACTTCGCGAGCCCGCTCGACAGCCCGCTCGCCCCCGAGCTCAGCTGCGCGGTCCCGCTCGCCAGCGACGACGCTCCCGTGGAGAGCTGCCCGGCGGCGTCGTTCAACTGGTGGGTGCCGCTCGTCAGCTGGGTGAGGCCGTCGGAGAGCGAGGCGGCACCGGTGGCGGCCTGGCCGATCTGGTCGTGCAGGGTGTTGAAGCCGACGTAGACGTTCTCGAGGTAGGTCGACGTGAGCTGCTTGTTGAGCACCGTCGTGGCCGTGCTCGTGACGACCTGGCTGATCGCGGGGTCGACGAGTTTCGACTTGTCGCTGGTGCGCACGTCGATCGTCGCCTGCGTGGCGTCGGCGGCGTCGCCCGAAGGGGAGGTCGCCGCCTTCGAGAACGATTTCGGGATGGTGACCACCGCGACGTAGGTGCCGTCGGCGATGCCCGCGTCGGCGTCCTTCTGATCGGTGAGCACCCAGGAGAAGTTGTCGTTCTCGCTGTCGAGCAGCCCGGCCGAGAGCTGGCGGCCCAGCGGCACGGTCTTGCCGTCGACCTTCACGGGCTGGTCCAGGTTGACGACCGCGGCCTTGACATCGCCGAGACGCTCGGTCGGGTTCCACAGCGCCCAGACGAGCAGGCCGCCGATGGTGAGCGGCACGAGCACGATGCCGACGATGGTGAGCCAGGTGATGCGCTTGTCGGAGCGCACGCGCTCCAACGAGAACAGCGAGCGGGGCCGGCGGAGGGGGGAGGGGGTGGTCATCAGGCGTTCGCCTTCTCGAGGTGGGCCGGCTGGTGGGCCGTGCGGTCGGGGGAAGCGGTGGGGTCGTCCGGCAGGAGCACGGTGCCGGTCTCGACCCCGTCGGGGAGCAGATCGTCGAGGCCGGACGGGTCGACGCAGCTGACGACGAGCGCGAACGGGCGCTGCTCGACGCGGGCGCGGCTGAGCGCGGCCGTCAGCTCCGAGTGGATGCGGCGCCGCTCCACGGGATCGGTTACGGCGTCGACGGCGTCGAGCGCGAGCAGCTGCGGTCGGCTGGCGAGGGCGCGCCGCACGTCGTCGACCGGGGTGTCGGAGGCGTCGAGGCGGACGACGGAGGTGCGGGAGCGCACGCCCGAGCCACGTGTCGGGAGTACCAGGCCGGCGACCTTCATCGTGCCGGCGTCCGGCTTGGTGCGGCCGGACACGGCCATCAGCAGGGTCAGCGCGGCGGTGCGGTCGTCGCCGTGGACGACGAGCACCTCGCCGTCGCCGAGCCGGAACGAGACGTCGCGGAGCACCGGACGGCCACGCACGCTCACCGCGAGACCGTCCGCCGCGGCGACGAAGCGCGCGCCGGGCTCCGGCCACTCCGCCAGTTCCAGCTCCTTCTGCAGGCCGTCGCCCTCCACGTCGAACGAGGGGAGGACGCGGTCGAGCCAGCGCGGCATCCACCATGCTTTGTCGCCGAGGAGCTGCAGTACCGCGGGAACCAGCGTCATGCGCACGATGAAGGCATCGACGAAGACGCCCACCGCGAGGCCGAGGGCGATCGGCTTGATGGAGGTGTCACCCTCCGGGACGAACGCGGCGAAGACGGAGATCATGATGATCGCGGCCGCGGTGACGACCTTGGCGGAGCCGACGAAACCGCTCTGCACCGCGCGCCGCGCATCTTTGCCGTGCACATAGTCCTCGCGGATCCGGCTGACGAGGAACACCTCGTAGTCCATCGCGAGGCCGAACAGCACGCCCATGAGGATGATCGGCATGAAACTGATCACGGGACCGGTCTTGTCCACGTGCAGCGCGTCGGCGAGCCACCCCCATTCGAAGACCGCGGTCACCGCGCCGAAGGCGACGCCGACGGAGAGCAGATAGCCGAGCGCGGCTTTGATGGGCACGGCGATCGAGCGGAACACCATCGTGAGCAGCACGAGCGAGAGACCGACGACGAGGATGCCGAACGGCAGCAGAGCCCCCGCGAGGCGGTTGGAGACGTCGATCTGGGCGGCGGTCGTCCCCGTCACCTTGAGATCGACCCCGTACTCGTCGAGGAAGTGCTGGTGCTTGGCCCGCAGCTCGGCGACCAGGTCGGAGGTGCGCTGGTCGTCGGGGCCCGTCGTCGGGATGACCTGGACGATGCCGGTGTCCGCGGTCGCGTTCGGCGTCGCCAGTGGCACCGCGGCGACACCGGGCAGGTCCGCGATCTCCGCGCCGATCTTGTCCATCAGCCCGACCGGGTCGGTGCTGGAGATGATCGAGCCGGTGACGATCAGCGGGCCGTTGTAGCCGGGGCCGAAGTGCTCCGAGATCAGGTCGTAGGTGATGCGGGCGGGGTCGTCGGAGGCGTGCGAGCCCGCGTCCGGAAGGGCGAGCCGCAGCTGCATCGCGGGCAGGGCGGCGATCCCGAGCGCGACGACGACCGCGACCACCGTGACGATCGGGAAGCGGGTGACGGCGCGGACCCAGCCGCGGAAGAAGCCGCGTGGGATCTCGGCCGTCGCGGCGTGCGCGAGGCTGGGCGTCGCGGAGGGGGTGGATGCGGATTCCGCGGGCGCGTCGGCAGAGTCGGGCGCCGTGGCCGCGGTCCCCGCGGAGGTCGACGCCCGCGCAGCGCGCTTCGCGGCGCGGCGGCCGGCGCGTCGTCCCGGAGTGATCCGCGCACCGGCGAAGCCGAGGAGCGCGGGCGTCAGAGTCAGTGCGACGAGAACGGCGACGGCGACGGCCGCCGAGGCGGCGAAGCCCATGGTCGTGAGGAAGGGGATGTTCGCCACGGCGAGCCCGGCCAGCGCGATGATCACCGTGATGCCCGCGAAGAGCACCGCGGACCCGGCTGTGGCGACCGAGCGGGCCGTCGACTCCTCGGGATCGACGCCGGCCTTCAACTGGCTCTGATGTCGCGAGATGATGAACAGCGAGTAGTCGATGCCGACCGCCAGGCCGAGCATGAGCGCGAGGAGCGGGGTGGTGGAGGAGATGGGGCCGAAGACGGTGGCGATGAAGATCAGCGCCATCGAGAGCGCGACGCCGAGCAGCGCCGTCGCCAGAGGCATCCCCGCGGCGATGATCGAGCCGAACGTCACGATGAGCACGACGAGCGCGATCCCCACGCCGACGAGCTCGGTGAGGGAGAGCGTCGGCAGGCTCTGGGAGAACAACTGCCCGCCCACCGCGACCCGCGAGCCGTCGGGGAGCTCCTTCTGCAGCTCGGCCCCCGCGTCTTTCAGAGCGGTCTTCGTCTCCGCGGTGACGGTGGTCTGCTGGCCGGTCAGCTGCACGGTGATGATCGCCGCCGTGCGGTCGTCCGAGATGAGGTTCTTGACGGTCGTGCTGTACGGGGAGGTCGCCCCCGACACCCCGTCGACCTTCGCGAGGTCGGCGACGGTGGACTCCACGGGGTGCGTGATCGCGGGCTGGTCGACGGTCTCGCCCTCGGGCGCGACGACCACGATCTGTGCGCTCGTCCCGCTGACCTGCGGGAAGGTGCGGCTCAGCGTGTCGAGCGCCTCCTGCGACTCGGTGCCCGGGATGCTGAAGGTGTTGTCGGTGCCGTGGTTGAACGCGACCGCGCCGCCGGCGAGCAGCACGAGCAGCAACAGCCACAGCGAGACGACCAGCTTGCGGGCGCGGAAGGCCCAGCGGCCGATCGAATACAGGAGTGAGGACACACGTTCTCCAGCGGTGAGGTGACCAGCGGCGTCACGGAATGATGAGTTTCGATACACCGTTGTATCCGATGCTCGACTGTATCGGATACACTCGTGTATCTGGAACTCGACTCAGGAAGGTTTCAGCTTGGACAGCACAGCTCTCACAGAAGGACACGAGGATGCGCCCGTCGAGGATGCACCCGTGGAGTCGGCGCGCCGCCGTCGCACCCGGGCTCGGCTGCTGGACGCCGCATTCGACGTGTTCGCCGAGCAGGGCGTCCGCGCGGCGAGCGTCGAGACGATCGCCGAGGCGGCCGGTTTCACCCGCGGCGCCTTCTATTCGAACTTCTCCACCAAGGAGGAGCTGTTCTTCGCGCTGATGGAGCGCGAGAAGACCATGCGGCTCGAGCAGCTCGACCTCGGCCTGGCCCAGCACCTCGCCCCGCTCGTCGACGCCGGGGTGGTGGAGCTCGACGACGCACAGGTGCTGGACATCGTCACGAAGATCCTGGAGCTGCAGTCCGACGACCGCCGCTGGTGGCTCGTGCAGTCGGAGTTCCAGCTGCTCGCCCTGCGCGACCCCGCGATCGCGGGCGGCTACCTCGCCTTCCAGGACGGTTTCTACAGCGACCTGACCGAGGTCGTCGTCGCGGCACTGGCGAGCGCCCGCCGGCGCTTCACGATCGAGCCGGCGGAGGCGGTCCGTGTGATCGCAGACCTGTGCGCCAGCGAGGAGGCGCGCGCACTGCTCTCGGGCGACGAGCGCAAGTTCTCGGAGCGGCTGTCGGAGAGCGTGCCCGCGGTGCTCCTGGCGCTGACGGAGCGCCTCTGACCGTCCGGCGGACGCACGGCGACATCGGAGCCGACGTCGAGCCGGGTTCGGTACGCTCGATCAGATGCGACGCAGAGCCCTCCCGAACGCACTCGCCGGCGTCCTCGCCGCCGCCGTGCTGACCCTGGTCGCCGCCTGCTCCGGCGCAGCCGACACCGCCCCGGCGGCCACGCCGCAGGCCGAGACGACTGCGACGCCGACCGCAACGCCGGACCCCTTCCCGCGCCGCCCGCTGACGGCGAGCACCCGCTACGTCGCGCTCGGGGACTCGTTCGCCGCGGGAATGGGCGGCGGCAACGAGACGGGCAAGTGCCGTTCGAGTTCGGCGAGCTATCCCGACGTCTTCACCAAGGAGGCCGGGATCGACCTGATCGTGAACGCGGCCTGCTCCGGGGCCACCACCTCCGACCTCCTGCGCAAGCAGCTCGTCTCGCTCGACGACCGGACGGACCTGGTCACCGTCAGCATCGGCGGCAACGATCTGGGTGTCGCCGCGATCGCCGCCGACTGTGCGGCGGGCAAGGCCGCGTCGTGCCGCAGCCAGCTGACCTCGGCGCTCTCGCTGCTCAACGTGCTCCCGGAGCGGCTGGCGACGGTCTACGACGCGATCCTCCAGGCGGCGCCCAACGCGCGCATCGTCGTGACCGGGTACGCCCTCATGTACGACGCCTCGAACCCGGACGCCAAGGACTTCGGCATGGCGGCCGCGATCAATGCGGCCACGATCGGCCTCAACCAGGTGATCGACGACGCGGTGGACGCCGAGCGCGCCAAGGGCGCGCCGATGACGTATGTCGGGGTCGACTTCGCCGGACACGCCATCGGGAACGCGAAGCCGTGGGTCCACACGAGCGGCGTGGACGCGTTCCACCCGACGGCGGACGGCTACGCCGAGTACGCGAAGCAGCTCGTGCGGCGTCTCGGCACCGCCGGCTGACGTCGCGGAGCTCGTCGGAACCCTTCAGCCCGCGGCGGCGCTGCTGTGATCCCGCGCGAACGCGAGGGTCTCGCGCAGCAGGTCCCGCCGCTCCGCACCCGAGCGCGCTTTTCGCGTGTTGACCTCGGCGACCACCGAGCCCGACCATCCCGAGCCGGCGAGCAGCCGGAGCACCTCGGCGACGGGCTGGGTCCCGCGCCCCGGCACCAGGTGCTCGTCGAAGACGCGCGCGTCGTCGAGCGCGCCCGAGCCGTCGCACAGGTGCACGTGGCGAAGCCGGTCGCCCAGCTCCTCCGCCATCCGCAGGCCGTCGACGCCGCTGAGCGCCGCGTGGGAGAAGTCGAGCGTGACCGCGTCGCAGTCCATCGGCAGCGGGTTCCAACCGGGGGAGTAGGCCGCCATGCCCCGGCCGGCCACCTTCCACGGGAACATGTTCTCGACCGCGACCGTCACGCCCGTCGCCGCGGCCGTCCGCCGCACGATCCGGAGGAAGTCCTCGGCGTACTCGGACTGCCAGCGGAACGGCGGGTGCACCACGACCGTGTCGGCGCCGAGCTCCGCGGCGAGCGCCGCCGACCGCTCCAGCTTGATGCGCGGGTCGCGCCCCCAGACGAAATGGGTGAGCAGGAGGACCGGGGCGTGGACACTGAGCACGGGGATGCCGTATCGCTCGGCCAGGGCGGCGAGCGGCGGTGCGGACTGCGTCGCCTCGTCGCGCGTGACCATCACCTCGACACCGTCGAAGCCCAGCTCGGCCGCGGTGCGGAAGGCCTCCTCGAGGCCGAGCGGGTAGACGCAGGTCGTGCCCATGCCGATGCGCATCACAGGCGCACTCTAGCCCCGGGCGCTGAACGCGATGTGTCCTCACGCCGAACGACGGCCCCGCGTCAAGGCCCCCGCCGACGCGCAGGGACGCTGGTACTGTGGCGAGCAAGCCACCCCCGCCGACCCGACCATCGACCCGAGGGAGAGGATCCACCATCTCAGCCCAGCCCGCCACCGCGTCCACGACCGACACCTACGAGTTGGTCATCGTCTCGAACCGCCTCCCGGTCGACCGGGTGATCGACGGCGACGGCGAGGCGAGCTGGCGGCCCTCCCCGGGGGGACTCGTCGCGGCGCTGGAGCCGGTGATGCGCGCGCAGGACGGCGTCTGGATCGGCTGGGCCGGTGTCTCGGGCGAGGAGATCGACCCGTTCGAGGCCGGCGGTATCAACATCCTCCCCGTTCCCCTCAGCGAGCAGGAGCTGCAGGAGTACTACGAGGGCTTCTCGAACGACACCCTGTGGCCGCTGTACCACGACGTGATCGCCCAGCCGAGCTATCACCGCGAATGGTGGGAGAGCTACGTGAAGGTCAATCGCCGGTTCGCGGATGCGGCTGCCGGTGCGGCCTCCTACGGCGCGGTGGTGTGGGTGCACGACTACCAGCTGCAGCTCGTCCCCGCCATGCTGAGGGAGACGCGGCCCGACCTGGTCATCGGCTTCTTCAACCACATCCCGTTCCCGCCGTACGGCATCTATTCGCAGTTGCCGTGGCGGCGCCAGATCATCGACGGGCTGCTGGGGGCGGACGTCATCGGGTTCCAGCGCGTCGCCGACGCGGGCAACTTCTCGCGCGCGGTCCGCCGCCTCAAGGGATACGAGACGCGCGGGCCGATCATCGAGGTTCCGATCGACAGCGACGACCCCGAGGCCGGGTCGCACCGCCATGTGACGACGAACCGGCACGGCGGTCTCGTGCGCACCGTCCTCGCCAGGGCCTTCCCGATCTCGATCGACGCGGAGCAGTATCAGGATCTCGCCCGCCGTCCGGACATCCAGGCTCGGGCGAAGGAGATCCGCGAGGAGCTCGGCAACCCGGAGACGATCATGCTCGGCGTCGACCGGCTCGACTACACGAAGGGCATCGGCCACCGGCTGAAGGCGTTCGGCGAGCTGCTGCGTGACGGCGACCTCTCGGTCGAGGACGTCACCCTCGTCCAGGTCGCGAGTCCCAGCCGCGAGCGGGTCGAGACCTACCGCCAGCTGCGCGACGAGATCGAGCTCACCGTCGGCCGCATCAACGGCGACTACGCCACCCTGGGCCACAACGCGGTCGCCTACCTCCACCACGGCTATCCGCGGGAGGAGATGGTGGCCCTCTACCTCGCCGCCGACATCATGCTCGTGACCGCCCTCCGCGACGGCATGAACCTCGTCGCCAAGGAATACGTCGCGACCCGGGTGGACGACGACGGGGTGCTGGTCCTGAGCGAGTTCGCCGGCGCGTCCGACGAGCTCCGCCAGGCTCTCCTCATCAATCCGCACGACATCGAGGGGCTCAAGGAGACGATCCTCCAGGCCGTCGCGATGCCCAAGCGCGACCGTGTCCGCCGCATGCGCGCCCTGCGCAAGAAGGTGCTCACCAACGACGTGGCCCGCTGGTCCGCGTCGTTCCTCGACGCGCTCACCCGCGCCGCGCACGGCGACCACCCGCTGCAGAACCCGCCGGTGAACCGCCGCTGAGCCGCTCCCGGTTCGCCCTCTCCTCCGTCCCGACCCGGAAAGCCGCATGACCGACACCGCCCCGCACACCCCTCCCGCCTCCGCCGTCGCCCTCGCGGCGGCCGTGCGCCGCCTCGCCGACGCCGACCGGCTGCTGATCGCGCTCGACTTCGACGGCACCTTGGCGCCGTTCGTGGACGTGCCGCGCGGAGCCCGCGCGCTTCCCGAGGCCAAGGCGGCGCTCGACCGGCTCGAGAAGCTGCCGGACACCTGGGTGGCCTACGTCTCCGGCCGACCGCTGGAGAGCCTCGAGGCCGTGACGGAGGCCGACGCGGACGCCTTGCTGATCGGATCGCACGGCGTCGAGATCCGCTTCGGGCGCGACGGCGTCTCGCTCGACCTGAGCGACGAGGAGCGCGCGACGCTCGAGCGGCTGGGGGAGGCGCTCGGACGGCTGGTGGACAGCGTCCCGGGGACGAAGCTCGAGGTCAAACCGGTCGGCTTCGGCGTGCATTACCGCACGGTGGAGGGGGACCGCGGGCCGGAGGTCGTCCGTCGCGCGTACGAGGCGGCCGGCGCTGTCAGCGACGCGCTCACCGTGCGCGACGGCAAGGACATCATCGAGTTCTCCGTGCGCGGCGCGAACAAGGGGGACGGCATCGAGCGGCTGCGCGAGTACACGCGGGCGACCGCCGTGCTGTTCGCCGGAGACGACGTCACCGACGAGGACGGCCTGCGCGTCCTGCGGCCGCAGGACGGCGACGTGGGGATCAAGGTCGGCACGGGGGAGACCGTGGCGCAATACCGGGTGGCGGACGAACGGGCGATCGCCACGCTGCTCACCCTGCTCGCCGACGCGCGCACCTCCTCCACAGCCTGAGGCGCCGCGCGGTCTCTCCACCGATCCGACGACGCATGGTCGGAGCGGCATCCGAGAAGTCCTAGAGTTGTCACATGCCAGAGATCGATTGGAAACCGCGCTCCCGCGTCGTCACCGACGGAATCGAAGCCACGACGAGCCGGGGCATGCTCCGCGCCGTCGGAATGGGCGACGAGGACTGGGAGAAGCCGCAGATCGGCATCGCCAGCTCCTGGAACGAGATCACCCCCTGCAACCTCTCCCTCGACCGCCTCGCACAGGGCGCCAAAGAAGGCGTCCACTCCGGCGGCGGCTACCCGCTCCAGTTCGGCACCATCTCCGTGTCCGACGGCATCTCGATGGGTCACGAGGGCATGCACTTCTCGCTCGTCTCCCGCGAGGTCATCGCCGACTCGGTCGAGACGGTCATGATGGCCGAGCGCCTCGACGGCACCGTGCTGCTCGCCGGCTGTGACAAGTCGCTCCCCGGCATGCTGATGGCCGCCGCGCGCCTCGATCTGTCCGCCGTGTTCCTCTACGCCGGATCCATCGCCCCCGGCTGGGTCAAGCTCTCCGACGGCACGGAGAAGGATGTCACGATCATCGACTCCTTCGAGGCCGTCGGCGCCTGCAAGGCCGGCAAGATGAGCGAGGAGGACCTCAAGCGCATCGAGTGCGCCATCGCTCCGGGCGAGGGCGCCTGCGGCGGCATGTACACGGCCAACACCATGGCGTCCGTCGCCGAGGCTCTGGGCATGAGCCTGCCCGGCTCGGCCGCGCCGCCGTCGGCGGACCGCCGGCGCGACTACTTCGCCCACCGCTCGGGCGAGGCCGTCGTCAACCTGCTCAAGCAGGGGATCACGGCCCGCGACATCCTCACCAAGAAGGCGTTCGAGAACGCGATCGCGGTCGCGATGGCGTTCGGCGGCTCGACCAACGTCGTCCTGCACCTGCTCGCCATCGCGAACGAGGCCGAGGTCGAGCTCACGATCGACGACTTCAACCGCATCGGCGACAAGGTGCCGCACATCGGCGACCTCAAGCCGTTCGGCAAGTACGTGATGAACGACGTCGACCGCCACGGCGGCGTCCCCGTCGTCATGAAGGCCCTGCTCGACGCCGGGCTCCTCCACGGCGACTGCCTCACCGTCACCGGCAAGACCGTCGCGGAGAACCTCGCAGAGATCAACCCGCCTGCTCCCGACGGCGAGGTCATGCGAACCCTCGACAACCCGATCCACGCCACCGGCGGTCTCACGATCCTCAAGGGATCGCTCGCCCCGGAGGGCGCGGTCGTCAAGACGGCGGGCTTCGACGCCCAGGTGTTCGAGGGTCCTGCCCGCGTGTTCGAGCGCGAGCGCGCGGCCATGGACGCCCTCACCGAGGGGCGCATCAACGCCGGCGACGTGGTCGTCATCCGCTACGAGGGTCCCAAGGGCGGCCCGGGCATGCGCGAGATGCTCGCCATCACGGCGGCCATCAAGGGCGCGGGGCTCGGCAAGGATGTACTACTATTGACGGACGGACGATTCTCAGGCGGCACAACCGGCCTGTGCATCGGCCACATAGCACCCGAAGCGGTGGACGCAGGTCCCATCGCCTTCGTGCGCGATGGTGATCTGATACGGGTCGATATCGCGGCTCGCTCCCTCGACCTACTGGTCGACGAGTCAGAGCTGACCGCCCGCCGTGACGGCTGGGCTCCTCTTCCTCCGCGCTATACCCGTGGCGTTCTCGCGAAGTACTCCAAGCTCGTGCACTCTGCAGCAGAAGGCGCGGTCACGGGGTAGCCCTTCGCTCCTCCAGCAGTCAACCGTTTCGTACGTAAGGGACCGATACAGGCATGTCCTCGGATGCAACCCCCCACACCGTGTTGCCCTCCGCGACGCCCGGCAAGGCGTCGCCCGAATCACTGACCGGCTCGCAGGCCGTCGTCCGCACCCTCGAGCTGCTCGGCGTCACCGACGTCTTCGGGCTCCCGGGCGGCGCGATCCTGCCGATCTACGACGCCATCGTGGACTCGGCCAAGATCCGCCACATCCTCGTCCGCCACGAGCAGGGCGGCGGCCACGCCGCCGAGGGCTACGCGTCGGCCTCCAACAAGGTCGGCGTCGCCATGGCGACTTCCGGACCCGGCGCGACCAACCTCGTGACCTCGATCATGGACGCGCACATGGACTCCGTTCCGGTGGTCTTCATCACCGGCCAGGTCTTCTCCACCCTCATGGGCACGGACGCGTTCCAGGAGGCCGACATCGTCGGCATCACGATGCCGATCACCAAGCACTCCTTCCTGGTGAAGCGCGTCGAGGACATCCCGGCCACCATCGCCGCGGCCTACCACATCGCGGGCACCGGCCGACCGGGACCCGTGCTCGTCGACATCACCAAGGATGCGCAGCAGAACACGGCGCCGTTCGTGTGGCCGCCCAAGGTCGATCTGCCGGGCTACCGGCCGATCACCAAGGCGCACGGCAAGCAGATCCTGGCGGCCGCGCAGCTGCTCGTCGAGAGCAAGAAGCCGGTGCTCTACGTCGGCGGCGGCGTCATCCGCTCGCGGGCGTCGCAGGAGCTCCTCGAGCTGGCCGAGGCCGTCGGCGCTCCGGTGGTGACCACTCTGATGGCGCGCGGCGCGTTCCCGGACACCCACGAGCAGCACCTCGGCATGCCGGGCATGCACGGCACGGTCCCGGCCGTTCTCGCGCTCCAGGAATCGGACCTCATCGTGTCGCTCGGCGCGCGGTTCGACGACCGTGTCACGGGTAACACCTCCCTTTTCGCGCCCCACGCGAAGATCGTGCACGTCGACGTCGACCCTGCCGAGATCTCCAAGATCCGCATCGCCGACGTCCCGATCGTCGGCGATGCCAAGGACGTCATCGTCGATCTGACCGCCGCGTTCCAGGACGCGTCTGCGACCGTCAAGCCCGACCTCGTCGAGTGGTGGACCTACCTCAACGGGCTCCGCGAGGAGTTCCCGCTCGGGTTCACCCCGACGAGCGACGGGCTCCTGGCACCGCAGCACGTGATCCAGCGGATCGGCGAGCTGACCGGGCCGGAGGCGATCTACACCGCCGGCGTCGGCCAGCACCAGATGTGGGCGGCGCAGTTCATCAAGTACGAGCGGCCCAACTCATGGCTCAACTCCGGCGGCGCCGGCACGATGGGCTACTCGGTCCCCGCGGCGATGGGCGCCAAGGTGGCCCAGCCGGACCGCGTGGTGTGGGCGATCGACGGCGACGGCTGCTTCCAGATGACCAATCAGGAGCTCGCCACCGCCACGCTGAACGACATCCCGATCAAAGTCGCGATCATCAACAACTCGTCGCTGGGCATGGTGCGGCAGTGGCAGACGCTGTTCTACGACGGCCGCTACTCCAACACCGACCTCAACACCGGGCACGACACCGCGCGCGTCCCCGACTTCGTGAAGCTGGCCGAGGCGTACGGCGCCCTCGGCATCCGCGTCACCAAGGAGGAAGAGGTCGACGCCGCCATCAAGCTGGCCCTCGAGACCAACGACCGCCCGGTCGTGATCGACTTCGTCGTGAGCGCCGACGCCATGGTGTGGCCGATGGTCCCCCAGGGAGTCAGCAACAGCTACGTCCAGTACGCACGCGACCACAGCCCCGCCTTCGGAGAGGAGTGACCATGAGCAGCCACGTTCTGAGCCTCCTCGTGGAGGACAAGCCGGGTCTGCTGACCCGGGTCGCCGGCCTGTTCGCCCGGCGCGGATTCAACATCCACTCGCTCGCGGTGGGCACCAGCGAGGTCGAGGGGCTTTCCCGCATCACCGTCGTGGTCGACGTGGAGGAGCTGCCGCTCGAGCAGGTCACCAAGCAGCTCAACAAGCTGATCAACGTCATCAAGATCGTGGAGCTGGACCCGGCGCAGTCGGTCCAGCGCGAGCACCTGCTCATCAAGGTGCGCGTCGACAACTCCACCCGCTCCCAGGTTCTGGAGGCGGTCAACCTCTTCCGCGCCCGCGTCGTCGACGTGGCCACGGACGCGCTCGTGATCGAGGTCACGGGCGACTCCGGCAAGACCCAGGCGCTGCTCAAGGTGCTCGAGCCCTACGGGATCAAGGAGATGGCCCAGTCGGGCCTGCTCGCGATCGGCCGCGGCTCCAAGTCGATCACCGAGCGCGTCTTCAAGAACTGAACCGTCAGAACCACACATGAAGGAGAATCCACCAGTGGCTGAGATCTATTACGACAACGACGCCGATCTCTCGATCATCCAGAGCAAGAAGGTCGCCGTCATCGGCTACGGCTCGCAGGGGCACGCGCACGCGCAGAACCTCCGCGACTCGGGCGTCGAGGTCGTCATCGGCCTGAAGGACGGCTCGAAGTCGAAGCCGAAGGCCGAGGAGGCGGGCTTCCGCGTCCTCAGCGCCGCCGACGCCGCCAAGTGGGCAGACGTCGTCGTCATCCTCGCGCCGGACCAGGTCCAGCGCCACCTCTACGCCGAGGACATCCAGCCGAACATCGAAGAGGGCAATGCGCTCGTCTTCGGCCACGGCTTCAACATCCGCTTCGGCTACATCGAGGCGCCGGAGGGCGTGGACGTCATCATGGTCGCCCCCAAGGGCCCGGGCCACACCGTGCGCCGCGAGTACGAGGCCGGGCGCGGCGTCCCCGTCATCGTCGCCGTCGAGAAGGACGCCACCGGCAACGCGTGGCCGCTCGTCCTGAGCTACGCCAAGGGCATCGGCGGCCTCCGCGCCGGCGGCATCAAGACCACCTTCACCGAGGAGACCGAGACCGACCTGTTCGGCGAGCAGGCCGTGCTCTGCGGCGGCGTCTCGCAGCTCGTCCAGTACGGCTTCGAGACCCTGACCGAGGCCGGCTACCAGCCGCAGGTCGCCTACTTCGAGGTGCTGCACGAGCTCAAGCTCATCGTGGACCTGATGTGGGAGGGCGGCATCGCCAAGCAGCGCTGGAGCGTCTCCGACACGGCCGAGTACGGCGACTACGTCTCGGGCCCGCGCGTCATCGACCCGCACGTCAAGGAGAACATGCAGGCCGTCCTCACGGACATCCAGACCGGCGCCTTCGCCGAGCGCTTCATCGCGGACCAGGACGCCGGCGCGCCGGAGTTCCTCGCGCTGCGCAAGAAGGGCGAGCAGCACCCGATCGAGGCCACCGGCCGCGAGCTGCGCAAGCTCTTCGCATGGAACGCGTCGAACGACGACGACTACGTGGACGGCGAGGTCGCGCGCTGATCCAGCGCCGCGCTGCTGCCGTCTGACGGCACGCTAGCCTGAGGGGTGCCGTGCTCCACCCGTCTCCTGACGGGATCGGAGCACGGGACCCCTTCGTCGTCGAGAGGACCACCGCCATGCCCCGACCCGCCGTCGAGATCGCCGTGCAGGATGTGCCCGGCGTGCGCATCGCCCTCGCGGAGGGCGCGGACCGCGTCGAGCTGTGCTCGGCGCTGGGCCTCGGCGGCCTCACGCCGTCGGCCGGTGTGCTCCGCGCCGCCGTCGAGGCGGCGGAGGAGGCGTCGCGCGCCGGGTTCGTCCACGTGCTCGTGAGGCCGCGCGGCGGCGGCTTCGTGTACGACGAGGACGAACTGGCCACCACCGTCGCAGACATCCGATTCGCACGCGAGGCCGGCGCATCGGGCGTCGTGGTCGGCGCGCTGGACGAGGCCGGGCGGGTCGATCGCCCTGCCGTCGAGCGGTTCGTCGCCGCGGCGGACGGCCTCGAGGTGACCTTCCACCGCGCGCTCGACATCGTCGCAGACCCGACGTCGGCGCTCGAGGCGCTCAGCGGCCTCGGGGTCACACGGGTGCTCTCCTCGGGCGGCGCTCCCCGCAGCATCGAGGGCGTCGAGGTGCTCACCGCGCTGGTCGAGCGCGGCGCCGGGCGCGTCCAGGTGATGGCCGGGGGAGGTGTGCGCGTGGAGGACATCCCCGCGCTCGCCGCCGCGGGTGTCGCCGCCGTGCACCTGTCGGCGCGCGACACCGTCCAGGGCGCGCCGAGCGGACCGGGGGGCGGCGATGCAGCCTACGACATCACCGACCCGACGACGGTCCGAGCCGCCGTCGCGGCGGCGGAGTCGCAGCGCGCCTAGCCCGTCACAGCGCGCAGAACACACACAGCGCGATCAGCAGCAGCTGCAGCACTGCCCGGGGGAGGAGGGGCGTGCCGAAGGCGCCAAAGCGGTCCGGATGGCGCGCAGCGTAGGCGTTCGCCGGAAACACCGCGATCAGGAACACCGCGAGGCAGATCGCCGCAGCCACACGGGTGGGCGGCAGCAGCAGTCCGATGCCGCCCGCGACCTCGCAGGCGCCCGTGACGGCGACCAGGACCGGTGGCGCCGGCACCCCCGGGCGGCGCAGGGCCGGCGGGATCATCGCCGCCATGCCGCGGGCCGGCCCCGGCACGAAATGCAGGGCGCCCATGACGAGGAAGACCGCCGCGAGAGCCAGCCGGGTCACGAGCTGCGCGATGTCGAAGGCGGTCATCCCACCATCCTCTCTCGGGCGGGGCCGTTCCGCGCGTAACGCGGCGAAAGCAGCACGTGCGCTCCCGCTAGAGTTAACGCGACCTGCGCCCCACCGACCGTGGCGCTCTTCTCTCCCAAGCCAGCCCTGCACCTCGAAGGAAACTGCCACGTGACAAAGCCGGTCGTCCTGATCGCCGAAGAACTCTCGCCCGCCACCGTCGACGCCCTGGGGCCCGACTTCGAGATCCGCAGCGTCGACGGGACCGACCGCCCCGCGCTGCTCACCGCCGTCGCCGACGCCGACGCGATCCTCGTCCGCTCCGCCACGAAGGTCGACGCCGAGGTCATCGGCGCGGCGCCGAAGCTCAAGGTGGTCGCCCGCGCCGGCGTCGGTCTCGACAACGTCGACATCAAGACCGCCACCACCGCGGGCGTCATGGTCGTCAACGCGCCGACCTCGAACATCATCTCCGCCGCCGAGCTCACCGTCGGACACATCCTGAGCCTCGCCCGCCACATCCCGGCCGCGCACAGCGCGCTCGCCCAGGGGCAGTGGAAGCGGTCGAAGTACACCGGCGTCGAGCTCTACGAGAAGACGATCGGCATCATCGGCCTGGGGCGCATCGGCGCGCTCATCACGGCCCGCCTGCAGGCGTTCGGCACGAAGGTCGTCGCGTACGACCCCTACGTCACCTCCGCCCGCGCACAGCAGCTGGGCGTGCAGCTGGTGACGCTCGACGAGCTCCTCGCCGAGTCGGACTTCGTCACCATCCACATGCCCAAGACCCCCGAGACCACGGGCATGATCAGCGACGACCAGCTCGCCCTGATGAAGGAGACCGCGTTCATCGTGAACGTCGCGCGCGGCGGCCTCATCGACGAGGACGCCCTCTACCGTGCCCTCACCTCCGGCTCGATCGCCGGGGCCGGCCTCGACGTCTTCGTGAGCGAGCCGCCGACGGACTCGCCCCTGCTGGCACTCGAGAACGTCATCGTGACCCCGCACCTCGGCGCCTCCACCGACGAGGCCCAGGAGAAGGCGGGCGTCTCGGTCGCGCGCTCGGTGCGCCTCGCGCTCTCGGGCGAGCTCGTCCCCGATGCCGTCAACGTCGCCGGCGGCGTCATCGACCCGTACGTGCGCCCGGGCATCCCGCTGGTCGAGAAGCTCGGCCAGGTGTTCTCCGGGCTCGCACACAGCCCGCTCACCAGCATCGACGTCGAGGTGCGCGGCGAGCTCGTCGACTACGACGTGAGCGTGCTGAAGCTCGCGGCGCTGAAGGGCATCTTCACCAACATCGTCAGTGAGACGGTGTCGTACGTGAACGCGCCGCTCCTCGCCGAGCAGCGCGGCATCGAGGTTCGCCTCATCACCGACTCGGTGAGCGAGGAGTACCGCAACCTGATCACGCTGCGCGGCGCGCTCAGCGACGGTTCGCAGGTGTCGGTCTCCGGCACCCTGACCGGCACCAAGCAGATCGAGAAGGTCGTCGAGATCAACGGCTACGACGTCGAGGTGCCGATCGCGGAGCACCTCATCGTCATGGTCTACGACGACCGCCCCGGCATCGTCGCCGTCTACGGCCGCGAGTTCGGTGAGTCGTCGATCAACATCGCCGGGATGCAGATCGCCCGCACGTCGGCCGGCGGCAAGGCGCTCAGCGTCCTGACCGTCGACTCGCGCGTGCCGGAGGGACTGCTCGAGAAGGTCCGCGTCGCGATCGACGCCGACCTCCTGCAGGAGATCGACATCACCGAGTCCTGAGCGCCTCCCCGGACACCCCTCGACAGCCTGCTGGAGAAGTTTTTCCGGCGGGCTGTCGATTTCCGCGGTTGACTGACGTCGTACCGGTGTTCGCATCAGTGAACGCGCGTGAGCGCGCGAGACGTGAGGAGACATCATGACCGACGAGTACGTCCTGCTCATCAAAGAGCCGAACTGGGATCCGGCCGCAATGAGCGCGGAGGACTGGGCAGCCGGGATGGCCGGGCACCGGGCGTTCCAGGAGGCGGTGGCAGCGGCGGGCGAGAGGATCCTCGCCAGCAACGCCCTGCAGCCGGAGAGCGCCGCGACGAAGATCACCCCGCGCGCCGGGCAGGCGCCGCTGATCACCGACGGCCCGTTCGGCGAGACCCGGGAGGTGGTGACCGGCTTCTACAGCTTCACCGCCGCGACTCCGGAGCGGGCTCGCGAGCTCGCGTCGCTGGTTCCGAGCGAGGGCTGGGTCGAGCTGTACCCGGTGCTCGTGTTCGACCGCGCGAACTGATTGCGGCGGTGGTCGCGGCTTGTTTGAATGAGCTGTGACCACCGCCATCGAGCGCGCGTACCGCACGGAGGCGCCGCACATCCTGGGCGCCGTCGCCCGCTCGGTCGGCGACCTGCAGCTCGCGGAGGACGCGGTGCAGGAGGCGTTCGCCCGCGCGGTCGCCGAGACGGCACGGGGGCGCGCGCCCGCCAACCCCGCCGCGTGGATCACGACGGTCGCCCGACGGATCGCCATCGACGCGTTGCGCCGCGAGGCCACAGCGGCCCGTGCCCTTCCCGCCCTCGCGGCGGACGAGGCCGGGCGGGAGGCGCGCAACAGCGTGGCGGAGGCCGACATGCTCGCGAACGACGTGTTCACCGGGGACGAGCGTCTGGAGCTCATCCTCCTGGTCTGTCACCCCGAGGTGACGGAGGAGACGCGGGTCGCCCTCGCCCTGCGTTTCGTCTGCGGCGTTCCGACGGCGCAGGTGGCGGAGGTCTTCCTGGTGCCGGAAGCGACGATGGCGGCGCGCCTGACCCGGGCGAAGAAGCGCATCCATGATTCGGGGCTGCGCTTCACCGTGGACGACCCGGAGGCGTTGAGCGACCGTCTGCCGGACGCGCTCACCACGGTCTACCTGCTCTACACGGTCGGCCACGCGCGCACCGACGACCGGCTGCGCGCCGACGCCGTCGAGCTGGCCAGGGACGTGCGCCGCATCCGCCCGGACGACGCGGAGGCGACGGCGCTGCTGGCGCTCCTGCTGCTCACCGAGGCGCGGCAGACGACCCGGGTGTCGGCGCAGGACGACTTCGTCACGCTCGCCGACGCGGACCGCACGCGCTGGGATCGCGCGCTGCTGGCCGAGGGGGAGCGGCTCGCGACCGCCGCGCTGACGACCGCGGCAGGGGAGGAGCCCGGCCGGTTCGCCCTGCAGGCGGCCGTCGCGGGGCTGCACGGGATGGCGCCGACATGGGAGACCACAGACTGGCCGGCCATCGCGCGGCTGTACGACGGTCTCGTGCGCGGGTGGCCGTCGGCGACCGCCCGGCTCGGGAGGATCGTGGCCCGTGCCTACAGTCCGGACGTGGGGCCGGAGGCGGCGCTCGCAGAGCTGGACGCGCATCCCGACCTGTTCGACGGGGTGGCCGCGTCGCAGGCTCTCGCCGTGCGCGCCGACCTGCTGCGGGCAGCGGGGGAGCGGCTCGCCGCCGCCGACGCCTACGAGCGGGCCCTGACGGCGGCCGATGACGCGCGGGTGCGGCGGTTCCTCACCCGCCGGCGGGACGAGCAGCGCGGAGCGTGAGGCTGGGAGTCCGGCCGAAGGCGCTGCTCAGGCGACGGGATCGACGCCGAGGCGCTGGACGAGCTCGATCACGCGGTCGAGATCGGTCTCGCCGCGGAGGACGGCGTTCGTGTCGGGCAGGAGCGCGGTGTTGTAGTACATCCCGTCGCCGATGAGCATGATAATGCGCGCGATGAGCGGGTCGCCGACGGATGACTCGAGGATCTCGAGCCAGGATCGCTGCATCGCGGCGAGGGCGTCGCGCGCCCGGCTGTCCGCGCTCTGCGCCAGTCGGGCGACGGCGACGATGGAGCGTTCGAGGTCGTTGTCCGTGGGGATGGACGTGCGGATGAAGTAGTCGACCGGCCCCTCTGGTGCAGCCCGCATGCGCCCGAGATCGGCCTCGACGTGGTCGTTCAGCCGGGCGAGCACGCCGTCGACCATCGCGTCCTTGGAGGCGAAATGGTAGAGCAGGCCGCCCTTGGAGACGCCGGCGCGCGCGGCGACGGCCTCGAGGGTGGCCGCCCGTTCGCTCTGCTCCCCGAGGAGCTCCTCGAAGGCGTCGAGGATGCGGTCGCGGGCGGAGGGGGTTTCGGCCATGCCGCCCATGCTAGCCGCTCGGACTTGATTACTGTACCGTCCAGACGGTACAGTAATCGACATGTCCACGACGAACCCCACCCGGCCCGCACCCACCGTCGCCCCGCGCGCCGGTGCGCGTGAGTGGGTGGCTCTCGCCGTCCTCATGCTCCCGGTCCTCCTGGTCTCGGTGGACAACACCGTCCTGAGCTTCGCGCTGCCCGCCATCTCGCAGGCGCTCGAGCCGAGCGGCACCGGGATGCTGTGGATCATCGACGCCTACCCGCTGGTCCTCGCCGGCCTGCTCGTCTCGATGGGCAGCCTGGGCGACCGGATCGGGCGCAGGAAGCTGCTCATGATCGGCGCGACCGGCTTCGCGCTCGTCTCCGTCGGTGCGGCGTTCGCCCCCACCACGGAGCTGCTCATCGCCGCACGTGCCAGCCTCGGCTTCTTCGGCGCGATGCTCATGCCGTCGACGCTGTCGCTGCTGCGGAGCGTGTTCGTCGACCGCGAGCAGCGGCGCCTGGCGATCGCCGTCTGGGCGTCCGGTTTCGCGGCCGGCTCCGCTCTGGGCCCGATCGTCGGCGGCCTCCTGATCGAGCACTTCTGGTGGGGCTCCGTGTTCCTGCTCGCCGTCCCGGTGCTCATCCCGCTGCTCGTGCTGACGCCGCTGCTGGTGCGCGAGTCGCGCGACCCGAACCCGGGGCCGATCGATGTGCCGAGCATCCTGCTCTCGCTGTTGGCGATGGCGCCCGTCGTCTACGGCATCAAGTCGCTGGCGTCGGAGGGGCTCACGGTCGTGGGGGTGCTGGCGATCCTGATCGGCGTCGCCGCGGGCTGTCTGTTCGTGCGCCGTCAGTTGCGCCGCCCCATCCCGATGCTCGACATGCGCCTGTTCCGACGCGCCTCGTTCAGCGGCGCAGTGCTGGTCAACCTGCTGAGCGTGGTGTCGCTGGTCGGCTACCTGTTCTTCGTCTCCCAGCACCTGCAGCTGGTGCTCGGGCTCAGCCCGATCGAGTCGGGGCTCGTCCTGCTCCCCGGACTCGCCGTCATGATCGTCGCAGGCCTCGTCGTCGTTCCGATCGCGCGACGGGTGCGCCCCGCGATCGTGGTCCCCGTCGCGCTCGGCATCTCGGCGGTCGGCTACCTCGTCATCGCCCTCTCGGGCGGGGACGCGCAGACCGGGACGCTCATCCTGTCCTTCGTGCTCCTCGGGCTGGGCATCGGCGCGGCCGAGACCGTCTCGAACGAGCTGATCCTCACGAGCGCGCCCGCGGAGAAGGCCGGGGCCGCGTCGGCGGTCTCCGAGACGGCCTACGAGCTCGGCGCGGTGCTCGGGACGGCGACACTGGGCACCATCCTCACCGCGTCCTACCGGGCGGCGGTCGTGCTGCCGAGCGGACTCACCGATGCCCAGGCGCACGCCGCGGGGGAGACCCTGGGTGGTGCGACGACCGTGGCCGGCCAGCTCCCGCCGCAACTGGGCGAGCAGCTGCTCGCGTCGGCGCGGGCGGCGTTCGATTCCGGCGTCGGGCTGACCGCCGGCATCGGGGTCGGTCTCATGGCCGCCGCTGCGGTGCTCGCGGTGGTCTCCCTCCGGCGGCTGCGCGGCTGACGCGGCGAGGAGGGAGGCCGCCCCGGCCGGTAATGTGGAGGCGTCCGCACGCATCGACCACGCAGGAGTGCCATGTCCCAGACCGTCAAGCTCGCTGTCATCCCCGGAGACGGGATCGGGCCGGAGGTGATCGCCGAGGCGGTCAAGGTCCTCGACGCGGTGAGTGCCGGCAGCGACCTCGCCTTCGATAAGACGCACTTCTCGCTCGGCGCGGACCGCTACCTGGCCACGGGCGACGTGCTCACGGACGACGACCTGGCGGCGATCTCCGCGCACGACGCGATCCTGCTGGGCGCGGTCGGCGGGACGCCCGGCGACCCGCGGCTCGCAGGGGCGAACATCGAGCGCGGCCTGCTGCTGACGCTGCGCTTCTCGCTCGACCACTACGTCAACCTCCGCCCGACCACGCTGTTCCCCGGCATCGCCAGCCCGCTGGCCGACCCCGGCGCGGTCGACTTCGTCGTCGTCCGGGAGGGCACAGAGGGGCCCTACGTCGGCAACGGCGGCGCCATCCGCCAGGGCACGCCGCACGAGATCGCCAACGAGGTCTCCGTCAACACCGCCTTCGGCGTCGAGCGCGTCGTGCGGTTCGCGTTCGAGCAGGCCGGGCAGCGGCGCAAGAAGCTGACGCTCGTGCACAAGACGAACGTGCTGACGTTCGCGGGCGGGCTGTGGAAGCGCATCGTCGACGCGGTGGCCGCCGAGCATCCGGATGTGGCCGTCGACTACCTGCACGTGGACGCCGCGACGATCTTCCTCGTCACGGACCCTGCTAGATTTGACGTGATCGTCACGGACAACCTCTTCGGCGACATCCTCACCGACCTCGCGGCCGCGATCAGCGGCGGCATCGGGCTGGCAGCGTCGGGCAACATCAACCCCGCCGGCGCGTTCCCGAGCATGTTCGAACCGGTTCACGGATCGGCTCCGGACATCGCCGGCCAGCAGAAGGCCGACCCCACCGCCGCGATCCTCTCCGTCGCACTCCTGCTCCGCCACCTCGGCGCCCAGGAGCAGGCGGCCCGCGTGGAGCAGGCGGTGTCCGCCGACCTGGCCTCCCGCAGCGGGACGCAGCGCACGACCGCCGAGATCGGCGACGCGATCGCCGCCCGGGTGGCGCAGAATTAGATCACCCTGTTTCACCGCAGGCAGCGCAAAGGACTCTCAATGACATCCAGCAGTATCACACTCACCAGCGGCCCCACCGAGACGAGCGGCCTGCTCTGGCAGGTCACGCGCAACGAGGCCGCGCGCGACGCCGCCGAGCGCGAGGAGATCCTCGCCGACCCGGGCTTCGGCAACTACTTCACGGACCACATGGTCGACATCTGCTGGTCGTCGAAGGGCGGCTGGCACCGGCCGCGCGTCTCGCCGTACGGGCCCATCCAGCTCGACCCGTCGGCGGCCGTGCTGCACTACGCCCAGGAGATCTTCGAGGGCCTCAAGGCGTACCGCCACGAGGACGGCTCGATCTGGACTTTCCGCCCCGAGGCCAACGCTGCGCGTATGCAGCGCTCGGCCTACCGCCTGGCGCTGCCCGAGCTGCCCGTCGAGCACTTCCTCGACTCGATCAAGCAGCTCATCGCCGTGGACGGCGACTGGGTGCCCTCGGCGCCGGAGACCAGCCTCTACCTGCGTCCGTTCATGTTCGCCAAGGAGGCGTTCCTCGGCGTGCGCCCGGCGAACAAGGTCGCGTACTACCTGATCGCGAGCCCGGCGGGCGCCTACTTCACCGGCGGCGTCGCTCCCGTCTCCATCTGGCTCTCCGACCGGTGGTCCCGCGCGGGCCAGGGCGGCACGGGAGCGGCGAAGACCGGTGGCAACTACGCGTCGAGCCTCCTCCCGCAGGCGGAGGCGTACGACCACGGATGCGCCCAGGTGCTGTTCCTCGACTCCGTGGAGGGCAAGTACCTCGAAGAGCTCGGCGGCATGAACGTGGTGCTCGTCCACAAGGACGGCACCGTGGTGACCCCGGAGTCGGAGAGCATCCTCGACGGGATCACGCTCGACTCCATCCTGCAGCTCGCCCGCGACCGCGGCCACACGGTCGAGCGCCGCAAGGTCACCATCGACGAATGGCGTGACGGCGTCGAGAGCGGCGACATCGTCGAGGTGTTCGCCTGCGGCACCGCCGCGGTGGTCACCCCGATCGGCGAGCTGAAGTCGGACACGTTCACCGTGGGCGACATCACCGCGCCGCCCGGGGAGCTGACGATGGCGCTGCGCCAGGAGCTCACCGACATCCAGTACGGCCGCGCGCGCGACCGCCACAACTGGATGACCCGCCTCGACGGGTAGCCCTGCGGCACCGGGTCCTTCAGCGGACGGCCGGCGTGCGCACCGCCTTCAGGGCGGCGTGCACGTCGGCTTCGTCGTTCCAGAGGTGGAAGGCGACGCGGGCGCGGCCCGCGCGACCGGAGGCGCGGAGGCCGGCCGCGGCGAGGTCGGCCAGGGCGGCGCCGTCGGGGTCGTCCCAGGTGACGATCGCCTGCCCGCGGGTCGGCAGGCCCATCGCCTCGGCGAACGTATCGCCGAGCGCGGTCGCGTGCGCGTGGACGGCGTGGATGTCGAGGTCGTCGAAGAGGCCGAGGGCGGCCGCGGTTCCCGGCCAGACCGGCCACGCGGGCGAGACGTCGAAGCGTCGGGCGGAGCGGGCCGGTTCGACGACGGGCCCGTAGCAGGATGTCCACGGGTCCTCACCCGCGCACCAGCCCGCGTGCACCGGCACGAGTGCCTCGCGCATCACATCGCCGACGGTGAGGAAGGCGGACCCGCGGGGTGCGCACAGCCATTTGTAGGCGTGCGTGGCGGTGACGTCGAACCGCGAGGCGTCGACGGGCAGCCAGCCGAGCGCTTGGGTGAGGTCGGCGAAGGTGCGCGTCCCGGTTCGGGCGCACGCCGCGAGGATCCCGTCGGCGTCGGCGAGCGCGCCGGTCGCCGACTGCACGAGGGAGAACGCCACGAGCCAGGTGCGGTCGTCGATCGCGTCTGCGAGGGCGGCCAGTGGTGCCGAGCGCACGACGACGCCGCGGTGGGCCTGCGCATAGAAGGGTGCGACCATCGACGCGAAGTCGCCGTCGGCGCAGAGCACGGTCGCGCCGTCGGGCACGGACGCGGCGACGAGCGAGGCGAGCACCGACACCTGCGAGCCGATCGCGACGGCGTCGACCGGTACGCCGGCGAGGCGCGGGAAGGAGGCGCGGGCCCGGCGCACCGCGTCGTCGTAGTCGACGGGCGACGAAGCGCCGGACGCCCAGCGGTCGAGGTCCGCGCGGCCGGCGGCGACGGTCGCATGGGTCGGCAGGCCCTGCGTGCACGCGGCGAGATAGCCGGCTCCGGCGGGGAAGCGGTCCTGAAAGGTGAGCATGCCTCCACCGTGCGGGATGCGCCATCCATCGCACCAGATCAGGTATTCAATCGCATCCATTCGGATTGGTTATGATTACTGAATGCTGCCCGACGACCTCGACTCCCACAGCCTCCGCGTGGTCCGCGCGATCGCGGACGAAGGATCGATCACGCGCGCCGCCGAGGCCCTCGGATACAGCCAGCCGGCGGTGAGTCAGCACCTGCGCAAGCTGGAGGCCCGGATCGGGCTCCCCGTCGTCGCGCGTGCCGGGCGCGGCGTGCGCCTCACCGAGGCCGGGCGTGTGCTCGCCCGGCATGCGCTGGCGGTCACGACCGCGCTCGACGCCGCGGCGGGCGAGCTCGACGACCTGCGCGGCCTGCGGACGGGCCGGGTGCGCCTGGCGGGATTCCCTTCCGCCTCGTCCTCCCTCGTGCCGCGCCTCCTGAGCACCATGGAGGCCCGGCATCCCGGAGTGCGGATCACCTACCTCGAAGCCGAGCCGCCGGAGGCCGTCGCCGCCGTCCGGGCGCAGACCGCCGATCTGGCGATCACCTTCGGCTATCCGGGAGACCGGGTCGACCCGCACCGCGAGAGCGCGCGTGGCCTGGCGGTCGCACCGCTCTGGCGCGACGAGATGCTGCTGGCCCTCCCCTCCGGGCATCCCCTCGCCGTGCGCGAACGCGTCGACCTGGCTGACCTGGCGGACGAGGCGTGGATCGGCGGGTGTCCGCGCTGCCGCGGCCACCTGCTGGAACTTGCGGCCGGGCGCGGCTACGAGCCGCGCATCGCCTATGAGACCGACAACTTCGTCGCCGTGCTGCGGATGGTGGCCGAGGGCATGCGCCTCGCCCTGCTCCCCGGCCTCGCGGTCGGCTCGGCCGGGGAGCAGGCCGGCGTCGTGCTCCGCTCGACAGGCAACCGCGACCACCGGACGATCAATCTCGTCGGCGCGGCGGGGGCCGACGTCGTGCCGGCGATCTCCGCCACCGCCGAGGCCATCGCCGGGCTCGAGGTGGGGGAGTGGCGACTAGCATCGGTGGGATGAGCGACGAGAGCGACGTGACCCGCGCCGACGAGACCGTCTTCGCGGTCGTGGGGCCCGGCGCGGTCGGCGGCCTCGTGGCGTGGCTGCTGCACCGGGCGGGGCGGGACGTGGTCGCGGTGGGGCGCCCGGCCACGGTGGACGCCCTCCGCGCGGACGGCATCGAGGTGCGCAGCGCGCAGTTCGGCTCCGGCGTGGAGCGGGTCCCGGCCGACACGGTCGTGCCGGACGGGGCGAGCGTCATCCTCGCCACGAAGGCGTACGGGCTGGACGCGGTGCTGCCCGACATCGCCGCCTCCCGGCCCGTCGAGGTCGTCTCGTTCCTCAACGGGGTGGAGCACGTCGGGCCGCTGCGCGCCGCGCTCCCGGGCGTCGCGGTCGCGGGCGCGTCGGTCGCGGTCTCGGCGCTGCGCCTCTCGCCGAGCGTGATCGACCACCGCAGCCCGTTCGTGAACATCGAGGCCCCGGAGGCGGCGGCCGGATTCGCGGCGGTCCGCGCGCTCGCCGACGCCGGGCCGCGCGTGCGCGCCCGCGGAACCGAGTCCGAGGTGCTCTGGGCGAAGTTCCGGATGCTGGCGAGCCTCGCCCTGCTCACCTCGCACTGGCGCCAGCCGGCCGGCGCCGCCCTCAGCGCGGAGCCGGAGCTGACCGAGGCCGTGGTCGCGGAGATCGTCGCCTGCTCCACCGCCGAAGGTGTTCCCGCCACCGCGGTCGACCTGATGAGTGTGCTCGCCACGGTGCCGGGCGGGATGCGCACGTCCCTGCAGGAGGACCTCGCGGCCGGCGCGCCGAGCGAGCTCGACGCCATCGGCGGCGCACTGCTGCGCATCGGGGAGCGCGACGGCGTGCCCACGCCCGCGATCGCCCGGATCGTCGCGGGGCTAGGCTCGTAGGGTGAAGATCGCACGATTCAGCCACGACGGCGCCATCGACTACGGAATCGTCGACGACGACGCCCTCGTCGTCCTCGCCGGGGACCCCATGTTCGCCGGATTCGACACCACGGGCGAGCGTGTGCCGCTCGGGAAGGTCGGCGCTCTGCTCGCGCCGGTCATCCCGCGCTCGAAGGTGGTGGCGGTCGGCAAGAACTACCGGGACCACGCCGCCGAGATGGGCGGGGAGGCGCCGGCCGAGCCGCTGCTCTTCCTCAAGCCGAACACGTCCGTCATCGGCCTCGGCGACGCCATCCTGCTGCCGCCGCAGTCGGAGCGCGTGGAGTTCGAGGGCGAGCTGGCCGTCGTGATCGGGACGATCGCCCGCAACGTGCCGGAGGCGAAGGCCCACGAGTACATCTTCGGGTACACCGTCGCCAACGACGTGACCGCCCGCGACCTCCAGAAGAAGGACGGTCAGTGGACGCGCGCGAAGGGCTTCGACACGTTCTGCCCGCTCGGCCCCGTGATCGAGACCGAGCTCGACCCGGAGGCGTTCCTGCGCACCCGGGTGAACGGCGAACTGAAGCAGGAGGCGCGTCTCTCGGAGATGGTGCACGACATCCCGTCGATCATCGCCTACGCGTCGAGCGTCTTCACCCTGCTCCCCGGCGACGTCATCCTGACCGGCACGCCCGCCGGCGTCGGGCCCCTCGTGGCCGGCGACACGGTCGAGGTGGAGATCGACGGGGTCGGCTCGCTCGTCAACCCTGTGCGCGCCCCCAAGTAGCCGCGCCGCGCACGGCCGCTCCTGACTAGGATTGGGAGCGGTATGTCTGACAACGCTTCGCACCCCTTCTCCACGGCCACCGGCTCGGACGTCCGCGTCCGCTTCTGCCCGTCGCCGACCGGCACGCCGCACGTCGGCCTGATCCGCACCGCCCTGTTCAACTGGGCGTACGCGCGGCACACCGGAGGCAAGCTCGTCTTCCGCATCGAGGACACCGACGCGGCGCGCGACAGCGAGGAGAGCTACGCGCAGATCATCGACGCGCTCACCTGGCTGAAGCTCGACTGGGACGAGGGAATCGACGTGGGCGGCCCGCACGGGCCGTACCGGCAGTCGCAGCGCGGCGAGATCTACCAGGAGCTCATCGAGCGCCTGAAGGAGTCGGGCCACATCTACGAGAGCTTCGCCACCGGCGAGGAGATCGAGGCGCGCAACGTCTCGCTCGGCCGTGACCTGAAGCTCGGCTACGACAACTTCGAGCGCGACCTGACCGAGGAGCAGAAGGCGGCCTACCGCGCCGAGGGCCGCGAGCCGGCCCTGCGTCTGCGCGTGCCGGACGACGACCTCAGCTTCGACGACCTGGTGCGCGGCGAGATCACCTTCCCTGCCGGCTCGTTCAGCGACTTCGTGGTGGTGCGCCCCAACGGCAAGCCGCTCTACACCTTCGTGAATCCGGTCGACGACGCGCTCATGGGCGTGACCCACGTGCTGCGCGGCGAGGACCTCCTGTCGTCCACTCCGCGCCAGATCGCGCTGTACCATGCCCTGATCGACGCGGGCGTGACCACTTTCGTACCGCGCTTCGGCCACCTCCCGTACGTCATGGGCGAGGGCAACAAGAAGCTTTCGAAGCGCGACCCCGAGTCGAACCTGTTCCACCACCGTGATCGTGGCTTCATCCCCGAAGGCCTGGTCAACTACCTCGCGCTGCTCGGCTGGTCGCTGAGCCACGACCGCGACGTGTTCTCGACCGACGAGATGGTCGCCGCGTTCGATGTCGCCGACGTGAACCCGAACCCGGCACGCTTCGACCAGAAGAAGGCCGAGTCGATCAACGGCGACCACATTCGGCTGCTGGAGGTCGCGGACTTCGCCGAGCGGACCATCCCGTACCTGGTGGCCGCGGGTATCCTCACCGAGCCGCTCACCGAGGCGCAGCGCACGGTGCTCGCGGAGGCGGCACCCCTGGTCCAGGAGCGCATGCAGCTGCTCGGCGAGGCGCCGGGGATGCTCGGCTTCCTGTTCACCGACGCCGCCTCGCTCGTGGTGGAGGACGACGCCCGTGCGTCGCTGCCCGCGAACACCGGCGAGGTGCTCGCCGCCTCCCTCGGCGCCCTGGGCGACATCCCCGAGGCCGAGTGGACCCACGACGCCATCGAGAGCGCCCTGCGCGACGCCCTGATCGAGACGATGGGCCTCAAGCCCCGTGTTGCCTTCGGCCCGCTGCGTGTCGCCGTCTCGGGGCGCCGGGTGTCGCCGCCGCTGTTCGAGTCGATGGAGATCCTGGGCAAGGCCGACACCATCGCGCGGCTCGACCGGCTCTCGGCGTCGCTGGCCTAGGGGGAGCGGTGCCCGAGCAGAGCGAGCACGCAGCGTTCGAGGTCGTCGTCGTCGGCGGCGGCCCGGCCGGGCTCTCGACCGCACTGAACCTCGCGCGTGCGCGGCGGCGGGTGCTCGTCGTCGACGGCAACCGGCCCCGGCACGCTGCGACACTGATCGCGCGCGGCTTCTTGACCCGTGACGGCGTGCCTCCGCTGGAGCTGCGCCGTCTCGGCCGCGAGGAGGTCGACGCCTACGACAACGCGCAGGTCGTCTTCGCCCAGGTCGGGTCGATCGAGCTGGAGGGCTCGGGCTTCCGGGTGCGCGCCCGCGGCGTGCGCGGCGGCGCGGACGTGGACACGGTCGCGGAGGCCCTCGTGCTCGCGACCGGCGTCACCGAGACCATGCCCGCCATCCCGAGCCTTCGCGCCTACTACGGCACCCAGCTGCACAGCTGCGTCGAGTGCGACGGCTTCGAGAAGGCCGATACGCCGCTCGCCCTCATCGGCGAGTCCGCCGACCTCGCCGAGCGCGCCCTCCTGCTCACCCAGTGGACCGACGACCTCGTGGTGTTCACCAACGGTGTCGCACCCGTGAGCGCGGACGAGGAGCGGGCCCTGGCCCGGCTGGGCGTCACCGTCGAGCGCCGCCCGATCGACGACGTGGTGGGGGACAAGGGCGTGATGACCGGCGTGCGACTGGCCGACGGCACGGTGATCGAGCGGGCGGGCGGCTTCGTGCGCCCCGCCTGGACCCCGGCGCTCGACTTCGCCGCCGGCCTCGACCTCGACCGGGACACCGACGGCTACCTGGTGACCGACCGTCAGGGCCGCACCTCGCTCCCCGGTGTCTACGCCGCAGGAGAGACCACGGCCCCCGGACCCCAGCAGCTCATCGTCGCGGCCGGCTCCGGCGCCGTCGTCGCATCCGCCGTCAACCGCGACCTGATCGGCATCCAGGCGGACGAGCGCGCCGTTTTGTAGTTCGTTGCGCGCGTAGGATAGAGTTGTTTCTCGTGCCCGGGCCTTGGCCCGAAGCCCTTGGGGTATGGTGTAATTGGCAACACGGCTGATTCTGGTTCAGTTGTTCTTGGTTCGAGTCCAGGTACCCCAGCAAGCGAAGCCCCGGAATTCCGGGGCTTTTTTGCTGTCATCCCGCGGCCCGAGTTCGCCGGGCCCCGGGCCTCACCCGCCCGCGCCCCCACCCCTCCGCCGGCCGACGGCGGCGGTGACGCCCGCGAGGATCAGCGACAGGGCCGCGGGGGTGATCGCAGCGTGGTCGCCGATCATGCTGGCCCCGGTCGCGCCGACCAGGCATCCCACGATGAACCCGGTGAGCAGAGGCCAGGCCGCGGTCCACCTTTCGCGGACGGCCCGGTCGTGACCGCGCGTGCGGACGAGGTCGACGGCGGCCATGGTGGCGACGACGAGGTTGCCGGTCATCACCGCTGTCGAGAACGCCGCGCCGGGGAGGAGGTGCAGGTAGGCGTTCTGGGTCGCCATCGCCGCGACCGCGCACAGACCGATGACGACCGCGAGCGGGGCGGCCGGGTCTGCCGAGGCCGTCGTCGTGAAGGAGAGCACGGCGGCGACCGCGAGCAGGACGGTCTGAACGGCGAGCAGGGGTCCGAACCGGCGCCTCCTCAACCACGCGGAGGCGCGTCCTGTCACGGTGACCACGGCGACCACGACGACGAACACGGGAATCGCGAGGAGGCTCGCCGGAGCCGGCCGATGGCCGGTGACCGCGTCGGCGGCCAGCACCACGAGGTTGCCCGTCACGTGGGCGGAGAAGAAGCCGCCGAGCAGCAGCCAGCTGGTCACATCCGTCGCTCCGGCGATGAGACTGAGCGCGGCCGCGGTCCACAGTGCACCGGAGCCGAGGTCGTCCCTCGACGCGACGCGCGAGCCAGAGGTCGTCACGCTCCCGTCCCTCTCGCGGCGCGGATCCGGTTGTGGACGAACGCCGGAATCAGGATCCCGACCGCCATGCCGAACACCGTGAGGCCCGCCTCGGTCGCGTCCTGAACGATCTCGACGAGCAACCGCTGGGCCGCCTCCCCGGACGACCGCTGCAGGACCGTCAGACCGTCGAGCACGCGGAAGATGAGCACACCGGGCATGAGCGACACGACGGAGGCGAACCCGACGGCGGCGAACGGCACTCCGAACCGACGAGAGGCGGGAAGGAGCACACCCGCCGCGAGAAGGCAGGCGAGGACGGCGGCGAGAGCGGAGTCCCAGTGCCACACGGTGATGGCGGTCCATCGGAGAGCGTGGACGGCCCCGCCCACCAGGAGCGGCCAGTAGAGGATGCGCACGGGCGCCGAGTAGAAGACGCCGTAGCACACGGCCACGACCCCCGCAGCGACGGCGTCGAGCAGCACCGGGACCTCCCGCCCGCCGGGCTCCGGGATCAGGTTCGCGCCCCCGATCGTGAGGCCGATCACGAGGCCCGCGCCGATCGACAGGAGAGTGACCGCGGCGAAGGTGAGGCGGCTCACGCCCAGCGGGATACGCAGCCCGGCCAGGTCGAAGGCGCCGTTCAGGAGGTGCGGACCCGGGACGAGGATCATGCACGGGCACACCACGGCGAGCCGCAGCTCGGAGCTGAAGCCCAGGTCGATCGCGGCGGCGCCGAGCACGCCCGCTATCAGGGCGGCGGCTCCGACCTGCCAGAACGGGGATGCGCCGGCCCGGCCGAGCAGCCGTCGGACCACCGCGCCCAGAGTGGCGGACACCACGATGACGGCGATCGGCTCCCACCGCCGGACTCCGAAGATGACCGCGAGACACGAGGCGCCCGCGGCGCAGGCCAGGACGAACAGCGCCAGGTTCGCGGCCGGGAGCGCGGCCGCTCGCCGCACCGCCTCATATGCCGCCGCCGGGTCGGTTCGCCCGGCGGCGAGGGCGTCGATCGCCCGATCCACGGCGAGGACGCGGTTCATGCCCAGATTCGACGGTGGCGTCCTGAACACGAGCCGGGAGCCGCTCGCGGCCGTGACCTCGGAGCGGTTCCAGCCCAGGTCGAGCTCGATCGGCTCCCCGAGAGCGGATGACAACTGGTCCGCCCGCGCGCGGGTCCGGTGGGACTCGGCCCCGTTGGCATGGAGGGTCTCGAGGGCGTCCGCGGCCAGCCGCTCGCCGGACACAGCATCCCGCGTGGTTTCGGGTCCTGTCGGCATCCTCAGGCGCCCTCGACCCCGTGGCCGACAAGGGTGGACGGCACGACGATCGCATCGAACTGCTCGGCGGTGACATGTCCCGAGGCGATGGCCGCATCGCGCAGCGACAGATCGTGCGCGAGCGCGTCCTCGGCGATGTGCGCCGAGTTCTGGTATCCGATCACGGGGCTGAGCGCGGTGACGAGCATGAGACTCTCCCCGACGTAGGAGGCGATCTTCTTCTCGTTCAGGACGGTGCCCGTGACCGAGTAGGCGACGAACTTCTCGATCCCGTCGCCCAGGATGCGTGCCGAGTGCAGGAAGTTGTTGATGATCACGGGACGCATCGCGTTGAGCTCGAAGTTGCCCTGCGATCCTGCGAAGGCGACGGCCGCGTCGTCACCGAGGACCTGGATGGAGATCATCACCATCGCCTCGCACTGGGTCGGGTTGACCTTGCCCGGCATGATCGACGAGCCGGGCTCGTTGGCGGGGAGGATCAGCTCGGCGAACCCGGTGCGGGGGCCGGACGCCAGCCAGCGCATGTCGTTGGCGATCTTCATCAACGCGACCGCGAGCCCTCGCAGGGCCGCATCGGCGCGGACCATCGCGTCGAGCGAGCCCTGGGCCATGAACTTGTTCGGCGCCGTGACGAACTCCTTGCCCGTCAGATCCGCGATCGTCAGGGCGATCTCACGGCTGAAGCCCTCGGGGGCGTTGAGTCCCGTGCCGACCGCCGTGCCGCCGGCGGCGAGCTCCAACAGCCCCTCCCTGCTGCGCTCGATCTCCGCGATGCACGCGCGGATCTGCGCCGCCCAGCCGGACCATTCCTGGCCGACGGTGAGCGGGACGGCGTCCTCGAGGTGCGTGCGGCCGATCTTGACCACATCCATCCACTGGATCGCCTTGCGGTCGAGCTCGTCGGCGAGCTCGCGCACCCGGGGGAGCAGCCGGTCGTCGATCTCCAGGATCGCGGCGATGTGCATGGCGGTGGGGAAGGTGTCGTTGCTCGACTGCCCCATGTTGACGTCGTCGTTCGGCCCGACCGGCTCCTGGCTGCCCAGCGTGCCGCCGAGCAACTGGATCGAGCGGTTCGAGATGACCTCGTTGACGTTCATGTTGCTCTGGGTGCCGGAACCGGTCTGCCAGACGAAGAGAGGGAAATGCGCGTCGAGCTTTCCAGCGATGGTCTCCTCGGCGGCGCGGATGATCGGGTCCGCCTTCCATCTCGGCAAGCGGCCCGCGGCCAGGTTCACCAGCGCTGCGGCCTTCTTGACGTAGCCGTACGCGTGGTACACCTCCTTCGGCCTGTGGTCATTGCCGATGGAGAAGTGGAGGAGGGAGCGCTGGGTCTGAGCTCCCCAGTACTTGTCCGCCGGGACATCGACGGATCCCAGACTGTCGAACTCGGCGCGCGTGCCGGTCGCATCGAGCCCGATCGGGATGTCGTGGAGCACCGGGGGCGTGCTGTCCGCGGCGGCCGGCGTCGTGTGGGAAGTGCCCTTGTGCGTCGTCATCGGTCTTTCCTCTCGTGCTGTCGTCACGTGCCGTCTTCGGTGTGCGGTCGTGCTGAGGACGACGGTAGGAAGGCACCGTGCCACCGTCGTGGGACAGGAGTCGGAAGATCTTCCGCGAGATGTCGAGCGGCGCGGTCCTCTCCGGGATTCGGCCCCCCGATGACCCTGACCCTGCTGGGGGCACGTTCACCCCGGTGGGCGGTTCGTAGAATCCCGACCGTGAATCTGCAGGATGTCGTCGACCAGCTCGCCATGAACCTGGCCCGGTCCGTGGTGATCGACGACCTGCGCTACCGACCGCTCGTCTCCTCGGCACAGGGCGACGAGATCGACGAGCTCCGCGCGTCAGCGCTGTTGAAGCGCTCCACCCCCGAACCGGTCCGCGCATATCTGGACGAGCTCGGCGTCGGAGATGCCCTGCGCCCGGTCACGGTCGACCTCACCCGATTCGGCGGAAAAGAGCGTCTCGCCGTCCCGGTCCGCGACGAGGGCGGCCCGATCGCCGTGCTGTGGCTCATCACCGGGAATCTGCCGCCGCTCCGGGCGTGCGACTATGCGGCGATCGACTCCGCGGTCGATCTCGCGCGCGCGGCGCTGAATGCCGGGCATCGGTCGGAGGACTGCGAGAACCGCCGTGCCGGAGTCCTGCGACGCCTGCTCGATCCGGACCCGGCGACCAGGACCCGCGCGCTCCGCGACGCCGGCGCCGCGCACCTCCTTCCCCCGCGCGGCGGCGCGACCCTCCTGGCCGTGCGGCTCGACTCCGGTGCGCAGGAGCTCGAGCGGGCCACGTTCGCGAAGTACGGCTCTTCGCCGCGCACGACGCCGCTCGATCTGATCGACGACCAGGACGGCGACCTCGTCTTCCTGACGAGAGGGTCTCCGGATGATGCGCTCCCGGTGCTCCAGGAGCGCGCCGAGCACCTCGGTCTCCCCATCCTCGCCATCGGCTCCGCGCAGACCACCGGCGCGGAGGACGATCTGCTCCCGGTCGCGAAGGACGCCCGGACGGCGGTCTCGATCGTCGCCGCGGTGACCTCCCTGGGCGGATATGCCGACATCCGGAAGCTCGGCACCTGGCGGTTGCTGTCCGAGATCACCGCCGGAGAGGCGCACCTCGCCCGCTACTCGCCCGCCGCGCACGCCCTGCTCGTCCACAGCGACCCCGTGCACAGGGAGACCGTCGAGACGTATCTGGACGCCGGCGGGAACGTCCGGGCGGCCTGCGAACGGCTCCACCTGCACCGGACGACCCTCTACTACCGACTGGACAATCTGCCGCAGGTCGTGCGGGAGGCGCTCGACGACGGCATCTCCCGCAGCGCCCTCCACCTGTGCCTCAAACTGGCACGGTTCGCGTGATCGGCGGCGGGCAGCGGGCTGCGGTCAGCGCACCAGGCGGCGCCACCGCGCGGGCGTCGTCCCGGTGTGCGATCGCCACACCCGGATGAAGGCCGTGACATCGGTGTAGCCGACTGCGCGGGCGGTCTCGGCGACGGTGGCGTCCGTCGTGAGGAGCAGCCGCTCCGCCGCGGCGAGCCGTGCCGACCGGATCGAGCCTGCGACGGTCTGCCCTTCGGCTTCGAACGCGGCGAAGAGCGTGCGGAGCGAGACGTGGAGGCGCAGGGCGATCGTTCCGGCCGAGAGCGCAGGGTCGGCGAATTCTCGCCGGATGTGGTCCACGGCGTCTTCGACGAGACGGTCCGTGTGACGGACGCCCCGATCGGGTCCGTCGCCGTCCAGATCGCGCAGCACCGCTCGCGCAGCACCGACGAGCCGGTGCGAGAGCGCGGTGGGACCGGTGTCGGCGCCCGGGGTCGCCCCGCCGACCGCGCCGCGCAGCAGCCCCTCGAGCGCGATCCTGCTCCGGGAGCCGCTGGCCACCGCGCGGCCGTTGAGCGCCTCCGGGAGCACTCCGCCTGCCCGCAGCAGAACGGTCGGCACTTGGATGATCGTCGCTCGGAACTCCTCCGGGTAGACGAACGAGAAGGGACGGCTCGCGTCGTAGACGGCGAGGTCGCCGACGCCGAATCGGTGGTCGCTCTCGCCCAGACGGACGACGAGGCTCCCGGAGTGGACGAAATGAAACTGCGTCGACTCCATCGCCTGGGGCGGGACCTCGTCCATCCGGGAGTCGACCGTCTGCGCGACGGAGGCGATCTGGGCCACCCCGACATGGCCGAACGAGTGCCTGCCCATCCTGCGGTACACCGCGTGCTCGGCATGCGTGGTCGCCGTCATCTGCACGAGCACGCACGTGGGATCGGTCGGGAGCTGCATTTCCCTCCAGGGGTCTGTCGCCTCAGCATCGCACAATCGTGGCGTGGCGGCAGCCGGGAGCATCGCGGCCGGGGGCGCGCAGCTGGACGGACAATCGGCTGATCGTGCAGATCTGGCGGCCGGGGCGCGCCCGCTGCGACAATCTGGAATGGTGAATCCATATCGGAGCTGCCACAGCAGAGGACGGTCGTGATGAGTGGCTCCCACGCCGAGCTGGGGATCTACCTGCGTGCCCGGCGCGACGCTCTCGCTCCCGCCGACGCGGGCCTCTCGGCGGACGCACGGAGACGCGTGCCCGGGCTGCGCCGTCAGGAAGTCGCCGTGCTGGCGGGGATCAGTCCCGAGTACTACCTGCGGCTGGAGCAGGGGAAGGACCACCAGCCCTCTCCGCAGGTGCTGCTCGCCTTGGGCAGGGCTCTCCGACTCGACGCGGACGCCACCGACTACCTGTTCCGGCTCGCGGGGCAGACCGTGCCCTCCCGCAGGCCGTCCGCGGCTGGCCCCTCGGCGCCATCCGACCCGGACGCGCTGGACAGTGTGACGACGTTCCTGGACCAGTGGACCTCGGCTCCCGCGTACGTCGTCGACCGCAACCAGGACGTCCTGGCGGTGAACACGCTGGCGCGATGCTTCATCCCGATGGCGATCGCTCCGGGCGACAATCTGATCGAGGCGATCGTCGCCGGCGCGGAGGGCTCCGACGCCGAACCGGGTGCCGAGGCGCGCAAGCCCTACTGGGATGGGGCGATCCGGTCCGCCACAGCGAACCTCCGCTACCACGCCGACATCGACGATCCACGGCTGCAGCTGCTCGTCGCCTCGCTCTCGTCACGGTGCAAGCTCTTCCGAGACGCCTGGGGGAGCCACGAGGCACATCCGCAACGCCGGGGCGAGGCGCTGGTCGATATCGCCCCGTTCGGGCTCATCCCGTTCCGCTGGCAGACGCTGGAGGTGCCGGGCGGCGGGCAGTACCTCACCACCTTCTTCGGCGACCCCGGCTCTCCCGCCGCAGCGGCCGTCGAGTATCTGCTGGCGAAGGACAAGGTGAGCCGCGCACTGGGCGAGGCCGGTGAACGGCGGCCGGGACCGGAGGAGATAACCGAGCCCGAGCCCGGCGACGGGTGATCCTCTCAGGGTCACGACAACCGCGGCGGCCTTTCCTAGCGTGGCCTGCGAACCCCGAGAAAGGAACGCCGCCATGGCCGCACCCACCATCGTCCTCGTCCACGGAGCCTTCGCCGACGCGGCGAGCTTCGCGCCCGTCACACGGATCCTGCTCGATCAGGGACGCGCTGTCCGGGTTCCGGCTGTGCCGAACCGCAGCCTCATCGGCGACTCCGCGTACATCCGCTCGGTCGTGGAGCAGATCGACGGCCCGGTGCTGCTCGCGGGCCACTCGTACGGTGGCGCGGTCATCACCGTGGCCGGCGCCGCCGACAACGTCGTCGGTCTGGTCTATCTCTCGGGCTACGCCCTCGACGAAGGGGAGAGCCTCGGCCAGCTGCAGGGCGGATTCCCGGACTCGGACCTCGCTGCGAACCTCGTCTACACGCCCTTCCCCGTCGAGGACGGCGAACCCGGCACAGACGTCTCGGTGAAGGTGGACGCCTTCCCGGACGTCTTCGCCGCGGGCATCGACCGTTCCGTCTCGGAGGTGCTGGCGGCCTCGCAGCGACCGCTGGCCGCCCTGGCCTTCAGCGAGGCCGCCCCGGTCGCCGCGTGGAAGACGAAGCCCGGCTGGGGGATCGTCTCGGCCGCGGACCACACGATCAACCCCGACGTCGAGCGCTTCGGCTACCAGCGGGCCGGTCTCCGGTCGGTGGTCGAGATCGACGCCCCTCACCTGGTGATGCGCTCGCACCCCGAACAGGTCGCGGCGTTCATCGCCGCCGCCGCCGACGAGGTGTCCTGACTCCCCGTCCCAACCGAAGGAGAAGAAGATGGCGACCGCCAACCCCCAGGGATACGCCCTCGAGCCCGCCGCACTGGCCTTCTGCGAGGCCACCGTCGAGCCGCCGTTCCTGTACCAGCTTCCGCCCGAGCAGGGGAGGACGATGGTCGACCAGGTGCAGGACTCGGAGATCGCCAAGCCGGAGGTCGACGACACCTGGATCACCGTCGACGGCGGTCCCACCGGCTCGGTGCCCGTGCGCATCGTCAAGCCGGTGGGCGCGACCGGCGCCCTCCCCGTGATCGTCTACACCCACGGCGCCGGGTGGGTGTTCGGCGACGCGCACACGCACGACCGGCTGGTCCGCGACCTCGCGGTCGGCACGGGGGCGGCTGTGGTGTTCCCCGAGTACACGCGCTCGCCCGACGTCCACTACCCGGTTGCGAACGAGCAGTCCTATGCCGCCGCGAAATGGGTCGTCGAGCACGGCGCCGACAGAGGACTCGACGGAAGCCGCATCGCCGTCGCGGGAGACTCGGTCGGCGGCAACATGGCGATCGCGCTCACGCTGATGGCGAAGGAGCGCGGCGATGTGACCTTCCGCGGGCAGGTGCTGTTCTACCCCGTCACCGACGCCGCCTTCGACGACGGCTCCTACCGGGAGTTCGCCGACGGCTACTGGCTGACGCGCGACGCGATGCGCTGGTACTGGGATCAGTACACCACCAGCGCCGACGAGCGCGCCGAGATCACCGTCTCACCCCTCCGGGCGAGCGAAGAGCAGCTGGCGGGACTGCCGCCCGCGCTGGTCATCAATGCCGAGTGCGATGTGCTGCGCGACGAGGGGGAGGCCTATGCGTCCAAGCTCCGCCGGGCGGGCGTCGAGGTGACCGGAGTGCGATACGAAGGAATCATCCACGACTTCGTGATGGTGAACAGCCTGCACGACACCCCTCAGGCCCGGGCGGCGATCGCGCAGGCGGTCTCCTTCCTCTCCGGCTGGCTCGCCGAATGAGCGCGGACGGCGGGAGCGGCGGCTTCGACCCGCTGGACTTCGCGATCGTCGAGCCGCGGACGTTCGAGCAGCTGCGCATCGGGGAGGTGTTCCGTGCCCCGAGCCGGACCCTGACGGATGCGCACGCGTCCGCGTTCCAGGCGGTCTCCGCGGACAACCACCCCGTGCACTACGACGCGGTGTGGGCGGCGGCCCACGGCCACAGCGCCCCCGTCGTGCACGGTCTGCAGGTGCTGGCGTTCACGGCCCCCGGCGCGACGCTGTTCCCGCAGGAGATCGGCGAGGTGTTCATCGCCTTCACGGGTCTCTCCGCACGCTTCCTCGGCGAGGTCCACGCCGGTGACACGCTCTACTCGCAGCTGGAGATCACCGGGCTCACCCCGGAGGGCGCGAACGGCGTGGTCACCGCAGCCGTCACCGTGCACAACCAGCGGTCGGAACTGGTGCTGGCCGGCGAGCACACCTACGTGCTGAGGCGCACCCCCGAGGCGGAGCCGCCGCGGTGAGCGTCGCCGAGCTCCGCTCCACTCGGGCGACGGTGCGGTCGGGATACCTCGACCCGACCGCACCGGCCGCCGTCCAGATCGAGCCGGGGGATACCGTCCGGTACCTCGACACCTGGACGCACTGGGGGAACGAAGCGGTCTACGGCATGAGCTTCGCCGATCGCGAGCCGCTCCGCCATCGCTATCCGAAAGGCCCCTACTCGATGGTAGGCCCCGTCGAGATCGCCGGGGCGGCGCCCGGGGACGTCGTCGAGTGCGCCGTGCTCGATCTGCGCACCATCGACTGGGGGTGGAACTCGTTCCCGCACGGCGTCGGAGCGTTGCCCGACGATTTCGCCGAGCCCTACGTCCACTACTTCCGTTTCGACGACGCCCGGACGGGCACGGATTACACCCACGGTGTGCGGCTTCCGCTACGACCGATGATCGGTGTGCTCGGGGTCGAACCCGGCGGCGACGAGGTCTCTGCGATCACGGCCGGCCCGTGGGGCGGCAACCTCGTCCTCCCCGAGCTCGGCGTCGGCGCATCCGTGTTCCTCCCGGTCCGCCGCCCCCGAGCGCGCGTCTGGCTCGGCGACATCCATGCGCGCCAGGCGGAAGGCGTCGTCGATCAGACCGGCATCGAGACGGCCGCCGAACGCATCGACATCCGGTACGCGCTCCACCGCCGGGTCCCGCTCGACGCGCCGCTCGTCGAGACGGCCACCCACTGGGTCCGGTTCGGCTTCGCCGACAGCCTCGACGACGCCCTCGTGGCCTGCCTCCGCGGAACGATCGCCTGGCTCGCCGCCGTGACGGACCTCTCGCCCAGTGAGGCGTATGCCCTGTGCAGCATGGCGGTCGACTTCCGCGTGACGCAGTATGCGAACCAGACGGCCTCGGCCTACAGTGCGACGCCGCCCAAGACCGTCCACGCCATGATCCCGAAGGACGTCTTCGACTCCCGCGCCTCCGCGGCGGTCGGCGCGTGGCTCCGGGGAGGATCCTGATGCGACTGACCGGAGCCGAGCGGCTCGAGATCGCGGCGCTCATCGCCGAGGCCGACGACTGCGCGACCCGTCGTGACGCGACCGCCTATGCCGCTTTGTTCGACGTCGGTGCGCGGATGACCGGGGTGCAGGGCAGCGTCGCCGGGCGGGACGCCATCGAGCGCCGGGTGAGAGAGGTGTGGGCCGCTGAACCCGACGCGACCCTCCACCTGACGGTGACGCCCGTCGTCTCAGCGGAGATCGACGACGGCGAGGCGACGGCGCGATCCGCCCTCCTGGTCGTGGATCCGACGGATCGGCGTCTGATCGCCGTGCAGCGGGTCAGCCATCGGCTGGTCCGGCGCGGTGCGGGTTGGAGCTTCGTCGCACGCGACATCGGATGATCCCGGGGTCGCGGTCGTCGCGGTCACGTAGGGTCGAAGCATGACCTCCGCCTCTCGCCCGATCGCCCTCGTCACCGGTGCTTCTCGCGGCATCGGCGCTGCCATCGCCCGCGAGCTCGGGCGCACCCATCACGTCCTGGTCGGAGGCCGGGACGACGCCGCGGTGGCGCGCGTCGTGTCCGGCCTGCCGTCGGCCGAGCCGTACGTGGGGGAGCTCACCGGCGACGGTCTGCCGTCGCTCCCCGAGCGGCTGGATGTGCTCGTGCACTCGGCGGGTGCGGAAGACGGCGGCACGATCGAGGACACCGACCGGGCGACGTGGCGGCACCTGTTCGAAGTGAACGTCTTCGCGGTCGCGGAGCTGACCAGACGCGCCCTGCCGGCGCTGCGGCGAGCCGAGGGGCTCGTCGTGGTGATCAACAGCGGCTCGGGGCTGACGAGCGGACCCGGGGGTGGGCCGTATGCGGCCTCGAAGTTCGCCGCGCGGGCGCTGGCGGATGCGCTGCGGGAGGAGGAGCGGCCGAACGGAGTCCGGGTGAGCAGCATCCACCCCGGCCGCGTCGACACGGACATGCAGCGGGCTCTCGTCGCCCGGGAAGGTCACGACTACGACGAGGCGTACACGATCACGCCGGAGATGGTCGCGGCGACGGTCCGGACCGTGGTCGACCTGCCGTCGGCCGGGACGGTGGAGACGCTCAGCGTGCGGCCGATGCGGCGCCGCTGAACGATCAGGCCCGGCCGCGGACGGGTCCGGCGTCAGCCGATCAGGCTCTGCACGGCCGCGAAGCCGCCGAGCGCGATCACGGCGATCGCCAGCAGGATCCAGACGCCCATCGCGAGCAGATTGAGGGCGATGCCCCAGCCGGCGCGGCCGCGGGCATACGGCTCGCGACTCCGGGACGAGACGCCCAGGATCAGCCCGATGACGGGGGCGAAGAAGGTCCAGCCGACCAGCAGCGAGCAGATCCCGAGCACGAGGCTCGCGGTCCCGCGCCCGGTGCCCGGCTGGGGCGCGATGCCGGCCGGAGGGCGGGTGTCGTACGGGTTGGGTGCAGTAGTGGTGGTCATGTCTTCCACGCTACGAAGGACCGCCGCCGGTCGGATCGGCCGAGGGTGCCGTCGCTGGGGTACCAGGAGACGACCTGTGCGGCCGACCGCGTCATCCCGGCCATCCCGGCCGCCGAGGTTCACGTCGTTGCGCCCATTCCGCGGTCGTGACCGCAACGACGTGAACCTCGGGGCTAGTCGAGATGGTCGAGGTAGCGGAGGATGACGCCCTCGCGGAGCGCCCACGGCACCACCTCGAGCTGGTCGACGCCGAACGCGCGCATCGCCTCGCGGAGGACCACGCCCCCCGCGACGATCTGGAAGGTGCGGTCGGCGGTGATGCCGGGTAGGGCCGTGCGCGACTCGGCGTTCATTCGCGCCAGCCGCGGCACCCAGTCGGCGAGGTCGCTGCGGCGCAGAACGATGCGCTCGGCGCCGCCCGGGCCCTCGCTCGTGGAGCCGGCGAGGCGGGCGAGCGAGCGGATGGTCTTCGACGTTCCGATGACGTGCTCGTCCGGCCGGCGGTTCGGGAACCTCGCGACCGCGCCGGCCAGCGTGGTGCGCGCATGATCGCGGAGTGCGTCGAGCTGGTCGTCGCGGGGCGGGTCGTCGGGGAGGAATCCGATGGTGCTGCGGCCGGCGCCGAGTGGCACCGAGACGGCGATCTCCGGGTACTCGTCCGCGCCCGCGGCGATCTCGAGCGAGCCGCCGCCGATGTCGAGGAGCAGGATGCTGCCGGACGACCAGCCGGACCAGCGGCGCACGGCCAGGAAGGTCAGCCGCGCCTCGTCCTCGCCGGACAGCACCTGCAGGTCGACGCCGGTCTCGGTGCGGATGCGTTCGAGCAGCGTGGGCCCGTTGGCGGCCTCCCGGATGGCGGAGGTGGCGAAGGGGAGCAGTTCCTCGATGCCCTCCTGCTCGGCCACGCGCATCGCGGCGGAGATGGCGTCGAGGACGGCGGCGCAGCCCTCGTCGCTGATGGCCCCCTCCGGCGTGATGTATCGCATCAGCCGCAGCACGGACTTGTGCGTGGCGGCGGGGATCGGGCGCGCGCCGGGGTGGGCGTCGACGACGAGGAGGTGGATGGTGTTCGAACCGACGTCGAGGACTCCGAGGCGCATGCTTTGACAGTAATGCGTGCATGGGAGGCCGGAATACGCGGCGGATACGATCGGATCATGACCCTTCCGCTCTCCGGCTCCCGTCCGTCGCGCCCCGCCCGTTCGCAGCATGTCTTCGAGGTGGTGCGCACCGAACGGCTGACCCCGCACCTGGTGCGCGTGGTGCTCGGAGGTGCGGCCTTCGACGCGTTCGTCGGGGAGGCGGATCCCGGCAAGCTGGCGACGACCGACAAATACGTCAAGCTGCTGATGGCGAAGCCGGGGCTGGACCTGCAGCCGCCGTACGACCTGGACGCGCTGCGGGCCGAGCTGCCGCCGGAGGACGTCCCGGTGCGCCGCACCTACACCGTGCGCGACCTCGACCGGGAGGCGAAGACGCTCACGATCGACTTCGTCGTGCACGGCGACGAGGGGATCGCCGGCCCGTGGGCGGCAGCGGCGCAGCCCGGCGACCTGCTCGCGCTCTCGGGCCCGGGCGGCATGTACGCCCCCGTCGACGACCCCGGAGTGGAGCACCTGCTGATCGGCGACGACAGCGCTCTTCCCGCGGTGGCGGCTGGTCTCGCCGGTATGGTGGCGGAAGCGCGCGGGCTGGTGCTGATCGAGGTCGGGGGAGCGGCGGACGAACTGGAGCTGGAGCATCCCGCCGGGGTGGAGGTGCGCTGGGTGCACCGCGGCTCCGCGGTCGCGGGCGAGCCGCTGGTGGAGGCCGTCCGGGCGCTCCCCGAGCCGGGCGGGCGGGTGCAGGTCTTCGCGCACGGCGAGCGCACGGCGATGAAGGGGGTGCGCGCGGTCCTGCAGGGCTGGGGGCTGACCCGGGAGGAGTTCTCGCTCTCCGCGTACTGGGCGCTGGGTCGTGCCGAGGACACGTTCCAGGCCGAGAAGCGGCTGCCCGTCGGGGACCTGTTCGCCTGAGCGGACGGACCGGGGCGGTCGGTCGCGACGCGGGAGAGCCTCCGTCTAGACCGTAGCGCTCGCGTCCGTCGCGGTCGCGTCGGTGGCGTGCGACACCGCGTTGATGCGCTCGGCGGCGATCTCGACGTGATCGGCCATCGCAGACTCCGCGCGGCCCGGGTCCCCGCTGGCGAGCGCGTCGACGAGGGCCTCGTGCGAGCGCGCGTGCGCGACGAGCTCGTCGGCGGCGAGGGAGCCGTTGGCCGCGCGGAGGAAGCCGTTGATGCGGCTGCGCAGCTGCGAGGCGATGGTGAGCAGCGTGCGGTTGTCGGCCATCTCCCACAGGGTCTCGTGGAATCGGCTGTCGAGGGCGAACAGGCTCTCCAGCTGCTCCTTCTCGGCCGCGGCGACCATCTGCCGGACGATGCGGCGCAGGGCCTGGTCGGACTTCGCGCTCCATGCCGTCTGCACGCTGCGGGCCACGTATTGCTCCAGGACGATGCGCAGGCCGGTGATCTCCTGCAGCTCCTTCTCGGTGAGCGACGCGACCCGGGCTCCGCGGCGCGGGGTGCGCTCGACGAGGCCCTCCTCGCTCAGCTTGGCGAGGGCCTCCCGCACCGGGATGTGGCTGACGCCGAGGCTGTCGGCGAGCTTGCGCTCGACCAGTCGCTCGCCGGGCTCGAGCCGGCCGTTCTGGATGGCGTCGCGGAGCTCGTCGGCGACTTTGGCCGAGATGTTCCGGTCGGACACGCTCCCGAATGTCATGGCTCTCCCTCCTGCGTGGGTGCTTCCGCTACAAGCTATAGGACGCGAGGATGGATTCGCGCAAGACATCGCTCCGTGTCTCCTGGTCGGGGGAGGCGTTTGTTTCGAGCGCGTAAAGCTTTCTTCCTCAGCTCGTCATTTGCTACATGCTATAGCAATAATGCTATCGTGGGAGCGTTCGACGGCGAACCGCTCCCAGCGAAGCCGTCGGCCCGGGTCCCCGGGCACGGACAGATGAGAGAGCGCGAGGAACGATGGACCACACCCCCGTAGCCGGCCGCCCGGTCCGCATCGCCGTCATCGGCGCGGGCAACCGCGGCCAGTCGTACGCGAAGTGGGTCCACGCCAATCCCGATCGGGCGCGCATCGTCGCGGTCGCCGACCCGCGTCCGTTCCAGCGCGGCGTCATCGCGGCCGGCGACCCGGACGTGCGCCACTTCGAGGATTGGCGCGAGCTGGTCGCCGAGCCCGAGCGCATCGCCGACATGGTCATCGTCTCCACGCAGGACCGGCAGCACGTCGAGCCGGCCGTCGCGTGCGCCGAGCGCGGCTACGCCATCCTGATGGAGAAGCCGCTGGCGCCCACCGAGGAGGAGTCGCGGCGCATCGTCGCGGCGATCGAGTCGGCCGGGGTGCTGTTCGGGGTCTGCCACGTCATGCGGTACATGCCGTACACCGACCTCGTGAAGAGCGTCGTCGACTCCGGCGTGCTGGGAGACATCGTCAACGTGCAGCACCTCGAGCCCGTCGGGTGGTGGCACATGGCGCACTCGTACGTGCGCGGCCCCTGGCGCCGTGAGGACCTCGCCGCGCCGATGCTGCTTGCCAAATCCAGCCACGATCTCGACTGGATCCGCTATGTGACGGGCAAGCGCATCGCGACGGTCGCGAGCTTCGGGTCGCGGCATCACTTCCGGCACGAGAACAAGCCGGCGCTGGCCGCCGACCGCTGCCTCGACTGCCCGCTGCAGGAGACGTGCCCGTACGCGGCGCAGAAGCTCTACCTGCCGGTCGTCCGCGACGAGGGTGCGGTGTGGCCGGTCACGGTCATCACCGACGACGCCACGGAGGAGGGCGTGATCGAGGCGCTCCGCACCGGCCCGTACGGGGTGTGCGTCTACGGAGCCGACAACACCGTCGTCGACAACCAGGTCGTCGCCCTGCAGTTCGAGGACGGCGCGGCCGGCACCTTCACGATGACGGCCTTCAGCGAGCAGGAGCACCGCAAGACGCAGCTCTTCGGCTCGCACGGCATGCTCGACGGCGACGGCGAGCGCGTGCGGGTCACCGACTTCCGCACCGGGGAGTCCACGGTCCACGAGACCGGGCCGACCGGGGCGGCGAACGCCGGAGGCGACCACGGCGGCGGGGACGGCGGCGTGATGAGCGCCTTCGTCGCGGCCGTCGCCGCCGGCGACCCGGGCCTCATCCGGTCCGGTCCGCGCGAGTCCCTCGACAGCCATCTGGCGGTGTTCGCGGCCGAGCGCTCGCGGCACGGCGGGACGGTCGAGGCGGTCCCGCGCTTCTAGCAGCACCAGCACCTGCGGCATCCGCCGCGCCCCCACCCCCACGCACGAAGGAGCAGCATGCGGTACACGAAGACGATCACGGCGGCAGCCGTGGCAGCGACGGCGGCGCTCGCGCTGGCCGGTTGCAGCGGCAGCTCCGGAGGCTCTGACGGCTCGAAGAAGACGGTCACCATGTGGATCTATCCGGTGATCGCCGACGAGGCGAAGCACAAGAGCTTCTGGGACGACACGATCAAGGCGTTCGAGGCCGAGCACAAGGACATCACCGTCAAGTACGAGATCTACCCCTGGGCGAACCGTGACGAGTCGCTGTCGACGGCGATCGCCGCGGGCAAGGGCCCCGACCTCGTCTACTTGATCCCCGACCAGCTGAGCACGTATCAGAAGTCGATCGAGCCGATGGACTCCTACCTGCCGAGCGATCAGAAGAAGGACATCCTCGACAACGTCGCGGAGTCGATCACGATCGACGGCAAGCTGATGGCCGCGCCGATCCTCACCAGTGCCAACGCCCTGATGTGCGACGCCAAGGCATTCGAGGCGGCAGGCGTCACCGAGTACCCGAAGACCTGGGACGACCTGGAGAAGCTCGCCCCGATCTTCAAAGAGAAGGGCATCTACGTCACCCAGTACTTCGGCTCGCCGGACGTCACCCTCAACATGACCTTCTACCCGCTCCTCTGGCAGGCCGGCGGCTCGGTCTACAACAAGGACGGCAGCAAGGTCGCCTTCGACAGCACAGCCGGGGAGAAGGCGCTCAGCATGATCTCCGACTTCGCCCAGAAGGGCTACATCGAGAAGGACCTCATCTCGACGATGCCGGCCCTGGAGCAGACGGCTCTCGCCACGAACAACGTGGCCTGCACCTGGCAGTCGGGCCCGAGCGACGTCACCAGCTTCTGGGGCGAGGACGCGATCAAGATCCTCCCGCCGCTGACGGACGAGAAGCAGGTCTCCTACGGCACGGTGGGGTCGCTCGCCATGCTCAAGGGCGCGAAGGACAAGGACGCCGCTGGCGAGTTCGCCGCGTTCGCCACGGACGCCGAGAACTCGAAGAAGTTCGACCTGGCCTCCAACTTCTTCTCCCCGCTGAAGTCGACCGGCGAGCTCTACGCCGACAACCCCATCCAGAGCGCGATCGAGAAGACGATCCCGACGAGCAAGGTCGGCGAGCTGCAGCCCAGCGCGCGTGCCGTGATGGGCGTGCTCGCCCCGGAGATCCAGGCCGCGCTGCTCGGCACGAAGTCGCCGGAGCAGGCGCTGAAGGACGCGGCCGCCGCCGCGCAGCCGCTGATCAAGTGACCGTCGGATCCGGCCGGGGCGCCTGACCGCCCCGGCCGGGTCCGCGACCCGAGGAGACCCCCGTGACCACCACCCCCACCCAGCCCCGGCCTCCCGCCGTGGGCGGACGAGCGGACGGCGGGCAGCGCCGCGACGATCGGCCGCCCGGCCTGACCAAGCGGGTCCTCGCGCGCCGGGAGGCCCGGATCGCGCTGTTCTTCGTGCTGCCCGCGTTCGTGCTGTTCCTCGCCTTCCGGTTCGGTCCGGCGATCGCCGGTGTCGGGTTGAGCTTCTTCGACTACGACATCTCGGGAGAGCTCGACTGGGAGGGCGTCAAGAACTTCGAGCGGATGTTCGCCGATCCGACGTTCTGGCAGGCCCTCGGCGTCACGCTCGCGTACTCGGTGCTCGCGGTGCCGATCTCCCTCGCGCTGTCGGTCGCGATGGCGCTCGGCGTGCGCCGTGCCTTCCGGGGGTCGCGGTTCTTCCGCTCCGTGTTCTTCCTGCCGGTGATCACCTCACTGGTGCTGGCCGGGGCGATCTTCAAGTGGATCTTCTCGACGGACGGCCCCTGGTCGGCGATCATGACGCCGCTCGGGCTGGGCGGTTCCTGGCTCAACTCCACGGTGCTCGTCATCCCCGCACTCGTGGTCGTCGGGGTCTGGTCGCGATTCGGCTACGGGATGCTCATCGTGATCGCCGCGCTGCAGGACGTGCCGCGCGAGCTGGAGGAGGCCGCCCTGATGGACGGCGCCGGCGCCTGGTCGCGGTTCCGCTTCATCGTGCTGCCGCATCTCAAGCCCACGCTGTTCTTCCTCGCGGTGATCGAGACGACGGCGTCGTTCCAGGTGTTCGACCTCGTCTACGTGATGACCCAGGGCGGCCCGGCGCACGCGAGCTACTCGCTCGTCTACATGCTCTACGACCAGGGCTTCAAGTACACCGACTACGGCTACGCGGCCGCCATCGGCGTCGCGCTCTTCGTCATGACACTCGTCGTCGCGCTGATCCAGCGCCGCGTCATCGGGAGGCAGAAGTGACCACAGCGACCACGCGCGTGACGCGCACGCGCTCCTTCCGCGCCCTGCACCCGACCCGCGGCGGCCTCGTGCTGCGCTACCTCTGGCTGTCGATCGCGGCGGTGCTCTGCTTCTTCCCCTTCTACGCGATGGTCGTGCTGAGCCTGAAGCCGGGCCTCGCCGTGCAGTTCCCGCAGAGCCTCCTGCCGTGGAACCTCTCCACCGCCTCCTACGAACAAGTGCTGGGCGGACAGAACCTGCTGGCCTGGCTCGGCAACACGTTGATCTACGCGGTGGTGAGCGTGGTGGCCGTGCTGCTGCTCTCGGCGATGGCCGGGTACGCGTTCGCGAAAAAGCGCTTCCGCGGCAAGGAGACCATGTTCTGGTCGTTCCTCGCCATGGTGATGGTCCCCTTCCACGTCACGCTGATCCCCACCTTCATCGTGCTGGCGAAGCTCGGCGGTGTGGACACCTACTGGGGCCTCATCCTCCCGACGCTCGCGAACGCGCAAGCCGTCTTCCTGATGCGCCAGTTCATCCAGGGGCTGCCGGACGAGCTGTTCGAGGCGGCGCGGATCGACGGCGCGGGGGAGTTCCGCATCTTCCTGACGATCGTGCTCCCGCTGTGCAAGCCGGTACTCGCGACGCTCGGCATCTTCGTGTTCCTCTGGCACTGGAACGACTTCCTCTGGCCGTTGATCATGGCCAAGAGCTCCGACATGTGGACGCTCACCGTCGGCATCGCGTCGCTGCAGCAGCAGAACGTGCCGCTCAGCGTCATGCTCGCGGGCTCGGTGGTCGCGCTCGTCCCCATCTTCTTCGCCTACTCCGTGGCCCAGCGCTACGTGCAGGAGGGCGTCACGTCCGCGGGGATCAAGGGCTGAGGCCCGCCCCGCTCGATGCGAAAGGCAGACATGTTCAGCAGTGAGAAGGAGCTCGAGGAGGCCCTGGCGACGCCGAGCGCGGCGCTGGTGGCCGACCTCGCGGAGTCGAGCGGCGACCTCGTCGTGCTGGGCGCCGGCGGCAAGATGGGCCCGAGCCTGTCGGTGCTCGCTCGGCGCGCGCTCGACGAGGCGGGCCGCGGCGGCGACGCCGTGTACGCGGTGTCGCGATTCTCGAGCGAGGAGGCGCGGCGGGGGCTCGAGAGGGAGCGCGTGGAGGTGGTGCCCTTCGACCTCCTGTCGGACCGGGACCTCGCCGAGCTGCCCGACGCCCCGAACGTGGTGTTCATGGTGGGCGCGAAGTTCGGCGCGGCGACGAACGCGTCCTGGGCCTGGGAAGTCAATGCCGCCCTGCCCGACCGGGTCGCGCGCCGCTACCGCGACAGCGCGATCACGGCGATGTCCACCGGCAACGTGTACCCCTTCGTCGCCCCCGCGAGCGGCGGCTCGATCGAGTCGGACCTGCCCGGCCCGGTCGGCGAGTACGCGATGTCGTGCCTGGGCCGCGAGCGCGTCTTCGAGTTCGGCGCGGTCACCCGGGGGACGCGCGTCTCGATCGTGCGCCTCAACTACGCGGTCGACCTGCGCTACGGCGTGCTCGCCGACATCGGATCCACCGTGCTGGCGGGCGCGCCGGTCGATCTGACCACCGGCGCCGTCAATGTCGTGTGGCAGGGCTACGCGAACGAGGTCGTGCTGCGCTCGCTCGGCCACGCGAGCGACGCCGTCTTCACCGTGAACCTCACCGGGCCGGAGCTGTTGAGCGTCCGCGGGATCGCGGAGCGCTTCGGGGACCTGCTCGATCGCGCGGTCTCCTTCGCCGGCGAGCCGGCGCCCACCGCGCTGCTGAACAACGCGGGACGCTGCTTCGAGCTCTTCGGGTACCCGTCCGTGCCGGCTGGACGCCTGATCGAGTGGCAGGCGGAGTGGCTGCGGCAGGGCCTGCCGACGTCGGGCAAGCCGACGAAGTGGGCCGTGCGGGACGGTCGGTTCTGATGGGCGTCGAACGGCTCGCCGACGGGCTCGTCATCCCCGCTCATCCGCTCGCCCTGACGGCGGAACGGCGGCTCGACGAGCGGCGCCAGCGCGCCCTGACCCGGTACTATCTGGCCGCGGGCGCGGGAGGGATCGCGATCGCGGTGCACACCACCCAGTTCGAGATCCACGAGCCGGAGCGCGGCCTCCTGGAGCCCGTCCTCGCGCTCACCGCCGACGTGCTCGACCGCGAGGCGGACCGTGAGCTGGTGCGCATCGCCGGCGTCGTCGGCCCGACGGCGCAGGCCGTCGCCGAGGCCGAACTGGCCGCGCGGCTCGGCTACGACGCCGTGCTGCTGAGCCCGCGGCTCGCCGGCGCGAGTGAGGACGACCTCATCGAGCGCGCCCGCGCGGTCGGCGAGGTGCTGCCGGTGATCGGCTTCTACCTGCAGGAGGCCATCGGCGGCCTGGTGCTGTCGCGGGCGTTCTGGCGGAGGTTCGCCGACCTGTCGGCCGTCGTGGCCGTCAAGGCCGCCCCCTTCGACCGCTACCGGACGGCGGAACTCGTGCGCGGCGTGGGGGAGTCCGACCGCGCGGACGAGGTCGCGCTCTACACCGGCAACGACGACGCGATCGTCGCCGACCTGACCGCCGTGCACCGGGTGCCGGGACCGGGAGGGGCGCGCGAGCTGCGCTTCCGCGGCGGCCTGCTCGGTCAGTGGGCGGTCGGCACCCGGGCCGCGACGGGGCTGCTGCAGCTCGCGAAGCGGGCGGCGGACGGCGATGGCGCCGCAGCCCTCGAGCTGGCGGACCTCGCGGCGGACCTCACCGACTTCAATGCCGCGGTGTTCGATCCCGCGCACGGCTTCGCCGGCGTCATCGCGGGCGTGCACGAGGTGCTGCGGCAGCAGGGGCTGCTGGAGGGGATCTGGTGCCTCGACCGGGCGGAGACGCTGTCGCCCGGACAGGCCGCGGAGATCGAGCGTGTGCGCCTGGCCTACCCGCGCCTCGGCGACGACGCGTTCATCGCCGAGCACCGCGACGAGTGGCTGCGCTGATGAGCGACGGCGTGCCGGCGGACGCCGCCGCATCGACGAGCCGGCCGGTGCTGCTGGTGGCCGTGCCCGTCGCCCGGCGCGCGGAGTTCTTCGACGCGGGGGACGCCGGGCGCCTGGCGGACGCGGCGGCACGCCTCGGCGGGGAGCTCGTCTTCGCGGAGTCGCTGGCCGACGCGGCGGCGGAGGTCGACCTCGCGGCGGTCCGCGTGCTGGTCGTCTCCTGGGGCGTTCCCGCGCTGGACGCCGCCCGGCTCGACACGCTGCCCCGCCTGGAGCTGGTCGCCCACTGCGGCGCGAGCATCCGCCCGTTCGCCACGCCGGAGCTGTTCCGGCGCGGCGTGCTCGTCACACAGGCGGGCGCCGCGATGGCGCGGTCGGTCGCGGAGGTCTCGCTGGCCTTCACGCTCGCCCTGCTGCACCGCATTCCACGCTTCGACCACGCGCTCCACGCGGGCTCGGAGTGGACGGAGGCCGAGGCGGCGCCGCCGCAGCACGAGCTCTTGGACGCGCCGATCGGCGTGGTGGGCGCCTCACGCACCGGCCGGGCGTACCTGGAGCTGCTCGTCGCGCTCGGCGCACGCCCGCTCCTGGCCGATCCCACGGTGGACGCAGCGGAGGCGCGCCGGCTCGGCGCCGCGCTCGTCCCGCTGGACGTGCTGCTCGCCAACAGCCGCATCGTCGCCCTCCACGCACCGAGCCTCCCGGAGACGCACCGGATGATCGGCGCCCGCGAGCTCGCCCTCATGCCGACGGGCGCGGGACTGGTGAACACGGCGCGCTCGTGGCTGGTCGATGAGGACGCCCTCCTCGCCGAGCTGGGCAGCGGCCGCATCGACGCCGCCCTCGACGTCTTCGACGACGAGCCGCTGCCGGTCGACAGCCCCTTCCGGGCTCTGCCGAACGCGCTCCTGGTGCCGCACAAGGCGGCCGGGACCCGGGAGGGCCGGCTGCGGCAGGGGGCGGTGGTCGTCTCCGAGGTGGCCCGCCATGCGGCAGGGCGGCCGCTTGAGCATGTCGTCACCGAGCAGGATCTGGAGCGGATGGCATGACCGGGCCGGCCGTGGTGTTCGCGGGTGTCGCCCACTCGCACCCCTTCGCGGACGCGGCGAACCTCCGTGACCGCGGTGCGCGGATCGCGGGCGTCTGGGACGCCGACGACGGACAGCGGCGGGACGGCTTCTCGGCGCGATTCGCCGCCGAGCCGCACGCGACCCTGGAGGGACTGCTCGACACCGGTCCCGATCTCGTGATCGCCACACCGCGCACCCCGAGGGCGCCCGCGGTGGTCGCGGCCTGTGCGGCGGCCGGGGTGCCGGTGTTCGTCAACAAGACGATCGCCGCGACGGAGGAGGCGCTGGCGAGCCTCGACGCGGCGGCGGCCGCCGGAGCCCGGTTCGGCACCTCCTCGGTGCTGCGGTTCGCACCCGCGGTGGCCGCGTTCGCCGCGCTGCTCGACGGGTCGCGCGTGCGGGCGGTCGATGTGACGGCGCAGCACGACATCGCGGGTTTCCTGACGCCGGAGCGCGCGTGGCAGGACGACCCGGCGTCCGGGGGAGGGACGCTCCTCTCGATCGGCGTGCACGCGGTGGATCTGGTGGACGCGGTGCTGCCGCTCGACCGTGGCCGTGCGGTGCTGGAGGGTGCGATCGTGGTCGACGCCCGGGGTTCCGCCGGGGCGGTGCCGACCCGATCGGAGGCGGTCGCCGTGGTGCGCGCCGACACGGCGGAGGGCATCCCGCTGACGCTCACCATCAGCGGCGTGCCCGGACCGGATCGCTACGCCCTGCGTGTCGTGACCGACGGAGGCCTGCTCGAGCTGGCCCTGGGCGACGGGGACGATCTCGGCTACGCCGGGCTCGCCGACGCCCTGCTCGCGACCACGCGGGGCGCCTCCCTCCCGGCGCCCTGGCGGCGGAGCGCGGCGGGCTACCGGCTGCTGCTCGACGCCGCCGTCACGATCCGGACCCGGCGGGAGGTCGCGGCATGATCGCCGTGCGCGTCGCGACCGCCGCCGACGAGCCCGGGATCCTCTCGGTGTGGGGGGAGGCCTTCGGCGAGCCCGACATGGCCCCGCGCTGGCGCCTCGACCCGAACCGGCGCTCCTGGACGCTGGTGGCGGTCGAGGGAGCCGACCTCGTCGGGGCGCTGTACCTCGTCGACCAGCGTCGCCGGACCGCGACGGGCCGGCTCGCCCGCGTGCTCGGCCTGGCCAACGTCGCCGTCGCCGGCCGGGCGCGAGGCCGAGGTCTCGCCCGCGCCCTCACCGACGAGGCGGTGGCCTTCGGACGACGCGCCGGCTACGACTGGTCTCTGCTCTTCACCGATACGCCGGGCGTGTACGCGCCGAGCGGCTATCGGGCTTTCGCCCAGCGCCGCGTCCGTCGCGGCACGGTGCTCACCGGCCGGTCCGCCGCCGGCCGACCTTCCGGCGTGCGCAGCGGCGGAGCGGAGCTCCTCGGCCTGCCCGGCGTCGCCGCGCTGCACGACGGCGCGGACGAGCGCCCGCTGACCGCGGTCCGCGACGAGCTGGGCTGGAGGCGGGCGCTCTCCTGGTACGCCGACACCCGCGTGCACGTGCTGGGCGGCCCGGGCGGGTCGCCGCGCGCCTACGCGGTGACCCGGCTCGGCGCCGCGCCCGCGCTTCTCGAGGCGGCGGGCGACAGGTCCGGTCTGGCCGTGCTGGGCGATCTCGTGCGCGCCGACCTCCTGGGCGCCGGGGCGGTCGCCGTCTCGGTCGAGCTCCCGCCCGGGGAGCCCTACGACGACCTGGTCGGCCGCGTCGTCGCCGACCCGGCGGCCGTCGCGGACGACACCGGGATGTTCCACCCGCTCGACACCGACCCCGAGGTCGTGCGAGCGACCCTCGACCATCCCCGAGCCTTCCACTGGACGGGGGACTACCTGTGATCCTCCCGACCGCCGATCGAACGGAGCACGCATGACCGAGCTGGGCGCACGCCTCGCCGTCCCGCGCACCGACGCCCCCGTCGGCGTCGCCCGACGGGACATCACCCCACCGACGGGCATCCGCGCGAAGAACTGGGGACCGGCCGACTGGGAGCGCTCGGAAGGCGCCCACCGGCCGTTCACCGCGACCGCGCTCGCGGTCGGCGCCGACCCGCTGGTGCTCGTGGCCCTGGACGGCACGTGGTGGCGTCGTGTCGACGACGAACGCGCGGTGCGCGGGCGCGTGCGGGAGCTGCTCGGGATCGCGGAGGAGCGTCTCGTCATCGCGCTCTCGCACACGCACGCGGGCGCCGTGCTCTGCAGCGCCGACGCCGGGCTCCCGGGGGGAGAGCTGATCCCCGGCTACCTCGACGCGCTCGCCGAGGCGATCGCGTCGGCCGCGCGGGAGGCCGTCGACACCGCCGCGCCCGGGCATATCGACTGGACCGCCGGCCGCTGCGCGCTGGCCGCCGATCGCGAGCTCGACATCGAGGGGCGCGCGCTCGTCGGGTACAACCCGGACGCGACGGAGGCCGACGACACCGTCGTCGTCGGGCGGATCACGGCGGCCGACGGGGGTACCGTCGGCACGGTCGTCAACTACGCCTGCCATCCCACGACCCTCGCCTGGCAGAACCGCCTCGTCTCCCCGGACTACGTCGGAGCGATGCGCGAGCTGGTCGAGGCGGAGACCGGGGCGCCCGTGCTCTTCCTGCAGGGCGCGTCGGGCGAGCTGGCGCCGCGCCGGCAGTACACGGGCGAGCTCGACGTCGCGGACCGGCACGGCCGAGCGCTCGGATACGCCGTACTGTCCGCCCTCGCCCTGCTGCCTGCGCCGGGGACCGAGCTGGAGCTGAGCGGCGTCGTCGAGTCCGGGGCTCCGCTCGGGATGTGGACCGAGGCGCCTCAGGCGCCGGCGACGACGATCGCCGCCGCCCGCTCCGCCGTCGAGCTGGAGTTGAACGACCTCCCGACGCTCGACGACCTGGAGCGCAGCTGGGCGGACATCGATCCGCGGAGCAGACAGGAGCGCCTCGGCCGGGCCCGCAATCTGCGCGACGGCTACATCGACGGTCCGACCGTCGAGCATCCGCTCTGGGCCTGGAGGTTGGGCGACGCACTGCTGGTCGCGCATCCGGGAGAGGCGTACTCGGCCTTCCAGACGGGCGTGCGCGGGGATCTGGAGGGGAATCCTGTGCTCGTGCTGAACCTCGCCAACGGTCCCGGCTTCGTCTACCTGCCGACCGACGAGGCCTACCGGCGCGGCGCGTACCAGGCGTGGCAGACCCCGCTCGCGCCCGGGTCGCTCGGCCGGGTGACCGCGGCGGCCTCCGGTCTGCTCTGCGACCTCCTCGACGGAGGTGCGCGATGACCGACGGGACGCGCCGCGGGCTGCTCGTCGGACTGGGCGCCGCGGCACTGGGCGGCGCCGGGATCCTGGCCCAGAACGGGGCGGAACCGGCCGCGGCTTCGTCGCCGGGCGGCTCGAACGCCGCGCCGCTCGTCGTGCGCACGGTCGCCGACCTCGCCAGGGAGAAGGCACAGGACGGGCGCCTCGCGGTCGCCTCCGGCTACCGCGCGCCGGGGGATGCCGGGGCCCTCCTCTACGTGGGCGTCCAGCACCCGGGGAGCAGGGCGAACGGCGGCACGCTGGTCGCCGGCCGCAACGGAACCGCCTGGCGGCTGCTGCACGACGGCACCGTCGACTTCCGCGCCTTCGGGGTGCTGGGAACGGACACCCCGGCCGACGACGCGCTTGACGCCCTCCTCGCCGATCCGTCCGTGCACCGCATCGAAGCGCGCACCGATCTGCACTTCGTCCGCCGGCACACCTCGTCGCGGTCGGGCGTCGAACTCGACTTCGGCGGCCACCTCGTCAGCACCGACGGCATCGAGCCGAACAGCCACGACAACCCGTTCGGCGCCGTGCTCTTCTTCACGGGCACGCCCACCGGTGTGACGGTCGAGTACGCGCTCCCGGAGGCCTGGCCCGAGCTGACGGACGCCGTCGCCGTGCCTGATGCCGGCGCGTTCCCGCTCGACTCCTGGTGGGCGCTGCAGTGCGACGAGGTCGCCGGAGGAGGCGGGGACGAACGGGAACTGCAGCGGTTCGTCCGGATCACGCAGCGCATCGACGCCACCCACGTGCGCGTCGACTACCTCAACGGCTGGACGCTGGAGAAAGGGCGGAAGCTCCGCTGGCGGGGTGTCGCGCCGGTCGAGCGGGTGCGCATCCACTCGATGCGGTTCGCCGGGGCGGGCCCCTTCGACGGCCCGACGGACGGCTCGCTGCCCGACCCGCGGGAGCTGACCGGTTCGCATCCCGTCGCGTTCGAGTACGCGGTGCACTGCGACGTGGCCGACATCCACGCCACGCAGACCTGGTGGCCGGTGATCATGCGGCGCTGGAACAGCCACTTCGTCACCGAGCGCTGCTCCCTCGAGAACCCGCCCACCGTGTTCTATGGCGGTGCGGGCTACCTGACCCAGCAGATCTACTGCCTCTATGGCACGGTGCGCGACTGCCGCAGCTCGAACGCGCGCCACCTGAACGACCTGACGGCGAGCGCGTACTGCCTGGTGCAGAACTGCCACGGGGACGGCGACGATCAGGGCGGAAACCCCTTCACCACCCACGGCCAGTACGAGCACGATCTCACCTTCCTCGGCAACTCCGGGCTGATGGACATCGCCAACTCGGGCGCCCAGTGGGGGACGAGCGCGAAGCGGATCACCGTGCGCGATCACGTCTGCTCCTGGTTCGTCGCGAGCACAAAGATCACCGATCTCACCCTGGAGAACGTCCGCGTCGTGCCGCGCAGCACCTTCGACCCGCAGGCCACGCTGACGATCAACGCCGACGGCGCCCAGCTGCGGGGCTGCACGGCCGGCCTATTCGCGGTGGGCCAGCGCAGCAGCCGGTCCACGCGGCCGACCGTGATCGAGGACTGCACCCTCACCCTGCCGAAGGGACAGGTGCTCGTGCAGACCCCGGTGGCGGCGACGGTCACCTTCTCCGGCTGCCGCATCGATGGCGTCGACGGGACGGTCGCGCGCGGCGCGGGCGCCCTCCGCTTCGTCGACTGCGCCCTGAGCGGGCCCGCCGGCGGGGACGCCTTCCAGATCGGGAGTGCCGAGCTGACCCTGAGCGGCGGCACGGCCGACGGGGTCGCCCTCGTCGTCACGGCCGCGCGCGACCAGCGCGTGACCGTCGAGGGCACCCGCTTCTCCACCACCCGGACGTCCGCGCCGACCCTCGCCCGCGGCGACGGTCCCGGCACGGTCACCTGGCGGATCGACGGGATCGCGTCCGACGCGCCCGCCGGAACGCCGCACCTCGCGATCGAGCGCGGGACCAACCACCTCCGCCTCACGGGCGCCGAGCTCACCGGCGGCGCGCTGAGACTCCCGGCGGCGGGGTTCGGCTCCGACTCGACCCTGCTCTACGACGGCGCCACCGAGCGGCGCGTGGAGCGGACCCTGCCCGAACCGTCGAACCGCATCCTCCTCGGCGACGTGCTCGTCGCCGACCGAACGTGAAGGACTCTGCTCCATGACCAGCTCCTCGGTTCCACCGACCTCCCCCCGCCGCTCCCGCCGCAGCGAAACGGCGCCCGCGCCCGACGTCCCCCGCTCCGGCACCCGCCGCGGCCTGCTCGTCGGTCTCGGGGCCGCCGCGATCGGCGGGGTGACCGCCGTCGGCGGGCTCACCCCGGCCGATGCGGCGACCGCTGCGGTCCCCGCGACGCCCGGCGCCTCCGGCTCGCTGCGCCAGGTGCGCGTCGTCGGCGACCTGGCGAAGATCAAGGCGAAGGACGGCGAGATCGCCATCGCCTCCGGCTACCATCAGCCCGGCGACGTCGGCGGACTGATCTACCGCGGTGCGTCCGGCCAGGGCGCGACCGTCAACGGCGGGACGATCGTCGCGGGCAAGAACGGGACGGTGTGGGTGCTCGTGCACGACGGCACCGTCGAGTTCCGCCAGTTCGGGATCATGGGGCCGGACACCCCGGCCGACGCGGCTCTGGAGGCGATGGTCGCCGACGCGGCCATCGCCCGGATCGAGGGCCACACCGACCTCAACTTCACCAAGCGCCACAAGCTGGTCCGCTCGCACCTCGAACTCGACTTCGGCGGCCACCTCATGACGACGGAGGGGATCGAGAACGCCGGGACGGACGACCCCTTCGCCGCGGTCATGTTCTTCCAGGGGGTCCTCTCGACCGAGACCCAGAGCGCCGCCCTCAGCGCGGCCATCCCGGACCTCGGCGACATCTTCGAGGTCGCCGACTCCTCGTGGTTCGCCGTCGACGCGTGGTATGCCGCGGAGGTCAACGCGCTGAGCGGGCGGTGGGAACGCGAGCTGCAGAAACTGCTGCAGGTGACGCAGATCGTCGACGGCACGCACATCCGCGTGAACTACAAGAACGGCTGGCCGCTGGCGAAGGGGCGCACGATCACCTGGACCAAGGTGCAACCGGTCCAGGACATCCGCATCTCCAACCTCGTCTTCCGCGGCAAGGGGACCGACCAGTACACCGGGTCGCACCCGATCGCGTTCGAGTACGCCGTGCGCTGCGACGTCGAGAACATCGTCGGCAGCCTGACGTTCTGGCCGCTGATCATGCGCCGCTGGAACACGTTCTACTCCACCATCGGCTGCACCCTCTCGAACCCGACGTCGGTGACCTACGGAGGGGCCGGGTACCTCACGCAGCAGATCTATTGCCTGTACGGATACGTCGCCAACTGCCACACGTCCAACGCGCGGCACCTGAACGACTTCACCGCGAGCGCGTACTCGATGGTCGAGAACTGCCACGGCGACGGCGACGACCAGGGCCCGTTCGTCACGCACGGCCAGTACGAGCACGACCTCACCTACACGGGCAACTCCGGTCTGATGACCTTCGCCAACTCGGGTGCGGCGTGGGGTTCGGCGGCCAAGCGCATCACGGTGCGCAAACACGTCTGCTCCTGGTTCGTCGCGCGGGTCAAGGTCACCGATCTGACGCTGGAGGACGTCCGGGTGATCGGCAAGCCCAGTCTGGCGGGCTCCGGGATGCTCTGGATCAACGCTGACGGTGCGCAGCTGACCGGCTGCACCGCCGACAGCACGCTCGTCATCACGCAGGCGTCGACCGCCTCCACCCGGCCGACGGTCATCCGCGACTCCTGGTTCGGCTTCGCGGCTCCGGGCAGCCTGACCGACGCCAGTGTGAAGGTGCCGGTCACCTTCGAGAACACGACGCTGGAGAATGTCGGAGGGATGAAGATCCTCGGGGCCGGGGAGGTCACCTTCCGCGGCTCCACGCTCACGGCCCCCACCGGGTCCGACCCGGTGCAGACGGCGTCGGCGCGCACGCGCATCACCGGCAGCCGCCTCGACAACGTGTCGATCCAGGCGACGGGCGCGGCAGAGCAGGCGATCGAGGTGACGGCGAGCAGCGTCATCACGGGCGCCGGAGGCACGGCGATCGGCCGGTCGGGGGACAAGGCGGTCACCGTGCTGCTCGCCGACAGCGCGTTCTCCCGCTCGGAGTCGAGCGGGAAGCACGTGTCGCTCACCGGGGGCACGAACCACTACCGCGCCACGGGCTGCCGCTTCGACGGCGGCGCGCTCGAGCTCACGGGAGGCGGCTTCGGCGGGACGTCGACGCTGCTGCACACCGCGAACGTGGAAAGCTCGGTGACACGCACCGGATTCCCCGCCGACTCGGCGCGCGTCGTGACCGCCGGCAACATCACCGTCTGAACCGTCCGCTCCACCGCACCGCAGAACCACTGGAAGGAACACGCATGACCGCACCCGCGTCCGCATCCGCCCCCGTCGCCCTCGTCACCGGAGGCGCGGCCGGCATCGGCTGGGAGATCGGGAGACGGCTCGCCGCCGACGGCTACCGGGTCGTCGCCGCCGACCTGGTCCCGGGGCTCACCGCGACGACGCCGGAGGCGGGGATCGTCCACCGTCGGCTCGACGTGACCGATCCGGACGACGTCACGGCCGTCTTCGCCGACGTCGTCGCCGAGTTCGGGCGGCTCGACGCGGTCGTGAACAACGCGGGCATCCAGCGTCACCGCGCGATCGAGGACCTGAGCTGGGACGAGTGGAAGGCCGTCGTGGACGTGAACCTGCACGGCGTCTTCCTCTGCCTCCAGGCCGCCGGCCGGCACATGCTGGCGGCCGGCGGCGGACGGATCGTCAACATCTCGTCGATCTCGTCGCGCGGCTCGGCGGGCCGCGCGCCGTACGCCTCCACGAAAGCCGCGGTCGTCGGGCTGACAGCGACGGCGGGCGCGGAGTGGGCGGCGCGCGGCGTGCGGGTGAACGCGGTCGCCCCCGGCTATGTCGACACCGGGGTCTTCCGTCAGGGCGTGGCAGCCGGGACGCTGAGCGAGGAGACGATCCTCGCCCGCATCCCGGCCCGCCGCCTCGCCCAGCCGCGCGAGATCGCGGCGACCGTCGCCTTCCTACTCTCCGACGACGCGAGCTACTTCGCCGGTCAGACCCTCTTCGCCGACGGCGGGTTCCTGGTCGACTACGGCGTGCCGCTCGCGTCGGTGCCGAAGCCGTGACGCGCGAGCTGCGCACCGCGACGACGGCCCTGCCGCTGCCCGCGCCCCTGCAACTCGGCGCGATGACCGTCACCCGGCGGGAGTTCGCCGCCGTGCGCGTCGAGGAGGGCGGGGAGGCCGGAGTCGCGTACGGGCTCACGCGTGAGGCGCCGATGGCGGAGATCGTCGAACGCCTCATCGCGCCGCACGTGCTCGACGGCGATCTCGACCCCGAGTCGCTGTGGGACCGTGCGTTCCGCGGCAGCGCGATCGTCGGCCGCGTCGGCCTGGTGCGCCGTGCGCTCGGGCTCGTCGATGTGGCCCTCTGGGATCTGCACGCACGGCAGCAGGGCGTTCCCGTCTGGCGCCTGCTCGGCGCGGACGGCGGCCCGCGCGCCGCCATGCTCGTCGCCGCCTACCCGACGGCCGGCCGCACGGTCGAGAGCCTGGTCGAGGAGGTCGTGGTGCAGGCGCGCGCGGGCTGGCCGCAGGTGAAGATCTCGCGGTCGCCCGATCGCGGGCTCATGCGCGACCTCCTGGCCGAGCTCGACCGAGAGCTGCCCGCGGGCTGCGGTCTCGTCGTCGACGTCGGCTTCGGCTGGCGGGGCGCCGACGAGGCGATCGACGAGCTCGCGGCGTGGGGGAGTCCGCGGCTCGCCTGGCTCGAGGACCCCCTGCTCCCGGAGGATGTGGTCGGGTGCGCCCGGATCCGCCGGGAGACCGGACTCACGGTCGCGGTCGGCGACGAGGTCACCGACCCGGCCGTCCTGCAGGCTCTCGCCGAGGGCGGAGGCATCGACGTGGCGCGACTCGATGTCGTCGCCCTCGGCGGGATCACCCCCTCGCGGGCGTTCCTCGCCTGGGCGGCCGACCGCGGCCTCCCCGTCTCGTGCCACATCGGGCCCGAGATCAGCACGCACCTGCCGGGCGTGCAGGTCGAGACGTTCGCGCGCGGCCCCCTGCCCAACCCCTACGACCCCTCGCCGGTGCTCGTCACCGGCGGCCCGGTGTTCGCCGGCGGTCGTGCGACACCGCCGTCGGGTCCCGGGCTCGGCTTCGGGTTCGCACCGGGTACGTTCGACTTCGGGAGGTCGCAATGACACGCAGTGTGGTCGTCACCGGCAGCGGCAAGGGGATCGGGCGCGGCATCGCCGAGCGGCTCACGGCCGACGGCTGGACCGTGGTCGGAGTCGAGCGGTCGGCGTCGGACACCCTCGAGGCGGGGATCTGCGCGGCGGTCGTCGTCGGCGACTCCGCCGAGCGCGCGGTCCACACCCGGGCCGCGGAGCGTGCGGAAGAGCTGGCGCCGCTCGCGGGGTGGGTCAACAACGCCGGTGTCACGGTCCGCACCCCGCTGCACGCCCTCGACGAGGAGGCCGTGCGCCGTGTCGTCGAGACCAACGGCCTCGGCTATCTCTGGGGCTGCTCCGCCGCCGTCGCGGCCTTCACCGCGCGTGCGGCCGGCGGTGCGATCGTCAACGTGGGCTCGATCCACGGCCGCGCGAGCTTCGTCGACCACGCGGCGTACGAGTTCACCAAGGGCGGGATCGACGCCCTCACCCGTAGCGTGGCGGTCAGCTACGGTCCGTTCGGCATCCGCGCCAACACGGTCGCCCCTGGCGGGGTGCGGACGCCGCACCTCGACGCGCAGATCGCCGGGGCGGCCGACCCGGAGGCCGAGGAGCGCGGCCTCGCCGAGGGGCCGCCGTTGCGGCGGATCGCCACAGTCGCCGAGGTCGCGTCGCTCACGGCGTACCTGCTGAGCGACGAGGCCTCCTACATCAGCGGGCAGTCGATCGCGGTCGACGGCGGCTGGACGGCGGCGTTCGGTCGGCCGGAGGCCGACGCGGGCCTGGCGGAGCGGTACGGTCTCACCGGCCGCTGACGGCGTCCGGACGCGCCGGCCGGCGTCAGGCCTTGACCATCGACGCGCGCCGGATGAGCCCGTCGCGCACGTCGAACGTGGCGATCGTCTCGGTGGCGACCCCGTCGCGCACGACCTGCTCGCGCGCGACCACCCAGCGGTCGCCGAAGAGCGTGTGCGCGTCGATGGTGCAGTGGAGCCCGGGATAGGCGAGCCGGTCGGCGTAGAAGGCGCGGATCTCCTCCCGTCCCGTGAGCGCCGCTTCGCCGACCCCGGTGACGATCGCGTCCTCCGCATAGGTGGCGACGAAGCCGTCGAGGTCGTGCGCGTTGAACGCGTCGACCTGCTCGGTGACGATGCGGAGCGCGTCGAGTGCTGTCATGGGATCCTCCGGTGGCGGGTCGTTCGGCGAGGCAGACGGGGTGGGGGCGGGGCGGGGCGCGGCGCGTCAGTCGATGCGCACGCCGCCGTTGACGTCATAGGTGGCGCCGGTCACGAAGCCGGCGCGCTCCGAGGCGAGCGAGGCGATCGTCCAGGCCACGTCGGCCGGCGTTCCGAAGCGGCCCAGCGGGATCGAGGACTCGAGGGCGTCGCGGCCGTCGCCGGTCAGCTGGTCGGTGATGGCGCTCGTGACGGGACCGGGGGTGACCGCGTTGACGCGGATCCCCTCGGCGGCGAGGTGCCGCGCGAAGCTCCTGGTCAGGGCGAGTAGAGCCCCCTTGCTGGCGGCGTAGTGCATCCCGGTCTGCAGGGCGCCGAGCTGGCCGGCGATCGAGGACAGGTTCACGATGCTGCGGTCGCCGGAGGCGGCGCGCAGCAGGGGGAGCAGCCCGCGGGTGAGGAGGAAGGTGCCGCGCACGTTCGTCTCCATCACCGCGTCCCACTCGTCGAGCTCGATGTCGTCGTAGTGGCGGTAGGGGCACACCCCGCCGTTGTTGACGAGCACGTGCAGCTCGCCCCAGGCGGCGGAGACCTCCTCCACGAGGGCGGTGACCGACCCGGGGGAGCGGAGGTCCAGCCTGCTGACGCGCACCTCGGCGGCCCCGGCTTCCCGGCATTCGGCGGCCACCCGCTCGGCCGCGGCGCCGCCGGATGTGAAGGTGAGCCAGAGCGCGTGCCCGGCGGAGGCGAGCTCGACTGCGGTGGCGGATCCGATGCCGGAGCTGGCTCCGGTGATGAGACTGCGGCGGAGAGTCATGGGAAAACGCTATAGCAAGATCGGCGCAGAATGCGAGCGGACTGGCCCGCAAACGCTAGATGCTATAGCGTTTTCGTTATGACTTCCGATCTCGTTGCGATCACCGACTGCGATCTGCCCGGCACCGCCGCCGACGACGCCCTCACCGCCGCCGGCCTGCGCGTGCGGCGCGCCGCCTCGCCGTCGGCCGATGACATCGCCGAGGCCGCGGCGGACGCATCGGCCCTGATCGTCCAGTGGGCGACCATCGACGGCGCACTGCTCGACCGCCTCCCCCACCTCCGCTTCATCAGCAGGCTCGGCATCGGCTACGACATGATCGACGTGGAGGCGGCGACTGAGCGGGGCATCCTCGTGGCGAACACGCCCGCCTACTGCCTGGACGAGGTCGCGACGCACACCCTCGCGATGATCCTCGCTCTCGGTCGCGGGCTCATCGGCTACGACAGGGCGGTGCGCGCCGGGCGCTGGTCCGCGGTGGATGCACGGCCGATGGGCTTCCGGCCCGCGGCGACCACCGTCTCCGTGGTCGGCTACGGCCGGATCGGCTCCCTGGTCGCCCGCCGCTGCGCCGCGCTCGGCTTCCGCGTGCTCGTCGCCGACCCGATGGTCGACGACGGCGACGTCCTGGCGGAGGGCCTCGAGCCCGTCTCGCTGGACGACGCGATCGCGCGGGCGGATGTGCTGACGCTGCACGCCCCGCTCACGGACGCCACCCGGCACCTCGTCGACGCACGCGCCCTCGCCGCCATGCGCCCGTCCGCCGTGCTCGTGAACACCTGCCGCGGCCCGCTCGTCGACGAGGACGCTCTCGCCGAGGCGCTCGCGTCCGGCGGCATCGCCGGGGCGGCGATCGATGTGTTCGACAGCGAGCCGCTGCCCGCGACCAGCCGCCTCCGCGCACTGGACAATGTGCTGCTGACCCCGCACGCGGCCTGGTATTCGCCGCAGGCGCTGGCCGACCTGCCGCTGCACGCGGCCGGGAACATCGTCGACCACTTCGCGGGACGGCCCGTGGCCGCCGTCGTCAACCGCGCCGTCGCCACCGCCGACTGAGAGGACCCCGCATGCGATTCCAGCGCCTCGGCCCGGCGGGAGCCGAACGACCGTACGTCCGCTCCGCCGGCCGGCTCTTCGAGCTCGACCGGCTCGCGCCCGACATCGACCCGGCCTTCTTCGCGGCGGACGGGATCGCCCGCACCGCCGCCGCGCTCGCCGCCGGAGAGCTCCCGGAGGCCGCAGCCGAGACCGCGGACCTGCGGGTCGGGCCGCCCGTCGGCCGCCCGCCGGCGATCGTGTGCATCGGCCAGAACTACGCCGCGCACGCCGCCGAGTCGGGGGCAGCGCCGCCGGAGCATCCGATCGTCTTCTTCAAGCACCCCAACACGCTCGTCGGACCGTACGACGACATCCTCCTGCCGCCCGGCGCCGAGCGCGTCGACTGGGAGGTCGAGCTGGCCGTGGTGATCGGACGCCGCGCCCGCTACCTCGACACGGATGCCGAGGCGGAGGCCTGCATCGCCGGGTTCGCGGTCTCGGACGACGTCTCCGAGCGCGCCTGGCAGCTGGAGGTCTCCGGCGGCCAGTGGTCGAAGGGCAAGAGCGCCGAGACGTTCAATCCGCTCGGTCCGGAGCTGGTCACCCCCGACGAGGTCGACTGCACGAGGCTGCGGCTGCGCTCCTGGGTGGACGACGAGCCCCGGCAGGACTCGACGACGGCGGACCTGATCTTCGGCGTCGCGGCGCTCGTCCGCGACCTCAGCCAGTACCTGGTGCTCGAGCCCGGCGACATCATCAACACCGGCACGCCGCAGGGCGTCGCGCTCTCCGGCCGGTTCCCGTACCTCGTGGAGGGGAACACGGTGCGCGTGGCGATCGACGGGCTCGGGGAGCAGCGCAGCCGGGTGCGGCGCGCCACGCGCTAGACCCCGCTCAGCGCCGGTAGCGCGGCTGCGGCAGTCCCTGCGCCGCCACCTCCGCCGTGAACAGCGCGCCGGACGCGGGCGCCGCCGCCAGCGCGTCCGCGTCCAGATCCGCGCGTGCGGTCGTGATGACCAGGGTGTGCAGCCCGGGTCCGGCGAACGCGACGCTCGACGTGTGCGGGGCGTCGACGGCGACCGTGTCGATCACCGCGCCCGTCGCGTCGTAGCGGCGCACCTCGCCGCGGCCCCAGAACGCGATCCACAGGTTCCCGTCGGTATCCGCGCACATGCCGTCGGGCATTCCGTCCACCTCGAGATGCACACGGCGCGGCCCCGTTGCTCCGGAGCCGACGTCGTAGTCGCGAGCCCAGACCGTCGCGGCGAGGGTGTCGACCGAGTAGAGCGTGCCGCCGTCGGGCGACCAGCACAGCCCGTTGGAGAGCAGGAGGTCGTCGTCGAGAACGCGGACGCGGTCGCCGTCGAGCTGGACGAGGACCTCGGACCCGTCGCCTCCGTCGAACGGGTGCGTGCCGACCAGCAGGCGCCCGGCGGGGTCCACCGCGGCGTCGTTGGTACGGCTGCGGGCTCCGGTCGGGACCACCACCGGTCCCGCCTCCACGGCGCCGCCCTCCGCCGCGAACAGGATGCGCTCCCGGGCGACGACGGCGAGGCGCCCATCGGCCGCCGGGAGCACGGCGCCGACCGGTTCGCCGAACGACCGCGACCCGGTGACGGTGATGCCCGCGCCGTCGAGCCGGCCGGACAGCACGGTCCCTGCCAGGATGTCGACCCAGAGGACGCGGTCGTTCACCGCGTCCCACACGGGGCCTTCGGCCAGCTCGAACGTCTCGGTCGTGGCCCGGCGTGCGTGGTAGGCGGTCATCCTCCGATCCTGGCAGAAGCAGTCAGCGCGCCGACGCCACGAAGTCCGTCAGCACCGGAGCGAGAGCATCGGCCTCGACCGCGTGCGTCTGGCCCGGCAGATCGGCGTAGCGACCGCCCGCGGCCTCGGCGGCGATGGTGGCGGCGCCGTAGCGGAGGAACTCCGGGGTGGCGCCGCCTGCAAGCCCCAGCACCGGCACGCGAAGCGCCGCGACGACCTCGTCCGGCACCAGGGAGTCGCCGAGCGCCGCGTCGTCGTAAGCGAGCGTGGGCGCGAGGCCGACCGTGCCCGACCAGTACGGCGACTGTCGCAGGCCCGCGAGCTGATCCTCCGGCACCCCGACGCGTCGGAAGAAGAGCTCCGCCGCCGCGTCGCGGTCGCCGCGGAAGAGAGCATCGTGCAGGGCGGCCGTATAGGCCAGGGCCGGCTCCTGCGCGCCCTCGGGCACGTACGGCGGCTCGTAGACCACCAGAGCGCTCACCAGCTCCGGGCCGAGCGCGGCCGCCGCAGTCAGCGCGAGCGCGCCGCCGGAGGAGATGCCGAACAGGGTCACGGGGCCGCCGACCGCGTCGATCAGAGCCGCGATGTCCTCGATCTCCCGCCCGACGGCGAAGGGGAGGGTGTCGCCGCTCTCCCCGCGCCCGCGGCGATCGTAGGCCACAGCGGTCAGCTGGGACGCGAGTGCCGCGGCGATCGGCCGCATCGGGCCGGAGGCGCGATGGCAGGAGGCACCGTCCACGAGCACGATCACGGGCCCGGTGCCCGCGGTCTCGTAGGCGATGTGCGTGCCGTCGGCGGAGGTCGCGGTGGCCATCGATGCTCCTCTCGGCGACCGGCCGGGCATCTCGTCGGCCCGGCTGGGCGCATGGTGCGAGTCTAGGCAGCCGTCCGACGCGGGGCCAGGGGCGACGACGGACCGACCCTGGTCAGCCGGCGCGGAGCGCGGGTAGTGTGTCCACACACGGTCCGCCCCTGCACCCGAAGCGGCGGACGGATGGGGGTGTCGATGAGGTTCTTCCCCGAGCGCGAGGAGCGTTCCGCGGACGGCCGCGATCTGCAGCGGTCACGGACTCCGCGCTGGTCGCGACCCCCCGAAGACGAGCTGCCCCACGCGCTGGCCGAGACAGCCGTGCTCGCGACCACGGACAACCTCGCGCTCCTCCTGGCCGGTGTGCGCGCCTACTCCGACGGCGCCCTGTTCCTGGTCGAGTGGAGGCTGCGCCGGCTCGACGAGGACGACGCCGCCTGGGCGGCCCTCGTGCGCCGCGTCGCCGGCCCGCGCCTCCCGGGTGAGCAGCAGCTCGGCGCGCTGCGGCTGGGCATCGAGCTCGCCGACGGGGAGCGCCTCGTCGCCGACGGCGAGTCCTGGTGGCTGCCGGGGGAGCTCACCGAGCCGGACGGGCACGTGCTCGGCATGGCGAACTGGAGTGGTGGCGGCAGCGACGACACCCAGGTCTTCTCGGGCGACCTGTGGCTGTGGCCGCTCCCGCCCGAGGGACCGGTGACGCTGGCGTGGGAGTGGCCCGCCTTCGGGCTCGCCGAGGGGACGCGCGTGCTCTCCGGCGGGCGCATCCGCGACGCCGCCGTCGCCGCCCGGCCCATCTGGGGCTGAGCGGACGGTTCAGCCGCGCCGGGCGCGCAGGCGCCGCCCGGTCAGGAGCGCCATCCCACCGGTCAGGGCGAGGACGACTGCGAGGGCGGGCAGCGCTCCGGGCGCCGCTCCGCCGGTGTCGGCCAGCTCACCCGCGGCGAGCATCGTCCCGCCGCTCCCTCCGCTGGACGGAGGGGGAGGGGGCGTCGCCGTCGTGGTCAGCGCGAAGTCCTGGCCGACCACCGCGTCGCCCGCCGCCGTGATCGTCACGGTGCGCGTGACCGGTCCGTCGGCGGTGAAGCCGGCCGGTGGCGTGAGCGTGATCGTGTAGTCGCCGGGAGGGAGGGCGCCGAGATCGTAGGAGCCGTCGGCCGCGGTGGTCACGGAGGTCGAACCTCCCGGACCGTCGACCCGCACCGAGGCCCCGGCCACCGCGCCCGCGTCCGACGTCACGACCCCGGCGACCGACCCGGTCTTCGCCAGAGCGAAGTCGACACCGGTGACGTCGTCCGTCGTCACGGTCGCGTCCCGCTCGTCCGCACCGCTGACGACGTATCCCTCGGGAGGGGCCATCGTCACCGCGTAGTCGCCGGGCGCGAGGCGCGGCAGGGTGTACGTGCCGTCGGCCCCGGTCACAGCGCCGACGGTCCCGTCCGGCCCCGTCGCGGTGATCACGACACCCGCGACCGGTCCGGCCGCGTCGGTGACGGTGCCGCTCAGGCCCGGGTTCTCGCGCACGACGAAGTCGACGCCCGTGATCGGCGTCTCGACGCCGGGAGGTACGGTGATCGGCTGTCCGGGCGTGACGACGGTGTAGCCGTCCGGCACACCGGTCACCCGCACGGTGTACGTCCCGACGGCGGCCTCGTCGAAGAGATAGCCGCCGCCCGGGCCGGTGGTGGTCGTGATGCCGGGCGCGAGCTGGACGGTGGCGCCGGGCACCGGGTTTCCGGCCGTGTCTCGGACGGTCCCGCCCACGGCGACGGGGACGATCACGTGCATCGAGAAGTCCACGACCGCGTCCGTCGCGGAGACGTCGGCCGGCCGGGAGATCGGCGAGTCGGCGATCCACCCCGCGGGCGGCGTGAGGGAGACCGTGTAGCCGTCGCTCGCCTGCACGCCCGGGAACGAGTACGAGCCGTCGGGTCCGGAGGTGGTGGTGCCGACGACCGTCCCGTTCGCGTCGGTCAGCGTGAGGGTGGCGCCGGCGGGACTGCTGGCGTCGCTGGTCGAGACGGTTCCCGTGACATCCCGGGCGAGGGAGGCGAACCACGTCTGATAGACCGGGAGGCCCGCACGCTGGGTGTACACGAAGGTGAGGGTCGCGATCGGCGCGTTCGGCTCGAACCACGCGGCCGCGCCGTTGGTGTCGGCGGCCGCCGCGTTGCCGGTCAGGGTCTGGGTCGCTGGATCCCAGGTCGGGACGTCGGTCGCCGACCCGGTGCACGACGGCTTGCCGGCGATGCCCGGCGCGCAGTAGTTGAAGCCCCCGTCGAAGCCCAGCTGCGCCGCCGTGAGGGCCACGCCGTCGGGGCCGACGGCGCGGACCTGTACCTTGTCCGCGTCGATGTCGCCCAGCACGAAGGTCCACCCGGACGTCGGTGTGGGAGCGGCGAACGCGTAGGTGGTGGTGGACGGGGAGGCGGCGTTATCCGCCTTCGGCCGCAGGTTGAGATACGGACGCCCCTGGCTGGACCCGTACTTCGCGCCGACAGGCGTGCCCGCGGCGAGCCAGGTCGACGCCCCCGAGATGACACCGATCTGACCGGTGCGGGAGTCGGTGCTCACCGTCGCGGTCAGCGGCGGGGTGTTCGCCACCTGGACGGTGTAGGACGTGGGGGAGGTCGTCCCCCACCCGGCCCAGAGGCCGGTGGTCGCGGCGGAGGCCGGGGTCGCGGCGACGACCGGCAGGAGGACGAGGGCCGCGACGGCCGTGAGGATCGGCAGGCGGGAGCGCACCTCGCGACCGTACGCCTCTGCAGCCGACCCGTCTAGCGGCGCCCTGCCGGAGACTACCGACCGCGGCGGCGCCGGATGCCGAAGCCGAGCAGCACCGCGCCGCCGATCGCCACGAGGACGCCCGCGCCGCGGCCCAGCCACTGCACCTGGCCGGTGAGCGAGTCGACGATCAAGGGAACGGCAAGGCCGACGGCGATCAGCGCGATGCCCGCGATGAAGAACCAGGGGGAGCCGTTCGTGCGTTCGACCATTCGCCCAGCCTACCGAGCGGGGTACCCCGCCGCCCGCTCCTCCGCTCGCTCAGGCGCTCCGGGCGGCGCGCTCGCGCCGCGGCCGGGGAGGTCTCAGCCCGAGGTTCTCGCGCAGTGTGGTGCCCTCGTACCCGGTCGGGTAGATCCCGCGCTCCTGCAGCTCCGGCACGAGCTTGTTCACGATGTCGTCCAGCCCGGACGGGATGAGCCACGGCGTGATGTTGAAGCCGTCGACCACGCCCGCGTCCGCATACCGCTGCAGCGTCGCCGCCACCGATGCCGCACTTCCCACGAAGCCGCGGGTCGAGGTGAGCGCGATCACCAGCTCCCGGATCGAGAGCCCCTCCGCTGCGGCCCGCTCGCGCCAGGCGTCGGCGGTGGCCTTCGCCTGCGCGCCCCGGAAGCCGGCCCCGCGGGTCTCGCCGGTGGTGTCCTGCACCGGATCGAACGACGGCAGCGGGCCGTCGGGATCCAGCGCGGAGAGATCGGTGCCCCAGATGTTCTCGAGGAACGCGATCGCGGTCTGCGGCGTGATCTGCGCGTGCCGCAGCCAGCGCGCCTTCTCGTCCGCCTCGGCGTCGGTGTCCGCGATCACGAACTCCTGGCCGGGGAAGATCTTCAGGTCGTCCGCCGGTCTCCCCGCCCGCAGTGTGCGCTGCCGGATGTCGGCCGCGAACGCCTCCGCGGCGTCGAAGGCGCTGTGCGCGGAGAAGATCACGTCCGCCTGCCGCGCGGCGAAGTCGCGACCCTCGGGGGAGTCGCCCGCCTGGAACAGGACGGGATGGCCCTGCGGACCGCGGGGGAGCCGGGAGGCAGCGCTCGCCGTGTAGTGCGCGGTGCGCGCCTGTGCGACTCCACCGGCCCCGGCGTCGTCGTCCCACGCGTCCCACAGTGCCTTGGCCGCCACGACCACCGACTCCGCGTGCGTGTAGCGGTCGGCGTGATCGAGGTAGCCGCCGCGACGGAAGTTGGCGCCCGTCCAGGCATTGTCCGTCGTCACGATGTTCCAGGCGGCCCGTCCCCCGGAGAGTGCGTCGAGGCTCGCGAGCCGGTGGGCGAGGTCGAGCGGGTCGTTGTAGGTCGTGTTCTGGGTCGCGACCAGACCGATGCGACTCGTCACGGCGGCGAGGGCGGCGAGCTGGGTCTGTGCGTCCGGGCGACCGGCGACGTCGAGCTGGTGCAGTCGCCCGAGGTGCTCCCGCAGCCGGAGGCCCTCGCCGAGGAAGAACGCCGAGAACAGGCCGCGCTCAGCAGTCTGGGCGACGCGGCGGAAGCTCTCGAAGTCGGTCTGCGACCCGGACGCCGGGTCGGACCAGACGGTGCTGAAGTTGACGCCCTGGAAGAAGACGCCGAAGCGGAGGACGGTGGGGGTGGTCATGCGGACTCCTCGAGACGGTCGGCGGGGGGCAGCGCGGACACGGCTGCCAGGCCCAGGGTGCTGCGCAGCGTGTCGCCGGGCCGCGGCACGGCGACGGGGATGCGCGCCCGGAGCGCGGGGATCACGGCGCGCTCCAGCTCCTCCAGATCGACGTCGAGCACCGCGGGGTGCAGCCGGACGCCGTCGACGACGGTGGCGAGCGCGGTGAGCAGTTCGACGAGGGCGCCAGCGCCGCCGACGAACCGGGCTCCGCCGCGGACCCAGGGAGAGTGCTCGTCGAGCGCGGCGATGCGGGAGGCCGCGGGGAGGCCGGCGGCGTCGAGGGCGACCTCGAGGTCGAGCACGGCCAGCGCCGCGCCGCGGGAGCGCAGCGTCGACGCGAGAGCGGTCGCAGCGGCGATCCGTTCGCCGGGCTCGGCCGAGGCGACCGTGAACACCGCGACATCGAGGCGTGCGCTCTCCACGAGGGCGGCCGGACCGAAGACCGGCAGGAGCTCCTGCGGCGGTCGGGGCCCGATCGCCGGGCCGGTGATCCGGTAGTCGTCGCCCGCGAAGTCGATGTAGTGCACGCGTTCACGGTCCAGGTAGCGCCCGGTCGACACGTCCGCGATGACCGCGTCCGCCTCCCACGAGAGCCACAGCCGGCGCGCGACCTCGACCGAGTCGGCGGCGAGCCGAGCGGCATCGGCCTCCGAGACGGCAGGTCGCCCGTACACCGCGGCGGACCTCGGGTCGCTGTCCGCGGAGACGAGCCAGCCGCCGCGGCCATGCGAGGCGAAGTCGAGGCTGGCCAGCTGCGTGCCGAGATGGAACGGCTCGCCGTACACGCCGTGCACCGTGGGGACGAGCCCGATCGCCGAGGTCAGCGGGGCGGCGTAGGCGGCGCGCAGCACCGCGTCCGCGCGGAGCCGGGGAGCATCCCCGGTGGCCGGCGGAGTGGGCGCATCGTCGAAGGTCGCGAACGCGAAGCCCGCGCGCTCGGCGCGCTGTGCGCGCGCGGCGACCAGGCGTCCGGTGACGAGCTCCCCGGGCGCGGAGCCCGAGGCACGCCACGCGGAGGGGTGCGCCCCGTCGCCGTCGAGTTCGACGCCGAGCACGAACCCGGTCACGCGAGCACCTGCCGACCGCCGCGATCCAGGGGAAGCCGCTCCCCGGCCTCGACACGGAAGAGAAGGCGATCGCCGGCGGGCGGGAGCGGGGACGCCGCGAAGTCGGTGGCGGGGGTGTCGGATGCGATGCTCATGGCGCAGGACGCTACCGGCGGCGCACCGGGTGCCGACAAGGGCCGCCGACACGCGGCGTAACGCCCGTCGTCCGGCGTCATACAGGTTGCCTCGCGCACGGCGGGATTGCAGGAGGCGCTTGTATGGTTGAGGACCGTATGCGCACCGACACCCTCGACCCCTCCCGCCTGCGCGCGGACTTCCCGATCCTCACTCGCGAGGTGAACGGGCACCCCTTCGTCTATCTCGACTCCGGGGCCACCTCCCAGAAACCGCGCCAGGTGCTCGACGCCGAGCGGGCGTTCGCCGAGACGTACACGTCCGCCGTGCACCGCGGCGCCCACACGGTGGCGGGGGAGGCCACCGAACTGTTCGAGGAGGCCCGCGAGCGCGTGGCGCGTTTCGTCGGCGCACGCCCCGATGAGCTGGTGTGGACCTCGAACGCCACCGAGGGCCTGAACCTCATCGCGTACGGGATGTCGAACGCCTCCCTCGGGCGCGGCGGCGCGGCCGCCGCCCGCTTCCGGCTCGGCCCGGGCGACGAGATCGTGGCCACGGAGGCCGAGCACCACGCCAACCTCGTGCCGTGGCAGGAGCTCGCCGCGCGGACCGGCGCCACCCTCCGCATCATCGGGCTCCACGACGACGGGACGCTGCGTCTCGACCAGGCCGCCGAACTCATCGGCCCGCGCACGCGCGTCGTCGCCTTCGCGCACGTCTCCAATGTGCTCGGCGCCGTCGCCCCCGTCGCCGATCTCGTCGCGCTCGCCCACGAGCACGGTGCGCTCGTCGTCCTCGACGCCTGCCAGTCCGTGCCGCACCTGCCCGTCGACGTCGCCGCCCTCGACGTCGACTTCGCCGTCTTCTCCGGGCACAAGATGCTCGGCCCCACCGGTGTCGGCGCGCTGTACGGCCGATCCGACCTCCTGAACGCCCTCCCGCCGTTCCTCACCGGAGGCTCGATGATCACCACCGTGACCCTCGACGGTGCGGAGTACCTCCCGGCGCCGCAGCGCTTCGAGGCCGGCACCCAGCGCGTCTCGCAGGCCGTCGCGCTCGCCGCGGCGGTCGACTACCTCGACGCGGTCGGCATGGCGGCCATCGCCGCCCACGAGGAGGCCCTCGGTGGCCGGATGCTCGCGGCGCTCGCGGAGATCCCCGGCGTGCGCGTCCTCGGTCCCGGCGTGGGCACGCCGCGCGTCGGCCTCTCCAGTTTCGTCGTCGACGGCATCCACTCGCACGACGTCGGCCAGTTCCTCGACGATCGCGGCATCGCCGTGCGCGTCGGCCACCACTGCGCCCAGCCGGTGCACCGCCGCTTCGGCGCCACCGCGAGCACGCGCATCAGCACCTACCTCTACAACACCGCGGACGACGTGGATGCGGCCGTCGCCGCCGTCGCCGACGCCCGCGCCTTCTTCGGAGTGGCCGCATGACCTCCAGCGATCTGCAGAACCTCTATCAGCAGGTGATCCTCGACCACGCGCGCGAGAAGCACGGCTTCGGCCTGCGCGACGACGCCGCGGCCAGCTCGCACCAGCTCAACCCGACCTGCGGAGACGAGGTCACCGTGGGCGTCCACACCGACGCGGACGGACGCGTCGCCGCCATCAGCTGGGAGGGTCACGGCTGCTCGATCTCGACCGCGTCGGCGTCGCTTCTGAGCGACCTCGTGCACGACGTCGACCGGGCGCAGCTCGGGGAGGCCGTCGCCGCGTTCCGCGAGCTCATGCACTCCAAGGGCACTCTCGAGGGTGACGACGAGCTCCTGGGCGACGCGGTCGCCCTGGCCGGCGTCTCCAAGTACGTCACGCGCATCAAGTGCGCCATGCTCCCGTGGGTCGCCCTGGAGGACGCCCTCTTGAAATCCTCCTGACCACCTCCCCGGTGCCGACAGTGGGGTCGACGGAGGAGTCCAGGTCGGCGGGATTCGGCCGATTCATCCTCCGTTCGCGTGCGGTGGCCCGGGAGGCGCGCTAGGGGACGGGCGCGAGGTCGACTTCGTCGGCGATGGCCTCCAGGGCGGACGGGAGCGACGGGAACGTCGTGCCGTAGACGAGACCGGAGGGGCCGGCCGCCGTCCACGCCGCGGTCCCGCGCTCTACCTTCCCGACGAGGTAGCGCTTGTGTCCGCCGAGCACCTGGCGCTGCGCGATGGGCAGTGTGAGCGGGAACGCGTATACGTCGCCCTGGGGGCTGACAACCAGCTCCCACCTGGCTCTGCCGGGGTTGAATTTACTCGTGAAGATGCGCGACATGATCGCTCGTTTCTACCCTCCTGTCGGCGTCGGTCGCCATGTTCATGACGACCTGTTGCGGACGGGCCGTCCGACCGCCGCGATGGCGGGTGCGGACGGCCCGTCCGCGCGGGTCATTCGTTGCTGAGCGGCAGTCCGGCCGGGTTGACCTCGGAGGTCGCCACGGACTCGTTCGTGAGGTTGTAGGCCTTCAGCACCGCCGCGTACTGGCCGTGCTCGATCAGATAGTCGAATGCTGCGGCGACGGGCGCGGCGAGCCCGCTGCCCTTCTTGGACGTGGCGGCGATCAGACCTTTCAGCGTCTCGCCCGCTCCGGAGAACGTGCCCGCCGTGCGGATCGGGTTGGCCGTCTTCGCGGTCTGCGTCTCCTGGTAGGCGACGCCCGGGTTGGGAGAGAAGTAGGCGTCGATCTTGCCGGAGTCGAGCGCCAGGTAGACGGCGTTCGTGTCCGGGTAGTACTTGACGTCGAGCGTCTTGCCCTCGGCCTGCAGCTTCTGCTGCCATTCGAGCAGGATCTTCTCCTGGTTCGTGCCGCGGTCGGTCGCGACGGTCAGGCCGTCGAGCTTCTCGTAGTCGCCGTCGAACTCCCACGTGTTCTTCTTGAGCACGGCGAACGCGAGGATGTCCTGGCGGTAGGAGGCGAAGTCGTACTTCTGCTTGCGTTCCTCGGTCACGGTGATGTTCGAGAAGCCGGTGTCGATGGTGCCGTTGTCGATGCCGACGAACAGGTTCTGCCAGGTGGCGTTCTTGAACTCGGGCTCCAGGCCGAGCACCTTCGCGACGAGGCGGGCCAGGTCGGGGTCGGTGCCGGTGTAGGTCTTCTGGTCGTCGCCGACATAGGCGATGGGCGGGAAGCCGGAAGGCAGCGCGCCGAGGCCGATGACGAGCTTGCCGCTCTTCGTGACGCTCTCGGGCAGCTGGTCGCGGATGCTGTCGACCTGTTTCACCTCGACGGTGGTCTCGGTACCGACGCCGTTCGAGTGCGCGGCGATGGTGACGGTGTCGGATCCGCCGCTCGTACTGCTCGCCGACGCCTGCCCGGAGCAGGCCGCGAGGGAGGTGACGAGGGCGGTGGCGACGAGCGCGGCGGACGCGATGGTCCGTCGGCGGCGTCGGGGGAAGTGCTGTGTCATGGGATTCTCCAGGTGTCGGATGGAACGGGTGGGGATGTTCAGAGCACGCGGCTCAGGAACGCTCTGGTGCGCTTCTCGCGCGGGGCGTCGAGCACCTCGGCCGGGGTGCCCTCCTCGACGACGACGCCCTCGTCGAGGAAGACGACACGGTCGGCGACCTCGCGGGCGAAGCCGATCTCGTGGGTGACGACGACGAGGGTGGCGCCGCTGCCGGCGAGGGAGCGGATGACCGCGAGCACCTCGCCGACGAGCTCGGGGTCGAGCGCGCTGGTCGGCTCGTCGAAGAGCAGCACGTCGGGCTCCAGGGCGAGAGCGCGGGCGATGGCGACGCGCTGCTGCTGTCCGCCCGAGAGCTGCCGCGGGTACGAGGATGCCTTGTCGGCGAGGCCGACCCGCTCCAGCAGCGCGCGGGCGCGCTCGCGGGCGTCCGCGGGCGGAGTGCCGTGGGCGATGGGGGCCTCGGTGACGTTCTCGAGGATGGTCAGGTGCGGGAAGAGGTTGAAGCTCTGGAACACGAAGCCGATCCGGGCGCGCTGGGCGAGGATGCGGCGCTCGCTGAGCTCTTTCAGCCGGCCGCGGTGCACGTGCACGCCGATCAGCTCGCCGCCCACGACGACGTAGCCCTCGTCGAGGGGCTCGAGGTGGTTGATGGCGCGCAGGAGGGTGGACTTGCCCGAGCCGGACGGACCGAGCACCACGGTGACCGTTCCCGCCTCGATGGTGAGGTCGACCCCGCGCAGGACGGGCTTGTCGCCGAACGCCTTGGTCGCGTTGGTGATCTCGATGCCGGCGCTCACAGTGCACCGTCCAGGCGGTCGTTCGAGAACCCGCGCAGCCAGAAGCGCACGCGCTGGAACGGCGTCGGCGGCAGGGCGCGCACCGAGCCCCGCGCGTAGTACCGCTCGATGTAGTACTGGATGGTCGACACGACGCTGGTGAGCACGAGGTACCAGATGGTGGCGACGACCAGCAGCGGGATGATGTCGCCCGGGTAGGTGCTCCCGATGCTCTGCACGACGCCGAAGAGGTCGAGCAGCGACACGTAGAACAGCAGGGAGCTCGCCTTGAGCAGGCCGATGATCTGGTTGACGTAGGCGGGCACGATCGAGCGCAGCGCCTGCGGCAGGATCACCCGGCGGAACTGCCGCGCGCGGGAGAGGCCGAGCGCCTTCGCGGCCTCCTGCTGGCCGGGGTCGACCGCCAGCACACCCGCGCGCACCACCTCGGACGCGTAGGCGATCTCGCTGAGGCTCAGGCCGATGACCCCGAGCGTCAGGTCGGAGAGCACCGTCACCGTCGGCACCGTGAGCTGCGGCCCGAACGGGATGCCGATGCCGATCGAGGGGTACAGGTTGCCGAGGTTGTAGAGGAAGATCAGCACGAGGATCAGCGGCACCGAGCGGAACAGCCACACGTAGAACCAGCTGACCGCGTTGAGCACCGGGTTCGGCGAGAGCCGACCCAGCGCGACGACGACCCCTCCCACGAAGCTGACGACCGCGCTGATCGCCGTCGCCGTGAGCGTGAGCTGCAACCCGGTGAGGATCGCCGGGCTGAACAGCCACTTCCCGACCTTCGCCCACTCCCAGGACGGGTTCGTGAAGAGCGACTGGCCGGCGTTGACCAGCAGGACGAGCACGAGCGCCGCCGCGATCCAGCGTCCGGGATGCCGGAGGGGGAGGACCGCACGGTCGGAGAGGCGCCGCAGCTCGGCGGCGTCGGGCAGTGAGGAGCGGTTGGCGGAGGAGGCCGCCACGGCGGCTCGTGCGGCGTCCGGCTCGGCCGTGGTGGCGGTCATCGTCGACCTCCCGTCGACGGCGTCTTCTCGAACGACAGCGTCTTCTCGAACGGATGGATGCCGATCTCCTCGGCGGGCAGCGTCGGGTCGTACAGCGGGGCGTAGCCGGCGGCCAGGTACAGAGCCTTCGCCTCCGGCTGGCGCGGACCGGTGGTCAGGTAGATCCGGGTGTAGCCGCGGCGCACGGCCTCCGACTCCAGCTCCGCCACCACGCGGCGCCCCAGGCCTTCCCGGCGGTGCGCCGCACTCGTCCAGATGCGCTTGAGCTCGGCCGTCCGCACGTCGTAACGCTTGAACGCCCCTCCGGCGATCGGCTCGCCGCCGCGCAGGAGCAGCACGAACGCGCCATGCGGCGCCGCGAACTCCTCGGCGGGGTAGCGGCTCAGCTCCGCGGAGGCGCGTTCGCCGAAGAAGTCGCCGTAGCGGGAGTCGTACTCGAGCTCGAGCTCGGCCAGGAGCGGGCGGGCGAGCGCGTCGGTGGCGTCGACGTAGCGGAACTCGTCCGCGATGACGGGTGATGCGGTCATCGACGGGCCTCCAATCGGATGGGGAGCGGTAGGGTCGCCGACGACCGTACGGGCGCTCGTCAAACGGGCGGGAGCGACGGTTACGGTTCGTTTCGCGTCCGTCACACGGCGCAATCCGGGCTTGGCTCCGGCGGCGGATCGGTACACGCTGCCCGGATGCCGTCCTCCGCCCCGACCGCCCGTCCCGACTCCGTTGCCCTCGTCGGCGCGGGCCCGCGCGCCGCCGGCTGGTTGGAGCGGTTCGCGGCCGCGCGTTCGGTGCGCGCGCACCGGCGGCCGATCACCGTGCACCTCGTCGACCCGTTCCCGCCCGGCCCCGGCCGCATCTGGCGGCGGGAGCAGTCGCCGTTGCTGAAGCTGAACTCGATGGTGGAGGACGTCACGATGTTCACGGACGACTCCTGCACCATCGAGGGGCCGGTGCGTCCCGGCCCGTCTCTGCTCGAGTGGGTGGAGGGCGTGCGGTCCGGTGCGATCGCGGACGCGCACGTCGACGACCCGGTCGTTGCGGCAGAGCTGGGCGCGTTGCGCAGGGGCGACTTCCCGACGCGGCGCCTGCAGAGCCACTACCTGGACTGGTTCCTCCGGCGGGCGATCGCGGCGCTCGACGACGACGTGACGCTGGTCCTGCACCGGGATCGGGTGACCGCCGTGCGCGAGGCGGGCGCGGCTCAGGAGGTCTTGCTCGCGGGCGGCGGGAGCCTCCACGTGGGCGCCGTGGTGTACGCGCTGGGCCACGCGGGAAGCGAGCCCTCCGGCGAGGCGGCGGAGCTCGCCGCCTTCGCCGCGCGGCACGGGCTCGACTATCTGGCCCCGGCCTTCACCGCCGACGCCGACCTCGGCGCCTTCGGGGCCGGGCGGACGGTCGCGGTCCGCGGATTCGGGCTGGCGGCCGTCGACCTGGTCGTGCTGCTGACCGAGGGGCGCGGCGGGAGGTTCGACCGCGACCCGTCCGGCGACCTGCGGTACACGCCCAGCGGCCTCGAGCCGCGGCTCCTGATCGGATCCCGGCGCGGGGTGCCGTACCGGTCCAAGATCTCGTCCGCGCTGGTCGGCGAGCCTCCCGCCCTCCGCCACCTCACGCCCGCGGTCGTCGAGCGCCTCGCGGCGTCGTCCGGGCACCTCGACTTCCGGGAGGACGTGTGGCCGCTCATCGCGCGCGAGCTCGTCCACGGCTACTACCGAGAGCTGTTCACCGGGCATCCGGAGCGGGTGCGTCTCGACTGGGCAGTGTTCGCGGCCCGGCTCGACGAGACCGGGCCGGAGGGCGCGGCGTACGACGCGCTCGTCTCCGGCGCGCTGCGGCATCCCGACGACGAACTCCACCTCGACCGGTTCGACCGACCCCTGGCGGGGCTGCGATTCACGAGCCCCGACGACCTGCAGACCTGGATGCGGGAGCATCTGCGCACCGACCTGCAGCACCGCACCTCACCGGACCACAGTGCGACGCTCGGCCTCTTCACCGCGCTGCTGCACGCGCTGTTCGCCCTCGCGCCGCACCTCGCGGGCGATCTCTGGACGGAGGAGTCGCGCCGTCGTGACGTCGTCGGCTGGTGGCCCGGCTACTTCAGCTACGTCGCCTCCGGCCCTCCCGGCCATCGTCTGGAGGAGCTGATCGCGCTCTCGGAGGCGGGCATCGTCCACTTCGCGGGCGCCGACATCCGGGTCGTGCCCGACGAGCGCACCGGGCGGTTCCGTGTCGGCAGTGCGTCGGTCACGGGTGAGACCGCGGTCTCCGCGCTGATCGACGCCTGGCTCCCCGCCGCCACTGCCGAGAGCAGCGATGACCCCGCCCTGCGCGATCTCGTCACGTCCGGCGCCGGCTCGGTGCGCCACGGGGAGGTCCGCGTGGCCGCGGCCGATGCGCGGGTGCTCCGTCCCGACGGCGTGCCGCATCCCGCGCGCTGGGCGATCGGGCCCTTCACCACCGCACCCTTCGCCGGCGCGTTCTCACGCCCGAACACGAACGCCCTCGCGTTCCGCGAGAACGACCGCGTCGCGCAGGCGGTCCTCGACGCGCTCGGCGGGGGGCCGGACCCGGCGACTACGCCGTCCAGTCGGAGAAGCGCGCCAGGAACTCCCGGGTCCGCGCCTGCTGCGGAGCGCCGAACAGCCGAGCCGGAGGCCCTTCCTCGGCGATGACGCCGCGATCGAGGAAGACGACGCGGTCGGCGACGTCGCGAGCGAAGGCCATCTCGTGCGTGGCCATGATGATCGTGGTTCCGCTCGCCTTCAGGTCGCGGACCAGCTCCAGCACCTCTCCGACGAGCTCCGGATCGAGCGCGCTCGTCACCTCGTCGAGCAGCAGCAGCTCCGGGTCGGTCGCGATCGCCCGGACGATGGCCGCGCGCTGCTGCTGGCCGCCCGAGAGACGATCGGGGAACTCCTTCGCCTTGTCGCCGAGGCCGATGCCGGCGAGAAGCTCGAGCGCCTTCTCCTCCGCCGCGCGGCGGGGAACGCGATGCACCCGCCGGGAGGCGAGCGTCACGTTGTCGAGCACGGAGAGGTGCGGGAAGAGGTTGTAATGCTGGAACACCACGCCGATACGCGCGCGGACGGCGTCGGTGTCCACGCGCGGATCGCTGATGTCCTCGTCGCCCAGCAGGATCTGCCCGTCATCGATGCGTTCGAGCAGGTTGACGGTTCGCAGCAGGGTCGACTTGCCCGACCCGCTCGCACCGATGAGCGCGACGACCTCGTGCCGGTCGACGTCGAGGTCGATCCCGCGCAGGACCTCCGTCTCGCCGAAGCTCTTGCGGATGCCCGCGAGGCGGAGCACGGGCGCGGTCATACGACGCTCCCGACCTGCTCGCGACGGCGCACCCGGGCCGAATACCAGTCGGTGAGCCGGATCATCGGCAGCGCCAGGATGACGAAGAGCAGACCGGCCAGCACGTACGGGGTGAAGTTGTAGGTCGCGGCCGTCTCGATCTGCGCGGCGCGCACGGCGTCGACCGCACCCAGGATCGAGATGAGCCCCACGTCTTTCTGCATCGCGACGAAGTCGTTCATCAGCGCGGGCGTCACTTTGCGCACGGCCTGCGGCAGGATCACCAGGCGGAGGGTCTGGTAGTGGCTCAGCCCGAGCCCGCGCGCGGCCAGCCGCTGCGACGGGTGCACCGCTTCGATTCCTGCGCGGAACACCTCCGAAACGTACGCGGAGTACACCAGCACCAGGGCGATCGTGCCCCAGAACTCGGCGGGCATCCGCGGGAAGACGCCCAGTCCCGGGAGGCCGAAGCCCACCAGGTAGAGCACGATGATGAGCGGCGTCCCGCGGAACAGGTCGGTGTAGCCGGCCGCCAGCGCCCGCAGCGGGAAGAAGATCGGGCCGCGGAGGGTGCGGACGGTCGCGATGACGATGCTGACCAGCAGCACGCCGATCGCGGCGACGACGAGCACCCGGATGTTGAGCAGCAGTCCCTCGAACACCCGCGGCCAGGCCTCGATCGCCACCGCAGGGTCGAAGAACGTCTGCTGCACGCGCGCCCATCCGGGGGTGTTGATCACGAACAGCCAGGCGAGCACCGCGACGACCGCGGTGCTCGCGAGGCTGATCAGCACGGACCGCGAGGTCTGTCTGCGGCGGTACAGCCGGCGGTCGCGCTCGATCGCGCTGGGCGCCGGAGCCAGGTCCGCCGGCGACGGGGGAGTGGTGGTCACCGTGGAAGGCTAGCGTGCGCTACTTCAGGACGGGGGCGTCGCCGTCCGAGGCGAGCCACTTCTCTGCGAGCTTGTCCAGTGTCCCGTCGGCGCGGAGCGCGTCCACCGCGGCGCTGACCTTCGTCGTGAGCGCGCTGCCCTTCGGCAGGACGAGGCCGAACTGATCGCCCTGCTGGCCCTCGACCTTGGGCAGCTGACCGACGATCTTGCCGCCGGTCAGCTCCGCATCGCGCAGATAGAAGGCGGTGGGCAGGTCGACGACGATGGCGTCGACCTGCTTGTTCTCCAGCGCGAGCTTGGCGTCGTCGTTGGAGTTGAAGGCCTGCACCCCGCCGCTGGGGGCGATCTCCTTCTCGGCGGCGGCGAAGCTCGTCGTCCCGGTCTGCGCGCCGATCGCGAGCGACTTCAGGTCGGCGAGCGAGGTCGCCTTGGCCGCCGGCGACGCGTCGGTGGTCACGACCACCTGGGTGGTCTCGTAGTACGGCGACGAGAAGTCGACCGCCTTCTTGCGCTCGTCGGTGATGGAGAACTGCTGCAGGTTGAAGTCGAAGTCCTTCGGGCCCGGCGCGATGGCCTGGTCGAAGGTGGTGCGCACCCAGGTCACGTCGCCCTTCGCGAAGCCGAGCTTCTCGGCGACCGCATAGGCGACGGCGGCCTCGAAGCCCTTGCCCGACTCGGGCTTGTCGTCCAGGACCCACGGGGCGTAGGCGGGCTCGGCCGTTCCGATGGTCAGCTTGCCTGCGGTGACGTACCCGGCGTCGGCGGCGGTGCTCGACGTGCCCGAGCCCGAGCCGGACGAGCAGGCGGTGAGAGCGAGGGCGGCTGCGGCGACGGCGGCGGCCGCGACGACGAGACGGCGCGTGCGGGACATGGCATCCTCCGGTGAGGTCGGGTGGTGGGGGACCCCCAGCCTTCCGCACTCCCGTCGGGCCGGGCAACTTTCGGTCGCCGTATTACAGACGCGGCCGCGTTGCGGTCACGGCTCCAGGCGGGCGAGCCAGGTCGTGAGGATGCGTTCCAGGGTGGCCGCGTCATCCGCGGACAGCTCGTCGAGCAGGCGACGCTCGTTGGCCATGTGGGCCGCGAACGCGGCGTCGATGGTCTCGCGCCCGAGCGGGGTGAGAGCGACGACCCGACCGCGGCCGTCGCCGACGGCGGTGCGGCGCGCCACGAGGCCGGCGCGTTCGAGCCGGTCGAGGCGCTTGGTCATCCCGCCGGTGGTGATCATGGTGTGCGCGGCCAGATCGCCGGGAGTCCGCTCGAACGGCGCGCCCGCCCGGCGCAGCGCGGCCAGCACGTCGAAGTCGCCCTCGCCGAGCCCGTGCTGCGCATACACCGCGGTCAGCTCGTCGGTGAGCCGGGACGCGACACGGTGCAGCCGTCCGATGACGCCCTGCGGCGCCACGTCGACATCGGGCCGCTCGCGGCGCCACTCGTCCTGGATGCGCGCGACGTGATCGGGATGTTCCATGCCCGCCACAATACCTTCCCGGGAAGCTAAACTAACTTCCATGGAAGCTAATTCGTCGCCGTCGTCCGCTCGCTGGGGCTGGATCGCGCTCACCGCCGTCGCCCCGGTCGCGTGGGGCTCCACCTACGTGGTCACCCGCGCCGTCCTCCCGGACGAGCCGCTCTGGGGCGCGGTGCTGCGGGCGCTGCCTGCCGGGCTCCTGCTGCTGCTCGTGAAGCGGCGGCTGCCGCGCGGAGCGTGGTGGTGGCGCTCCGCGGTGCTGGGGCTGCTCACCTCGGGCGGCTTCTTCGCGCTCGTGTACGCGGTGGCGCATCTCCTGCCCTCCGGAGTCGCGGCCACCGTGATGGCGGCCTCGCCGCTCGCCATGATGGCGCTGGCATGGCTGATCCTGGGGCAGCGTCCGCGCCTGCTCGCCCTCGCCGGCGGCATCTCCGGGGCCGTCGGCGTCGCGGTCATGCTGCTGGGCGCCGCCGAGGGCGTCGATCCGCTCGGCGTGGTCGCCGCCGTCGCGGCGATGCTCCTGTCGTCCGTCGGCTACGTGCTGGCGACGCGATGGGAGGGGGAGGTGGACGTCTTCTCGGCGACCTCGTGGCAGCTCATCGCGGGCGGGCTCCTCATGCTTCCGCCCGCGCTCGTGCTCGAGGGCGCGCCCCCGGCGCTGGACGGGCCGGCGATCGCGGGCTTCGCCTATGTGACGGTCGTCGCGACGGCCGTCGCGTTCCTCGCCTGGTTCGCGGGCCTGCGTCACCTGGGACCCGCGACCGTCGGCCTGATCGGCCTGCTCAACCCGGTGGCGGGAGTCCTGCTCGGTGCGGTCGTCGCGGGGGAGACACTGACCGGCCGCCAGCTGCTCGGTCTGGCGATCGTGCTCGCCGGCATCGGCGTCGGTCAGTCGGCCAGGGCCTCCAGGAAGCCACGGGTCGGGGCGAAGAAGGCCGTGCCGGTGACCGCCGTCGAGAAGTCCAGGATGCGGTCGTAGCCTCCGGCCGGGTCGCCCACGAACATCCGCTCGAGCATCCGCTCGATCACCCACAGCGCGCGCGAATACCCGATGAAGTAGGTGCCGAACTCGCCCTGCCCCGGTCGCCCGAACGGCATGTTGTCACGCAGGATGTCGTGCTCGACGCCGTCCTCACCCGTGATGGTGGCCAGCGTCTTGTGGGCTTTGCGGCCGTGCTCCACGTCGTCGAGCTCGACGTTCTCGAGTTTGGTGCGGCCGATCACCGCCTCCTGCTCTGCGACGCTCAGCGCGTTCCATGCGCCGAGGTCGTGCAGGTACTTCTGCACGACGACGTAGCTGCCTCCCGCGTGCACCGGATCCTCGTCGCCGACGATCGCCGCCGAGCCGAGCTCGGAGCCGGTCGGG